>NZ_JADPRZ010000138.1 GCF_017347095.1 Sporosarcina sp. E16_8 | reverse complement strand
TTACAATGAGTCTTTTATTAATCTCCTCCGCAATTATAGAGAACGAAATGCGCCTCCTTACATAGACCATCCAGCGCAGGCGCGTCTTCGTGGTAGCCGAAGCGATAAGACTGAAAGCGGTCTTCTTTCCGGCTTATCGCGGGAGGCATCCACAAAGCGCAGAAGCGGTATTAGCAGGATTTTTGATTCATTCCATGTATTGCAACTGTTGTTAATTGCATTCTCCTGCTTGAAGAAAACCCTACTTCTAGTTGTCAATCTCATACCCGATAACGAAATGCGCCTCCTTACATAGACCATCCAGCGCAGGCGCGTCTTCGTGGTAGCCGAAGCGATAAGACTGAAAGCGGTCTCCTTTCCGGCTTATCGTGGGAGGCATCCACAAAGCGCAGAAGCGGTATTAGCAGGATTTCTGAATCTACCCATTACAATGAGTCTTTTATTAATCTCCTCCGCAATTATAGAGAACGAAATGCGCCTCCTTACATAGACCATCCAGCGCAGGCGC
>NZ_JADPRZ010000137.1 GCF_017347095.1 Sporosarcina sp. E16_8 | reverse complement strand
GCTCATTTGCATGTGCTAATCTAGAGAAATTGCTTTCTCTACGTTGATTACTTGATTTGTTGCTATCAATGTCGTTTCATTCAGTTTTCAAAGAACAAATTTTAATGGTAGCTTATTTAAACGGTAGTGCTGTTTAAAAAGCTTAATGGTGGAGCCTAGCGGGATCGAACCGCTGACCTCCTGCGTGCAAGGCAGGCGCTCTCCCAGCTGAGCTAAGGCCCCTAAATATAGGGTTATCATTTAAGCATTAATAACGCTCAAAGTCTTTGTAGCTTCTTTAAACGAAAAAACCGTTTAAAAAGCTTAATGGTGGGCCTAAGTGGACTCGAACCACCGACCTCACGCTTATCAGGCGTGCGCTCTAACCAGCTGAGCTATAGGCCCATTCAGGAATATATGAAGTTCACAAAGGAACCTTCAAAACTGAACGCAAAACATCAATGTGTAAACCCGTGGTTTACATTCCGTAATAATCCTTAGAAAGGAGGTGATCCAGCCGCACCTTCCGATACGG
>NZ_JADPRZ010000136.1 GCF_017347095.1 Sporosarcina sp. E16_8 | reverse complement strand
GATTGGGGTGAAGTCGTAACAAGGTAGCCGTATCGGAAGGTGCGGCTGGATCACCTCCTTTCTAAGGATTATTACGGAATGTAAACCACGGGTTTACACATTGACGTTTTGCGTTCAGTTTTGAAGGTTCATTAAGCTTTTTAAGAGGTACTTTCGCTTAAAGAGGTTACCAATTGAACTTTCAAAGATATATATCCCTGAAGGGGCCTATAGCTCAGCTGGTTAGAGCGCACGCCTGATAAGCGTGAGGTCGGTGGTTCGAGTCCACTTAGGCCCACCATTAATATTTTTAAGCGGTATTATTACTTAAATAATTATGGTTCGATTTAGGGGCCTTAGCTCAGCTGGGAGAGCGCCTGCCTTGCACGCAGGAGGTCAGCGGTTCGATCCCGCTAGGCTCCACCAACACATACTCCAAGTGGGGTATTTTTGTTCTTTGAAAACTGAATGAAACGACATTGATAGCAACAAATCAAGTAATCAACGTAGAGAAAGCAATTTCTCTAGATTAGCACATGCAAATGAGC
>NZ_JADPRZ010000135.1 GCF_017347095.1 Sporosarcina sp. E16_8 | reverse complement strand
CCAAGCTCCGAAAGTGTCCAACCAATCCCTGGGAGTCTGCAACCAACCCGTGAAAGTGTCCAACCAACGGGGGAGTGTCCAACAAAACTATGGAAGTGTCCAACTAATCCGCGAAAGTGTCCAACCAATCCCTAGAAGTCTGCAACCAATCCGGGAAAGTGTCCAACGAACGGGGGAGTTTCCAACGAAACTATGAAAGTGTCCAACAAAGCCCCGAAAGTGTCCAACCAATCCCTGGAAGTCTGCAACCAATCCGTGAAAGCGTCCAACGAACGGGGGAATGTCCAACGAAACAATGGAAGTGTCCAACCAAGTTCCGAAAGTGTCCAACCAATCCCTAGAAGTCTGCAACCAATCCGGGAAAGTGTCCAACGAACGGGGGAGTTTCCAACGAAACTATGGAAGTGTCCAACCAAGTTTGGATAGTGTCCAACCAATCCCCGTGAGTCTGCAACCAAACCGTGAAAGCGTCCAACGAACGGGGGAGTTTCCAACGAAACTATGAAAGTGTCCAACCAAGTTCCGAAAGTGTCCAA
>NZ_JADPRZ010000134.1 GCF_017347095.1 Sporosarcina sp. E16_8 | reverse complement strand
TTTGCCATGACTTCGAGGCAGCCCCATGACTAACTTGGATAGAGCCATGACTAACTTTCAGTTTGCCATGACTTCGAGGCGGCCCCATGACTAACTTGGATAGAGCCATTACTAACTTCCGAATTGCCATGACTTCACGGCAGCCCCATGACTAACTTGGATAGAGCCATTACTAACTTGCGATTTGCCATGACTTCACGGCAGCCCCATGACTAACTTGGATAGAGCCATTACTAACTTGCGATTTGCCATGACTTCGCGGCGGCCCCATGACTAACTTGGATAGAGCCATTACTAACTTCCGGTTTGCCATGACTTCGCGACGGCCCCATGACTAACTTGGATAGAGCCATTACTAACTTGCGATTTGGAGAGACGTGTTAGTTTTTTTGGGGGGGACGGCCATGACTAACTGGGCATGAGCCATTACTAACTTGCGATTTGCCATGACTTCGAGGCAGCCCCATGACTAACTTGGATAGAGCCATGACTAACTTTCAGTTTGCCATGACTTCGAGGCAGCCCCATGACTAACTTGG
>NZ_JADPRZ010000133.1 GCF_017347095.1 Sporosarcina sp. E16_8 | reverse complement strand
CGGATTGGTTGGAGGCTTCGCCGATTTGGTTGGAAACCCCGCCGCGTTTGTTGGACACTTCGACAGTTTGGTTGGACGCTTTCCGGTTTGTTGGACACTTCACCGGATTGGTTGGAGGCTTCGCCGATTTTGTTGGAAACACCGCCGCATTCGTTGGACACTCTGACAGTTTGGTTGGAAACCTCACCACGTTTGTTGGACACTTCGATAGTTTGGTTGGACGCTTTCCAGTTTGTTGGACATTTCACCGGATTGGTTGGAGGCTTCGCCGATTTGGTTGGAAACCCCACCGCATTTGTTGGACACTTCGACAGTTTGGTTGGACGCTTTCCGGTTTGTTGCACACTTCACCGGATTGGTTGGAGGCTTCGCCGATTTGGTTGGAAACCTCACCGCGTTTGTTGGACACTTCGACAGTTTGGTTGGACACTTTCCGGTTTGTTGGACACTTCGCCGGATTGGTTGGAGGCTTCGCCGATTTGGTTGGAAACCCCGCCGCGTTTGTTGGACACTTCGACAGTTTGGTTGGACACTTTCCGGT
>NZ_JADPRZ010000132.1 GCF_017347095.1 Sporosarcina sp. E16_8 | reverse complement strand
ATCCTGAAAAATCAGCTTTACTGACTTCCAGGATAGCCCGACAATAACTAAGTTATGGTTAGCTACTATTCTTCACCAACGTCATTTGACAAAGAACCTTTCTCTTTCGTACTCTCTGTTGTAAGAGTATGAATATGCACATCTCGCGCAAGATCAAAGCAGCGTCCTACAGAGGCTTCGATGAATTCCTTATGTTCAATTAATGGCATAACGGTTCCTCCACTCAATATTCTTTTATTCACTGTAGCATAGTAAGGTCAAAGCTGAAATTGAGCACAAAAAAAACACAACCAAAGTTGTGTTTTTTCCATTTAATACCCGAGGCCGGACTTGAACCGGCACGCCTTACGGCATCGCATTTTGAGTGCGACGTGTCTGCCATTCCACCACTCGGGCATAATACTATTCATTTCAAGAACAACGATACATAAGAAAATTGGAGGCGGCAACCGGAATCGAACCGGTGGTAAGGGTGTTGCAGACCCATGCCTTACCGCTTGGCTATGCCGCCGTAGAAAATGGAGCGGAAGACGGGATTCGAACCCGCGACCCCGACCTTGGCAAGGTCGTATTCTACCACTGAACTACTTCCGCGA
>NZ_JADPRZ010000131.1 GCF_017347095.1 Sporosarcina sp. E16_8 | reverse complement strand
CCCCTTTGCCGCGCCTGCGCTAGGGTTGGTTCATTATTGAGTGAGTGTCTGTGTTCTGAGTGTGGATTGTAGTTCGCTTGACGCTAGGGTGTTCAATATAGGTAGAGTTGTGATTCGGGGTGTGGATTGTAGATCGCTTGGCGCTTTGGGGATGCCTCTCGCCCTGAGCCTGGATTGGCGCTTCGCATCCAGTCTCAGGGCTTTGGCTACCCCTTTGCCGCGCCTGCGCTAGGGTTGTTCATTATTGAGGAAGTTGTAATTTTGAGATGTATAGACTGAGATTATAATGTGATCACTATTTGATAGAAATTTAATTCGAGAAGACGCACTACAGGTTGCAGGTCTACCCCCCGATAACGAAATGCGCTTTCTACATGGACCATCCAGCGCAGGCGCGTCTTAGTGGTAGCCGGAGTGATAAGACTGAAAGCGGTCTCCTTTCCGGCTTATCGCGGGAGGCATCCACAAAGCGCAGAAGCGGTATTAGCAGGATTTCTGAATCTACCTATTACAATGAGTCTTTTATTAATCTCCTCCGCAATTATAGAGAACGAAATGCGCCTCCTTACATAGACCATCCAGCGCAGGCGCGTCTTCGTGGTAGCC
>NZ_JADPRZ010000130.1 GCF_017347095.1 Sporosarcina sp. E16_8 | reverse complement strand
CTCTCTTGAGTGTCCAACAAAGGCCTGGAGCTTTCCAACGAACTCGGCCAAGTGTCCAACGAAATCCTCGAAGTGTCCAACCAACGGGGAGGTTTCCAACAAACTCTCTGGAGTGTCCAACCAAAGCCCCGAGCTGTCCAACGAACTCGGCGAAGTGTCCAACGAAATCCTCAAAGTATGCAACCAACGGGGAGGTTTCCAACAAACCCTTCGAAGTGTCCAACGAAGGCCTGGAGCTTTCCAACGAATCCGGCGAAGTGTCCAACGAAATCCTCAAAGTGTCCAACCAACGTGGAGGTTTCCAACAAACCCTCTGGAGTGTCCAACAAAGGCCTGGAGTTGTCCAACGAATCCGGCGAAGTGTCCAACGAAATCCTCAAAGTGTCCAACCAACGTGGAGGTTTCCAACAAACTCTCTGGAGTGTCCAACAAAAGCCCCGAGCTGTCCAACGAACTCGGCCAAGTGTCCAACGAAATCCTCAAAGTGTCCAACCAACGGGGAGGTTTCCAACCAACTCTATGGAGTTTCCAACAAACGCCTGGAGGTTTCCAACAAACTCGGCCAAGTGTCCAACGAAATCCTCAAAGTGTCCAACCAACGTGGAGGTTTCCAACAAACTCTCTTGAGTGTCCAACAAAGGCCTGGAGCTTTCCAACGAACTC
>NZ_JADPRZ010000129.1 GCF_017347095.1 Sporosarcina sp. E16_8 | reverse complement strand
GTCTTCCATCGCAACGAGTCCTTCGACTGCGGTCTCGATTGCTTTCATTTCATTTTCCAAACGATTTAGCATGGTATTATTCCGCCGCAAGCCATCGTGGAAAGGGCTGACATCTACTACTTTCATTATAACATCGCCTGCTTCGGTCCGGATAATGTACTATGCATGACAGTCGCTATTTTTTTGTCTGATTCACGCATGAATTCAACGGAGCTAGTAGTTGTTTTACTATTCTCCATTAATACAGTTTGATAGTTCATCAAAAGCTGTTCCAGTTGAATCGACAACTTCGTCTGTTTAGTCACGACATCCATCGTATTTCCCGTAATCGGTGGTTCTGCTTTTGGAATGAGTGATTCCGTTTTGCTGTTCATTTCCCTTAATTGGTTTTCAACTTCTACATAGTCTATTTTCACTTCGGTCGACATGATAGTTATCTCCCCCGTTGTTAGTTGGAAGTCTTTACTTTTTCCCTTTCCCTTGCCGCTTCCTCGGCCAATAGACACTCGATAGTCTGTTGAATGGAGGCAATTTCTGCTTGAAGTGAAGCAATTTTTGCTGCAATTGCACTATATACGTTCGCGAATTGAGCACCTGCAATCTCCAAATAAGCTGTGTGAATTCCCCCTTCACGAATAGCTTGAAAATCAGTGGCATGTCTACC
>NZ_JADPRZ010000128.1 GCF_017347095.1 Sporosarcina sp. E16_8 | reverse complement strand
GCTCCAGTTTCACCAGTTGCTCCAGTTGCTCCAGTTTCACCAGTTGTTCCGGTTGCACCTGTATCACCAGTTGCTCCAGTTGCTCCAGTTGCTCCGGTTGCTCCGGTTGCTCCAGTTTCACCAGTTGCTCCAGTTGCTCCAGTTGCTCCAGTTGTCCCGGTTGATCCGGTTGATCCGGTTGATCCGGTTGATCCGGTTTCACCAGTTGGTCCAGTTGCTCCAGTTTCACCGGTTGCTCCAGTATCGCCTGTTGTTCCGGTTGATCCAGTTTCACCAGTTGCTCCAGTTGTTCCGGTTGCTCCAGTTGCTCCGGTTGTTCCGGTTGTTCCGGTTGTTCCAGTTTCACCAGTTGCTCCAGTTTCACCGGTTGTTCCAGTTTCACCAGTTGCTCCAGTTTCACCGGTTGCTCCAGTTTCACCAGTTGCTCCAGTTTCACCAGTTGTTCCAGTTGATCCAGTTTCTCCGGTTGTTCCGGTTGATCCAGTTGCTCCAGTTTCACCGGTTGCTCCAGTTTCACCAGTTGCTCCAGTTGCTCCAGTTGCTCCAGTTGCTCCAGTTTCACCAGTTGTTCCGGTTGCACCTGTATCACCAGTTGCCCCAGTATCGCCTGTTGTTCCGGTTGTTCCGGTTGCTCCAGTTGCTCCAGTTGCTCCGGTTGCTCCGGTTGATCCG
>NZ_JADPRZ010000127.1 GCF_017347095.1 Sporosarcina sp. E16_8 | reverse complement strand
GGCAATCCCCAGCGTAGTCATGGCCACCTAAGTTAGTAAGGGCAAACTCCAACTTAGTCATGGCTACTCTCCCCGAAGTCATGGCTATCCCCGCCGTAGTCATGGCGACCTAAGTTAGTAAGGACAATCCTCGACTTAGTCATGGCTACTCT
This sequence comes from Sporosarcina sp. E16_8, assembly GCF_017347095.1. Lineage (GTDB taxonomy): Bacteria > Bacillota > Bacilli > Bacillales_A > Planococcaceae > Sporosarcina. Next base: position 536 of record NZ_JADPRZ010000127.1, on the reverse strand, counting down.
CCCCGAAGTCATGGCCGTCCCCAGCGTAGTCATGGCTATCCCCGGCGAAGTCATGGCCACCTAAGTTAGTAAGGACAATCCCCGACTTAGTCATGGCTACTCTCCCCGAAGTCATGGCAATCCCCACCGAAGTCAGGGCGACCTAAGTTAGTAAGGGCAAATCCCGACTTTGTCATGGCGACTCTCTCCGAAGTCATGGCAATCCCCAGCGTAGTCAGGGCGACCTAAGTTAGTAAGGGCAAATCCCGACTTTGTCATGGCTACTCTCTCCGTAGTCATGGCTATCCCCGGCGAAGTCATGGCCACCTAAGTTAGTAAGGACAATCCTCGACTTAGTCATGGCAATCTCCAGCGTAGTCATGGCAATCCCCAGCGTAGTCATGGCTACCTAAGTTAGTAAGGGTAAACGCCAACTTAGTCATGGCTACTCTCCCCGAAGTCATGGCAATCCCCGGCGAAGTCATGGCCACCTAAGTTAGTAAGGACAATCCCCGACTTAGTCATGGCTACTCTCCCCGAAGTCATGGCTATCCCCA
>NZ_JADPRZ010000126.1 GCF_017347095.1 Sporosarcina sp. E16_8 | reverse complement strand
GAAAATGAAATGGAAGCAATCGAGACCGCAGTCGAAGGACTTGTAGCGATGGAAGATTCATTGAAAGGACAAGGTGGAGATGCGATCCGCGCATTTTATGCGGAGTGCCACCTGCCGTTCTTACAGTTTTTCATGACATTCAAAAGCAATTACGTAAACGTCCTCACCCAAATGGATTCCGCACTCGATGGACTTGAACCGAATGCGAACGGGTTCATCCGTCAAACGTTTCTTGAAGGAGAAGTTGAAGAAGGACTTACGGTAATTTCTAGACTGACAAGCAGTCTCACCGACGAAGCGAACGACATTATGAATCAGGTCGCCGATATCGTTGCCCTTCCACATTTGAATGATAGTGATGTGCAGGAAGGGGTTCGAGATGCACGAAGGAAACGGGATCAAACGATTGCCGATTTGTATGAATTTGATGCGAATCAGACGAGGGCTTTGATAGCGATAGAGATTGACCTGAAGACGATGGAAACATGGATTTCTGATATCGAAGGATTGTTCACAGATGGTGTGACGGCCATCGACTTCCCAATGGATAAATGGGCAGCATTATCGGCGAAAAATACACTTCAGACAGATTTAGCACAACGGACGGCTGGGATGAACGGCGTAAACGGGGGACAAGGATCCGGTGATGAACTTGGCAATCTAGTAGGGGCGAATACTTCTGAAGATGAGCAATTGAAAGCACTCTATGCTGCACTC
>NZ_JADPRZ010000125.1 GCF_017347095.1 Sporosarcina sp. E16_8 | reverse complement strand
AAGTAGTAGATGTCAGCCCTTTCCACGATGGCTTGCGGCGGAATAATACCATGCTAAATCGTTTGGAAAATGAAATGAAAGCAATCGAGACCGCAGTCGAAGGACTCGTTGCGATGGAAGACTCCCTTAAAGGGCAAGGTGGTGATGCAATCCGTTCATTTTATGCGGAGTGCCACCTGCCGTTCTTACAGTTTTTCATGACATTCAAAAGCAATTACGGAAATGTCCTGACCCAAATGGATTCCGCACTTGATGCATTGGAGCCAGATATGAACGGGTTCATCCGTCAAACGTTCCTTGAAGGTGAAGTTGAAGCCGGACTTACGGAAATAGCACAACTGACAAGCAGTCTCACCGACGAAGCCAACGACATTATGAATCAGGTCGCCGATATCGTTGCCCTTCCACATTTGAATGATAGTGATGTGCAGGAAGGGGTTCGAGATGCGCGGAGGAAACGGGATCAAACGATTGCCGATTTGTACGAATTTGATGCGAACCAGACGAGGGCTTTGATAGCGATAGAGAATGATCTGAAGACGATGGAAACATGGATTTCTGATATCGAAGGATTGTTCACAGATGGTGTGACGGCCATCGACTTCCCGATGGATAAATGGGCAGCATTATCGGCGAAAAATACACTTCAGACAGATTTAGCACAACGGACGGCTGGGATGGACGGCGTAAACGGGGGACAAGGATCCGGTGATGAACTTGGCAATCTAGTAGGGGCGAATACTTCTGAAGATGAGCAATTGAAAGCACTCTATGCTGCACTCGCAAAAGAACCACATGTGGGT
>NZ_JADPRZ010000124.1 GCF_017347095.1 Sporosarcina sp. E16_8 | reverse complement strand
CATGTTAACCGCTACACCACGGGACCATTTGGTTGCGGGGACAGGATTTGAACCTGTGACCTTCGGGTTATGAGCCCGACGAGATACCACTTCTCCACCCCGCGACAACAATATAAGTACTATTTAATTTCACCACTAGTTAAAAATGGAGGAGGTAGAGGGATTCGAACCCCCGCGGGATTTGACTCCCCTGTCGGTTTTCAAGACCGATCCCTTCAGCCGAGCTTGGGTATACCTCCATGGCTGTGTATATAATAGTGGTGGACCTTGCAGGACTCGAACCTGCGACCGGACGGTTATGAGCCGTCTGCTCTAACCAACTGAGCTAAAGGTCCTTTAAGATGGCGGCAGAGGGGTTCGAACCCCCGACCTCACGGGTATGAACCGTACGCTCTAGCCAGCTGAGCTACGCCGCCAGGATCTTTAATATAAGTATGTTGGTGGAGCCTAGCGGGATCGAACCGCTGACCTCCTGCGTGCAAGGCAGGCGCTCTCCCAGCTGAGCTAAGGCCCCATTATAGCTGGTAATTATTTAAGCAAGAATTCTACTTATAATGGTAGCTTATTTAAGCGGTAAACTACTTAAAAAGCTTAATGGTCGGGAAGACAGGATTCGAACCTGCGACCCCTTGGTCCCAAACCAAGTGCTCTACCAAGCTGAGCTACGTCCCGAATAATTATAATATTTAAAAGTATAATGGTGCGCCCGGCAGAAGTCGAATCCACAACCTCCTGATCCGTAGTCAGGTGCTCTATCCAATTGAGCTACGAGCGCATATAAGTAAAAATTATTTATGCCGAGA
>NZ_JADPRZ010000123.1 GCF_017347095.1 Sporosarcina sp. E16_8 | reverse complement strand
TGGTTGGAAACCTCCCCGTTGGTTGGACACTTTGAGGATTTCGTTGGACACTTCGCCGAGTTTGTTGGAAAGCTCGGGGCTTTTGTTGGACACTCCAGAGAGTTTGTTGGAAGCCTCCCCGTTGGTTGCATACTTTGAGGATTTCGTTGGACACTTCGCCGGATTCGTTGGAAAGCTCGGGGCTTTTGTTGGAAACTTGCCCGAGTTGGTTGGAAACCTCCCCGTTGGTTGGACACTTTGAGGATTTCGTTGGACACTTGGCCGAGTTCGTTGGAAAGCTCCAGGCCTTTGTTGGACACTCCAGAGAGTTTGTTGGAAACCTCCCCGTTGGTTGGACACTTTGAGGATTTCGTTGGACACTTGGCCGAGTTCGTTGGAAAGCTCCAGGCCTTTGTTGGACACTTCGAAGGGTTTGTTGGAAACCTCCCCGTTGGTTGGACACTTTGAGGATTTCGTTGGACACTTGGCCGAGCTTGTTGGACAGCTCGGGGCTTTTGTTGGAAACTTCGAAGGGTTTGTTGGAAACCTCCCCGTTGGTTGGACAATTCGAAGATTTCGTTGGACACTTCGCCGAGTTCGTTGGACAGCTCGGGGCTTTTGTTGGAAACTTCGAAGGGTTTGTTGGAAACCTCCCCGTTGGTTGAACAATTCGAAGATTCCGTTGGACACTTCGCCGAGTTCGTTGGACAACTCCAGGCCTTTGTTGGAAACTTCGAAGGGTTTGTTGGAAACCTCCCCGTTGGTTGGACACTTCGAGGATTTCGTTGGACACTTGGCCGAGTTCGTTGGAAAGCTCCAGGCCTTTGTTGGACACTCAAG
>NZ_JADPRZ010000122.1 GCF_017347095.1 Sporosarcina sp. E16_8 | reverse complement strand
TATCCAATATACTTATAAAAAATGACGTTAGTGAAGATCCTCCTCATCTCCCTTTAAAGGGATGGGGATTTTCTTTCACCAACGTCATTTATTGTACAACCTATTAATTTAAGTATACTAGAAAAAATTTTATAAACAAATTAAAAAGTAGCATTACAAGTTCGTTAAGAACTTGTAATGCTACTTTTATGTATGACCCCTACGGGATTCGAACCCGTGATACCGCCGTGAAAGGGCGGTGTCTTAACCGCTTGACCAAGGGGCCAAATTATATATGGCGGAGAAGGAGGGATTCGAACCCTCGCACCGCTTTCGCGATCTATACCCTTAGCAGGGGCACCTCTTGAGCCGCTTGAGTACTTCCCCATATATAAATGGCTCCGCAGGTAGGACTCGAACCTACGACCGATCGGTTAACAGCCGATTGCTCTACCACTGAGCTACTGCGGAATGGTGGGCCTAAGTGGACTCGAACCACCGACCTCACGCTTATCAGGCGTGCGCTCTAACCAGCTGAGCTATAGGCCCTTTTTGGAGCGAGTGAAGGGAATCGAACCCTCATCATCAGCTTGGAAGGCTGAGGTTTTACCACTAAACTACACTCGCATAATAATGGTGGCTCAGGACGGAATCGAACCGCCGACACAAGGATTTTCAGTCCTTTGCTCTACCGACTGAGCTACTGAGCCACATATTTGATTTACATTAAGCTGTTAACTTATTCTAAATCTCATAGTATTAATAAAAATGGCGGTCCCGACCGGGATCGAACCGGCGATCTCCTGCGTGACAGGCAGGCATGTTAACCGCTACACCACGGGA
>NZ_JADPRZ010000121.1 GCF_017347095.1 Sporosarcina sp. E16_8 | reverse complement strand
GGCTATGCCGCCGTAGAAAATGGAGCGGAAGACGGGATTCGAACCCGCGACCCCGACCTTGGCAAGGTCGTATTCTACCACTGAACTACTTCCGCGAAACTGGGGTAGCTGGATTCGAACCAACGAGTGACGGAGTCAAAGTCCGATGCCTTACCGCTTGGCTATACCCCAAAAAGATAAAATGGGGCGACTGAAGGGAATCGAACCCTCGAGTGTCGGAACCACAATCCGATGTGTTAACCACTTCACCACAATCGCCATGATATCTAAGTTTGTTTTAATTGAATATAAAAATGGGGCGACTGAAGGGAATCGAACCCTCGAGTGTCGGAACCACAATCCGATGTGTTAACCACTTCACCACAATCGCCATGATATTAGATTATACTAAAAAAAATGGCAGGGGCAGTAGGAATCGAACCCACATCAAAGGTGTTGGAGACCTCTATTCTACCGTTAAACTATGCCCCTAAATGAAAGTTTTTTAACACAAAATTCATGTTAAAAAATGGTGGTGGGGGGCGGATTCGAACCGCCGAACCCGTAGGGAGCGGATTTACAGTCCGCCGCGTTTAGCCACTTCGCTACCCCACCATATAGGTGTAAATGGTGCCGGAGAAAGGACTTGAACCCTCAACCTACTGATTACAAGTCAGTTGCTCTACCAGTTGAGCTACTCCGGCACATATATTAAAATGGTGGCTCAGGACGGAATCGAACCGCCGACACAAGGATTTTCAGTCCTTTGCTCTACCGACTGAGCTACTGAGCCACATATTTGGTTTATATTAAGCCGTTAGCTTATTCTAAACCTTATAGTATA
>NZ_JADPRZ010000120.1 GCF_017347095.1 Sporosarcina sp. E16_8 | reverse complement strand
TAATTAGCCGGAGTAGCTCAACTGGTAGAGCAACTGACTTGTAATCAGTAGGTTGAGGGTTCAAGTCCTTTCTCCGGCACCACTTTTCGAGCCATTAGCTCAGTTGGTAGAGCATCTGACTTTTAATCAGAGGGTCGCAGGTTCGAATCCTGCATGGCTCACCATTTTTTTATGACTTTTAAGTTATAATTTTATATTGCGGGTATGGCGGAACTGGCAGACGCGCTAGACTTAGGATCTAGTGCCTTCGGGCGTGGGGGTTCGACTCCCTTTACCCGCACTTATAATGCGGAAGTAGTTCAGTGGTAGAATACGACCTTGCCAAGGTCGGGGTCGCGGGTTCGAATCCCGTCTTCCGCTCCATTTACATGCCGGGGTGGCGGAACTGGCAGACGCACAGGACTTAAAATCCTGCGGTAGGTGACTACCGTACCGGTTCGATTCCGGTTCTCGGCACCAAAATTATTATTATATGCGCTCGTAGCTCAATTGGATAGAGCACCTGACTACGGATCAGGAGGTTGTGGATTCGACTTCTGCCGGGCGCACCATTATATTTAAAACTTTATATTTATTCGGGACGTAGCTCAGCTTGGTAGAGCACTTGGTTTGGGACCAAGGGGTCGCAGGTTCGAATCCTGTCTTCCCGACCATTAAGCTTTTTAAGCAGTTTCACCGCTTAAAGAAGCTACCATTATAAGTATTTTTTGTTACTTAAATAATCCTTCCTACATGGGGCCTTAGCTCAGCTGGGAGAGCGCCTGCCTTGCACGCAGGAGGTCAGCGGTTCGATCCCGCTAGGCTCCACTTATGAACCTTGAAAACTGAACAGCAAAACGTCAATGAAATACAGCGAGAGTGCTAACGCACTTGAGCAAAACGTTTCTAACTAAACCAGCTTCGGTTGGTCGAAAAGAAACACACACAAGAATCTTCGG
>NZ_JADPRZ010000119.1 GCF_017347095.1 Sporosarcina sp. E16_8 | reverse complement strand
ACGCTTACAGCTACAGATGTAACAATTACAGCGGATATTCGAGACCTTGACAATGAGTTGTTCAAGACACCCGAAAGTACTAGCATCACTCAAACTCATACATTTACAATCCCTGGATTGAAATTATTAAGTGAGGCTAAGGCTAATACCGGAAACGTTGAAATTGTTAGCGTGGACGGAGAAATGGTTACTGCGAAAATTTTTGGAGGTAACCCATCGAGGAAAGTAGAAACGGGTGGGAGTTATACACCTGCAGATACTAAGTTTGTTGTAGGTCAAACATCGATTAGTTATAACTCTGGTGGTTATGTAGGAACGTTATCACAGTATGTAGCAAGTGGTAGTTACACGCCATTACATACAAAGTTGGTAACAAATCAACCAACTCCAAATTATAACAGTGAAGGATATACTGGATATTTGGAACCTTATACTGAAACTATTCCTATTAATCCTCCTGAAACCAAAACGGTTGCTTTTTACTTAACCGGTATGCAGTGTTTTAATCACGCTGAAGAATATACAGATCCGGAAGGATTTAAGGGTATTATATATCCTTCTGACTGTCTTTACGATTGGAATTCAATGACCTCTACAACTTGGTATAAAGGGGTTGTGAATAAAACACAAAAAACAGTAACTGCTTATCGAGGAAACGTTACAAGACCAACAAGCGACACCCGTGTTTATCGTTATCAAGGTAATGTCACGAAACCAGCTGTCGACACGAGAACATATGATGATTATTTTAACTACGAAATTTCTCTTGATTATGAAAAGGATATACTTGTTCAAAAATGGACACAAGGGAATCAGATTGTTGAGTTTTTCAAAAATGCAGGGAAGGAATTAAATGGAACTACGTTTACAGTAAGCGAAAATGACACATACACCGTTTATGCAGAAGATGCGGCGGGTAATGAATCTATCGAAACAATAAATATAAGTAATATAGATAAAAAACCTATAACACCAATACTTTCTGCA
>NZ_JADPRZ010000118.1 GCF_017347095.1 Sporosarcina sp. E16_8 | reverse complement strand
GTTGCTCCGGTTGCCCCAGTATCGCCTGTTGCTCCGGTTGCTCCAGTTTCACCAGTTGCTCCAGTTTCACCAGTTGCTCCAGTTACTCCAGTTGCTCCGGTTGCTCCGGTTACTCCAGTTGCTCCGGTTGCTCCGGTTACTCCAGTTGCTCCGGTTACTCCAGTTGCTCCGGTTGCTCCGGTAATTCCTGTAGCTCCAGTACATCCACACATGCAGTTACAACATTTTTTTCTATCATCACACTTATTACATTTATTACATTTATTAATATTGTAGTCATAATAATTCAATTTTCCACCCCTTCCGTATTATCCTATTCAAGTAATAGTTGAAGGGACGGGCTATTATCTGACTACTGCTCTAAATAAAATTCAATTAATTGAATCGATTCCACATACCTGATCTTGGTCGGGTGCGTATTGATGATGAGAGTATCGTAAAAAAAGTGGAATCGAAATTATTACAAAATCTCAAAAAGAGTTAATTATTCTGTAATTGGCAAGTCAAACAATTTAAAAACTAATACCTGAATTTAAATGTTGCGTTTAGAAACGAATCAAATATCTTGATTCACACACAAAATAACACCGAAAGCCCTCCGAGGTTTAGTCGATGGATTTCCGGTGTTTTATATTACATATAATGAAGTGCCTGTCACTCAAACTTTATCACACCCTGAAGAAGCGCAAGATAGCGACTGTCACCATCTCCAACATCAGGAAAATGACGTTGGGGTGTCTTGTCAGCCAGAGCCCGAAGCTCCTCATCCGTTCCCCATTTTGCATCGTATTGAAAAGTTTCAAAGCGCAGATGACTCGCGGCCACTCAAGTTATAATAGCACCGGAAAGGTCGGTTTCACGGATGATGGATTCACCTGTTGTCACCACTGCTAGATTACGTGTGGTAGGAATACCAAGCGCATGCATAGCTTCACTAATGTTATATTCACGTAGCATCGGACCAAGTGCCACCCGGCCATCGCCTTTCAATTGAATATCACTTTCATATCCCCATCTAAGATCCGAATATAAGTATAATGTGTTTGGTATTACAGATATAAAGCGACGCAATCCGTTCAATTTGCATTGGTGCTTGGGTTTAATAATATATTGTTAATACCTGTTAGTGTAATCTACCTTTTCAACCTATTAAACTTCATTAAATGAACTACTATTCTGTTGGCGATTATTTCGGATTCAAACTGGGGGGATTGAGATGGGGAAAAAA
>NZ_JADPRZ010000117.1 GCF_017347095.1 Sporosarcina sp. E16_8 | reverse complement strand
TTGGAAACGATCCTCATACGTCCTAGTATCTGTCGCAGGTTTTGTTACATTACCTTGATAGCGATATACGCGATTATCTGAAGCTGGTTTCGTAACCGTACCCCTATATTTATAGATTGGTTCTCCTGGAATTACTTCGTACAACTTACAAAACCACCCACCTTGGGGATTACCATTACTTGGATTACATTCATAAAAATATTGCCCATTACCTGACATTCCTGAATGGTCTTGTCCATACCCATGATTGCTTGATATTAACCTTAATGAAGATGGTCCTGGCCCATAATAGTATTGACTTAAAGTTCCGCTATACCCACCGGAATTATAGTAACTAGACGATTGACCGGTTACTTCTATAGAATGACTAGGAGTATAACTACCACTATATACATATTGTAAAAGATTACCTACATAGCCACCTGAGTTATAACTACTTGATGTTTGTCCTTCAACATACTTAGTATCTTCAGGTGTATAACTCCCACCCGTTTCTACTTTCCGTGACGGGTTACCTCCTGAAACTTTCACAGTAACCTTTTCTCCGTCTACATTAACAATTTCGGCGTTACCGGTATTAGCCTTAGCCCCATTTAACATTTTTAATCCAGGGATTGAAAACGTGTGTGTTTGTATGGTGCTAGTGCTTTCGGGTGTCTTGAACAACTCATTGTCAAGGTCTCGAATATCCGCTGTAATTGTTACATCTGTAGCTGTAAGCGTGGTAGGGCTTGCTGATAAAGATATGTCAGGGGCGGTTTTATCTATATTATTTAGTGAAATTGAACCAATTTCTGACCATTCCCCTTCAGAATTTTGCCCCTTAGCTTCAACCGTTCCGTTCTTTATTATAGAAATTGGTACTGTATAATCCGTCCATACTCCTGAATCAATTCGATATTTCTTTACAACGGAATTATCAGAGTACTTTATTTCAACAGTAACGTTTTCATTGGTGGGTGTTATCGGTGATGCAGAAAGTATTGGTGTTATAGGTTTTTTATCTATATTACTTATATTTATTGTTTCGATAGATTCATTACCCGCCGTATCTTCTGCATAAACGGTGTATGTGTCATTTTCGCTTACTGTAAACGTGGTTCCATTTAATTCCACCCCTGCATTTTTGAAAAACTCAACAATCTGATTCCCTTTTGTCCATTTTTGAACAGGTACAACCCTTTCATAATCAAGTGAAATTTCATATTGGAAACGATCCTCATACGTCCTAGTATCTGTCGCAGGTTTTGTTACATTACCTTGATAGCGATATACGCGATTATCTGAAGCTGGTTTCGTAACCGTACCCCTATATTTATAGATTGGTTC
>NZ_JADPRZ010000116.1 GCF_017347095.1 Sporosarcina sp. E16_8 | reverse complement strand
ACGCTAGTGGTGGTCGACCCCCTTAAAACGGACAAAATAGGGTATAGAATATACAAAGCCTTATTATTCTATTTAAAGGAGAGGTTATTATGTATATCCGGAAAAAGTTAAAAAAGCGTCGATCGCCATTTGAAACAAAATTATATGCGGTTACACAAGTGATAGAGTTCAACCGAAACAAAAGGCTTGTTGCCGAAGAAATTGGCTTCAGTGTAAGTTCAGTAATTAATTGGGTCAAAACCTTTGAACAGCACGGTGAGGCTGGTCTTCAATCGAAAAACCCACACTTACTAACAGATGATAGGATTGAATTAGAACGCCTACGTTGCTTTGAGACGAAATACTATCAACAACAAGAGGAGATTGAAATTCTAAAAAAGTTCCAGGCCTTTCTCAAGGAGAACGAAAACAAAAGTCATATGATGCCATAACTTCTTTGAGAAAGGAATATTCGGTTGAAAGACTTTGCAAGACACTTGGTGTATCAAAAAGTGGGTATTATGATTACATGAAGCGCCCACAACAAGGACCATCAGAACGCGATCTCCGAGATATTAAAGCTATAAAACGAACGTATAATAAGAGCAAAGGTACTTATGGTTGTAAACATATTGCAGGAGAACTTAAAGAAAGAGGCCACATTATAAACCATAAACGCGTGGCCAGATTAATGCATGAATTGAATTTAGCTTCTAAGATAAGAAAGGCAAGAATCACTAGAGAAGCAAGAACAAACCTTGTTGGCCATGTTTATCCAAATATATTAAATCGAAATTTTGATGTAGATTCTCCGAATCTAAAATGGGTTATGGACCTCTCCGAAATCAAAGCAGAGGGCGCAAAACTGTTCATTTCAGCTATTGTTGATTTGTTCAATCGAGAACTAATTGCGCTGGCTGTTGGTTCCAGACCGATTTATGAGCTAGTGGAAGCCACCATTAATATGGCAATGAAGAAACGTAATCTTCAATCGATGAAAGGTATTCTCTTCCATACCGATCAAGGAAGTGTATTTACATCACTTCAGCACTATAATAAATCAAAGGAACTTGGCTTTACGCCAAGTATGTCGAGAAAAGCAAACTGTTGGGACAACGCGGTCATTGAAAGTATCTTTTCTCACTTCAAAACCGAATTTGATTTTCATTATCCTTTGAATAATTATGCACAAGCTAAAATCGACTTATTGGCCTTCGGCAACTACTTTAACGATGAGAGAAGCCAAAAACGTTTAGGGTATAAGACACCTAAAGCCTTCTTGGAAGCGCATTTGTTATCTCAAAGCTAGTATTAAACTGCGTCCGATATATAGGGGGCAAACCACAGGTACCTGAAATTTGAGTAAAGGCCATCC
>NZ_JADPRZ010000115.1 GCF_017347095.1 Sporosarcina sp. E16_8 | reverse complement strand
TTAGCGCTGTCATTGGAAGGGAGTGTCAATATTTATGTGTAAATGACAATCCAACCTTTTCATTGTGAATACACTTATTGCTTTTTTATAACTTACGAGTAGCACTTATTTGCTCTTAATATTAAGGATATCTTTTCTTCTAAACCAAATTTTGTGTTAAGCAGACTAACTATTATTCTTTTGCTTCAAACATATTAGACAGCTCTGCACGTGCTTGATCGAAACCAATGTGGCATCGTGTGATGAAACGTTGGTTATAATCTTCGAACTGGGAAACGAGGAAGCGTTCAAGTGATTCTTCATTCGGAAACTGCTCTTTTCGCTTTGTATATTTCTTGATTTGCTTGTTGAAAGACTCGATTAAATTCGTTGAGTATATGCTGCGCCAAATTGATTTAGGAAAACTGTAGAAAGTAAGTAGATGGTCATTTGTAGCGAGTGATTTCGTAACCTTCGGGTACGACTTATTCCATTTTGAACAGAAGTTATCTAGTGCGACTTGGCCAGCTTCCTGATCATCAGCTCGGTAAACCGTTTTGAAATCCTCACAAATCTCAGCTCGATCTTCAACACGTACTTTATGAGAAATAGTACGTGCCACATGCACTAGGCATGTTTGGAATTGAGCTTTAGGAAATGCACTTGTAATTGTGTCCACCATGCCTGTTAGGCCATCTGAGAGGAAGAGAAGGACTTCTTCTACTCCACGTTCTTTTATTTCTAGGAGGAGCTCTTTCCAATTGAAGGCTGATTCTGTTGGAGCGATTGTGTAAGCAATCACTTCTTTTGAGCCATCTTCACGAATGCCGACAGCTATATAAACAGCTTCTTTCGAAACCGTTTCACGTCGAACGGAAATATAGGTTGCGTCTAAATAAACACATGCATAGCGCGTACTGAGTTTCCTTTTATTAAAGGCTTCTACCTGTTCACCCACTACTTGTGTCATATTAGATATAGTTTGACGTGTGTAATGATGGCCATACATTTTCTCGATTAAATCAGCGATTTCTGACATAGTCACGCCTTTTTGAAACATGTGGATGACAAATGATTCGAGCGTATCGTTTGATCGCTTATAAGGCGCGACAGTCTGTTGTTTAAACTCACCGTTGCGATCACGGGGAATCGTGACCTGAAGGTCACCATATTCAGTGTGCAGCGTTCGGTCATATGAACCATTACGTGAATTCCCTGAGTTAAAGCCAATACGGTCATATTTTTCATAATCTAAAAACGCTGTCAGCTCCGTAGTTAGTAAGGTATTTACAGCTGTTTCTAAATGTGAACGAAAAACCTCGGTAATATCTTGTTTTTGTACTAGTGCTTGAACAATATCTGTTGTAAACTGGGTCATAGGGAAGGCCTCTTTTCTAGGATTGGTTGTGGTGACTTAATTCTACCAAGAAAAGGTCTTCCTTTTTGCATTTATTCATTTACACAAGATATTTTACACTCTCCTATTGAA
>NZ_JADPRZ010000114.1 GCF_017347095.1 Sporosarcina sp. E16_8 | reverse complement strand
TTGTCGTAGGGTACTCTCCTGTTATACTTTAAATAATAGATGGAGGTCGTGCGACATGAAGAACGAAATTACAATTAGATATACGCAGGAAATGAAGGACGCTGTCCTCGTTAGAATGATGCCCCCAAATAACGAATCTGTTAAAAGTATTAGTGATGACCTTGGGATCTCAGCGCAATCCCTATATAAATGGAGAAACAAAGCACGTATTGACGGAAATGCAACTCCTGGAAATGGACAGGCTTCTGAGCGCTGGAGTAGTGAAGATAAGTTCTTAGTTGTGCTGGAATCATACGCGATGAACCAAGCAGATCTAGCAGAATACTGCCGGAAAAAAGGTTTATATAAAGAACAAATCGATGCATGGCGTTCCGTCTGCCTAAGCGCAAATACTGGTGAAATTAATCAAACCAAACGACTTTCCCAAGAGTTGAAAGAAGAGAAGAAGCGTACCTCCGAGATTGAAAAAGATTTGCGCAAAAAAGAAAAGGCGTTGGCAGAAGCAGCAGCGCTACTACTATTAAGAAAAAAGGCCGGAGCGATCTGGGGGGATCTAGAGGACGAATGATTTCCCCGTCAGATCGCAAGCTCGCGGTGGAACTAATTCAGGAAGCTAATCACGACGGTGCCCGATTAGCACGCGCGTGTACAGAGCTGAATATTAGTGTACGTACGTATGAACGCTGGGTATCTCATGGTGACGTAAAGGAAGATCAACGTCCCTATGCACTACGTCCTGAACCAAAGAATAAGCTTACAAAACAAGAAAGGCAAGATGTATTGAATGTCGTCAAAAAAGAAGAGTTTGTTGACTTACCCCCTTCACAAATCGTACCGAAGCTGGCAGACCAATCCATCTACATCGCTTCTGAATCAACGATGTACCGTATCTTACGTGAAGAGCATATGCAGCAACATCGCGGACGAAGTAAAAGACCGGAAATGAAATTACCCGAAAGCTATTTAGCTACAGCCCCAAATCAAGTATGGACCTGGGATATTACGTGGTTGAAAGGGCCTGTTAAAGGTCTTTATTATAAGCTTTATTTAATCATCGATTTATTTAGTAGAAAGATTGTCGGATGGGAAGTTTGGGAAACAGAAGACGCTGCTCACGCTGAAGAATTAATAAAGAAAACCATTGTAAGTGAAAAAATACATGGGGCTCCGCTCGTCCTACACTCTGATAATGGCAGCCCGATGAAGGCAGCGACATTTCAAACGCTACTTGAAACATTGGGCATCCAAAGCTCTTATTCTAGACCACGGGTGAGTAACGACAACCCGTATTCAGAAGCAATATTCCGGACTCTGAAATATCGGCCAGAGTTCCCATTCAACGGATTCGAGTCAGCCGAAAAAGCTCGGGAATGGACCGCAAGGTTCGTTCATTGGCATACGCATGATCATCAGCATAGTGGGATAAATTTCGTTACTCCGGAACAACGTCACACAGGTGTACATATTGACGTACTAAAAAAACGTCATGAAGTATACAAGCTCGCAAAACAAAAACATCCAGAACGATGGGCAGGATCAACACGCAACTGGCGTCCACATGAATCAGTCGCGTTGAATCCGATGAAAGAGAAAATCCGAATTGAAAAGAGCGGTA
>NZ_JADPRZ010000113.1 GCF_017347095.1 Sporosarcina sp. E16_8 | reverse complement strand
GGAATGGACATATGATCGCTTGCCATGGGATATGATCGGTGGAATGGACATATGATCGCTTGCCATGGGATATGATCGGTTCAAACCAGAAAAACCTCCTGACCGATAATCCGGTCAGGAGGTTTTAATTGATAATGGTGTTGTTACGGGACGATATTTCCAGCAGCTTTATAAATGTCGTACCATTCTTTTCTTGTTAACGTAATAGCTGTGCTCTTACATGCGTCTTTTAATCGCTGAGGATTCGTTGTTCCGAGTACAACTTGGATGTTAGCTGGATGACGGCTAATCCAGGCGGTTGCGATTGCCGTGTTTGTTACGTCATAATTGGAAGCAATTTCGTCAATCACTTTATTCAACTCTAAAAAATTCTCTAAATCGCCAAGGAATGGGCCCGCGAAGAACCCATTTTGAAATGGCGACCATGCTTGTAGCGTGATATCATTCAAACGACTGTATTCTAGTATACTGCTATCACGATTGATGGCTTGATCTATATTCATATTTAACGCAATTCCCGCGTCAATCAGCGGTGTATGTGCAATACTAAACTGAATTTGGTTGACTACTAATTTATGTGGTGTGTATTTTTGCAGCAGTTCAATCTGTGCGGGGTTATGGTTCGACACCCCAAAGTGTTTTACTTTTCCGCTGCTATGCAACTTTTCAAATGCCTCGGCTACTTCAGCGGGCTCCATTAGTGGATCTGGACGGTGAAGGAGTAACAGGTCCAAGTAATCCGTGTTTAAACGCTTTAAAATACCGTCAACTGAGTCGAGGATATGTTCTTTGGAAAAATCAAAGTAGTTTTCTTGGCCTTTGATGCCACACTTACTTTGCAAAATCATTTTTTCACGGATGCTTGGATTCATTTGAATCGCCTCGGCAAATAATTCTTCACAACGCCCTTGACCATAAATATCTGCATGATCAAAGAAGTTAATCCCTTCATCAAGTGCTGTACGGATTAACTGCTCTATTTCTGTTAATGAAAGCTGTGTCAAACGCATATTCCCCATTATGATGTTGGATACGTTTAGATCCGTGTGTTTAATTTGTGTATATTTCATAAAAAAAGCCTCCCTTACCTATAGTCATATTATTTAGAATACCTCACAATCTAGGTAAAAGGACAATTTGAAGCTTAGATTGAATGCTTTGCGAGAATGGTTGGAGGCTTCGTGGGATTGGTTGTACGCTCGCAGCAATTCGTTGGACGCTTTTCTGAGTTGGTTGGACACCCCGAAGGTTTGGTTGGACACTCCTTCGTTGGTTGGACACTTCTCAAAATTGGTTGGACACCCGCGGCATTTCGTTGGACGCTTTTTTGAGTTGGTTGGACACTCCGAAGGTTTCGTTGGACACTTTTCAAAATTGGTTGGACACTCGCGGCATTTGGTTGGATGCTTTTCTAAGTTGGTTGGACACCCCGAAGATTTGGTTGGACACCCCTTCGTTCGTTGGACACTTCTCAAAACTGGTTGGACACTCGCGGCATTTCGTTGGAGGCTTTTCTGAGTTGGTTGGACACCCCGAAGGTTTGGTTGGAAACTCCGAAGGTTTTGTTGGACACTCCTTCGTTGGTTGGACACTTCTCAAAATTGGTTGGACACCCGCGGCATTTCGTTGGAC
>NZ_JADPRZ010000112.1 GCF_017347095.1 Sporosarcina sp. E16_8 | reverse complement strand
TTAATTGAACCGCCGTATACCGAACGGTACGTACGGTGGTGTGAGAGGTCGGGAGTTAATCACTCCCTCCTACTCGATTTATTGCTTTGGAAACTATAAAATCTGGTACTATGGAAAGCCTGCAAAATAAGCTATTTCACGTCTAGACTTCAGCGCCTAGGGGCTCGGAGGCCCACAGGATGTGGGTCACACAGACATTGCCGCAGGACGCGGCGTACTTTGGCTGTGTTCCTTATTTTGTCGGTCCTGACCAGGCGCTTGCGCTTTTGTTATTGACCATTCAGTGTGGAAATGTCCTTCTTTATCAAGACGTTCATAGGTATGTGCACCAAAATAATCGCGTTGAGCTTGGATAAGATTGGCTGGCAATGTTTCAGTACGATAACTATCATAATAAGCTAATGCACTTGAGAAAGCAGGAACTGGAATACCAAGTTGAATGGCTACAGCTAATACCTCGCGAAGTGAATTCTGATAGTCTCCCACTATTTCTTTGAAGTACGGATCGACTAATAGGTTTGGTAAGTCACTATTCGTGTCAAATGCGTCTTTGATATTCTGTAAGAACTGGGCACGAATGATACAACCGCCGCGGAAAATCATTGCTACTTCTCCGTAAGGAATTTCCCAATCATATTCCTCGGATGCTGCACGCATTTGCGCAAAACCTTGAGCATACGAACAAATTTTGCTCATATATAAAGCTTTGCGAATCGCTTCGATCAAATCATTTGGATCACCTGCATACTTTTTCAGTTCAGGGCCTTTTAGTAGTTTACTTGCTGCAATTCGCTCTTCTTTAATAGAAGAAATAAATCGTGCAAATACGGACTCTGTGACGATTGGAAGGGACACGCCTAAGTCTAACGCATTTTGACTTGTCCATTTACCTGTGCCTTTTTGCCCGGCTACATCTAAAATTTGATCAATGAGCGGTTTACCAGTTTCTTCATCTAGCTTGGTGAAAATATCTGCGGTGATTTCAATGAGGTAGCTATCGAGCTCCCCCTTGTTCCATTCTGAAAATATTTCATGCAGCTCCTGCGCTTCAAGACCAAGTGCATGTTTCATGATGAAATAGGCTTCGGAAATCAGTTGCATATCGCCATATTCAATGCCATTATGAACCATTTTCACATAATGTCCTGCTCCATCAAGGCCCATGTATGCACTGCAGGGAATGCCATCAACTTTTGCCGAAATAGCATCAAGAATGGGTTTAACTTGTTCGTAAGCTTCTTTTGATCCTCCAGGCATAATCGATGGGCCGTTACGAGCTCCTTCTTCTCCACCTGAAACACCTGCACCAATGAAATGTATACCTGATTCTTTTAAGGTTGCTGTACGTCTATTCGTATCTTTAAAGAATGTATTTCCTCCATCGATAAGAATATCACCTCGTTGAAGATGAGGAATAAGTGACTGAATCACCGTATCTGTTGTTTCCCCGGCCTTAACCATTAATAAGATCTTACGTGGAACTTCAAGCGAAGCCACTAAATCTTCAATGCTGTAGCTACCATGAATATATTTATCTTTCGCTTCATTGTTCGAGAATGCATCTGTTCGATCTGTCCAATAATCATAGACAGCTACCGAATAGCCCTTGCTTTCGATGTTTAGCGCTAGGTTCATCCCCATCACGCCTA
>NZ_JADPRZ010000111.1 GCF_017347095.1 Sporosarcina sp. E16_8 | reverse complement strand
AACTTTTTCCGGATATACATAATAACCTCTCCTTTAAATAGAATAATAAGGCTTTGTATATTCTATACCCTATTTTGTCCGTTTTAAGGGGGTCGACCACCACTAGCGTTGCATAGCAGTAAAAAAATGTAATATTCCCTAAATAAAGAAATGAGTTCAATAGATTAATAACTTGCGAAAACACAAAAAAGCTCCTAATGTAGATAAGGAAACGACGACTAAATCAGTTCCCTACACTATCAAAAAGGAGCTCAACCATGACCAGTGTAAACCGAAATTTAGTCTTTCGTCAATACTTATCTAATTTACCAACCAACATTTTAGCGTGTCCACTTATGAACTACGATGCGAAGAAGCTAACCGACTTTTCAGTCGTGAAAATATTTATTATGGCAAGTCTTTGCAAGTGGGATAGCCTTAGGATAATTGATACCGGTATCCGGTCAAAAAAAGAGTTTCAGAAAGAGATCGGGGTAAAATCTATCAGTCATTCTCAAATTAGCCGGCGTTTAATTGATTTAAATACTGCTGATTTGGCAGATTTACTTAGTCGATTAGCCCAACATTATTGGAGACTGCAAGGTAACGCCAAGGGACTGAATGCCAATGTTGGCCCCCTTCGAATAATTGATGGAACTTATGTTAAATTGCCAAAGAATGCATTGAATTGGACTGCAATCTCTAAAGATTCCTGCGGAATCAAGTTGCATGTACGTATTGTTGTTGCATCTGCGAATAGTATATTTCCTGAAAAGATGATTCCATCAACCGGCAATGTAGCCGACTCTGACGCTGTTAATCACATCATTGATGCTGATGGCGCCCTGTACGTTATGGATCGTGGGTATGCCCATAAAACAAAAATGGGTGGATGGATTGAAAGAAATGTACAATTTCTCGTTCGTATAAGAAAGACCTTTAGGATGGAAACGTTGAAGTCTTACGAACCTACACATCCTAAAGTTACGAAGAACGAATTGGTTTCAATACTAACGCGAGAAGAACCTGTTCGATATATCGAATTCATTGACGACAATGGAATACCCTTTCACTTGATTACAAATCGGCTGGATTTGAGTGAAGAAGAGATTCTAGAGGCTTATAAAAATCGCTGGTATGTTGAGCTATTTTTTAAATGGCTTAAACAGCACGTCAAGGTCAGCCATTTATTCAGCCACTCTCCTGTCGGTATTTGGAATCAAATGTACATTGCATTGATTACCTGCGCATTGGCTGAGATCATGCGACTTATTCATAAACCGACCAAAAACAGTTGGACATTCTTAAGCACGGTGCAGCAATTCCTTTTCTCATCGATAAATGCGCTATTGAAGGACTTCAATCGGAAGTCAAGAAAGAGCAAGGGACGGCAAAAAGTACCTATAACAGAACCTATAGCCATACGCTATGGAGAATATTTCGCCATTGTTAGCCCAAAAACAAGAAAGCATTTTACCGACAAAGAAAAAGAAATGAAGCGAAAAGAAAAGGGAAAAAAGATGCAGATGAAACAACAATAAAGATATGACAAAAAAAGGGAACTGATTAGTCTTTACGGACCTGTTCCTTTTTTTATTTTTAAAACCGGAAGAGAGTGGTAAAAAATGAAAAAGAATGTTTATACTGGATTCTATGCAACGCTAGTGGGTA
>NZ_JADPRZ010000110.1 GCF_017347095.1 Sporosarcina sp. E16_8 | reverse complement strand
AAACGTAACTACTTAGGTATCTATGTTGATGTAAAAAATTCTACCAACAACGCTTGGCGCTTGGGGATGCCTCCCGTGATAAGCCTGATAGAAAACCACTATCAGTCTTATCACTTCGGCTACCCCAGTTAGGCGCCTTCGCTGGAGAGTAGATAGAATCACTTGTTTAACCTACATAGATCCTATTTGAAGGAGAATTCTCCACGGACAACAGAGACGAGCGAGGAAAGAATATCACGATCTTGTTTGCGAAGCGTGGAAATAAATCCGCGGATTTGGGCAAATTGTTTAGCCCCTTCATTTGTACGGAAGTGGCCTGATACTTTCTGTTTCACTTTCATCATTCGGATGTCCCGTTCTGCCTGACTGT
Source organism: Sporosarcina sp. E16_8 (assembly GCF_017347095.1). Classification (GTDB taxonomy): domain Bacteria; phylum Bacillota; class Bacilli; order Bacillales_A; family Planococcaceae; genus Sporosarcina. The sequence goes on along the minus strand of NZ_JADPRZ010000110.1, from coordinate 1,533 downwards.
TATCGAAAGGCACGCGTGCATCCCAAATAAACCGCAATATAGCGGTTTTATGGAGCTGGAAGCGTGCAGCTAGATTAGCGGCTTTGCTCTTTTTTATTCTTCCACGTTTGAGTGGGGCATCCGGTATAGGATTAGTCGCCCATTCTTTTTCACCGCGCTCGAGAATACGGTCGTAGCGCTCTTCCCATTCAAGGGCGTCCGCTTCTTTTATCGGTATATCCTCTAGTCTCCACTTTTTCTTGTGGTGACAGGCTTCCTGTAAAAGTTCTTTCATATCTGCGGCCCATCGATGGCCATCATAGTCGATGATACCCTGGCACTCGCGAAGAAGGTGAGCGCCGCATAGGGCATGATCGAATGAATAGTCGGTGGTAAAGTAGGAAGCCCAACAGTCATGGACAAGAATTCCCTGATACTGGGGTAAAACATCGTGCTTCTCGATGGCAATTTTCCCGCGTTTTTCATGGACATGATAAAGCGTCCAGTCAGAACTGCTAACGGTATGTAACCATTGCGTTTTATCCTCTATGCGCATCCCAGTTTCGTCCGCATGGACGACGGCACTTTTCAATAGTTCTTCTCGTATGTATGCAGTATGGGGATCGATTTTAGTGGAAATAGAGGCTAAACGGTGCAGAAGGGTGGCTTCACTGGGGCGATACCCAGTCATGTCATGAAATAACTGACAGATGCGTTCAAACGGAAGATGGTGGTATGTATGTAAATAGGCGCACCAGGCAATCCAGTTGTCTCCATATTGGACCGGTGCTTTCACGTTTTCGGGGGAAGGTGCATTTTGTTGGGTACCACAGTTCGGGCAGCACTTCTTTTCAATCCGGTGCTCTGTAACCACGACGCGGGGAATCGGTAAATCAAATACTTGTCGACGGATATACCCTTCCGATGGTAAATCTGCAAGAGAAGTTTCACAGTGCGAGCAGACTTCGACCTTATGCCATTCAATTTCATCTGGCTGGTCGGTTGGTTTGAGGGTATAGCCGTCATGACCCTTTGGGGCGCCAATCTTACCTCCCGATTTCCGCAGACTTTTAGGCTTGCGCAAACCATCACTGGAAGGCGGTTTACTACTGTTGGTACTTGTTAACCCCACTTGTCGTTCCAGTTCTTTTACACGTGTTTCTAGTTTAACAATATGGATTTTCTGTTGATCAATTTGTATTTCCAACTTTTCAATATAGAGTAGAAGATTCGTGATAAACGACGCAATTTCAGTCGGTTCTCCATGACTAATCTCTTCGATTTGTTTGGCTGTGTATTTCATTGAGATTTGCTCCTTTCTGTCTATGATGAACTTATAATTTTCACGTAATCTCCAGCGAAGGCGTCTACTGGGGTAGCCGAAGCGATGAGACTGACAGCGGTTTTCTGTCAGGCTTATCGCGGGAGGCATCCCCAAAAGCCGAGTGTTGTCGATGAAATACTTTAGTCCAACCTATATATTAATAAAATGAGTTTACTAGACAGATACCCATATAGAAATTTTTGAAACAATTCATGTACCTAAGTAGTTAC
>NZ_JADPRZ010000109.1 GCF_017347095.1 Sporosarcina sp. E16_8 | reverse complement strand
GCAATTGCACTATATACGTTCGCGAATTGAGCACCTGCAATCTCCAAATAAGCTGTGTGAATTCCCCCTTCACGAATAGCTTGAAAATCAGTGGCATGTCTACCATGCCAAGTCGAGGGCGAAAGTTCTGGTTCCAAACATTTGTGTTCATTCGTGCCCTTCGGACAAATAAATCAGCTACTAATCTCATAACACGAATGATTTAAGACAAAGGAAAAACGCCACAGCAAATTATTTTCACTGTGGCGTTTTATATATAATTAATTGTCGGCAATCTGAATATAAAAGGCATCCATACTAATACCAGAGCCTCATATACATATTTAATTCAAGTTATTCGAAAATCTAAGATTCAGTGTAGGAGAAAAATTTTTCAAACTACCAATTCCCATGTAATACTGGTTATTAACTCCAACTATTATCTTTACTTATTTCCTCGAACCATGCCATTGCAACATCATCCGCTGTCTTAACAGGGTCATCAGAATAAACTAGTTCGTATTTATATTCTGCTTTCAGGCTATTTTCTTCTATATTATATATTAATTTCATTTCTGTTGGCATTTCCCTATTATATTCCTTGCATAACTTTATTACACTTTTTATATCCATATTCAAAATTTTAACAACGCCACTCTGCCTTTGAACAGATACATCATAGTTATTTTCTCCACTAGATAACATATCATTTAATTTGTGACGTTCTACTATCTTACCATTAATATTATAAAAATAATCACTTGATACAATTCCTTCTTCAAAAGAACAATAAATATATATTTTTTCAGCCCTTTCTTCTACATACTCTAAGCAAATTGATACCATATCTGTTTGTATCTCACTAAAATAGTCTTCAAATACCTTACTCATCAATAAGAATCTCCTTCCTAATTCAAAATATCACGTTCAGAATACTTTCCGTCTATTTCATATTGTATATTAAATTCAGATGGTCTCGAACTATCACCATCATATTTAACTTTAACACTAACTTTAACCTGTTTCTTATTATCAAGTGCTTTTGCCCATTGATTTTCAATCTTCTTATACTGACTTAAATTAACATTTAAGGATTGTGAAATTAAGTTATCCAATTCAGGCGAGCCCCCAAACCTATCCCCAGCCAAATGTCCTGCATGATCTCCTTTTACTTTACCTGGCGTATTTGGATCATGAGGCAATCTCGCCTCCCTCTTTGTCAATTGTAAATTGTCTGTTTCAAATTTAGATATTCTCCCTAAATTATCTGTCTCATAAATATAATCAAACTCTCCTGCTTTATAGTTAACATTCGGCTTTATTTTACCCTTTTCATTAATATGACTGCCATCTTTTATTACTTGTTTCTTAGCCTCACTAACTTCCTTACCACCTTTATCCGTACCAGTAACCTTTTCAACTTTCTTTGGACTAGTTACCTTCGCAATTGGAGTTTTTCTCACAAGTTTAATACCCGCATTACCCGCTTTTATCGCTTTCCCAAAAGGGGTAATCGAGGCCACGGCCAGTCCCTTGGCAACGTACGAACCATCGGGATTCGTGATTGTATGTAAGTCATCCAGGATTAAGAAGTTAGCTACTCCCAACCCGGCTTTATCAATGAGGCTCAGTTCTTTTGGTCCGTAATCCTTTGAAACACGAACGAGTCCTTGGTTCATCATGATGTATTCGCCCGTATGAGGATCGATTGCGTAGTCATTCACATCATGACTTACATGTTGTTCTTTTTCCATTGCGGCATAGAGTACTTTCATTCTCTCGTCTTCAGACGTATTCGCTCCTACTAAATTGCCAGTTTCATCTCTCGATTCTTGTCCGGCATTTACGCCGTTCATCCCAGCCGTCCGTTGTGCTAAATCTGTCTGAAGTGTATTTTTCGCCGATAATGCTGCCCATTTATCCATTGGGAAGTCGATGGC
>NZ_JADPRZ010000108.1 GCF_017347095.1 Sporosarcina sp. E16_8 | reverse complement strand
TTATATCATAACATTTCGTTTCGTTCATGTCAACAACTAATTTCAATTTCTTTTTTTCGTTGTTTTCATTATGTCGTAAAGACAACTTATTAAATATACCAGTCTATCTTAGAGAATGCAAGACTTATTTTGAAATAGTTTTCATTTTGTTAGACTTACCTGTTGCTACCCTGTTTTCATATAGGTTTATGAACGCTTTTGAGAATAAGTATACTATGATCTTTCATGTATATAAGCGTTAGCCACGTTTAAAACATTGACTACATACTATTATGTGGCCTGTTCTTCAATGGCTTCTTGCATTCTTCATTTACTTTGCTGCTTTCCCTTTAGATTGACGGATAACCTGCATCTTTTATTCATTGCCTAGCTTACGCCTGCGTGAAGCATAACACCTTCTTCGATAAGCCAATTCTTGACCCAGGAAGAAGATAGATGTCGCCCCAATCGAGGCAACTGAAAGCTGGCGTAGACCGATATCAGCGCCAAAACATCTGCCAACAGCTTATAGGACCAATGTTGTTGGTGGTCTTTAACAACAATTGGTACACCTATTCGTTTATCATGATTGAAAATGACATCTATTTACTTGAACGTCTATCTCCACCTTAAAGTACTGATCGTTGAAACTGTGCCAACACTACCTCCACTACTTCGCCTGTCGATGGCCTTTTTAGACATCATGAAATGACTGGTTTGAGACAATAGTGGAAGGGTATTTCTCTGCTGAAAACAACTTGAACGCTTTCAATGTCGCTGTTTTTAATTGCTAGTAGATCTACAACCAGTTAGATAGTCCAGTATTAATTGTCGTCATTCTTCGATACATGGTTATTTTCTCTTTCTCCGGTTTTAACGATTCTAATTTAAGCATGACAGTTTGCATATGCATTTCCCCCCGCTTAATTAATATAACTAAACGAACATACACCCCCATTCTAACTAAAGGAAAAAGATATATTTTAATTACTTGATGCATAAGTAACTTATATACTTCAAAATGACTTTGTCCTAGGACTTACTTAATTTATCCATCCTCATTTTACATGTTAATCAATACTTTATAAAGCAATCCTCTCCTTCCCAAAACAATCAATTCCTTTTGGATTGCTTCCTTCTATATTAATAGATCAAAGTCATGCTTTTGTATTTAGAGCTGTGCTTAGTGAATTTCCTCCACTTCCTCTATCTTTTGGGAGCAACAGCTAACTTACCTATATATTCAGCACTACAAATTTAGATTTAACTAAGTGGTATACCTCATCAGTATAACGAATAATTCTAGCGAAGGATTGACAAGTGTGAGCCGTGGCAATAAGACCAACGGGCGATGCAGGTGAATCCTTACCTAGTGTTCTTCTGGCGAGCTTATTGTGCGAGGTCATCACAAGCAATTAAACCGTGTTGAGAGAACACTCCAATTTAGTTAAGTGTCGACTAACTACTTAAACTATGAGACATATATTATATAGAAAGTCCTGCCATCCCATATCCATACTAATCCGTCATAACCATGACACTGTGCCAAACCCCTTCGAAAGAAAGACCGGATGAATTAAAACTACGGGAAAATAACATAATTAAAGTAAACACAAAAAAATCCACTACCTATAAGGTCATGACCTTTCAACGAGACTGGCGACGTCCTACTCTTGTAGGGGGAAACCCCAAACTACCTATGCGCACGAGCTCAACTTCCCTCTTCGGGCTACAAAACGCGATGCGCGGCAGATTTCTTCATTAGCTTCAGTCGTCCAGTTCTCGCGCATATCATACGCTCCGATCCTCCTACCTTCACTTCTTCGAACTCCACCATACCTCCCTTCTCTTACTTTTCACTGTATACGTCCCTATTAACCTTCTGTTAAATATATAAAAGAGCAATTAAAAATAAACACAAAAAAAGCCACTACCTATAAGGTAATGACCTTTCAATGAGACCGGCGACGTCCTACTCTTGCAGGGGGAAACCCCCAACTACCATCGGCGCTGAA
>NZ_JADPRZ010000107.1 GCF_017347095.1 Sporosarcina sp. E16_8 | reverse complement strand
TCTTTGTCAAATGACGTTGGTGAAGAATAGTAGCTAACCATAACTTAGTTATTGTCGGGCTATCCTGGAAGTCAGTAAAGCTGATTTTTCAGGATAGTCCTTTTTCATATAGTCTTCCAGGTATCCCGTTGTTTTCCGTTCCAGATGGACGCTTTCCGCGGGCACGGCTTCAGCCTCCTCGTCGCGAAAAGTACGCTCCTGTGGGGTCTTCAGCTCGCGCTGTTCCCGCTGGAGTCGCCATCTTGCACTACAAACAACTAGTATTGCACTTGTGAATTACATAAAAATAGACAAATGCCTTTCAAGCCTATTAAATTCTCATACATGTTACGCAGCGTCAAAATGGGATTGTCCTTGTTCCTGCTGTTTAACCGATGGTTTTAACTTGAAGTGTAACAGAATCCGTTTTCTATAGTTCTGGAAGTTTCTATATCCATAGGCGACACGATTCAATACCTTGATCTTATTGTTGTTCCCTTCAATTCTTCCGTTATTGTAGGGGTAAATAAAACTGTTTTCTATATATGGAAGATGTTTTCTCAACGTTTTTAAACTTGTTCTCATATAATTTGAAATTGCAGATGGAACCGCATTTGTTAAACAGGACGATAGTGCTTCGAAGTCCTTATTTGCCATGGATTCCATTAATTTTTGATAAAGTTCATAGTTCGCTTTTAGTACAGGATCATAATTTAACATCTCATCTACAATACTTTGCCCTGTACGTTGGCCAAACAATGGATAATACTTATATTCTACGCTGGATAGATATGAACGTTTTTTTAATAATAGCTTCCAATAACGCTTAAGGCGACGGTATTTCTTCATATCGTCCCCATTGGACATTCTTAGCTGATTCATGACCTGAATACGACATTTATTCATAGAGCGATTAATCAGTTGAACCAGATGGAATCGGTCAATGATAATTTTTGCCCGTGGAAATAATTCTTTAATCACACTTACATAACCCGCATTCATATCAATTGTTACGGTTTCCACATGTTGACGGTCAGTCAAACTGTAGTTCACAATAAAGTGATTCTTAATCGTAAGATTATCTCGTCTATCTAGGATATCCAATATGTCGCCTGATTCCGCATTTATATATTCGAAGGCCATTTCACCTTTTGCGTATTTGAACTCATCAAAAGAAAGGTGCTTAGGTAGTGCCTTGTAGTGTGGGATAAATTGTTTTGCGGCTTGATTAATTTGCCGTTGAACGGTTGCGGGTGATACTGAACAATCCCTCGCGATAGACGTAAGCGACTGTGCTTCGGCAGACTTTAATATGACTTGTGCTTTTACATTTTGTGAAATAAAACAATTCCGTTGAACAATCGGTGTTTTAGCGGTATAACTACTTTGACAGGCTTGGCACATGAAACGTTGTTTCTGTAGAAGTAGGTAGGTTGGATTTATACCCGTAATGGGTAAGGTAATTCTTGATAATTGTGTCCCGTTTTTATAGACTGTAAAGTCGGTGTTTTTTATACCGCATTTCACACAATGTGTGGGAGTATAGGTTAATTTTCCGGAAATATATTTACACCGTTTGCCTTTATAGGTTCCTTCTTCTACACAATCTTCATCAAAAATAACGTTTGGGTCTTGAATATCAAGCAAAGATTTAATACTATTAGAACACGACAAGTGAATTTCCTCCTGAATGATGGTTTTGGTCGACTTTTATTCTACAGGGAATTTCACTTGTTTTCTCACTATATATAAAGGGAATTTATCTTACCCAGACCCTCCAGCTGCTTGAAGTGGAAAGCGGCGACTCCAGCGGGAACAGCGCGAGCTGAAGACCCTGGACTGAGCGGAGCGAGGGAAGCGGCTGAAGCCGTGCCCGCGGAAAGCGTCCGCTTGGAACGGAAACCAGCGGGTAGTAGGATTACCTTATCCAATATACTTATAAAAAATGACGTTAGTGAAGATCCTCCTCATCTCCCTTTAAAGGGATGGGGATTTTCTTTCACCAACGTCATTTATTGTACAACCAAGAGAAAG
>NZ_JADPRZ010000106.1 GCF_017347095.1 Sporosarcina sp. E16_8 | reverse complement strand
GAACAGTAAATGTACTTAAAAAAGGCATTAGTTTCGGAACTTGTCTTTCCATGGTTATTTCATTCACAGCTTACAAGTCAATCGGTTGGGCAATTATACATGGTTGTTTGACCTGGCTTTACGTTATATATTACTTCATTAAATATGCACCTAGTTTGTTCTAGATAGTTATGGGTATCTGTGTGACAAACAGTCTTGATTGAATAAATGGGCTATTTCGTTCGGATATATTTTGTCGACAAAAAAGGATCGATTGCAACTATGGTTGCATCGATCCGTTTCGGGTATTCAAGCTTTTCTACAGTAACTATTCTACCTGTTTCATTGTAATTATCAAATGTAACATGATGAGTAGTCCTTACACTGTAGCTAGTTGAGCACAAATACTATTCACTATACTTGATCAACTACACCAACTTTTATATAGGCCAACCTTTTGAAAATGAAAATAAAAGAACAACATTAAAACTCTATTCTAGTAGGTAATAGAATAATTTTTTCACCACTTCATATTAAATTGACATACCTTCTTGCAACAGCGTTTGTTCTTGGAGCTTTGCCGCAAAATATTTACGCGCTTCGGCGGTCAGAATCTGCAAACGAACTTCTTCTTGCCGTTCAAACTCGACAAACATCCCGCTTAAATTTTTATACACATAATGGACTTTGGAGCCCCTGTCTAAATAGTCATCTACTTGTTTCATTTCATCCATGGTAAGTAAGTGATCCGACATACACACATCTCGCTTTTCTTATTTAGCACCTTTTTCTTCGATTTCTTGCACGACGATATCGTCCCAATCGTGACCAACTGTAATACCTAAATACTTGGCGTCACTAGGATCGTCTAGTTCGGCTTGCGGGTACTTTTTGAACCACCAACATTTCGCCAAGACATAGTACACGAGTGCCCGCCAATAATTTTGAACTAAAACATAAACTATCTAACTTGCGTTTTAAGCAGTAAGGATGGGCAAAAAGAGAGGTTCACGTAAACAAATTCAGTCGCATTCAACAATTAGACCCAGATGGGATTTATGAGGATAAGACTAAATATCAAGCTAAATTTTATCCTTCTCCACAACGTGTACGTTGGATAGAATAGTGTTAATAAAATATAGTAGAGATTCTTCAGCATGTTGCATATCAAAAATAAGAGTAAGTCAACCGTGTTACTGAGGTTGACTTACTCTAGTTTTAGTTTGTGTTTAAGAGTGACATGCTTGTTCCACGATGCCTTTACAATTCTTAAATGATTAGAAATCTAAAGACCAATGCAAGCTAAGCGGTTTATTTAAGATGTTACGCTAAACCTGCAATCCATGGTGAAATAAGTTGTACATCACTCGTGTTGATAATCTGACCAACTGTGAATCCAGGTATGTTTTGTACTCTAAAGTTGATCGGTGCAGGTGCAATTCCGGATACGCCGGTACTTCTACCACCTAAATTTGATCCGTTAACCTGATTGTATACTGCTAAATGATAAACAAGATTACTTGAAAGTACTAAGGGAGTAGTTAGTGGCAAGGTGAACACGCCTGCTGTCAATGAAGTTACTACAGTAGTAACAGCAATAACTTGGGATGTCGTTGCAGTTAACGGTACTAATACCGCCATTTGGAAGTTGCCAATCGATCCTACTTGTGTAACATAGGTTGAAAGTCTATTAATGGTTTGTGTTGACCCTGAAAAAACGAGAGCCCCAATTGCTTGGTTGTTTCCTCCGCTTACGTTATAGGCAATCTGTAAATTTAAGTCGCCGATTTTTAGTGTTTCGACAAATGCTGACCCCGTTCCAGTTGAACCGGTTGCTCCAGTTGTTCCGGTTGAACCAGTTGCTCCAGTTGCTCCCGTTGAACCGGTTGCTCCTGTTGCTCCGGTTGGTCCGGTTGCTCCAGTTGCTCCAGTTGCTCCAGTTGTTCCGGTTGAGCCAGTTGCTCCAGTTGCTCCGGTTGGTCCGGTTGCTCCAGTTGCTCCAGTTGTTCCGGTTGAGCCAGTTGCTCCCGTTGAACCGGTTGCTCCAGTTGAACCTGTTGCACCCGTTGGTCCGGTTGAACCAGTTGCTCCCGTTGAACCGGTTGCTCCAGTTGAACCTGTTGCACCCGTTGGTCCGGTTGAACCAGTTGCTCCGGTTGCTCCAGTTGCTCCCGTTGTTCCGGTTGCTCCAGTTGTTCCGGTTGCTCCAGTTGTTCCAGTTACTCCGGTTGTTCCGGTTGCTCCAGTTGTTCCGGTTGCTCCCGTTG
>NZ_JADPRZ010000105.1 GCF_017347095.1 Sporosarcina sp. E16_8 | reverse complement strand
AAGCTCGCAAAACAAAAACATCCAGAACGATGGGCAGGATCAACACGCAACTGGCGTCCACATGAATCAGTCGCGTTGAATCCGATGAAAGAGAAAATCCGAATTGAAAAGAGCGGTAAAGAAATCAATTGATATTGACTAAATAGCTAATCTAGGAAGAGAGTAATATGCGACAACTATCTTGACAACCACCGTCCCTGTCATAACTACTCTCGCTATATAAAACGTCATCTCACCTGTTTATCGTACATCTCACAAAATCCAAATATGAAATCAATACTCCATGACAGTACTACCTTCATGAGCTATGAATTTCAGTAAAGCATCATTCATGTTATCCAAGGCATAAATATCTCATAAAAAAACGAAAAACACCTGTTACCTATTAGGAAATCAAGTGCAATATAAAATACTTCATTACTATTCCCACTTTAAACCAACGAGCCTGTTTAACTTCTTTATTTTTTAGCCTGTTCCCTGTAACAATACTTCATTCGATTAAAATATAATCTCGCCTAATTATAGTACAATTTTTCAAAAACAAAATATCATTATAAAAACTCTTGATGGTACAACCATCAAGAGTTTTTGATTTTCTTTAATCTCATTTATAATTTCTTTCTATTTATCTATCTTAAAAATCTTCTTCCCAAGCTTCTTTTGCATCCAATAACCTTTGGGATAAAAACTCATAAAAATTTTCTGCCGTATTGTAGTCATCAATTCCTCCTTGCTTATTCCACGCTATAACTGGGCACTCATTATTCTCCATATTGCTTGCATCTAAACAATAAGCATATTCATCTATATCTTCAATAACTATTAAATTCTCACTCATTCCTAAATCCCTTTAACTCTCCGTTTCAATAACAACAGTAGCAATATTAGACTTAGCCACTCCTAAAATATCTACACCATATAAACCACCAGACCCATAATTATTTAAAAACCACTTATAACTTTCTGGAAATTTTAACTTTAGGGTACCTTGAACATAATCAATCTGTTTTCCATCTACTCCTCCAGTAAAATCATCTGGTTCCATATTTCTCTTAATAAAATTGGTTAATTCCTCTTTATTCATTCAGAATTTTTCCTTTTACAATTCACCTTTATCTATTTGTTTAGCTCTCCATCTCCAATATTTCGATCTAAAGTTTTCAAATTGCTTTTTCAAAACAAGGTCATTTCTAAAGCATCCTCCATTCTCCACTAATGCATGCAATATTCTATCATATTCTTTATGCATACTACTCGGGAGCTCCACCATTGATCCAGGTTCTCTTTGAATTAAATGATGAAGTTCTATTTTTGTCCCATCTTTCCAAATTGGAGGTCTTATCATTCGTATTTATATTATTTGAAAAATCAGCCGTTGCTTTTAGATGTAGCTTTCAATGAGTGCCGTTATTTAGATTAATATAATTTATCAAATAATTCAGAAAAACTATCTGCAAGGATAAACATATTGTCCATTTCTTCTTCGGGTACTCTATCATGAATCCAAAAATATACTTTCCCTTGATACTCTCCACTAACTCCTAATAAAATCTCATTTCCTGCTGGATCATTAGCAATTGAAATGAAGCCCTCTGGTATTTCACCATCTAAAATCTCAAAAACTTTGCCTAAATTACTTTTTATATCCCCAATTCCATAATACTTATTTACTAAACTTTCTCCCTCATCATCTGAGATTTTGAAGCCAGATTCTTGTGGAAATCCTCCATTGTATTCAAGTAGAAATTCAACATATTGCTTAGGTAGCACAATCTCATACTCTTGTTCAAACTGTTTTATATCCTGTAAAGAAATTTTTGGGTTTTCACTATGCATTTTTGTCATACTCTCACTCCTATATCATTACTTATTTTTCCCGTTGACTTTTGATTGACCACCAATGTGCCTAAACTCTCTGTGGATATCTTCATCTACTAACATCATAGTTTTTCCATTTTGATGATGATGCCATGTATATCCATCTGGTGGCTTTCTAATATCTAGTATGGGTGGATCGGTATCTTTTGAAAGTTTAGCCTCTTTATTTGCATTTTCAAAATCTTTCGGATTATTTTTAGGTGATTGAATTTCGATTTTTACTGGCTTAACATTTGGATGCATAAACGGTGTAAAATCTGGAAAACCATCTGGATATCTTACCGATACTCCAGACTTGTTAGTATAAGTCCAAGTTCCATCACTATCAATAGAAGTTTTCCCGCCCATATCATACCATTTTTTAGGTAATGGTGAGTTCATCGGTTTTGTTTCTAGAATTTCTTTAGTGAAATCTTCTAATTTTAATAGAGTATTATCACCCGTACCCTTACCAGTAACATTTTCAACTTTCTTTGGACTTATCCACTTCACAATTGAAGACTTCCTAACAAGTCTAATACCCGCGGTACCCGCTTTTATCGCTGGCCCAAAAGGGGTAATC
>NZ_JADPRZ010000104.1 GCF_017347095.1 Sporosarcina sp. E16_8 | reverse complement strand
GGTAGTTGGGGGTTTCCCCCTGCAAGAGTAGGACGTCGCCGGTCTCATTGAAAGGTCATTACCTTATAGGTAGTGGCTTTTTTTGTGTTTATTTTTAATGAAGAAGTGTTTACCTAGCCATAATTTATCTGTGAAACGTAAATACATTTTTCCTTAACCACCTCTTGTGTTGTTTAAAGATATGGATATCTATTTCAAAGACCAGGCAATACAAGCTTAAATCAGTATGATAATCAGTTCATCTAGTCACTTTTTGAAGGTCCATGTGCAGGTATTATAGTCCAGCCGAGTAGTATGGATATAGGGTGACAGGGCTTTCTTTATACGTGTCCCACAGTTTAACCGATTAAGCCAGAAGTCTACATCCTCAATGCAAAGCGTGCTGGCAGATGAATGTTTATCTTTGATGTGACCTTATAGGAAATGCCTGTTTTTTTTGTGGTGTAATTGGTTGCCAGAGTACTCAGTAATAAGCGAGTAGACGGGTAAAAATAATCCGTTGTATGAAAATATCATTTCGAGAAAACAAGGATACGATTGACCGTTTATTCCAGTGTAATCAAGTAGCAGGTGGAGTGTGTAATCGTTCTCTAGAGCTCGCGAAAGAAAATCATCTAAAAAAGAAATAGATTACAATAGGTGCATTACAAAAAAAACAAAAGGGTTTTTTAGATTTATTCCGAATCTGTACAATCTGTTTGTCATAACTATTTGTTTGCTCGGGATGGGGGAGAATGTAAAAAAAGGGGCGTAAAAAGCATCCAGACAAACAGAAATAATAATTCAATTAAAAATGGGTGAGCAGTGGTTTCGCCATTTTTGAAAGTGGTGAAACCACATTATCAATGGGTAATTTCGAGAAATAAAGATAAGCAGCCCTTATTGTCTGGATAAAAGAAGTTCCAACAGGGCTAATCAAGGGAATTGAATTGATTTTTGATCGGCAATACTTGCTGTCAAGCAAGTATGAAAGCAGTCAAAGAACATGTCTTTAAATCCCGTTCAGCCACCGATGTAGGCGGAAAACTGGTGAAAGTATAATCATTACGGATTGTGAAACCCGCTCGACTCATTGACTACTCAATAAAAAACATGCAGAATTGCAACAAAAAATGGTTTCAAGCAGTGGAAAAGGTATCAGAGGGTAAAACAGTATGTGCTGTCAAAAAGTCAAAAACAACTCCAAGACACGCTCCATAAAACCACGAAACAATTTGTTGATTTATTCTTTGAAAATGTAGTGAAAGAAGTGGACAGTGTTTTGCGCAATACATCTCGTTGTAAAAATAAAAAGGATCGGCGTCGGACTACGAACCCAAAATTAACGAATGGGTCCTTAGGCAAAGTGTATGCGTATTTATCTCAGAAGCTAAACCCAGAAGGAATCTAAATTGATAAACACGATGAAAGCTTTACCACACAGTAGTTTCCTAGCTGTACAATGAGACGCAAAGTATCTTCAAGAATCTATTAATGTGCTTTGGCTATTAAAATCAACGTGATATTCATGTTGTGTTGAATTTTTTCACAGAAATAATTTATGGGTAAATTAGGGAACTAAATTTTAGCTTACAACACCCAAAGTATCTACGTATTGCTTAAGTGCAGAAGTAGTAGATGGCGAACGTGATTTCGGTGATTAATCAAAGAGGGTAGTGTCACCCACTTGTCTTGTTTGGAAGATCTTGTGGATGTAGTGTGAAACCCCTATTTCAAAAACGGTTTGTTTTAAGTGGCGGGAGGTTCATCTTCCAATTAATAAAACTTGTTGTTTATTAAGTATATTTCAATAGTAGGACTCCCGCTGTATGCCTAACGAGGCCGAACAGAAGATGAAATGAGTTGTATGTATTCAGGTAGTGAGTGTCTGCTTAAACTTGTACCAGTTCGGTAAGAGTGGTTTGTTAGGAATGTATAGGACTAACCAATAGGATAAGGTTATTTTAGGTGGGATACGCAGTTCATAGTGGAAAGTGAAATTATCACAAATCAGCTGAAGCAGAGAAGGTATATGACATTACGACGGATGTAGTCTGTAATAATGGTGGGCGTTGCCCGTTTCATTATCATGTGATCGTAAGAACCGATAAGAAATTATATATTTTAGACTGTAAGGAAAAACATGTTTGGTTATGAAAATCGGAGGCTGGACATACTCAAGATACAGTTAGGATGTACAAGCATTCCGGCAAAAGGAATGGGGAGGGCTAAGGCTGAGGACTTAATAACAACAGAGCCTAAAATACAACTGGTTCTATATTGTGTATGTTCTTCACCTGTATATATGGAAAGTTATAGTTTGTTCATTCCTAGAGTACGATTACTGTAGAACAACTACTATAGTAGGGTTATAGAAAGGAGGAGAAGAAATTGTAAGACTGATATTGGAGTTAAAGATTCATAGCTCAAGCAAATAAGCGGGTGTTAATAGCCTAACATCCCGTAAATACAATATAAGGCTACACAGAAACAGTGTAGGTATAGCAATGTCTAACAATACGAAAACTAATTTGAAATAAGTCTTGCATTTTTTTAGATAGACTGGTATATTTAATAAGTTGTCTTTACGACATAATGAAAACAACGAAAAAAAGAAATTGAAATTAGTTGTTGACATGAACGAAACGAAATGTTATGA
>NZ_JADPRZ010000103.1 GCF_017347095.1 Sporosarcina sp. E16_8 | reverse complement strand
GAATGGAGGAAACCCTGTTTTGTTGAAAAAATTAACAGTTGAAGATGTATCGGTACTACGTGAACCACTGGTATCGGGTAGGCAAAGTCCCAATGCACTCGGTGGAGCCCTTTTTTTGGCTGTCTTCATGCAAATCCTGGTTTACTATCTGGAATATACAGTACTGGGAAAAGTGACGAACTTTCCGTATAAAGATCAGATACTTACAGTTCATTTTTGGATTACAGTAGTTTTAGTTATCCTCTCCGCGATATATGCGATTCCGTCTATTTATAAAAGAAGTCAAAAAATGCAATATCTAGTAACTATTTTAGTTTCACAAAATATTTTTGCAGTATTCTTATACATCAGCGGGTTATTTTTAATAGGAGAGAACCAGGAAATTTCAGACAAATCACTGCTGAAATTTGCAATGGTGACATTGTCATTTGGAGTCTTGCTCTTTATTGTTACTGTCATCCGATTTTCTATTTTATTGAGAAGAGGGAAGTATCGAAAGGGATCGAAACGAGATGAACTAAGAGAGAAATTCGAAACAAAAACATATATTCCAGCCGTTATTATTGGAAGTACAGGACTTTTGTTTATCATTCAATTTGCTGTGAGAACTTTCAATTTGGCTGATATCGAGGATGCCGTCATAACGGTTTTAGGCTTTGCTGTCTTTTATACGATGATTTTTGTATTGCCCGAGCAGCTCGTCATCTTGTATTGCAAGTTTCGCTTTAAAAGCTTTAATTTTGATAAGAGAGGTTATTTGGAATCTGAAGACGTAGCTAAGTTGTAGGAAGGTTGGAAATGTAAATAGGTATTTACAAAATGAACCAATGTTTTTATAGTGAATTTTTATAGAGTCGACAGTAATTTTAATACAAGATTGGAGAGTTTAAAAATGAAGAAGTTACTTGGAACTTTATTCGTAGGGCTACTATTAGTGGGGTGCAATACCGATAATGATCAAAAATCGAAGACGGGAGAGGAGGAAAACGTTGGAAAAGAGATAGAGCAACAAGCACTTTCGATGCAAGTATTAAAAGTAGACGAGGAAAATGGTGTCACAGTGGAAGATGGGATATATAAAGAATTGACGGGTCTTCTAGAAGCTAATCCAACGATTGGCGTTGCGAACGATTTTAGTATTCACGCACTTGACCTTGAAAAAACAAAGGAAGGTCGGAGTGTCATTTTATTCTTAGGCATTAACCGGTTAGAAAAGGGAATCAAAGATATTACGTTAGAATACACGTTGGGCGTGGAGACGGAAGGGACAGTAGAATATGTATTCAATCGTGAAGAGATAATCCTACCCGCGCGATATGCAGGTGTTATTCAGCCAAACCATGCGATTCCATTTACCCTCCCGCTAACTCCAAAAGGGGAAGAATTACTTGAAA
This sequence comes from Sporosarcina sp. E16_8, assembly GCF_017347095.1. Classification (GTDB taxonomy): domain Bacteria; phylum Bacillota; class Bacilli; order Bacillales_A; family Planococcaceae; genus Sporosarcina. The sequence continues at coordinate 1,314 of NZ_JADPRZ010000103.1, read as the reverse complement.
TAATGACCAAGGAAAATAAAGTTATGAGTATTGATAACGCTACATACGAATTGGAAAAATAAAAGAGATGTTACAATTTTTCATGAAGTTGTACCGCTTTTATGTGTAGGGAATTTATGAGGTCTAGATAGCCCAACGCGCGGCGTTCTTCTCCCCGGTTTCATTGAGTGAAGGATTAAAATGAAATATGCGCCACGCTTAGGGGTACCCAGTTGTAAGTAGTGGAGAGTGGAGAGAACCTTATTTTGTTGAAAAGTTTAACTATTGAAGATGTAGCCGTACTACGTGAACCACTGGTATCTGGAAGACAAAGCCCCAATGCACTCGGTGGAGCACTTTTTTTGGGGGTCTTCATGCAAATCCTGGTTTACTATCTGGAATATACAGTACTGGGAAGAGTGACGAACTTTCCGTATAAAGATCAGATACTTGCAGTTCATTTTTGGATTACAGTAGTATTAGTGATTTTCTCCGCGATATATGCGATTCCGTTTATTTATAAAAGAAGTCAAAAAACACAATATCTAGTATCTATTTTAGTTTCACAAAACATTGCAGCAGTATCCTTTTATATCTGCGGGTTATTTTTAATAGGAGAGAACCAGGAGATTCCAGAAAATTCACTGCTGACGTTTACAATGGTGACATTGTCATTTGGAGTCTTGCTCTTTATTGCTACTGTTATCCGATTTTCTGTTTTATTGACAAGAGGGAAGTATCGCAAGGGATCGAAACGAGATGAACTCCGAGCGAAATTCGAAACGAAATCGTATATTCCAGCCGTTATTATTGGAAGTACTGCTCTTTTGTTCATCATTCAATTTGCCGTTAGAACATTCAACTTGGCCGATATCGAGGATGCCTTCATAACAGTCATATGCTTTGTTTTATTCTATACGATGATTTTTGTGTTGCCGGAGCAGCTCCTCATCTTGTATTGCAAGTTCCGCTTTAAAAGCTTTAATTTTAGTGAACGAGGTAGCTTATATAACGAAGAATAAGTAAAGTAACTATGGTGGGTGGACCTATACGGAGATGAGTGTAGGGTCCTCGATGTGTCCAACGAACGAAGGAGTTTCCAACAAAACCTTCGGAGTGTCCAACCAATCCAGAAAAGTGTCCAACGAATTGCTGCGAGCGTCCAACCAGTTTTGAGAAGTGTCCAACGAACGAAGGGGTGTCCAACGAAACCTTCGAGGTGTCCAACCAATTCAGAAAAGCGTCCAACGAACGAAAGGGTGTCCAACCAAATCTTCGGAGTGTCCAACCAACTCAGAAAAGCGTCCAACGAAATGCCGCGGGTGTCCAACCAAT
>NZ_JADPRZ010000102.1 GCF_017347095.1 Sporosarcina sp. E16_8 | reverse complement strand
GCTCCAGTTGTTCCGGTTGCTCCCGTTGTTCCAGTTGAACCAGTTGCTCCGGTTGCTCCCGTTGCTCCGGTTGTTCCAGTTGAACCAGTTGCTCCGGTTGTTCCAGTTGAACCAGTTGTTCCGGTTGTTCCGGTTGCTCCAGTTGCTCCGGTTGCTCCAGTTGCTCCGGTTGCTCCGGTTGCTCCGGATGGTCCGGTTGCTCCGGTTGCTCCGGTTGCTCCTGTAGCCCCGGTGTTGCCCGTTACTCCGGTTGCTCCGGTTGCTCCAGTTTCACCTGTAGCCCCAGTTGTGCCGGTTGCGCCAGGATCGCCTGTTGCTCCAGTTTCACCTGTAGCCCCAGTTGGTCCGGTTGCTCCAGTATCACCTGTTGCTCCAGTTGGTCCGGTTGCGCCAGTATTGCCTGTAGTTCCAGTTGGTCCGGTTGCGCCAGGATCGCCTGTTGCTCCAATTGGTCCGGTTGTACCAGTATCGCCTGTTGCCCCAGTATTGCCCGTCACTCCGGTTGCGCCAGTTTCACCTGTAGCCCCAGTTGGTCCGGTTGCACCAGGATTTCCTGTTGCTCCAGTTGGTCCGGTTGTGCCAGTATCGCCTGTTGCCCCAGTATTGCCCGTCACTCCGGTTGCGCCAGTTTCACCTGTTGCTCCAGTATTGCCCGTCACTCCGGTTGCGCCAGGATCGCCTGTTGCTCCAGTTGCGCCAGTTTCACCTGTAGCCCCAGTTGGTCCGGTTGCACCAGTATCGCCTGTTGCTCCAGTTGGTCCGGTTGTGCCAGGATCGCCTGTTGCTCCAGTTGGTCCGGTTGTGCCAGGATCGCCTGTTGCTCCAGTTGCGCCAGTTTCACCTGTAGCCCCAGTTGGTCCGGTGGCACCTGGATCGCCTGTTGCTCCAGTTGGTCCGGTTGTTCCGGTTGCCCCAGTTGCTCCAGTTTCACCTGTTGCTCCCGTTGTTCCGATTGCCCCAGTATCGCCGGTTGCTCCGGTTGTTCCAGCTGTTCCGGTTGCTCCAGTATCGCCGGTTGCGCCAGTTTCACCATTTGCTCCCGTTGTTCCGGATGCTCCGGTTGCTCCTGTATCTCCGGTTGCTCCGGTTGCTCCGGTTGCTCCGGTTGCTCCGGTTGCCCCAGTATCGCCTGTTGCCCCGGTTGGTCCAGGTGGTCCTGTTGTACATTTCATTTTACGGAAACTGTTGTTATTACAAGGAACAATACACTTCCTATTATTACAACATTTTTTTTCATAGTTGTAAAATTTCATTTTTTCACCCCATTTCTATAACATCCTATTCGAGTAATAGAAGGGGGGACGGGCATTCAACTACGTGCATAAAATAATAGTTAAGTAAATGTGACATAAAGGCGGGGGATTTCTTTAATATTTATCCATATGGTGACAATGCACATCATAACTATAAACGAAATTTCCCCATTACTCCGCATACACCTTTTTTGCATTGAACGCCTTGAATTACCCTTATTTGTATATTGCGAAGTTTGTCCTACAATGTATTCAACACCAATAAAATGCATAAAAAGCACAATGTACCTTATGAAGAAATGATCATTCTTTATCGTTTAAAGGTTTATTGGATTTCTCATAGAACAGAAATAATTGTTTAATCAAAGGACGAGTAATTCAAATATACATATAGAGTGACAATGAGGGGGCAAGGCACGGTTACAATTAGTTTATGTATGATCGTTAAAAACGAAGTAGATACGAATGCCAGTTGTTTAGAATCTGTTAAGGATATTGTTGACGAAATCAATATCGTGGATACAGGTTCAACCAATCAAACGATAGAGGTCCTAAAAATGTACACCAACCGTATTTATGATTTTGAATGGGTCTATAATTTTGCAGAGGCAAGAAATTATGCTTTCAAACAAGCAACAAAAGATTTCATTTTACGGTTGGATGCAGACGATGTATTTTCTCCACATAATCATGAAAAATTTAAAAAATAAAAAAGAATCTCGATTTATCAATAGACTCAGTGGCGAAAGACTATAACCTCTTTGAGCGGATTGAAAATGGAGATCACTGAATTGCTTCCTATTACATAGATGACTCAAAGTTTATTGTTTTATTATTGGGGATGGCAAGGCAAGTGCCAACCCCTTGTATTTTACTGAACTTCAATAATTGAAACAGAACCATCAGACAAAGTGGTAGTTGCAGATCCATTATAAATAAAATCTAATGTAATGGCACCTGCGGTAGCATTAGCTAAGAACGTTCCTGATACGCTAACATTAGGATCTAAAGTTCCGGTAACTGATTTACCTGAAAAACGACTTTGAAATACCGTATTAAATCTTGGTGTAACAGTAATATTTCCAATTATAGAACTAGTTGCTCTGAAAGTATACGAAACCAAATAAATGTGCCCAGTTGCTAGTACAAAGGTTGTGGTTGTAGGGTGAGTAATGTCAGTGCCATTAATAAACGTGGTTGAATACGAAATGGCTGTGCCATTTGCTACAGATGTTACATTAACACTAAATAGTCCGTTTTGTATTAATGCACCTGCCCCAGTAGCACCGGTAGTTCCCGTAGCACCTGTTGCTCCAGTGGCTCCAGTTGATCCGGTTGACCCGGTTACTCCAGTTGCTCCGGTTACTCCAGTATCACCAGTTGCTCCGGTTGTTCCTGTATCACCTGCATCACCAGTTGCCCCAGTTGTTCCAGTTGTTCCAGTTGCCCCAGTATCGCCTGTCGATCCGGTTGCTCCAGTATCGCCTGTTGTTCCGGTTGCTCCAGTTTCACCAGTTGCTCCAGTTTCACCAGTTGCTCCAGTTGCTCCA
>NZ_JADPRZ010000101.1 GCF_017347095.1 Sporosarcina sp. E16_8 | reverse complement strand
ACTGTATAAGAAACTATTTTGATAATTCACTACAATTACATATTTATAAGACGTGGATTAGGTATTTACTTCAATATCTAATCTTCTTTGCGTTTTTATACAATTGGGTGAATTGTTCGTTGTTGTTTTGTGCACAGGTACCCACACTAGTTTGAGAAACGCCTGTCCTTTTCATAAAGCTTAGTACATCTAGCTTGAATTGAACAGAATAAATTTCACTTTTCTTCTTTCTAGAAAGCCCTTTTGCGCCGTATTTCTGGTAAACGTTCACCCAATTACTAAGCTGTGAATGTGATTTTATATCATATTTACGCACAAGAAACGTTAAACCAAGTGGACCATCTAGATACTCTCTCACAACCATCAACTTAAACACATCGCTATATTTAGCCATAATAAAACACCCCAAAAGTTAGATTTTGACTCTAACTTTTGGGGTGCACAACACAGTTTAGAATGAGGTGTCTTTTTATATTTATGAAATTGTTGTCAATGGGCCAATCCAGTGGGCTACAAAACTAGGACAGCTAACTGATTACGCTGTTTTATTGGATGCGAAAGTTGAGTTAATATGTATGAATTAATTTGCAAAAAATAACAATTAGTATATAATGGGAATTATAGTCCTTTTTACGCAAGTCCATTTACTCATATTTTTGAAAGGAGCGACTGCTAACTAAATAGTATATCTTGAATGAAAACAAAAGAAATTCTAATCTATGATTGAAAGAAGTACAATAAAGTTTGAGAAAGGTGAGATTAATGAAAAAGGTTTTTAAGATTTTTACGATGTTAGTAGTGCTATTAATTTTGATTCCAACTTCATCTGCTTTTGCATTTTATAATTACTCAGATGTTGATAAGTCGAGCTCCCATTACGAAGCATTGGATTTTCTTCAAAAGAAAGGCTTGATTGGTGGATATAGATTTGATAAAGAGATATTTCATTTTAGACCTAACCATCCAATCAAGCGCACAGAAGCGGCTACTATTTTTTTCAGGATTTTAGATTTTGATGTTCCTGAAGACTATGAAGAAATTATTAAAAAGTATAAAGATATAGATTCTACACATCCACTTATAATACCAATCGCCGCTTCGATTGATAAAGGTATTTTTATAGGAGAAGACGGTTTTTTTAAAGATGGGGAATTGAATCGAGAACAAATGGCTACTACGATTATCCGTGCATTTGATTTAAAACACAATTCGGGTAGTACTGTTAAAGTCAATCTTGAAAATGTTTCCAATAGCCATAAGACATCTGTTGCGACATTGGCGCAATACGGTATTACAACCGAATTGGCTGACTTTAGACCAAAAGAGAACGTCACACGTGCTCAATTTATTTCTTTTGTGTATCGGACAATGAAATTAAAAGGAATAGAACAATATATTAATTTTGAATCAGGTGGAAAAACTCCTCCTTACAATAGTGAATTATATATTTCCACTCATATTTTTCATGAGTCTGAATATGTCTATAGTAATCAGATTCATAAATCGGTATTTACAAATACCAATATGACAATTGAAGAAGCAAAAAATGGAGCAGAGTATGCCGTAGCCTTTCCGAATACTCCAATTTTAACAAAGTACGCTTTAATTCGTCATGATTCTCTAAAAGGGGATTTAATATATTTAATCATAAATACTGACAACTATGCAGAAAAGTTAATAACATACGATATTAGTGAGCCTGATGAGGTACCATTACCAGATGGGAAAACTATTGAACAAATAGAAATTAATCAAAAAGAAAATATGGACATGCTAGAAAAAAAGTACAATTTTAAAATGCAATATGGTGGAAATATGCTTTCGAAAGATAGGAATCACCGTATAAAATCAATGGCCGAAATAATGAATAAAGAACCGGAGGAAGTGGTTGTAATCATAAACTGGGTAATAGAAACTGGAAACGTTTACGACGGAGGAGGTTTTTTGGTTTATTATGAATTCGATTCCGGAAGGATACCTCATTTTAAAGTAGAAGAAAAGTGAACAATAATGCCGGTAGGATTGTATTATTTAAGTTGGTTTTTGACTTAAGGAACTTATTCAAAACTAAAAAACATTAAATATTCGATAGGTTATTCACCGAATAGTGTGGCGTTTATGTTTAATTTCAGATGCCTATTATGTTAAATAGATAGTAGGCAAATGAAAAAACCATTGTTTTCAGGGTATAGGAGAAGTACCAATCACAGAACTTCCGATATACCATCCCCATCAAATAGGAGGAGCTGAAAACAATGGTTATACTATCATTTAATCATATTCAGGGGAAGAACGGAAGTCATTGGAACCGTTTAATGCGAGAAGAAAAGGCAAAAGAATACTGTATTGTAGCGATTGATGCAGCGAAATATGTGAATACAGCGATGGTATGCACAATCTACGGCGATATTTTACAGGAGCCATTTGAGTTTGACGGATCAATGACAGGCTATCAACTGATGAAGAAACACATCGATTCGACATGTGAAACTTACTCACTTTCACATGTGATTTTCGGAATTGAAACGACTGCACACTACTATGAAGACCTTGTGAGACTGTGTATGAGTGAAGGATATGTCGTCCGTATATTGAATGCGGCAACGACTGCCCGGGAAAGAGAAACTGTTTTAAATTACACGAAAACGGACCGTGTGGATCTGATGGCGATTGTCCAGTCATTGCTTCATGGACGTGGTGGGACGAGCGTTGAATCCATACTTGAACTGCAATTAATTTCAGGTACCTGTGCAAGAAACTACTCTGGAAATTCACTACAATTACATATTTATAAGACGTGGATTAGGTATTTACTTCAATATCTAATCTTCTTTGCGTTTTTATACAATTGGGTGAATTGTTCGTTGTTGTTTTTTGCACAGTGGTCGACCCCCTT
>NZ_JADPRZ010000100.1 GCF_017347095.1 Sporosarcina sp. E16_8 | reverse complement strand
CGCGACGTCCTGTCGCAACGACTGCATACCTGCATCCTTGCAGGCACGAGGAGGCGTACTTCAGCCCCCACAGCAAAACGGCTTATGACCCGAGGGGTTGGCGCCCGGAGTCTAGACAGCATTAATAAACTAAAAAAACCAAACCACTAGGAGGAAAACAATTATGGCTAAAATGTATTATAACCAGGATATCAACGAAGGACTTTTGAAAGATAAGCTAGTAGCAATCATCGGATACGGATCACAAGGCCATGCACATGCGCAAAACCTAAACGATTCTGGATTTAACGTTGTTGTCGGTGTACGCGAAGGTAAATCATTTGATCAGGCAAAACGAGATGGACTACAAGTATTGACTGTTCGTCAAGCTGCTGAAAAAGCGGACGTTATCATGATCCTACTTCCGGATGAAAGACAGAAACAAGTCTATGACGCAGAAATCGAGCCAGCACTTAAGGCAGGTAAATCACTTGTTTTCGCACACGGATTCAACGTTCACTTCGGTCAAATCGTACCACCTGCTGATGTTGACGTATTCCTAGTCGCACCAAAAGGACCTGGACATCTAGTTCGTAGAACATTCGAAGCAGGCGCAGGCGTTCCAGCGTTGTTCGCAGTCTATCAAGACGTTTCAGGCCAAGCGAAAGACGTAGCTCTTGCTTATGCAAAAGCGATTGGATCTGCACGTGGCGGCGTACTTGAAACGACGTTTAAAGAAGAAACGGAAACAGATCTATTCGGCGAACAAGCGGTACTATGTGGCGGACTGACTTCACTTGTTAAAGCTGGTTTTGAAACGCTAGTAGAAGCGGGCTACCAACCGGAACTTGCTTACTTCGAAACATTGCACGAAACAAAACTGATTGTCGATCTTATGTATGAAGGCGGAATGGCGGGCATGCGCTACTCAATCTCAGATACAGCTGAGTGGGGAGATTTCGTTTCAGGACCACGTATTGTTGACGCGGATACAAAAGCACGTATGAAAGATGTGCTAACAGACATTCAATCAGGTAAATTTGCGAGAGAATGGATTGAAGAAAACGAAAATGGTCGTCCGAACTTTAATCGATTTGAAGAAACGGAAGCGCAGCATGAAATTGAAATTGTTGGTAAAAAGCTTCGCGCAATGATGCCTTTCGTCAATGAAGGTGCGAAATCAAAAGAGGAAGAAGTGGTGGGTAGTGCGAAAAATTGACATATTTGACACAACTCTTCGGGACGGTGAACAATCTGCAGGTATTAATCTAAATACAGCAGAGAAGTTAGAAATTGCACGCCAGCTTGAAAAATTCGGGGCAACAATCATCGAAGCAGGGTTTCCTGCTTCATCCCCGGGTGATTTTGAAGCGGTACAGAAAATCGCAAACATAGTGAAAAAGTCGACGGTAACTGGTCTTGCCCGCGCAATGAAAAGCGATATCGAAACATCTTGGGAAGCACTTCGCGGTGCGGAACAACCTCATCTACATGTGTTTTTAGCAACTTCACCTATCCATATGGAATATAAGCTTCAGAAAACACCTGACCAGGTCGTCGAAATTGCAGTAGAAGCCGTGAAATATGCCCGCAAGTTCTTCCCACAAGTTCAATGGTCTGCGGAAGATGCATTCCGCTCAGATCGGGAGTTCCTAGTGCGTATCATCAATCAAGTAATCGCAGCTGGTGCATCCGTTATCAATATTCCTGATACGGTTGGCTATGCAACACCTCAAGAATACGGTGCATTGTTCAAATTCTTGAAAGAAAACGTGACAGGCATCGATAAAGTGAAGCTTTCTGCTCATTGTCATGATGACCTAGGCTTTGCTGTAGCCAACTCAATCGCGGCGATTGAAAATGGTGCCGACCAAGTCGAAGGTACAATCAATGGTATTGGAGAGCGTGCTGGAAATGCTGCGCTTGAAGAAATTGCTGTAGCACTCCATATCCGCAAAGATTATTACGGATTGGAAACAGGTATTAATTTACATGAGATTAAACGCACTAGCCAGCTTGTCAGCCAATTAACAGGCGTAGTCATCCAGCCAAACAAGGCAATTGTGGGCAAGAATGCATTTGCGCATGAGTCAGGGATTCACCAGGACGGCTACCTAAAAAATCGTGAGACATATGAAATTATTACACCAGAATTAATTGGAGGCAAAACTGAACCGCTTGCGCTAGGTAAACACTCTGGCAGACACGCATTCAGTGACCGTGCTGTTTCAATGGGCTTCGATCTTAGTGCTGACAAGTTAAATGAAGCGTTTGCTGAATTTAAGAAACTTGCGGACCGTAAAAAAGAAATTACAGAAGATGATCTGTTTGTATTATTTACAGATCAGCAAATTCAGACGAATGATGTACCCGTTTATAAATTTACAGATGTTCAAGTTCAATATGCAACTGCGAATGTTCCATCTGCAACCGTTACAGCTGTTAATCCGGACGGAGAAACGGTCACTGCGACAGCGACAGGTTCAGGATCAGTTGAAGCCATTTTCAATACGCTAGAACTGCTTGTTGAAGGCGAAGTTCATATTCTAGATTACCGTGTTACATCGATTGGCAAGGGACGCGATGCACTTGGCGAAGCGGTTGTTAATCTAAGTATTAATGGAGAAGTATCCATTGGACGCGATGTCGCTCAGGATGTGTTAGGTGCATCCGCAAAAGCTTACTTTAATGCCATCAACCGACAATTAATCAAAAAGCAATCAAAAACGAAAGTAACTGTGGTTTAACTATTTACAGTGGGCAAATAAATACCTATACAAACCGAGCGAAGGCGCCTTACAAGGGGTAGCCGAAGCCCTAAGACTGATAGCGCAGCGGTCAGGCTTAGGGCGGGAGGCATCCCCGAGTGCCGAAGCGGATTTGAAAGAAATTATTATCTCAACTTAAAAGATGAGAAAGTATAAGTTTTCGACACGTAACGTTGTCTAGCTCCAGGCGCCAACCCCTCGGGTCATAAGCCGTTTTGCTGTGGGGGCTGAAGTACGCCTCCTCGTGCCTGCAAGGATGCAGGTATGCAGTCGTTGCGACAGGAC
>NZ_JADPRZ010000099.1 GCF_017347095.1 Sporosarcina sp. E16_8 | reverse complement strand
ATGCGAAAAAACCGTTTAAACGCATCAATAAAAAACGTCGTTTACAAGTAGTTATAGCTTCCCTGATGACCTTTATAATTACGATAATCGGTAGTCTAGTCGTACAAGATGTAGGGGTTGTTAATCAATTCTTTTTTCCGAAGGTTCATGGATTAGTAGAAATAACAGATGATAATGAAGAATGGAGAGGCATTAGTTTCTCTCATGATTTGATTAATACACAAGATTATGTAATATACGATAGCATTTTTTGGACAAAGAGGGTTATTAATGATGCGAATAATGAGAGTGATGTGTTGCTAAGAGTAAAAGATGAACAGGGAAATATTATCATTGATGAGTTTCGAATTTCACCTGGCAATGGTATGGAATTAAAAAAACTAAAGAGAAATAAAAAATATTTCCTTGAAATAAAAGCACCCCAAGGACGATATAGTATTAATGCAGTCTAAGAATAGAATATAAAAATGCGGTTTTGAAATAAATTTATCTATTAAATGATTTTCTATTCCACAATCGGACGCGATTGTGGAATAGGAAATCATAAGCCTAATTCCTCGTTCGAGATACGGAGGGGTTAGGCTTTTTTATCTTTCAAAATTCTTAACGTTATATATTTGCACTTTCTTGACGTTACCCCATAGGTAAACTTATTGGCAACGCGTGATAAGTCTTGCGGCAATCGCTAGTGAAAAACATGGCAAAAGTGGTTCGTTCTCATTCCCGTATACTTACAATCGTGAAGAAAAAATAAATTTCATCAAGTTGTCCCCTTTTTCGAATGAATTGTCTATATAGAGAGTGAAGGCATCATTCGTCTAGGCAAAAGACGTCGTGCTTACTTCGGAAAATACCAAAGGAGGATTCATGATGAATTTATTAATAAAAGAGTCGCCGCTTCAAGTACTTCCGTCGCTTGCGATGCAAGTGGGATTAAACGCGGCCATTTTACTTCAACAATTGCATTTTAGATCGCTCATCTCGACGAATGTGCGGGATGGGCATAAGTGGGTTTACAAAACATATGAAGAGTGGAAAAACGAAGAGTTCCCCTTTTGGTCTGTCGATACGATTAAAAGAGCGATTCGTAGACTGGAAGATAGCGGCTATATCATTTCGACTTCTTCGTATAATCGGATGAAAATGGACAAGACGAAATGGTATCGCATTGATTATACAATTCTGCACGATCAGGGGGAGCAAGATGCACCATCGACGACCGCAAAATCTTTCCAAGAGGAAGTGCAAATTGCCCCCACTACAGAGGGCAATTTGCCCCTAGCAATAACCAAAGAGATTAAAAGAATTAAAAAAGAACTTGTCGAGAACGATCTCGACGCCGTGTCTGTCATTGATTATTTGAATGACAAAACCGCCAGGCAATTTAAAGCGTCTTCGAAGGCGACTGCACGATTGGTGAACGGGCGCTTCAGTGAAGGGTACACAGTGGCAGATTGCAAAATGGTCATTGACACGAAAGCGAAAGACTGGCTGGATGATCCACATTGGCAGAAGTATTTACGACCTTCGACGTTATTCAATGCGACGAATTTTGAGAACTATTTGGAAGAATCGAGAGCCAGTGACTTGCCAAAAAGCAGGCCACCAAAGCCATTCGAATTAGACTTTAGCGAAGGGGAGGCGTAACAGATGGATCGTCATGAGCAGATTGAAAAAAGTGTGTTAGGAACGATGCTCTCGGAGAATTATTTAATCGTCGATAGTGATGTTAAAATAGGTTTTTTCATCAGTCAAATTCACAAAAATATATTTGGGTGCATGCAGGAGTTACTGGCGAAAAAACGTCCCGTCGACTTTGTGACGCTACTGACGATGATGGAGCCCGTGGAACTGGGAGGCGCAAATTACTTGGCTGAACTGGCGAATTTTGCGAGCCCTACGAAGTTTGACCGCTATGTTGACATGATGCGCGAGGCGTGGAAAAACCGTGAAAAAAACAAGATCCTCATTCAGGCGAAAGAGGGGGATTGGGAAATTGGTTCGATTCAACAAGCGTTTGAGGAGTTAGAAAAAGACGGGAGCGCAGGACTTGATGCGGGCATTAAAATGGATTTGGTACGGATGGGCGAAAGGCCTTATGAAGAAGTGCAGCATGTACCTGGCGTGCCGACTGGATTGCATGACGTGGACAAATTGCTCGACGGTTTCCAACCTGCTGAATTGATTGTCATCGCTGCCAGACCGTCGATGGGAAAGACTGATACGTTGAACCATTTCGCGCTTCATGCAGGATTAGCGGGGTATAAGCCGATTATTTTTTCGCTAGAGATGAGCAGAAGGTCGATGATTGACCGGTTCATCGCGATAACGGGCGGCTATAAACGACTGCGTATGCGAAATCCTAACACGAATTTCACAGACAAGCAAAAATCGAACTGGCTCCCGACACTCGCTAGATTGGACGAAGCGAATATTCATATAGATGACCGCGCCGGACTGACAGTGTCTCAAATGCGTGCGGCGGCGAGAAAAATGATACATACGGAGCCGAAGCGAAAACCAATTATTTTCGTCGATTATTTGCAAATTATCCGTGGCGACTCCCCAAGTTATAACCGAACTGAAGTCGTAGGGCAAATTAGCAATGATTTAAAGCAAATGGCAAAAGAATTTGACTGTCCCGTCGTTTGTCTATCCCAGCTAAACCGCGGTGTCGAAATCCGTGATAACAAACGCCCCGTCATGAGCGATTTACGCGACTCGGGCAATATTGAACAAGATGCGGATGTGATTGGTTTTTTATACCGCGAGGATTACTACAACAAAGAAACGGACAAGCCTGGCCTGTTAGAAATAAATATATTAAAACATCGCAATGGTCCCACAGGAACAACAACTGTCCGTTATGTGAAAGAAACAGGCATTCTCCACAACATCGACTGGTAAAAAACAAAAGCGTAGGGCGCCGTCTAGCCCCGCCAGGCATAAGTCGACCCAACGACGTGGCGGTTTTTGCCACATAGCTGGGTTGCTTATGACTCAAGGGGCTGGCGCCCGGAGCCTAGACGACAACAAAAGCGTAGGG
>NZ_JADPRZ010000098.1 GCF_017347095.1 Sporosarcina sp. E16_8 | reverse complement strand
AACGAGGACAGCGTCCTTCATTTCCTGCGTATATCTAATTGTAATTTCGTTCTTCATGTCGCACGACCTCCATCTATTATTTAAAGTATAACAGGAGAGTACCCTACGACAACTAGCCTAACAGAGGGGGATCTGTGATCACTATCTTCTTCGCGAACAATAGTTTCTTCCCAATTTTTAATATCTATAAATTTCCCGATTTTAGATTTTGAAGAAATACGTTTATTGTTTACAATATACCCTGCAATAAATATAACGTTTATATGATAATCTTCCTTTAATATATCGTCTATAATCTTTTTGACTAAATTTAAATTTAAATTTTCCAATCCAAATCTAATTCTTTTCTTCGAGCTTACCTGAAAATAAGGAGTCTTAGAACTGGATGAAAATTGGATACTTAATCCACTTAACATTATCACTTGATTTAACCTCTAATCCTTTTAAATGCGATTCATACTAACTTATCTGGCTCTATTCTTGCACAACAGTGTTCGGTTAATGCACCCGATTTCGGAACAGTACTATGCAGCACTTTTTGATAAAGGCAGTTACATTGAAGATAGGATTTCACTTGCACTCTGGTCCACTTCTTCTAGCTGCTCATCTCTAGTTGGTGTTTCTTTCATCCTTATTAAGTCATCGCTCAGCAGCTTTTTTTCATAAATAGGTAAATCTTTAACTATATGTTCTAAACACCAGTACTTCCAAACTGCATCTTCAGTTAAAAATACCCTTTTTATATGGGGAACAATTTCTTGTGGATATGCTGAAAGTACTTCAACAACCCCGGACGCTATGGGCCAATTCATATCCTGAATCCATTCAAGAAGACCAGGCAGTAGAGGAATAACGTCTTCGTTCCTCATCAAATTAATTTCATTAATTCTTTCAAAATCAAACTTATCTCTTGGAAGTAGCTCATTAAAATTACCCATTTCGCACCTCGCACTACAATGATTTGAATTTACCTTACCAAAGAAAATGGCCCGATTACTGAAAAGGGGCAGATTCTTTATTCTAGAATCGCACCCGATAAAGGAATAACGTATACAAATATTCACAGATACTTCAGGTCGATAAGCAAGTCTCATAACATCTTGCTTATTACCTTCTTCTGGTATCCTTAAAAATAATTTCAGTTGTAATAATTGCTAATACTATCGCTATAATTATTAAGAAAAGTTCAAGAACAAAATTATCAATAGACAATCTAGATGCTATAAATGCTTCTATATTTATGTAAACTACAATAAAAAAGACTAATACTAACTTTCTAAATATATATTTACCTAAATTAGCCACACCTCCCACCCTTTCATTGGAGTTATGTATTCATTTTTAACTAAATTTGTAATTCAAATGGTCCGATTGAGGCACAGTCCTTATTCAACAACTGCACCCGATAAAGGAATACTGATATTGTTGGGTAACCTTCAACTATCACGGGATTAATCTTTTACAGCCCTAATATCTTTTATTGAATTCGTGGAAATTGGGTCTTCCTTTGTTATCTGATGACCTTCTACTAATGAGATATAATAATCCCCATTCGATAAAGGATAAAAGTTCTGATTCTCTTGCTTTTTTTCAAAGTAGATTGTGTATTTTTGTTTGGAATTTGTTTTTAACTCCCAACTTCCACCTAACTCCATAACAACATTTGCTGATATTCTATTGGCGGTGTAGCCATTTTTATCTTCTAACAATTCAGCTACAGAATAATTGTTTTTATCTCGTTCAATCACTAAAACTTCTATTTCGTCCGTTGTAGTTATCAAGTCTATACTTCCTTTAATTTCCTCGCTTTGAATTAAATCCTCAACGGCAGCTTCTTCTGATGGGAAATAATTTGTATTATTCTCTTCGCTACAAGCAGATAATAGTAAAAAACTTGTCATCATTAAAATAACAATAAAACGCTTTATGATATTTACCTCCTTCTAATCTCTTATTTGGCCCGTTAACGGCATAAAATTTGTGCCACAAACGCACCCGATTCTTGCACAAAGCTGTACGATTAAAGCACCCGATTAGTGAATAAGAATTAAGAATTAAGCAATTAGTAACGCATTATTTTAATGTGTTGGTTTCTCTGTCTATTAGATGTTTAGATAAATCTGCGTTGGCACTCTTATATCCAGTAGTGACTTTCCAACCAAATATATTTTTTTGTATTTTCACGTTAGCAGTCGTATTAATAACATCTGAACCATTTGTTCTTAATAGTAAATAATAAGTATTAGAAATATCTGTTTCTACAACATCTATTAGCTGTGCAGAATCATTATCAAACACTTTTGTTATATATTGTTCAATTGCTACATCACGAGTTGATAAGTGAGTCGAATATTGATTAATACAAAAAGAAGTAATGATTATGAACCCGATTGAAAATAAGTAAATCAATAATTTTTTATACTTATTATTCATGTTGTCCCTCCTCTTTTACCATCTTAGGTACTAATTCAACACTATACATAAAATAACAGATTATTAAACTAATCTACCATATTACTGAAAATGGTACAATTCTTCTTCAAGAATTTGGCCCGATTGCTGAACAATCTGAAATAAATTTTCCTAAACTTTATCATAGCTTAATCTAATAGGTGTTGTCGTTTGTTACAAAACTCGTCCCTTTCTGAACACACTGCTGGCCAATCTGAAAAGTACGTTTTTTATTGCCTTTTTCGCAACAAAACTCTGTTCATAATTCTATGTGCAATAACCTATGTTATTTTATCTTATGTTACAATGAGTTTAGAGAGAAATAAGGAAAGAGTGATTATGGTGTTAATTGGATACGCGCGTGTATCAACAGGATTACAAAATTTGGATTTGCAAATGGATGCGCTAACGAAATATGGTTGTGGTAAAATTTTTCACGATAAGATGAGTGGTACAAAGAAACAGCGTCCAGGATTAGCAGAAGCATTAGAGTATGCACGTGAAGGGGATACAATTGTGGTTTGGCGACTGGATCGACTTGGTCGCAATATGCAGGATCTGATTCACATTGTGAATAGTTTGAATGAACGTGGTGTCGGCTTCCATAGTCTACAAGAAAACCTAACAATGAATAAAAGTAATGCGACTGGTCAATTGATGTTCCACTTGTTCGCAGCGTTTGCGGAGTTTGAACGTAACTTAATAGAAGAACGTTCAGCTGCTGGTCGTGCAGCAGCAAGAGCGCGTGGTCGTCTTGGTGGTCGCCCAGAGAAGTTTGGGGAAAAAGATATTGAAATGATGAAAACACTTATCGAAAGTGGTACACCGATTAAAGACGTTGCAGAAAAATGGGGCGTGTCTCGCACGACGATTTATCGCTATTTGGAAAAACCTCTAAAATAAAATTTTGGTACCTGTGGTTTGCCCCCTATATATCGGACGCAGTTTAATACTAGCTTTGAGATAACAAATGCGCTTCCAAGAAGGCTTTAGGTGTCTTATACCCTA
>NZ_JADPRZ010000097.1 GCF_017347095.1 Sporosarcina sp. E16_8 | reverse complement strand
TGTCCAACGAAATCCTCAAAGTGTCCAACCAACGTGGAGGTTTCCAACAAACCCTTCGAAGTTTCCAACAAAAGCCCCGAGCTGTCCAACCAACTCGGCTAAGTGTCCAACGAAATCCTCAAAGTGTCCAACCAACGGGGAGGTTTCCAACAAACCCTTCGAAGTTTCCAACAAAAGCCCCGAGCTTTCCAACCAATCCGGCCAAGTGTCCAACGAAATCCTCAAAGTGTCCAACCAACGTGGAGGTTTCCAACAAACCCTTCGAAGTTTCCAACGAAGGCCTGGAGGTTTCCAACAAACTCGGCCAAGTGTCCAACGAAATCCTCAAAGTGTCCAACCAACGGGGAGGTTTCCAACAAACCCTCTGGAGTGTCCAACGAAAGCCCCGAGCTGTCCAAACAACTCGGCCAAGTGTCCAACGAAATCCTCAAAGTGGCCAACAAAAACCCGTAGATGCCAACTATCCGCATCCTATCTCCAACCAACCTCCTCAGATTTTCGACGGGCTATGATTTCGTAAATGAACGTTAGGTACGCTATTCGTGAAAAAATGCGTAGTTTACGCTACAATTTGATAATAATGCAATTGAAATCAGCTTTAGTGCTGACTGATTGATCAACTTGTTTGAGTTGCTGTTCTTCGTTTTATGCACAAGCACTATTTTTTAGGCTGATTGTTTCTTTTAAAGTCTGTGTATCTCTTTCTTGAATAAAATAAATATAGTTTTTGTGAAAAGTTTTGGATAGTGTTTAGATTAGCACTATTGATTTGATCAATAATACATTTAGATGAGGTATTGATTCGTATGGATGAGAAGTTAAAGAAAAGCGCCGATGCATGCTATCTGCTGGCTGAGCAGAAGGCTGCCCACTATTTTAAATTACTTTCTGAACAGCTCGTGCAAAAAACGGTTGTCCCTGTTTTGATAAAAGATATACAGTCTTGGAAACAGAACCATATTCATCCTCTCCCGTTCTTATCTATTTTTTCGCGTAGCAAGCGGAAAACTGGTTCAGAGGGGTATCACACTTATATCCAATGGCTGGATTACGCAGGTAAACTAGATAATTACTTGGATCGGAGCATTTCTTATATTTACATGCGAGATTTGGGTAAAGCCTTGGACTCGCCTGATACGCAATCCAGGGTTCGACGTACAGTTGATAGTTTGAAAAATTACCTAATTGATTCCAATCCGAAAAATCCTGGGAGCAATTTGGAGATGTTTAGCATGGCTGGGATGTATCGGCTCGCCCAGAAAGAGGGCGTTGAATCCACCATGATCTGGGCGATGGACAAATTAAAGACTGTATCCGCCCATATTCCAGAAGGCATGGATGCTGAGGAAGCCAAGCGAAAACTTATCAAAATCATAGCCGGGGTAATCCTGCATGTGGTTGAAGAAATGGACGCTGACATTACGCCTGGAGAACGTACCCGGAAACTTGATGAGGCGATTAGGCTTGGGTATTCCTATGGTCTGACGTATCCATTCATAGACGACCTTCTGGATGCCAGCGTTTTATCCAATCTAGAGAAAAAACGTTATTCCGAATTAATACGGTCCACTCTTATCACAGGATCTGTTCCTGAATTGGGAGAATGGACTGGGAAAAACGCGGAATTCATCCGATTTGCCCATTCGGAACTCCGAGATGCCTTTGAGTATATTAAGGGCCTTCAGCGACAAGAGACAAGAAAAAGTTTTTTCGAGCAGTCCTATGTGTTTTTTAATGCCCAGGAAGTGGATCGCGTCAAGGATCTATCCAATGCGAATTACACCAATGCAGAGCTTTATATCCCTGTCATTTTAAAATCCTCTTCTTCACGATTGATTACCCGTTCAGTAATAAGTGCTCCTGGGGACGCGGGCTTCGATAACCGAACATTTTTATATGGGATTTACAACCAGCTGGCGGATGATTTTGCGGACATGTTTGATGACTTAGATGAAGGAAGAGTCACACCTTATACCTATTATATGAACTATCATGATAAGCGCTCGGATCTCATAAATCCCTATGAATTGTACTGGACGGTCATCTTCAATTTGATCCATAACGTCTATCACTCAGATAGCAAGACGCGTGAGGTGATCCTTGACCGTGCCATAAACGGGCTGAAACGATTTAAAAAACGAAAGGGCACTAAAAAGTACAACGAAGTGATGCGTTTATTTGCTTCGGGAAATCCTTCATTCAATAAAGTCATCCAAAGTATGGTTCGAAAAGCGGATGATGTGGATTTCTTTGATAAACTGCTTCGAGATCATATGATTACGAATCTGAAAAGTGAACGCAATGAGCAGGAAGCCTTTTTAGAGACGGTCGAAACTGTACGCAATCAAATCAACAAATTTTTACCTATTCTAGAGGTACGGAATGGCTCTTTGATTAAAGAGTCGATAATCGATGCTGCAAATTACAGTCTGGCAGGTAATGGAAAGCGACTAAGGCCAATTATGACTTGGGTAATGGGAGTTACCGGATACGGGCTAAATGAGTCGTCAATCATGCCACTTCTGAGATCATTGGAATATATGCATACGGCATCCCTTATTTTTGATGATTTGCCATCCCAGGATAATGCGCCCACGCGTAGAGGGCGTCAAACTCTACATCAGGTGTATGACGTTGCTATAGCTGAATTAACTGGACTTTTCCTGACCCAAAAAGCAGTTGAAGAACAATCTACTCTTGACCAGTACGACCCGAAAACGGTGCTACGCTTGATTCGATATTCGTCCCAAATCGTTGGGGATATCTGTAGGGGACAGGCGATGGACTTGGATTCCAGAGGGAAATCATTGACGATTGAACAATTGAATGAGATGTGCTTTTATAAGACCGGGATCGCATTTGAAGCTTCTCTCCTAATGCCTGCCATTCTCGGCGATGCAACGGAGTTGGAAATGGAAGCGTTGAAAAGATTCGCCCGTCATGCTGGCATTGCATTTCAGATTAAGGATGACCTGCTTGATGTTGAAGGAGATCAGAACGTACTCGGAAAAGCCATTGGGAAAGATGTTGAAAACAACAATACGACATTTGTATCAATCCTAGGTACTGTCGGTGCCAGAAAAGCGATGTGGGAACATTACTGTTTTGCGATGGAAACGCTGCAAGAAATACCACGTAATACGACATTTTTGAAGCATTTTTTGACTTATATAGTGAACCGAGATCATTGAGTTTGTTGGTTTCCAACGAACTCTTCGAATTGTCCAACCAACGCCTGGAGCTGTCCAACCAACTCGGCCAAGTGTCCAACGAAATCCTCAAAGTGTCCAACGAACGGGGAGGTTTCCAACAAACCCTTCGAAGTTTCCAACAAAAGCCCCGAGCTTTCCAACCAACTCTCTGGAGTGTCCAACGAAAGCCCCGAGCTGTCCAACGAACTCGGCCAAGTGTCCAACCAACGGGGAGGCTTCCAACAAACCCTCTAGAGTGTCCAATGAAAGCCCCGAGCTGTCCAACGAACTCGGCCAAGTGTCCAACGAAATCCTCAAAGTGTCCAACCAACGGGGAGGTTTCCAACAGACTCTCTGGAGTGTCCAACCAAAGCCCCGAGCTTTCCAACCAACTCGGCGAAGTGTCCAACGAAATCCTCAAAGTGTCCAACCAACGTGGAGGTTTCCAACAAACTCTCTTGAGTGTCCAACAAAGGCCTGGAGCTTTCCAACGAACTCGGCCAAG
>NZ_JADPRZ010000096.1 GCF_017347095.1 Sporosarcina sp. E16_8 | reverse complement strand
ATAGAAGAAAATGAATAGCTCATTTCTTGCTGACTCGAATCCGAAGATTCTTGTGTGTGTTTCTTTTCGACCAACCGAAGCTGGTTTAGTTAGAAACGTTTTGCTCGAGTGCGTTAGCACTCTCGCTGTATTTCATTGATGTTTTGCTGTTCAGTTTTCAAGGTTCATTGTTAGCGGAATCAAGTTCGACTCCAACGTTTCTTATTTAGCTGTCAACCAAACGACAACTTCTTAAGTTTAACATATCCTTTTCACGAAGTCAACAACTTTTTTAAATTAACTTCTATCGGATAATTTCTTATGTGTTTCAGTAAATAGTATGGAGCGGGTGAAGAGAATCGAACTCTCATCATCAGCTTGGAAGGCTGAGGTTTTACCACTAAACTACACCCGCATAATATTGGCACATCCGACGTTAGTTGAATGTTAACCATTTGATTCTTAAAGCTTCACTCTGTCCACCGAGGTAGAAGGACCATTTACTAAACAAGTTGTTTGGTGCGGTAAAGAGGACTTGAACCTCCACGGGGTTAACCCCCACTAGGCCCTCAACCTAGCGCGTCTGCCGTTCCGCCACTACCGCATTGTTTTAGCGACAAACCTTATTATATATGATTCAGTTCATTTGTCAACACTTTTTTCAAAGAAATGATGAGCCATGCAGGATTCGAACCTGCGACCCTCTGATTAAAAGTCAGATGCTCTACCAACTGAGCTAATGGCTCTCTATTATATAGAAGATGTAATTCATAATTCCTTAGAACTGAAATACTCTTCTTGTGCTCTATCCGCATAGTGCAGTTAAAACATTTGCTAATGCTTTAGCATTCTAAAATTTTGGCTGGGGTAGCTGGATTCGAACCAACGATGACGGAGTCAAAGTCCGATGCCTTACCGCTTGGCTATACCCCACCGATATTGCGCTCAGCAAATTATTTTTGCTGTACACAGTTTTCATTTCCTAAAACTTCGTTTCAAGTTTTTAGGATTACTCTTTTCAAAACTTTGTTTTGAAATTTAGGATGATTCTTTTCGATACTTCGTATCGGAAAAATCTTGGTGACCCCTACGGGATTCGAACCCGTGATACCGCCGTGAAAGGGCGGTGTCTTAACCGCTTGACCAAGGGGCCATCTATAATGTTTGCCTTATGTATGGGAAGCGCATTTGTTAATGTCTTGCGCGTCGTTCCCAACCGACTTTTCTTATTATAAACAGAGTTTCTCATTTCGTCAACACTTTTCCTTCATTTAGTTTTAAGTATTATTGAGAACACGTTTGGAGTACGGTTTGCAGCCCCTCACCGCGTCCTCAACATTCACTTTACAGCTAGTAGAGCTATAATTTCCCCTGCACATTTACTACATCTATATTTCCTAACGTCCATCCTTCTTCTCCGCTTATAAAGTAGCCTACATGATGCGCACTCATATACATACATCGAATACACCCTCTTGTTTCCTTCTGTAAGTGGTCGGCAAAACCTCGGAGAAGACGTGCGCTTAAGCAAATCTCTGAAATCTGCATCGCGATGACGATAACCTCTTCCTTCTATATGAAGATGGTAATGACAGAGTTCATGTTTGATTACACCAACCAACTCTTCAGTTCCATGCACTTCTAAAACCAATGGATTAATTTCAATGGAATGAGTTGAAAGCATATAGCGCCCACCCGTTGTCCTTAACCTTTTATTAAATCGAGCAATATGGATGAACGGCTTTCCGAATGCATCTAAGGAAATACTTTCAATAAGTTCCTTCAATTCTTCATCCGTCATAGCCATCCCCTCCTTTTTAGTCGTCATTTTGCTGATGGCGGTAACATCGTCAGAGAAATACGTCCTTTTCCTTTATCTACACCTTCCACCCACACAGTTACGATATCTCCTGAAGAAACGACGTCAAGTGGATGTTTTACATATCCTTTTTTCAATTTCGAAATATGAACGAGGCCATCTTCCGTTACGCCAATATCAACAAAAGCGCCGAAGTCCACAACATTTCGAACGGTTCCTTGCATTTCAAGGCCTTCGTATAGATCCTTCATATCGAGTACATCTGCTTTTAAGAGTGGTTGCGGATAATCATCACGCGGATCCCGATTTGGTCTTTGAAGTGTTTCGATAATATCTTTCAATGTCACTTCCCCAACATCTAACTTAATCGCTAAAGCTTTGATATCGAGCGCAGACAATGCATCCGCAGTTTCTTTCTTACCTAGTAATTTCTTGCTTGCATCCGCTTCTTCTAATACTTGCTCCGCCAATTGATAACTTTCGGGGTGAATCCCTGTTGAATCAAATGGATCCTTTGCACCCAGCACCCGTAAGAAACCAATCGCTTGTTCATAAGTCTTCGCTCCGAGGCGAGGTACTTTCTTCAATTGATTACGCTTTGTAAACAATCCATTCTCTTCACGCGATTTCACAATGTTTTCCGCGACAGTCTTGGACAGACCCGCCACATATTGAAGTAACGACGAGGATGCAGTGTTAACATCTACACCTACCCGGTTCACAGCTGTTTCAACTACGAATGATAATGATTCGGAAAGTCGTTTTTTCGCTACATCATGCTGGTATTGCCCAACACCAACCGAGCCCGGATCAATTTTCACAAGTTCTGATAACGGATCCTGTAAACGCCTTGCTATTGAAACTGCACTCCGCTGCTCAACTTGAAGATCAGGGAACTCATCCCGAGCTTGAGCCGACGCTGAATAAACACTGGCACCCGCTTCATTCACAATGACATACGAAACACCTGCCTGCGCCTCTTTTATACATTCAACTATGAACAATTCCGATTCACGCGAAGCTGTTCCGTTACCTATTGCAATAATCGTGATCGGATACTTTTTCAATAACTCTAAAATAGCACGTTTCGATTTTTCCTTTTCCATTCTGGGTTGATGCGGATAAATCACGGATATCTCCAGCAATTTCCCTGTTTCATCAACGATGGCAAGTTTACACCCTGTCCGGAAGGCCGGATCAAGGCCTAATACCACTTTCCCTTTCAATGGCGGTTGTAGAAGAAGACTTTTCAAGTTTTCCGAAAATACGTGAATTGCTTGCTCTTCGGCCTTTTCAGTAAGTGCTGCCCTAATTTCCCGCTCTATCGACGGAGCAATCAAACGTTTAAATGCATCTTCAATCGCTTCTTTTACATGTGGCGCAGAAGGCGAATGTGATTTACGAATCAACTCACGCTCAAGTCCTCCGATAATTCGTTCACTTGGGAAAGAAATACCGACACGTAACACATCTTCTTTTTCACCGCGATTTAATGCAAGAACACGGTGTGGAACGATTTTTTTCAAAGGCTCTTCATATTCATAGTAGTTTTCGAAAACGTCACGCTTGTCCTCTGCCCCTTTGCGGACCGTAGATATAATCATGCCATCTGACCATGCTACCTTGCGTATGTTTTCCCGTATTGCGGCATCATCCGCAAATTGTTCAGCTACAATGTCTCGGGCTCCAGCCAGTGCATCTTCAACCGTATTTACTCCGACCTCTCCATTAAGGAAAGGTACGGCAAGGTCTTCCGGCAAATTCCCCGAAAACTCCATCAGTTTTTTCGCTAGAGGTTCAAGACCACTTTCAATTGCAATCATGGCACGCGTCCGTCTTTTTTGCTTGAAAGGCCTGTATAAGTCCTCAATTCTTTGCAAAACGGTAGCACTCTCAATCGATTTCCTCAAATCGTCATCCAGTTTCCCCTGTTCATCGATAAGACGAATTACCTCTTCTTTACGCTGCTCAAGACCTTTCACATAACTATAGGCATCTTCAACTGCTTTAATTTGCACTTCGTCCAACGAACCTGTTTCTTCTTTTCGGTACCGCGCAATGAATGGGACAGTGTTTCCTTGGTCAAGTAATGCGATTACCTTTTCAGCTTGATGTATACTGACGGCCGCTTTCCCAGCTGTAGCCTCAACAATATGCTTCATCAATAAAACCACCCTTCCTTCTATAGATTCATTTTAACATAAGAAAAGCGGAAGGCGCCTTCTAGACGCGACAGGCATAAGTCGATCCAGCGACGTGGCGCTCTTTGCCACATAGCTGGATTGCTTATGACCCGAGCG
>NZ_JADPRZ010000095.1 GCF_017347095.1 Sporosarcina sp. E16_8 | reverse complement strand
GATGAATGGAGGAAACCCTGTTTTGTTGAAAAAATTAACAGTTGAAGATGTATCGGTACTACGTGAACCACTGGTATCGGGTAGGCAAAGTCCCAATGCACTAGCTGGTGCACTTTTTTTGGGGGCCTTCATGCAAACTCTGATTTACTATCTAGAATATACAGTACTGGGAAGTGTGACGAACTTCCCATATAAAGATCAGATACTAACAGTTCATTTCTGGATTACATTAATTTTAGTTATCCTCTCCGTGATATATGCGATTCCGTTTATTTATAAAAGAAGTCAAAGAACCCAATATCTACTATCTATTTTAGTTTCACAAAACGCTTTTACATTATCCTTTTACATCTGCGGGTTATTTTTAATAGGAGAGAATCAGGAAGTTTCAGAAAGTTCACTGCTGACATTTACAATGGTAACCTTGTTTTTAGGTGCTTTGTTATTGGTAGCTATAGTTATCCGGTTTTCTATTTTATTGAGAAAAGGGAAGTATCGCAAAGGTTCTAAACGAGATGAACTCCGAGCAAAATTTGAAACAAAAACGTATATTCCAGCCGTTATTATTGGAAGTACTGCTCTTTTGTTTATCATTCAATTTGCCGTTAGAACATATAATTTGGCTGATATCGAGGATGTCATGCTTCTACTCATTTGCTTTACAATATTCTATACGATGATTTTTGTATTGCCCGAGCAGCTCGTCATCTTGTATTGCAAGTTCCGCTTCAAAAGCTTTAATTTCAACAAAAGAGGTTATTTAGATTCAGAAGACTCAGCTAAAGGAAGGAAGTTGTGAAATGGAAATTGACATTCGTTCATTGCAATTTGACAATTGTTTGCGCTATGAAACTAGACAAAAGAAGGAAGATTGGCTGATACCATTCAATAAGCTAGAAGATTTCATAGTCAGTCAAGAAATTTACAAGAATGGACCTATCTTTTTCTCTGTTAATTTCAACCAAGAAGAGGATTTCACCTATTATTTGCCTATCAACGCATCCGTCCAATTACCAGAGGAAACGGATTTCAGTTTCCAGGATAGCTTTAAACTGGAAAAAGCATTGTTTTTGCGTCAGGCAGTTGGTGTAATGGACGTTAACGTTGCTGTACAGAAATTAAAAGATTATGCAGATTTCAATGAAATCAAATTGGAAGATACATACTTTTTCGTTGTACATGAATTATATGATGACTACATCATTGATCTATTTTGCCCGATTCTAGAAGCGGGTGGTGACGAATGATTGTCGAAAATCATCAAATCGCCTACAGAAATGTGGCTTCTAAATATTACAATTTTCTCCCGGAAGAAATTGATCTAGCTATCCAAGACTTTGATGCTATATTAAGTGAACATGGGTATAATTCAGTTGGAAAGATGTTCTTTTCCATTATGAGCAATCCCACCGCCGAAGTGATGACGGCCAAGCTGTTTATTCCAATTGAAGAAAATGATTTCACCATTCCTAAAGAAGAGGAAGTTGATTTTAGCAGTTATTTCCTAATCGACCGCATGATTATGACTCGACTAACAGATGACTTTGATGCCCAGTCACAGGTGACATTTTGGGAGCTGCTCACTTATATTGAAGAACATGAAATGAGTCGAAAAACGCCTATATTCGTAGAGTTCAAAGAAACGAATGCAGGGCAAACCTATGTGGAGATGTCTGTAGGAGTGCAATGATGAACAGGCGATGCGTTAATATTTGTAATTTGATTAGGAGGATTCATATGAAAAAAACAATAATTTTTTTGATAGTAGTTTTACTATTGGCAGGATGTGCCTCAAAGGATAATAATAGGGAAGAAGGGGCTGAAGAAAAAGTGGATAAAACAGTTGAACAACAGACACTTTCGTTGCAATTATTGAAAGCAGACGAAGAAGCTGGTGTAACGATCGAAAATAGCGAAGTCTATAAAGAGTTAAATCGAATGATTACGGAAAATGCAGACATGGGACTCGCCAATGATTTCAGTATTAATATTATTGATATCGTGGATAGTGGAACAGAAAACGCTTCATTGCTTTTCTTAGCCATCAATCGTTTGGATGAACCCATGAAAAACATCAAGTTCGACTATACATTAGGTCATGATAATGGTGCATTTGTGTGGGAGGGCGTTGAAGTGGACCTTTCCGAGCAGGAAACAGGTATCATTCAACCGAATCATGCAGTTCCATTCTCTCTGAGCATAACGCCTGAACAAGAAGCACTCATCGACACACTTGAACAAGATAACCAAGTCGTGAAGATGGATAATTTTAAATTTGAATCAGTAAATTAATGAAAGCGTTGCAATGCTACTTAGGATTGCAACGCTTTTAGTTGTTCGTATTTATCATTTAATTGGAGATGCAATAAAAATAGGAACAACTGGTATAATCGACAAAGTTTCATCATGGTTTAAAGGATAGGAGAGAATCTAATATCTATAAAAATAGAAGTGATGCGATCAAGTTATCATACTTGAGATTCCAAACGCCAAAGGAAAATAAAAAAAATATTATTGTGTTTTTCTTGCTTTTACTATATGTAACCGGAATGATCCCAATTGTTGCTGTCCCATTTTCGGTTGTAATCTTTAAAATGGCGATTATTCCAGTAGTCATATTGCAAATCTGGGCTTTTCTTTATATAATCGCGCCATACAAATTTGAAAAGTCTTATTATCTGTTTTTTGGAGTATATGGAGTTGTCAATACATATGTCTATTTTTTGGCAATACAAAAGTTACTGTATCTTCACTTAGGAGCAGAAGGGAAAGGTCCTTTTATTATTGGATTTATTCTCTTTATCGGCTTACTGGTAACGATGAACTGGTTGAATGTAAAGGCACTGTACACAGGAACCTACCATAAAATGCAACAGATGAAGAGTATTAATGTCCACTATTTATCATTTGCAGGAATAGGATATGTAATTGCCCAACTCGTATTAACATTCGTCTACAGTGAATATGCCAAAATGATGTTTTTCATATTATTACTCTCACTATTATCACTATTCACGGCTTATTTTACAGTCTGTATTCACCGATACTATTATATTAGTAAAAACATGGTTCGTGTAAAACAGGTATACCCCTCTTTTGGTTTACCACTGAATGAGAGACAAGACGAAACTAAAAAAGTGATAGAAAGAAGTGGTATTGCTAGAAGGAAAAAATAGTACAACTATTGAAATTGTTACAGAAGTATTGGATGTCATGCGTAGGAGAAGTGAAAAAGCATGAACAGAAACGCGGGAGTAAAAAGGAAGAGTTAGATGTTCGCGAAACTGACTGTAAAGGATTTCGAAGTTCTAAGAGGACCTCTTGAATCAGGTAGACAAAGTCCCCCTGCTTTAGCGGGTGCCCTAATTCTATCCGTATTCCTACAGGCATTACTATTTGCACTGGAATATTTTATGGTTGGAAATGCGACAGTCTACCCATACAAAGATGAAATTTTAAAGGTTCATTTGTGGATTACGGCGGGAATTATGGTGCTGTCCCTAATTTATGCGATTCCAGCAGTGTATAAAAGAAGTGGCAAGATCCAGTATTTGCTGTCCATCTTAGTGTCCCAAAACCTATTTTCCGTATCTTTTTTTATCTGTGCATTATTTTTGATCGCATTAGAAGGGGAAGACATGTCATTTACATCGGAATCACTTCTGAATTTCACGTATATCTTACTTCTGTTAGGATTACTGATTTTTATCGCTACATTCGTTCGTTTCGCTATTTTATTGCGCAATGGACATTACCGCAAAGGATCGAAAAAAGACGTGCTCAGAGGAAGATTTGAAACGAAATCGTACATACCAGCGGCTGTTTTTTGCGGAATTGGGCTAGTCTTTGTAATCCAGTACATTGCTAGAACATCGGTGATCATCGATGTCGATATCATGATTGCCATTGTTATAGGGATTTTACTGTTCTTCGTCATGCTATTCATCCTACCCGAGCAGCTTGTCATCCTGTATTGCAAGTTCCGCTTTAAAAGCTTTAATTTCGATAAGAGAGGGTATATGAAGTCCGAAGACTAAGCTAAATGAAAGAAGGTTAGCTGTAGTGATTCCGTAAGAGGTACCTGGCTTTAAATGGCGATGAATGGAGGAAACCCTGTTTTGTTGAAAAAATTAACAGTTGAAGATGTATCGGTACTACGTGAACCACTGGTATCGGGTAGGCAAAGTCCCAATGCACTCGGTGGAGCCCTTTTTTT
>NZ_JADPRZ010000094.1 GCF_017347095.1 Sporosarcina sp. E16_8 | reverse complement strand
TAAGAAAAGCGCAAGCGCCTGGTAGACCCGACAAGCGCTGGAGGGCCTTAAGAGAAAGGCGCTTTTTGCCTTTAACTTAAGGACTGAAGCGACTCGAGGGGCTAGGCGCTGCAGTCTAGACAATAAGAAAAGCGCAAGCGCCTTGGTAGACCCGATAAGCGCTGAAGTCTAGAAAATAAAAAAAACGCAAGGCACTTTGAAGTGTGCGCATTGCGTTTGTCATCATGTGACAGCTTGTAGGAATTAACTTTTCCTTGAAATAAAAAAGAAAAAACCCATAAAGAAGGAGTGAGCCGCCAAAATTGTATCTTTGGCGGCCATTCTCCAGATAAGAAGCCTACTATTGTTTCGTCCCCAAAAGCATTAGCACTTCGTGTATTAGTGCCTTAGGAGGGCTTCGGTACCGGTATAGGAATCGTACAGTCCAATGCAATCAAAAGGCTACCGTACGAGAAGCGTCTAGTGTTTGATGAAGTTGTTTTCTGGTTGCTTTTGGTTGATCAACACGTGTTAAATCACATGAACGTTTCTCCATTGTCGTAATTAAATTGCCACTCAATTCCAAACTTGTCCGTTAGTTGGCCGTAGCATTTGCTCCAAAACGTTTCTTGAAGTTCCATAGCTACGTTTCCGCCTTCTTTCAAGTTATTAAATACAGATTTAATTTCATCCAAATCTGTACTAACAAACGCAAGGCTTATGTTGTTTCCTTCAATAAAAGGCATTCCAGGAAAGACATCCGAAAACATCACGTTACTCCCACTAATGTTCAGTCGAGTATGCATAACCAACTCTTTCGCTTCTTCCGGAAGTGGATATTCAGGATTTGGCGGTGTTTCTCCGAAAGTCATAATTTTTGGTGCTTCTGTTCCAAAAACCTCTGCATAGAAATTCACCACTTCACGACAATTCCCATTAAAATTAAGATAAATATCAATAGCCATTATCTCCACTCCCTCAATATAATTAAGTATCAGAACAAATCAATTGTCTCATTATACTAACACTTTAATCGCGTAACTGTCATGCGCGACGACAAGAAGGGGCGGCGGCTGGGTTGCTGTATATTCGGAACTCGTTGGTTGTTTTGCAAAGTCTAGCCCAAGAACTATAAAAAAGCAGCAGCCTAAACCTCTAACTGGTTTAGGGTGCTGCTTTTTAACCGTTTTCAATTCACTAAGTGACTGTCATCCGGCGAATTAACAAGTCGAGGATTAAAGAACCTTCCAATAGATAAAGATAGATAGAAAAAGCAATTCCAAAAACAACAATATAGGCGATGACACAATACAGTGGATCAATGCCCGCTTCTTCTTTGGTCAATAACTTAATGAGGATATACAGCGGTACGACGAAAAACGCTAATAGGAGTGCGAATGATAGAAGGAAGTTACTATAGGTGTATGCTTTTAAAAGGAGCAAAATAAAGGAAATCAATACGAGGAATGTGGATGGGATAAGCTGCGTTCCGTAAATGCCAGCGATACTTTTGAATGAGTGCTCAGAACCGAGATACTTAATTGTCAGGAACAATGAAGCGATGATAATTACTGTGCTGATAAAGACAAATAATAATGAACTACCAATCACCGAGGTAAATGACAGTTCGTACGAAGCATCGAGAAATGGCGATGGTACACGTTTCATGAAGGTAAATAAAACTAGGCCAATAATAAATGCCATAATTACACTAGTTATTAGGCCATTCGAAAACTCCTTTTCGCCTTGTTTAAGCGCTAGAGAAGGATGCTTCAAATAGTTCAAGAAATAGTTCCAGTACTTATTAGATGCATCTTTAACCTTTTCAATGTATTTAGTTGATTGTAGGCCGGATTTTCCAGCTGACCGACTTCTCGTAAGTAAATTGTCTCCCAAAGCTTTTCCACAAATCGCACAGAACTTACCTTCACTTTGTTGATGTCCACAATTCACGCAGTGCAATCTATCCCCTCCTATTGTCAGTCGTTGATAAAGGTAATCTGCAATCAGAGGGAATTTTCTTCATCCCCACCGATTGTTAGTTTAACCATTCGGGCTATTACAGGCAGTTGATGCGGGATAAAACTTCACTTTCAACAACATCATTAAACTATTCTATTCCTTCAACTCACCTTTTTATTCCCACTAGGCTCCATTTACAGCAATTAACAGTAAATTCATTAGAAAACCCAAAAAATGTTTCGACAAATTCCGCAGTTTTTACATCTGTGGATAAAGTTGCTAACGTTATACCTACCATTCACTATGCATTGGTAGCCATTGCAAACATGTTAACCACAGCTTATCCACCACCGGCTGTGGATAAAGGAACGGTTGTTCCCAACCCTAATCTTTGGTAGATTAAAGGTACAACCTTGTTACGTACTATTTTATGCGTGCACGTTTTACTTTAGTACACATAAACTATAATTTATAATCTAAACGATTGGAGGTGGAAACCCAGATGAATAAACTACCTGATGACTTGTTGATTGAATCCTATTTCAAAGCAAAAGACATCAAACTATGCCCACACTTTATTCAATTATTAGAAGCGGAAATTCGTCGACGCTCTTTACATTATAAAGTTCAAATTTCTTCTTGATTTTGCAAGTGCTCTTAACATGGATTTTTCATCCTACAAAAAAGCACCAGGTTACACCCGACTTAGTATTTCTTAAAGTCGATGAAAACCCGGTGCTTACTTATTTAACCGATACTTCTAAGTATACGCCCTGTTTCATCGGTTTATTTTGCGTATTTTTATAATGTGGATGAATCACAAGTACATATCTACTTCCCGCCATCAATGGTTTATTCGGAACGACCGTAATTGTAGTTGCATTTACAACCTTTATAGAAGCCGCGATCTCTTGTCCTCCCAATTGGATAAGTTGAACCGTTGCTTTATCGCTATTTTGCCAATTCATTGTGGTATTCATTTCAACCGTAAACTTCTTGCTTACGGGGACATTCACAAGTTCAGGAAGCTGTTTGTATCCCTTCAACTTTTTAATTAACTGATCATGATGGGACACTTCGAGCTCAGCCTCTTTTTTCGTTATGACGTCTGGCTTAACACCCACTTTATCCACAGATTGCCCGCCCGGCGAATAAAATCTTGCAGTCGTCATCTTCAACACACTACCATCATCAAATCCGTACATCGCTTGCATCGTGCCTTTACCGTAGCTCGTTTGACCGTATAACGTAGCCGTTTTCTGCTCTTTCACTGCCGCAGAGACCATTTCTGAAGCACTCGCACTGTATTCATTAATCAAAACATGCGTCGGTCCCTTAAACTTTCTGGGTTGACTAGTCGACGGATAAGTCATCGGCTTACTGTTCTTTTCCCTTAATTGAAATGCGTTGACTGTATTTGGAAAGAATCCTGCAATGTCCTGTGCAGCTGTTATGTAACCGCCACCGTTGTTACGCAAATCAACGATCCATCCATCTGCACCATTTAAAGATTGAATGGCTTTGTTCATTTCTTTCGAGGATTCCATCGCAAAACTGTTCAATTTAATGTAGGCAATATTACCGCCGAGCATTTCAAATTCAACATTTGGCAGTGTAATTTCTTCCCGCGTAATTTTTGTCGTGATGGGAGCTTGTTGACCAATACGTTTAATTGTTACTGTAACCATTGTTTTTTCGTCTCCGCTAATTAACGATATTGCAGTCTGAATCGACTTTCCTACGATGCTTTTCCCGTTTACATTTGTGATCACATCGCCAGGCTGTACTTTCGCTCGCGCAGCAGGTCCACCCTGAATTACCGATATGACTTTGACACCTTTCAAATCCTCTTCAAGCACAACACCGATCCCAACAATTCGCTGCTCAATCCCATTTACGAAACCTTGGTACTCCTTCGCACTCATATAGATGGAATGGGGATCTAGCTGTTTTGTAATCTCCTTAACTGAGCCCTTAGACAACACCGATTCCGGCACGTCATCGACATAGTAATCACGCACCAATTGGCGAATTTCATCAAGCGGTGCTTCTGACGCGGACGTTACCTGCGGAAGAAATACGAATAGCATAGCAACTAATAACATAAATGATTTTAGGCTTGTCCTCATGCTGATGAATCCCTCCTCTTCATTTCAACTTTCTTCTAGTATACGCCTTTCGTTGATTGGCTCCAAGGTAAATCAAAAGTATTCAGAGTACTTTGTAAGTAGTGCCCGATTTGACTCATATATGTTGATATAACCAAACACTAGGTGCTCCAAGTACAGTTGCCTTTAGATCGCTTTGAATGGAACGACTTCTATAACATTACCGAGATATCTTAAACTACAGGGATGCGACCTCGTCGCATCCCTGTAGTTTTTGTGCGCCCAGCATGGGCGTAATCTATAGGGTGGAAGTCCCGAACTGTGAAGGTAGAAGTAACAGTTAGCTTAACGCAAGGGTGTCCATGGCG
>NZ_JADPRZ010000093.1 GCF_017347095.1 Sporosarcina sp. E16_8 | reverse complement strand
GACAAGCGCTGGAGGGCCTTAAGAGAAAGGCGCACTTTGCCTTTAACTTAAGGACTGAAGCGACTCGAGGGGCTAGGCGCTGGAGCTAGACATGAAGAAAAGCGCAAGCGCCTTGTTAGACCCGACAAGCGCTGGAGGGCCTTAAGAGAAAGGCGCACTTTGCCTTTAACTTAAGGACTGAAGCGACAGAGGAAGGCAGCTTAGGATCGCGACATCCTGTCGCAACAAAGAGGGATGGAGTTCAATCCCTCTCCGCTGCATGACCCACGTCGTGTGGGCCCAGGGGCTAGGCGCTGGAGCTAGACATGAAGAAAAGCGCAAGCACCTTGGTAGACCCGACAAGTGCTGGAGTCTAAACAGAACGTAAAAAAGAAGCGGACCAGTTAAATGGCTCCGCTTCTTGAGGTTTAATTACTAAAATAGGAAAAATAAAAATTCGTTATCTACTAACGAATTCGATTTCAAACATATACGTTTAGTTGAAAAAAATGGAGGAGGTAGAGGGATTCGAACCCCCGCGGGATTTGACTCCCCTGTCGGTTTTCAAGACCGATCCCTTCAGCCGAGCTTGGGTATACCTCCGTGTCAACAATTAATAATTTATCATGTTTGAAATGAAGTGTCAACAGTTTTATGAAAATAACTTTATTCAATTGATATTAATTGATTTAACCTAGTAGATTGAGTATACTTGTAAATGCCGTGCTAGGTGGGGAGATAGCGGTGTCCTGTAACTTGCAATCCGCTCTAGCAAGACTGAATCCCTTCCCGAGGCTGTCCGTATTGTAGGGTCTGCCTCTTGCACGCAGTGTTGACGTTTGGGTCCCGCGCAATGGGAACCTATGAACTATGTCAGGTCCGGAAGGAAGCAGCATTAAGTAGAATTTCTCATGTGCCGCGGGGTCGCCTAGACCGAGCTGGCGACAGGAGTAACGCTTATGTGCGGCTGTCAGAGGAAGGTGCACGGCATTAATTTCACAATTCGACTCGTCCGTTTCTACGGACGAGTTTTTTGTTGTCTAGACTTTAGCTCCTAGCCGCTGGGTCCACACGAAGTGGGTCATGCAGGCGTTGTTACCGTTGGCCACCTTCATCTTTCGATTTGTCGGGGCTCACCAGACATTTACGCTTTTCTAGTTGCCTTGAAAAGGGATTAGTGTGTACGTTTATGCTATAATGGAAACATTAGCGCATTGCGTCAAAAGGAGAGGAAACTGTTGGTGTATCAAGCTTTTTACCGCGTATATCGGCCTCAGTCATTTGCTGAGATGTCTGGGCAGCAACATGTGAAACAGACACTTCAGAACGCCCTCCTTCATAATAAGACGACACATGCTTATCTTTTCTCGGGTCCAAGAGGCACGGGGAAGACAAGTGCCGCGAAAATTTTTGCTAAAGCGTTAAATTGCGAAAATGGCCCGGCAAAAGAACCGTGCAATGAATGCTCGACGTGTATTAGCATCACGGAAGGGTCGAATACGGATGTCATCGAATTTGATGCGGCTTCGAACTCGCGTGTTGAGGAAATGCGAGACATTATTGAAAAGGTACGGTTTGCCCCGTCGAATGCTCGATTTAAAGTATATATTATCGATGAGGTACATATGTTATCAAATTCGGCATTCAATGCGCTTTTGAAAACACTTGAGGAACCGCCATCGCATGTCGTATTTATCTTAGCAACCACGGAACCGCATAAACTACCACTGACGATTATTTCAAGATGTCAGCGCTTCGATTTTAAACCAATTACACCGGCTGATATTACTAATCGAATGAAGACAGTCCTTTCGGATGCGGGTATTGAGTCTGATGAAAGTGCTTTGAAAGTAATTGCGCAGGCAGCTTCTGGAGGAATGCGTGATGCACTCAGTATGCTCGACCAAGTTGTGTCGTTCAGTGGAGACAAGATAACAATTGAAGATGCACTTCTTGTAACTGGATCAATTGGTGAAGATATATTTCATCAATTGGCAGAAGCGCTACTTGGTAAAGATGCCGGCGTGGTGCTGACATTGCTTGATCGACTTATTTCCGAGGGGAAAGATGTTTCTAGGCTAGCAGAAGATTTAATCACGTTTTTCCGGGACCTACTTCTTCTGAGAACAGCACCCAGTTTAAAAGACTTACTCGAACTCATACCTGGTGATGAACGGTTTGTAGAAATGGCACAACGGTTTGAAATGGATAAGTTGTACTTGTTCATCGACATACTAGCAAAAACACAACAGGAAATGCGGTTCTCCAATCATGCGAAAGTATATATTGAGTCTGCCTTTTTGAAAATGATTCACCTTGACAACCCTGTGCAGGCCGGTGGCGGCAATCACGCCATTGACCCAGGGCTTACGCAGAAGGTAGCAGATCTTGAGCGCACTATCGTGGAATTGCAACAACAGATGTCTAGTGGTGGGATGAATAAGCAGGCGGCTGCAGATCAATCCGCACAACCACGGAAAAATGCGTCAAAGTCATCGCAAGGTTTCAAAGTCCCAACAGGTAAGATCCACGAAGTATTGAAATCTGCGACAAAACAAGATATCAAGACGATTCGGGAAGAGTGGGCGGGCATGATGCAGACGATGCAAAGGTCACACGCCGCACTTCTCGAAGAGACAGAACCGGTTGCAGCATCAGAGAATGCTTTTGTGTTAAAATTCAAATATGAAATCCATTGCCTCATGGCGTCTGAAAATCCATCACTTCGGTCGGGTCTGTCAGAAGCCTTACGTTCACGAACTGGAAAAGCATACGAAGTAGTGTATGTGCCTGAAGAAGGTTGGTTGAGTGTAAGGGGAGACTTCATTCGGAAAAACGGACTTGCTAAACAACAAGAACCGGATAGTTCTGATGAAGGGGCACCTAATGAAGAAATGCTTTCTTTTGTAAAGGAAGCAGAACAGGAAAATGCGGACCCGATTGTAACTGAGGCGGAAAAGATTTTCGGTAAAGATTTCATTGAAGTCCATGACGATTAAAAATTAGAGGAGGAAACAAACGTGAAGGGTATGGGAAATATGCAAGGCATGATGAAACAAATGCAGAAGATGCAAAAACAAATGGCTGTAGCACAGGAAGAGCTTGGTGAAAAACGTCTTGAGGGTTCAGCGGGCGGCGGTATGGTGAAAGTCGTCGTATCTGGAGATAAGCAGGTTGTCGAAGTAATCGTTGATCCGTCCGTTGTGGATCCGGAAGATGTTGAAATGTTACAAGACCTTATTGTCATTGCAACTAATGATGCCATGGCTAAGGCGGAAGAACTAACGAACTCTACGATGGGTCAATTCACAAAAGGAATGAACCTACCGGGAATGTTCTAGGAGGCATATAAATGCATTACCCTGAACCAATATCAAAACTGATGGATAGTTTTATGAAATTGCCAGGTATCGGCCCGAAAACAGCGGGTCGTCTGGCGTTTTTTGTCTTAAGTATGAAAGAGGATACTGTGATGGATTTTGCAAAAGCTCTCGTTGACGCTAAACGGAATCTACGTTTTTGCTCGGTTTGCGGCCATATTACGGATATCGATCCCTGCCATATTTGTCAGGATACACAGCGTGATGGTTCTATAATTTGTGTTGTTCAAGACCCCAAAGACGTTATTGCTCTAGAGAAGATGAGGGATTATAAAGGGCTTTATCACGTCCTTCACGGAGCCATCTCTCCAATGGATGGGGTTGGACCTGAAGATATTAATGTTCCATCCTTGCTGGTTCGACTACAGAACGAAGAGGTTGAGGAATTGATTCTGGCCACGAACCCTACAATAGAAGGAGAAGCGACCGCAATGTATATTTCTAGGCTTGTGAGACCTTCGGGAATTAAAACAACTAGGATTGCACATGGACTACCTGTCGGCGGTGATCTTGAATACGCGGATGAAGTTACATTATCGAAGGCGCTGGAAGGTCGCCGGGAGTTATAGGGGGTCCGCTTCGGTGTTAAGGCGAAAAAGTAAGTTGAAAAAAGAGTTTGATGAACGCCTTCATTCATTAATGGTAGAAACGAAAGAAGAATGGGAACAGGCAAGAGGCATTGAGCGTTATCTCAATGATTATGACCAAGAAGTAATTGTTAGACGGAAAATAGCTGAGTGTAAACACTTTTACTTATATAAAGAAGCAAAAGCTCGACGGTTAGGCAAGGATTGATATATTTTCACGGGACCGCATAGAATGGATCATTCATTGAAAAGGGGTGTTTCCCGTGAAAGTTATCGGTATTGTTGTCGTTATATTGGTTCTCCTTCTATTAGTATTGGTGGATAAGAAACATATCCACAATGCTTTGGAGCGTTTATCGGTCTATTGGTTTCGGTTGGCATTTGCATTCCTAGTTCTTTTTGCAATGAATGTTGCAGGAGGCTTTGTGGGTATCTATGTACCTGTAAACATCACGTCTGGACTATTACTCGCCATTTTAGGGATACCAGGAATCGCTACGCTATGCGCTTTTGCAATATTTTTATGAAAGATTGTTATAAAGTGTTGACTTATGTTCGGAGACGTAGTAATCTTATGTATGTCGCCAGTGAGGGACGCGAAACACACAAAGGAATGCAAGTTGATTCCACTACAAATGAACCTTGAAAACTGAACAGCAAAACATCAATGAAATACAGCGAGAGTGCTAACGCACTTGAGCAAAACGTTTCTAACTAAATCAGCTTCGGTTGGTCGAAAAGAAACACACACAAGAATCTTCGGATTCGAGTCAGCAAGAAATGAGCTATTTGATTTCTTTATGGAAAACTCTTTTCATC
>NZ_JADPRZ010000092.1 GCF_017347095.1 Sporosarcina sp. E16_8 | reverse complement strand
GACGTTTTTCCTTTCTGTAGACTCTAATGGACAGTATAGCCATCAAGCCTTGGACAGATAACCCCGTCAACAATTGGACCTTTGAATGCAGCATTAACATTCAGGGACGCAATCTATGGATACAGGACTATCCATGTATGAATTCCGTTTTGAGTAGGACTTAACTTTTTTGTGACCTAGATATTTACTTAGTTCCAAAGTGAAAAGGCATATCCGCTCCATACATCAAGCTGAAAACGAGATATTTCATTAGGGCAATATTTGGATACAATTTTGCTGCGAAATTCGCCAAATGAGGCACTGAAAATATGCACAATGCAAGAACTGGGATTCCTATAAAATAACAGCTAGCTTTAAAAAGAGTGTGGTAACATGTTTCATGAAAAATACCTCGTTAATTAGCCTTTCTCAAACCGTTATTCATTTTCCGACTTAATATCTGAGACATTTTTTAATGGCTTTTGAAGTGCATCCACAATGGCTGCGATGATACTTGTTGCTAAAATACCCATTAGACTTAGTGATATAGGACCTGCTGGATCATCACCTGTGAATTGAGCATGCACCTTTAAATAAACTATTGCTAACAAAATGAAGAAAATGACAGTAAATGCGCATTTTTTTATTACCTTCAAAGATTGAAGAGATAACCGAGAGAAAGCATTGTTCTTTTCGATATAGGTTAAAAGTTTAAATACATGATACAACGCTACAGAAAACGTAATACATATTCCATATGCACATACCAAAAGTGGATATAGCGAATAATCACCTGGACGCTCTATCGCGTCTCTTCTGGCTGCTTCAGGCAACAAAAATATACACACGGCAAGCACTGCAATTCCAATCAGAAAAATTATTACCTTTAAGAAAGTGGTTGAACCTCGTTTAACATTCATTTAAAACACCTCGCATATTTAATGACAACATGATTTTATCATAATATTTATCGATTTACAATAAACTATTGTTGTTCTTTATTATATTATTACTTCTATTTAAATATTCTTTTAATACGATAATATTTAAAAGCATTTCTCATTACAAAGAAATGCTCTTACTTTAAAATGTTAAATTTACAACTTGTTCAACAAAACTTCCCCGTTAGTTTAAGTGAAAACTTTCGCAAGACGTAAATTTATGTGGTGTCTTCAATTTGCATACCTTTTGATGTACGAATCAGTATGTCAAATTGAATAGAGCATTGAGAAGACAACAAAAAAGCAAACACCAATTCATATGTGAATTATGTCCCCTATTTAAGTTGTTCCTCAATATTTTCTCCCATTCAACCGGAGCTGTTACACTGAGAGCTCCTTTTTTGTTTTTATTGTAGATTAAGCGCTGTAAAAAAGGGTATTAAATAGTATAAGTAGAATTACTACTAAACAACGGCCAGATACCCAAAAAAAGGAAGTGTATCCATGACGAACTGGAATACAGAAGCCATCGAATTACTTGAAGGGAAGCCGAAGCAACAAAACAGGGGAGCAAGAAGAGCCGCGAAAGATAAGAAATATAAATCATCATCCAAATTAGTGAATGATTATATCGTACTCGATTTTGAAACAACGGGATTGCGTGCTGGCGCCGATAAAATTATTCAAATTGGTGCCATTAAGTATGTAAATCATGAAGTGAAAGATATGTTTAATACATTCATCAACCCCTTCCGTCATATCCCAGAAACCGTTACACGACTTACAGGCATTTCAAACGAAATGGTCAAATCGGCACCAAGTATGGATCAAAAAATTGAAGAACTGCTCGAATTCATCGGAGATTTACCAATCATTGCCCACAATGCGTCGTTTGATATGGGTTTCCTATATGCGCTCGATAACATCGATGGCATAAGCATCCCTGAGTATATCGTCATTGATACCGTCAAACTAGCTAGAAAAGAAATTACCGAAGCCCCGAATCATAAACTAACCACATTGACCGAATTTCTACAGCTCGAACATGATGCCCATGATGCAATCGGTGACTGTATCGCAACAGCGGCAATTTATCAATATTGCGTAAAAAAGCATGTTTGAACTACAGTCGCATAATCTACTAAGCCGGC
Organism: Sporosarcina sp. E16_8; assembly: GCF_017347095.1. Taxonomy (GTDB): domain Bacteria; phylum Bacillota; class Bacilli; order Bacillales_A; family Planococcaceae; genus Sporosarcina. The sequence goes on along the minus strand of NZ_JADPRZ010000092.1, from coordinate 2,753 downwards.
TATAACTGTCGGCCTATTTTGGCAAGGGGAAGGACAGGGAAATAAATGAATGGAAAGGGGGGAATTAGAGTGAGAAGAAATATGTTGACCATCTGTACGGTATTAATTATAAGTTTAATTTTCGGCACAACTGAAGGTGAGGCATTAGCAAACAAACCAACACATTACATAGGACTTCATGATCGATTATTGGACTTTAAAGACGTCCGGGTCATCGATAACGATATGAAGATCCCACTTAGCGAAATCACACAAGTTCTCTACATTCCGGTAGAAAAACAACAAGGCGTCACTTATCTTCGAAAAAAAGGCATCGTAATCAGCTATGACGAATCAACGAAACTAACATCCAAAGACGGCGTAGAACTCAGTTGGTCTCCGATCGTCGACGTCGACGGCACGCTCTACATTAGCGCCAAATACATCGCTAGACAAACGGGCTTCAAAGTAGAATACATCCAAAAAATGAAAACGCTGCGTATTTTTCGCGATGACTACGAGCATATGAGCCATGCTGATTACGAAAAACATATCAAACAATTATTGGACAAAAAACAGCCGGCCAAACCATCGGCTAAGCCACCAACCAAGCCAGAAAAACCTGGAGCAAAATCCGCAACAACGATCTACTTGACCTTTGATGACGGTCCCAATAAATTCACAACAATCAACAACGCAACCCTGAAAAAGTATAACGTCCACGGTACATTCTTCTTCCTAGGAAAACACATGAAAAACAACGAGAAAATCGTTAAAACAGTTGCCAGCGACGGTCACTACATCGGCACGCACAGCATGACACACGACAAAGACAAAGTATATAAATCCACAAAATCATTTATCGATGAAATGAACGAAGGAACGAAACTCATCAATAAAATGACCGGCAAAGATGCTAAACTAATCCGTGTCCCATACGGCAGCAAACCGCACGTCACGCCGGCTATGAAAAAACAGCTCAATCAAAACAACTATAAAATGTGGGACTGGGACGTCGACTCCAACGATTGGAAATACACCGACAAAGATGCTGACAAAGTCGTCAAAAACGTCAGGGACGGCGTCAACAAGGCCAATAAATCCGGCGACCGTAACATCATCGTTCTGCTACATGACCGCAGTCAAACAGCAAAAGCTCTCCCTGAAATCATCGAATGGCTACAAAAAGAAGGCTATACCATTAAAACATACGAACCCGAGCACCACATCATCCAAAACTTCTTAAGTGATATCACGTTGTAACACAAAAAACCGCCTCTTGCTGGCGGTTTTTTGGTGTGTGGAATCGGGGAGCGACCATATATCTGTGTTGCACCGAGCATATCTGCGCGCGAGCGATCATATCCCAATACAACCGAGCATATCGCCGCGCAAGCGATCATATCCTTCGTCAACCGAGCATATCTGCGCGCGAGCGATCATATTCCAATGCAAGCGAGCATATCGCTCGTCAACCAACCAAATCTCAAATATAAAGCTTAAAAACCTATCAAATATCAATTATTCCACTGTTTAACAAATACATAATTCGGCTTTGACTAAAAGTGTGTAAATCAACTAAAAATTCTGATATTATATTAAAGAGGTGATGAAAAATTGATTTATAAACAACGATCAATACCGAAGAAACTAATTGGATTAAGTGCATTAATGCCCCGATTACAGCCGTCACATATCGAAATGCAAAGAGTTAGAGAGGAGTTTCGAATTCGAAAAGCAGGCTATGGTGGGGAGCAACACTTTGACAAGCATTTACTAGAGTTCAAACCCCTTTATCCACACGCTATCCTGCATGACGTCTGCCTGAAACAGAACGGCGTTTATTTTCAAATGGATTCGGTTCTTATCACGCCAGCTTTCATTCTTATTATCGAGGTGAAAAACATTGCTGGAAAAATAATTGTGAAATCAAACCCTACACAGTTCATCCAGGAATCCCTTACAGGAGAACGAAAAGTGCTGAGCAACCCCATTGCTGAGCTTGAGCGCAAGCAACTATTTCTCATAGAATGGCTAAAGCAAAGGAAAATCGATATCCCGATTAGCGGACTCGTTGCTTTCGCATTCACCAATGAGTTAATAGTTGAAAACGTCCCCGAAACTAAAATCACATTCACCAATGAAGCTCCGACTTATTTGTATTCCTTATCCGTCGACAAAGAAATCATTAGCAAAGATATCATACGGAAATTAGCATTCGAATTAAGAAATAACCATCAAGAATATGATCCGTTCCCAATAACCAAATTGATGAATATATCCCCAATCGATATTTTACCCGGAGTCATTTGCCCGGCATGCAAAACCAGAGGAATGCAATGGAAGCATAAGAAATGGGTGTGCCAGATGTGTGATCACACCGGACAAAGATGTCATGTAGATGCACTTGCAGATTGGATTTGTCTCATTGGTAACCGAATAACCAACAAGGAATTCAGAAGTTTCATGCTGCTAAATGATCGACAAGTAACAACGAGATTCCTTGCCCGATCTGGACTATCACACGAAGGGAAGGGGAAAGGTAGTTTCTATACCATGAATGAAAAGACAAATAAGCATGAGTCAGCGCTTCATGAACTTTGAAGCGTTTTTTTCTATCAATAAAACTAGTAACCAATCATATATCCCACTCAACCGGGCATATCCCCGCGCGAGCGATCATATATCCCTGCCACCGAGCATATCCCCGCGCGAGCGATCATATATCCCACTCAACCGAGCATATCCCCGCGCGAGCGATCATATATCCCTGC
>NZ_JADPRZ010000091.1 GCF_017347095.1 Sporosarcina sp. E16_8 | reverse complement strand
CCTCCTCGTGCCTGCAAGGATGCAGGTATGCAGTCGTTGCGACAGGACGTCGCGCACTTAGACTGCCTACTTTTTTACTTATGCCTGTCGGGGCTGGACGGCGCCCTACGCTTTTCTTATTTTAAAATGGATAGCTGGGGTAATTGGACTTTTTGTGTTTCACGAACGAATGCTGTAGCACCTGTTCTTGTCAATTCTTTAATGCCATAAGGTCTGAGCAAATCGATAAATGCTTCAATTTTCTCTGGATTTCCGATTACTTGGTACGTGACGACATTTTTTCCAGTATCGATAACCGTTGCCCGGAATGGTTCGATGATGCTGTTCATTTCACTTCTAACATGCGGAGGTGAAATGACTTTTACTAACGCAAGCTCTCGCATGACGATCGCTTTATCCGTAATGTCATTGACTTTAAGAACATCGATTTGTTTCTGCAGCTGTTTGACGAGCTGTTCGATTTTCCGCTCGTCTTCTACATTGACGATGAACGTCATTTTGGACCTGCCCGCTATTTCGGTGTGACCGACTGTGATGCTTTCGATATTGAACTGCCTTTTCATCAGCAAGCCAGTCACCCTATTGAGCACGCCACTTTGGTTGATAACAGTTACTGTAATGACTCGTTTCATAGTTTACTCACCCCGATCATTTCATGTAGTCCTCTACCTGGTACAACCATCGGGTAGACATTTTCCAATTGTTTCACACGGCAGTCGATGAGAACGGGTTCATCAGACAACAGTGCTTCTTGGAATACCGCTTCCGCTTCTTCCAACGTGTCAATGCGATAGCCTTTAATGTCATACGCCTCAGCTAATTTCACGAAGTTCGGCTGAACCGGCATCAATGATTGTGAGTACCGTTTTTCGTAAAAAGTTTCTTGCCACTGGCGAACCATTCCAAGACAGCCATTGTTTAGAATGATAATTTTGACCGGAATACGCATTTCTTGTAACAGCGACAACTCTTGCGCCGTCATTTGGAATCCAGCGTCGCCAACAATTGCAATGACGCGTGCATCCGGCTTGGCGATTTGTGCACCAATTGCGGCTGGGAATCCGAAGCCCATCGTGCCAAGACCACCCGATGTTACCCAATGATCTGGATTATTCAGTGAATAGTACTGAGCCGTCCACATCTGATGCTGTCCAACATCCGTTGTGACGATTGCATCGCCTTTTGTAATGCGATGAATGATTTCTAGCGCTTGTTGTGGAAGGATTGTTCCTTCATCATCGCTGTTATACCATAATGGGAACTTCTCAGCGGATTCTTTTAAGTATGTCAGCCAAGTCGCTGTTTCTGGTGAATCAAATTGTTGTTTCAATAGTGCTTGCAATGCTTCTTTAGCATCTGCCACGATTGGGATTTCTGTCGGTACATTTTTTCCGATTTCAGCAGGATCAATATCGATGTGGATGATTTTCGCATTCGGAGCAAATGATGCCAGATTACCTGTCAGTCTGTCGTCGAAACGCGCGCCGATATTGACAAGTACATCACATTCACTAATCGCCATATTGGATGTAACCGTTCCGTGCATGCCAGCCATTCCTAGGAATAGTTCATGATCACCGCGGATACCGCCGAGGCCAAGTAGGGTATTCGTTACAGGAATCTGATGCTTCTCTACGAGTTCTTTCAATTCATCCATCGCCTGCGCATGCAAGATACCTGCACCTGCTAGGATTAGTGGTTTTTTCGCCCCAGAAATGGCTGCTGCTGCTTTTTGTATTTGTAAATAGTTCGGAGTCGTCGTCGGCTGATAACCCGGTAGATCTACTTCAACGTCCATATCTCCCGTTGGAATGAAGAGCCCCGTTGCAATATTTTTAGGAATATCAACGAGAACCGGTCCTGGGCGTCCTGTTGAAGCAATATGGAATGCCTCTTTGATAATTCTTGGGAAATCGGCTACATCATTCACTTGGTAGTTATGTTTTGTGATTGGCTGTGTGATCCCAATAATATCGGCTTCTTGAAACGCATCGGTACCAATGACTGTATTTGCAACTTGCCCGGTGAAGATAACAAGTGGCAGTGAATCCATCATTGCATCCGTAATACCAGTCACCAAGTTCGTCGCCCCAGGTCCAGATGTCGCAATGACGACGCCAGGTTTTCCTGAAACACGTGCATATCCTTCAGCCGCATGAATCGCGCCTTGTTCGTGACGTGCAAGTATGTGGGAAATAGGGTTTTGATACAATGCATCATAAATCGGTAATACAGCTCCTCCAGGATAACCGAAAATAACGTCGACACCCTGATCCTTCAAAGCTTGAATGAGTACAGCAGACCCATCTTTCGGTTGTTCAGTCTGGTGTGGCTCATGCACTGTCTCTAGCGCCACTTCCTTTACCACTTGCTTCGTTTGAACTTCAGCATTCATCTATAAACTCCTCCTTACTTTTTTTGTATTGTCTAGTCTCCAGCGGCCAGACGCTCGGGGTCACAAGTCATTTTGCTGCGGTGGCTGAAGAACGCCTCCTCGCAAACTGTCTTGTGCCTGTCGCGTCTAGACGGCCGCTTCCGCTTTTCTATATGAAAAAAAAGCTTTTTCATCCCACGCAAAGAACTTCTCCTTTACATAGGGATGAAAAAACTTTTCATGGTACCACCCTTGTTCGCAGCAATCTAGCCGCCTCATGAATAGACTAGGTCTATTCTTTTTATAACGAGCGCCGATTTCTCTACGCCCGGGATTACCTACTAAAGTTCAGCAATCCACTCCGGGGTGATGTCGCAACTAGTTGTATTACCGGCTTTCAGCATTACCGGCTCTCTGTGAATACAAGTTCTAATTACTTTTGCCCCATCATTGATTTCCACTATTAAATTTTCATAACAGCTCCAGTACTTGCAGATGTAACAAGCGCTGAATATCTGGCTAAATAGCCTTTTTTAATTTTAGGTTCGAATGGTTTTAAGTGCGCTCGTCGTTTATCTAGTTCTTCATTAGAAACTTCAAGTTCAATCGTTCGGTTTGTTAAGTCGATTGAGATAATATCACCATCTTCAACTAACGCGATAGGACCGCCTTCAGCCGCTTCAGGTGAAATGTGGCCAATCGAGATACCGCGTGATGCCCCTGAGAAACGTCCGTCTGTAATGAGTGCTACTTTTGTTGCCAGCCCACGTCCTGCAATTGCTGCAGTCGGTGCGAGCATTTCAGGCATTCCCGGTCCACCTTTCGGACCCTCGTAACGAATAACAACAACATCGCCTTCTTTTACTGTTCCGTTGTCGATACCTTCTTGTGTATCTTCCTGAGATTCAAACACAATGGCTTTTCCTCGGAACGCTGTAATCGATGGGTCAACGGCTCCTACTTTGATAACGCCGCCGTCCGGTGCAATATTACCGAATAAAACGGACAAGCCGCCTACAGGACTGTATGCATTATCGTGACGTCGAATGACTTCTTCATTGAGAATAGGAGAGTCTTTGACGTTTTCATAAAGTGTTTTGCCGGTAATCGTTATCCGATCTGGATGAACGGCTCCTTCAATCTCACATAGCTCTTTAATAATTGCGCTGACACCGCCCGCAAGATGGACATCGTGCATGGTGTAGTCAGAGGATGGACTTATTTTAGATAAATACGGAATCCGCTTAGCAACTTCGTTGATATCTCGGACATCATATTCAATTTCAGCTTCGTGCGCGATAGCAAGTGTATGGAGGACTGTGTTTGTAGAACCGCCCATCGCCATATCAAGTGCAAATGCATCATCAATTGTTTCTTTTGTTATAATGTCGCGCGGTTTAATATCTTCTTTCACCATGCGAACAAGATGTTCCGCGGCTTCTTTAATGAGTCGATGACGTTCATTAGATGTAGCAAGAATTGTTCCGTTACCTGGTACTGTTACTCCTAGCATTTCCATTAGAGAGTTCATAGAGTTTGCAGTGAACATTCCAGAACATGATCCGCATGACGGGCATGCACTTTGTTCGATGTCGAGCAATTCTTCAGCTGTCATCGTACCTTGTTTGTAAGCTCCAACACCCTCGAATACCGAAACGAGTGATAAAGGCTTACCGGTCGATGATACGCCGCCTTCCATCGGTCCGCCTGAGACGAATACGGATGGGACGTTCGTTCGAACTGCCGCCATCAACATGCCTGGCGTAATTTTGTCGCAGTTTGGAATGTAGAATACGCCGTCGAACCAGTGAGCGTTAATAACCGTTTCTGCACAGTCTGCGATGAGTTCACGGCTCGGTAATGAATAGCGCATACCAATATGTCCCATCGCAATCCCATCGTCAACACCGATTGTGTTGAACTCGAACGGGATCCCACCTGCTTCACGAATCGCCTCTTTGACGACTTCTGCGAATTTGTTCAAATGCATATGGCCTGGAATAATATCAATATAGGAGTTACAGACACCGATGAAAGGTTTGTGCATATCTTTCATTCTAACGCCCGTAGCATATAGCAGACTTCTATGCGGTGCACGGTCTACACCTTTTTTAATCATGTCACTTCTCATTGGTTTTTCCATTGTAGTCACCCCTCATCAAATCACTTACATGTTGGAACTCTGTTTATCTCGTTGTCTAGGTTATGTAGTTTGTGAATTGAATCACGAACTGATATTGGATTGATGTCATCATATCTTGGATATCCACTAGAGTCAACAGTGTTTTTAAAATTGTTGGTCAATTATGAATAGTATATTTAAATGTATCCGCTTACACGTCAGTTATACAGCGATATATCACATATAGCACGTTTTAAAAATCTTTTAAACTTTTTTTTATGAGTTCGGTTTTTAATGATTTTTCCGGAATTGGTGCTTTTCTAAAAGCCGCGTAAGCGTAAGCACTAGGGTTGTTCATTATTGAGTGAGTTTTTTTTGAGTGTGGATAATAGATCGCTTGGCGCAAGGGTGTTCAATATCGATAGAGTTTTGATTCGGGGTGTGGATTGTAGAACGCTTGGCGCTTTGGGGATGCCTCTGGCCATGAGCCTGGATTGGCGCTCCGCATCCAGTCTCAGGGCTTCGGCTACCCCTTTGCCGCGCCTGCGCTAGGGTTGTTCATTATTGAGAGAGTGTGGTTCTGAGTGTGGATAATAGATCGCTTGGCGCTAGGGTGTTCAATATCGGTAGAGTTTTGATTCGGGGTGTGGATTGTAGATCGCTTGGCGCTTTGGGGATGCCTCTCGCACTGAGCCTGGATTGGCGCTTCGCATCCAGTCTCAGGGCTTCGGCTACCCCTTTGCCG
>NZ_JADPRZ010000090.1 GCF_017347095.1 Sporosarcina sp. E16_8 | reverse complement strand
CGGTGCGACTGGTGCTGATGGTGCTACCGGTGCTGATGGTGCTACTGGCGCTGATGGTGCGACTGGTGCTGATGGTGCGACTGGTGCTACCGGTGCTGATGGCGCTACTGGCGCAACTGGAGCTGGTGCTACTGGTGCGACTGGTGCTACTGGTGCTGATGGCGCTACTGGCGCAACTGGAGCTGGTGCTTTTATTCCTTTTGCATCAGGTATTCCAGCTGTCTTGACCACTGTCTTGGGTGGATTAGTTGGTACTACAAGTTTAATAGGATTCGGAGGTTCTATAGCGGGTGTTTCTCTTTTGGGTACTGATATCTCCACAGCGTTACTCCCGCTTGAATACTCTTTCACAGTACCTCAAGCTGGTACTATCACGGCAATGTCAGCCACATTCAAGAATACATTGGCATTGACACTTATTGGTTCAACTATTACAATTACTGCGCAAGTATATCGTGCTGCAGCAGGTAGCAACCTTTTTAGCCCTACAGCTGCTGTTTTAACTCTAGCTCCATCATTATCGGGTATAATCGCTATTGGTAATCTGAGTTTTGCTTCATCTAGCTCAATTTCAGTTCCAGTAGCACAAGGTGACCGCCTTTTGATGGTGTTCTCGTCAAGCGCTACCGGTCTTTCACTATTAAACACTGTAATAGGTGGTGCAAGTGCAGGTTTGACAATCAGTTTATAATAACTCGTTGCAAGAGGATCAGTTCAAATGAAATAGCATAGAACTGCCGAAAGACAAAAAATTACCCCTTTCATTTTACAACAATGAAAGGGGCTTTTTAATTGGATTGTTCCGCGTCTGTTGATTAACCATTTACTTACTTACAAAAAAACTGATGTGAAGGGATTGAAAACCTCCATATTCACTGGTATTTCACCGATCAGCCTTTGGCAAAATCATCACGACAGATTTGATATTAAAAATTAAGCACAGAATCATTACATGCCGCTATACAATTCCCTAGCTTCCCAACATCAAAATTCCCGCCTGAGACAATCACACCGACTCGGTTAGATGAAACAGGTAATTTCTTATTCAGAACAGCAGCAATCGCTGCAGCTGCAGCCCCTTCAACAAGCAACTTCTCACGTTCTAGCATGAAAAGAATAGCTGATGAAATTTCCTGTTCAGTCACTGTAATCATATCGTCTACATAATTGTGAATGATATCCATCGTTACTTTACCAGGTTCTCTGACGCAAATCCCTTCTGCAATTGTCGGTAAAAAATGTGTAGGATTACTTTTTCTACCGTGAAAAGCCGAAGCAATTGCAGGTGCATTTGCGGCCTGGACGCCAATCACCTTAACCGAAGGCCGTATTGTCTTCACAGCAAGTGCAGTCCCTGCGAGTAGACCTCCACCGCCTGCCGGTACAATAATCGTGTCTAAATCAGGTTGCTGTTGCAACATTTCCATTGCAACAGTTGCCTGGCCCTCGATAATTGTGATGTCGTCGAAAGGATGGATAAACGTCGCACCTGTTGCCAGTTGCTCCGTACGCGCTGCTTTATATGCCTCATCAAAACTTTTCCCAACAAGCTTAACAGTCGCCCCGTATTTCCGGGTAGCGGCCACTTTTGCAGCTGGAGTCGTTTCAGGCATGAATATTGTAACCTTGGCGCCGACTTTCCGTCCTGCCATTGCAACACCTTGTGCATGATTTCCTGCGGAAGCCGCAAGTAAACCTTTTGCACATTCTGCTGCTGTCAGTTGAGAAATTTTGTTGAACGCGCCGCGTACTTTAAATGACCCTGTCTTCTGTAAGTTTTCAAGTTTCAAATACACTTCAGATTGTGTCCAATCATTCAATGTCTCCGATTGTTTAATAGGCGTGCGGTGAACAATTTCAGTTAAACGTTCAAATGCTTCGAATAAGCGCGCTGTTTCATACAAATTCCCAATTACACCATCTCCCCTTTTAGTCGGCATTTACGTGTGCTGATGTTGTTTTTCATAGTTGGCAATTTGTTCTTCATATTGGAAAGTCAAGGATATTTCATCCCAGCCATTTAACAACATTTCTTTATAGTACGGATCAATTTCAAACGAATAGGACTTGCCATCCTGCCCCGTCACCGTCTGTTCAACTAGATTAACTTCAACTGTATAAGGATCTTTTTGACCGTTTGCCAACAACTCTTCTACTTCCGACATTGTTAATTTAATCGGAAGCAAACCATTTTTCATGCAGTTATTATAGAAGATATCCGCATAGCTTGGCGCGATGACGACATTGAATCCATAGTCTAAAATCGACCACGGTGCATGTTCACGAGAGGAGCCGCACCCAAAATTTTCTTGAGCAACGAGGATTTTAGATCCTTTGAACCGCTCATCATTCAAAACGAAATCTTGAACTTCGCTTCCATCGGCATTATGTCGCCAGTGATAAAACAAATATTTCCCGAACCCTGTACGCTCAATTCGTTTCAAGAACTCTTTCGAAATAATCTGGTCGGTATCGACGTTTTTACGGTCAAGCGGTGTTATTACACTAACGACTTCGTTAATCGGTTCCATCTAATCATCCTTTCCTCACTTATGAATGAACAGCTTCCAATTCGCGGACATCTACAAAATGGCCTGCAATTGCTGAAGCGGCTGCCATGGCCGGACTGACAAGATGTGTACGTGCCCCCGCCCCTTGTCGTCCTTCGAAATTCCGGTTCGATGTTGAAGCGCACCGTTCACCTGCTGGAACGACATCATCATTCATCGCAAGGCACATGCTGCAACCCGATTCCCGCCACTCGAATCCAGCCTCAAGGAATACTGAATCTAACCCCTCATCCTCCGCCTGTTTTTTAACAGTGCGTGAACCAGGTACGACAATTGCCGTGACGGAAGGATGGACTTTCTTCCCTGCAATAACTTTCGCCGCTGCACGTAAATCACTTAATCTTGCATTTGTGCACGAACCAATGAAGACATGCTGGATATCAATCGACTTCAGCGGAGCCCCTTCTTCAAGCCCCATATACGCCAGTGCTTGTTTCAGTGCATCTTTATCTGATTCTGATTCAAAATCCTTTGCATAAGGAACACTAGCTGAAATTCCAGATCCCATTGAAGGGTTGGTACCCCATGTCACGAACGGTTCGATTTCGTCCGTATTCATTTCAAGCATCGTATCATAAGTCGCGTCCTTATCTGACGCAAGGGATAGCCAATGTGCCGCTGCCTTTTCAAATTCTTGACCTTCAGGAACATATCTACGGCCTTTCAAGTAAGCGACAGTCGTTGCATCTGGGCTGATCAAACCAGCTTTTGCCCCTGCTTCAATCGACATATTACAAACGGTCATCCGTTCTTCCATCGTCAAATTACGGATTGCTTCACCCGTAAATTCAACAATATGCCCCGTACCCATATCAATTCCAAATTTAGCGATAATCGCTAAAATAACATCTTTTGCGGTAACACCGAACCCAAGTTTCCCGTTAATACGGATTTCCATTGTTTTCGGTTTTGATTGCCATAATGTTTGCGTCGAAAGGACATGCTCGACTTCGCTCGTACCGATGCCAAATGCAATTGCTCCGAAAGCGCCATGTGTAGAAGTATGGCTATCGCCGCAGACAATTGTTTTACCTGGCTGCGTCAGTCCAAGTTCCGGCCCGATTATATGAACAATTCCTTGATCTGGATGGTCCATATTTGCAAGCGGGACGCCAAATTCATCACAATTTGTTTGCAATGTGTTGATTTGTTTCCGCGCAATCGGATCTTTAATCTCATCCCGGTTTCGTGTTGGAACATTATGATCCATCGTCGCAAAGCAGAGATCGGGTCTGCGCACAGTACGATTCGCTAATCTGAGTCCCTCAAACGCCTGCGGAGAAGTCACTTCATGCAATAAATGAAGGTCTATATAGAGTAAATCCGGCTTCCCCTGTTCTTCGTAGACGATATGCTGATTCCAAATTTTCTCGATGATATTTTTCGCCATATGGCAGCCCTTCCTCTCTTATCAATGAATGAAATTAAACGTATGAAAACATAATGCTATTCGAGACGAATTGTGTATCAAGTTCGTCAATGACTTTGTCCGTCCATTCTTTTGTCGATAAAACCCGTTTACCCGGTTCTACAAGATCTGCTGTGAAGAAACCGTCTTCGAACACTGTGTTAACTGCTTCTTCAATCGCTGATGCTTCCGTATCTAGGTTAAATGAATACTTCAACATCATCGCAACCGATAGTATCGCCGCAGCTGGATTCGCCAAACCAAGTCCTGCAATTTCAGGTGCCGAACCGTGGACAGGCTCGTATAATCCGAAACCGTCTGAACGGATACTAGCTGATGGAAGTACACCAAGTGATCCTGTAATGACAGATGCTTCATCACTTAAAATGTCCCCAAACATATTTTCAGTCACAACAACGTCAAAGGCCGCTGGGTTCGTAATTAGTTTCATAGCAGTAGAATCGACTAACATATGCTCTACTTCAATATCGGGATAAGCTTTCTTTTTCTCTTCAACAACTTCACGCCATAACTTACTTGTTTCGAGTACGTTCGCTTTATCAACAGAAGCTACTTTCCCTCTGCGCAAGCGGGCAATTTCAAATGCTGTGACAACGATACGTTCAATTTCTTCACGTGTATAAACCAGTGAATCCACTGCAGCATCTGCAGTCCGCCGACTTGGTTCGCCGAAATATAGACCACCTGTCAGTTCCCGTACGATCATCATATCTACATCTTTTGCCACTTCTGGTTTTAGAGGAGATGCATGGAGTAAAGATGGCACAGCTTTCACAGGCCGAAGATTAGCAAACAAGTCGAAATGTTTCCGAATCGCAAGCAGTCCTTTTTCCGGTCGTAATGCTGAAGGATTTTGGTCCCATTTCGGACCACCTACTGCGCCAAGAAGTACCGCGTCACTCGCTTCACAAAGTGCTACTGTTTCATCCGGTAGCGGATTTTGATGTTTATCAATTGCAGCGCCGCCAATTACTCCGTACGTTACATGGAAGGTGTGGCTAAAACGTCTTGCAATTACTTCAAGCACCTTCACTGCTGCTTCAGTCACTTCTGGACCGATTCCATCACCTGGTAATACTGCAACTTTCTTCTCCATAGAACTTCTCCTCCTTATTGTTATTAATTCTATTGAAAAGCGCAAGGCGCCGTCCAGCCCCGACAGGCATAAGTAAAAAAGTAGGCAGTCTAAGTGCGCGACGTCCTGTCGCAACGACTGCATACCTGCATCCTTGCAGGCACGAGGAGGCGTACTTC
>NZ_JADPRZ010000089.1 GCF_017347095.1 Sporosarcina sp. E16_8 | reverse complement strand
GCCAACTCCTCGGGTCATAAGTCGATCAGGCTATTCGGCAAAGAACGCCGCTTAGCCTGCCCGTCTTATGCCTGTCGGAGCTGAACGGCGCCTTACGCTTTTCATTGTAGGCAAAAAAGTTGAATGGAACTTTGGTATCCTATACGATTTGTTGTGTAAATGTTGTAGAGGAGGAAATTCATATGACAACTGAAAAAATTTATGATGTCATTATTATTGGTGCCGGTCCTGCGGGGATGACGGCTGCTGTTTATACATCTCGTGGTAACCTTTCTACGTTAATGCTTGAACGGGGAATTCCGGGTGGTCAAATGGCTAATACGGAAGAAATTGAAAACTATCCAGGATTCGAACATATATTAGGTCCGGACCTTTCTACAAAAATGTTTGATCATGCCAAAAAGTTTGGTGCTGAATATGCTTATGGCGATGTTACAGATGTTATTGATGGAGAGAGTTACAAGACGATAGTCGTCGGGGATAAAGAGTATAAAGCCCGTGCGATTATTATTACGACAGGTGCTGAATACAAAAAAATGGGTATTCCCGGTGAAGCTGAACTTACAGGCCGTGGCGTAAGCTATTGTGCGGTTTGTGATGGGGCATTCTTCCGTAAGAAAGAACTCGTTGTTGTAGGCGGTGGCGACTCGGCGGTAGAAGAAGGAACTTATTTGACACGTTTTGCAGATAAGGTGACGATTGTTCATCGCCGCGGTGAATTACGTGCACAAAAAATCCTTCAAGACCGTGCATTTGCAAACGACAAGATTGAATTCATCTGGAATTCATCTGTGAAAGAAGTAAATGCTAGAGAAGGAAAAGTTGGTTCCGTGACACTTGTATCAACTGTCGACGGTTCTGAAAAGGAATTTGAAGCTGATGGCATGTTCGTATACATTGGAATGGATCCATTAACAGCTCCATTTGCTAAACTTGGAATTCTTGACGAAAACGGTTACGTTACAACAAACGAAATCATGGAAACATCCGTACCTGGTATTTATGCTGCAGGGGATGTTCGTGAGAAATTGTTACGCCAAGTTGTAACAGCTACTGGAGACGGTAGTATTGCTGCGCAGGCTGTACAGAAATACGTTGAGGAATTGATGGAGAAGTTAGGCGCAAAAGCTTAATGGATTTTAATGTAACCTTAATGTGGCTGTAACAGAAATGCAATGTCTAAAGGGTATAGTAAGTGTATCAATTGACCCCCCTTTTGATAAAGTATATTTTGAAAGGTGATTTATCGGTCTAATCCGGTAGATTGCCTTTTTTTTGTCGTTTTACAATGGTTCGATGTATAATGATAATATGCGTTTATAAAAAGTGGGGTTAGACAAATGCAGAGAATCGTAAATTTACTTGTAGTAAAAGATAATCATGTATTATTGTTAAAAAAACCTCGTCGTGGCTGGTATGTAGCACCTGGTGGAAAGATGGATTCGGGTGAGTCGATTTATGAAACGGCCGTCAGAGAATTCACTGAAGAAACCGGTGCTGTACCGATTAATCCGTTATTAAAAGGCATCTACACGATGATGATCACGGATGAAACTGGGGAGAATGTGAAAAACGAATGGATGCTCCACACATTCATTGCTTTTGACTTAATAGGTAAACCGTTTGAAACGACAGTTGAGGGAGTCCTAGAATGGCATCCTGTTGAAAGCCTGGAGACATTACCGATGGCAGAAGGGGACCGGACCAATTTACTGTTTGCGGTTTCTCAGAGTGGGATACAATATGGAACGTTCTTTTATACCGAGGAATTTAAATTATTGAGAGAGAAAATCCAATATTCTGTGGAAGGTGATGGACAATGACTGAAATAGGGAAGCCAAGCGGTGATATTGAAATAGTAATTATTACAGGGATGTCAGGTGCGGGTAAGACGGTTGCGGTGCAGAGCTTTGAAGATCTTGGGTTTTATTGCATCGATAATTTACCTCCAGAGCTATTAGTTATGTTTCTGAATTTGATGATGAAATCGGAGAATAAAATGAACAGGATAGCCGCTGTAATGGATACGCGTGGAGGTGACCTATTTGATTCGCTCATTGGGGCACTGGACGATTTATTGCATATGAAGGGTGTATCGTCACGAATATTATTTCTCGATGCAGACGATGAGACGCTTGTTCGACGTTATAAGGAATCGCGAAGGTCTCATCCACTGTCCGCGGGCGGATTGCCTTTAGCAGGTATAAAGAAAGAGCGCTTGCTATTATCCGAGATGAAAGGCCGTGCACGCTCGATTTTCAACACTTCACGTTTAAAACCAAGGGCATTGAGAGAAAAAATAATGACTGAGTTTTCCTCTAAGGATGATCTTGGTTTTACACTAAACTTCCTTTCTTTCGGTTTTAAGCATGGTATGCCGATTGATGCAGATGTCGTATTTGACGTTCGTTTCCTACCAAATCCTTTCTATATTGAGGATTTGAAACCGAAGACGGGGCTGGAGAAAGAAGTCTATGACTATGTACTGAAATGGAACGATACACAATTACTTATTGAAAAATTAACGGACTTATTCAAGTTCTTAATTCCACAATATAAAAATGAAGGAAAATCACAAGTAGTGATTGCATTCGGCTGTACAGGTGGTCAACACCGCTCTGTAACACTTGCTGAATTTTTCGGAAGTCGTTTCAAAGACGAGTACCGAACGCTAATAACCCATAGGGACATTGAAAAAAGAAAGGATTGACGCTATGCCGAAATCCGGGAACTTGAAGAAAGTCGTTGTATTAGGCGGCGGGACTGGTTTGTCCACATTGCTGCGGGGATTGAAAAAATACCCTGTCGATTTGACTGCAGTAGTCACGGTTGCTGATGATGGCGGCAGTTCGGGCAGACTTCTTGATGAATATGACATTCCGCCTCCGGGCGATATACGCAAAGTCATGGCAGCGCTTTCAGATGTTGAGCCATTAATCGAAGAGATGTTTGAGTACCGATTTGCAACTTCGGAAGATTTGAAAGGTCATTCACTCGGCAATCTTATGCTGGCTGCTATGACGGATATCACCGGTGATTTCGCACGTGCAGTCGAACAAATGAGTAGGGTGCTGAACATAAAAGGGAAAGTATTACCAGCCGCTAATCAGCGCATCACATTGCATGCAGAACTCGAAGACGGTACAATCGTGACTGGTGAATCGAAAATACCGGTTTACGGACGTAAAATTCGCAAAGTGTATTTATCGCCGCAAGAAGTTGAACCGTTACCTGAAACAATAGAAGCAATTAATTCTGCTGATCTGATCATTATTGGCCCAGGCAGCTTATATACGAGCATCTTGCCCGCACTGCTTGTCCAATCAATTCGTAAAGCGGTCTTGTCATGTAAGGCAAAAAAGGTGTATATTAACAACTTGACGACGCAAGCAGGAGAAACACATCGCTATACAGCCTCGGAGCATGTGCAGGCATTGTACGATCATGCGGGTGAATCCTTTATTGATACGGTTTTATTGAACGGGACAGAATTTTCTACATTGCAGGGTGGTAAAGAATGGATGGGACCGCCTTGGCCTGTCGAAAACGATTTGGAAACGCTTCAACAACTTGTACCAAATATTGTAGTGAAAGACATTTGCTTATTATTAAACGGAACAATCATCCATGACTCTGAGAAAGTAGCTAAATGGCTCATAGATTATATGGAAAATGGAATCGAAACGGAACAGACGTGATCGTCGCCGAGAAAGGGGAAGACTCATGTCTTTTGCATCAGAAACAAAAAAGGAAATGACGCAGATAGAAGCGGAAGACTGTTGTACGAAGGCAGAGATAGCGGCGTTCATTAGGATGAATGGTGCACTTTCTTTTTCTAATAAACAGTTAAGTCTGGATGTGCAAACTGAAAATGCTGCCATTGCAAGACGCCTTTATACGAATTTAAAACGTTTGTATCCTTATAAAGTAGAGCTGCTTGTTCGAAAAAAGATGCGCTTGAAAAAAAACAACGTTTACATTTGCCGAATTAGGGGTGGAGCAAAAGCCCTTCTGGAAGAACTACTAATTCTGACAGGAACATTTCAATTTAAAAATGAGATTTCAAAGGAATTGGTTAAAAAGAGATGCTGTCAACGCGCTTATTTACGGGGTGCTTTTCTAGCAGGGGGTTCTGTGAATAACCCCGAAACATCTTCCTATCACCTTGAAATCTTTTCAATATATAAAGAACATAGTGAAGACTTAGTTGATCTGATGAACAAATACCATTTGAATGCGAAGTCGATTGAACGGAAAAAAGGGTATATCGCTTATTTAAAAGAAGCTGAAAAAATATCGGATTTCCTTAGTATTGTCGGCGCACATGTGAGCTTAATGAAGTTTGAAGATGTACGAATCATACGCGATATGCGAAATAGTGTGAACAGGCTAGTGAATTGTGAAACCGCGAATATGAATAAAACCATTGGCGCAGCACAGCGCCAAGTTGAAAATATAAAGTTTATTGAAAGTACGATTGGACTTGCTGAATTACCAGATAGATTGCAGGAAATTGCGAGGCTTCGGGTAGACAATCAGGATATTACGTTGAAGGAACTTGGAGAACTTGTTTCGGGCGGAATGGTAAGTAAATCCGGTGTGAACCATCGCTTAAGAAAAATTGAAGAAATTGCGGATAATCTTCGCAATGGGGGAATCGGTAGTCGGTGAATCCGCTGTCGAACCAAGAGAGGAGCTGGCACAGTCATGGCAGAACGAATAGTTGAAGTAAAGTTGAAATCAGGATTACAAGCACGGCAAGCAGCACTTTTTGTCCAAGAAGCAAATCGATTTTTGGCTGATGTGTTTTTGAAAAAAGAAGAACGTCAAGTAAATGCTAAAAGTATAATGGGGATTATGAGCCTAGCCATTGCGCGCGGCACGACAATCACGTTGATCGCAGAGGGAAGCGACGAGGACCAGGCTCTGGAATCACTCGCTGCACTTGTTGAAAATGACAATTAAATAAAATAACAACCGTTAGCGCTGTCAAACGACAAGTGGTAACGGTTTTTTTATGGAGATTTGATGTGAAGTGATGGGGATGCGTCCGGTAGTCATGGCGAAGAGGGAAATAGTCATGGCAATAACGGTTAGTCATGGCAATAGTGTGTGAAGTCATGGCAATGCCACCGATATTCATGGCGAAGAGGGAAATAGTCATGGCACTAACAGTTAGTCATAGCAATAGGGTGTGAAGTCATGGCAATGCCGCCAGAAGTCATGGCACTAACAGTTAGTCATGGCACTAACAGTTAGT
>NZ_JADPRZ010000088.1 GCF_017347095.1 Sporosarcina sp. E16_8 | reverse complement strand
TTGGTTGCACACTTCTTAAACTTTGTTGGAAACTTCGCTGTTTGTTGGAAGCTTTTCATATTTGGTTGGAGGCTTTCGGGATTTGGTTGGAGACTTCAGAGGTTTGGTTGGAGACTTCTTAAACTTTGTTGGACACTCCACTGTTTGTTGTATGCTTTTCAAATTTGGTTGGAGGCTTTCGGGATTTGGTTGGAGACTCCAGAGATTTGGTTGCACACTTCTTAAACTTTGTTGGAAACTTCACTGTTTGTTGTAGGCTTTTCAAATTGGTTGGACACTCCCCAGACTTTGTTGGACACTTCGACACTTTCGTTGGAAACTCCACAGTTTGTTGGACACTTTCCTTGGTTGGTTGGACACTTCTTCAGTTTGGTTGGACACTCCCCCGGCTTGGTTGGACACTCCGACACTTTCGTTGGAAACTCCCCAAACAGGCAATTCTAGCATTCGAATAAACATAAATAAACCAGACATTTCCGAATTCGTTAATCTTCATTCTATTATTTTAAAGTTATAGCATACTTCCCGAAGCAGCGCCGCCCACAGCTCCCTGAAATTACTTTATCTTCTACGCAACGCTAGCCTTTACGCATATAGTTGGATTGATATTAAGCTTGGGATGCGGTAAAATTGGTATACTAAGAATCCTTTCTACTGGTTATTTTGTGATGACTTAACCTCAAATGTCGGGGATTCTTTTTTACTTTTCCATTAAATGTTTGGCTATACTTTCGGAACTACTTATATAGGTTTATCTAGGCGAGATACCTCACCAGTACAACGAACAAATCTAGCAATGGAGCGACACTAATAAAAGGCTGCACCCCCGCATTCTGAAGGCGCCGGAGTAATAAAACTATCGAGGGATGCAGATCAATCCCTCCACAGTAATTTTTTGGCGGGTTTATTGCGTGAGAAGACTAGGCGATGTTGGAGTAATGCTCCATTTATTAAGTGCCGACTAACTACTAATTTATCCTAGGCTGCATATAATCCATGCAAGAGACTTAGGAGGAGGAGGACATAAATATGACGGAACCATACTATATAACAGAGTCTAAAAGAATGTGCAAAGAGTCCGGGATGGATCCGAATGAGGTATCGAGACCAAAGAAGTTTTTAAGTGAAGTGGAATTTGATGAGAAAAGAAAATCATATAGTGAAATCCTGTCGGTTGTGAGTTTTTTCTCGAATAAGCTACTGGACTCCTTAAAAGGCACCCCGATACTCGTTGTTGTTTCAGATGAATTCGGTTATCTTCTTGAAATTGAAGGGGATGAAACCATAAAGTCTACCATCGAACAATTTGGGATTAGACCAGGTGGCCTGTTCACCCAGGAAGATACAGGTACGAATGTCATCAGTCTTTCATTGCAACAGAAACACCCGATCAGTCTAATTGGCGAAGAACATTATCATACGTTTCTTCATAATATTGCGTGTTATGGGACTGCATTTCATTATACAGATGATAATAATCTACTTGGTAGCGTGTCCATCATGATGCCCATCTCGTTTCAAAATCCACTTTTTCTTACGATGTTAACCCAGGCGGTTGATTCGATTGAAAGAGAACTTTTATTAAGAAAACAAAATAAGAAGCTTAATATAATGAATCAGATTATGTTAAGCAAAACAAGAAATGGGATTGTTGTCACCGATGAGTTCGGAATCACTACTGAGTTTAATGATTTTGCTCAAAAGATTTCGAATAATAGCAGAGAATCCGTTGTAGGAAGACATATTTACGATTCGGCTATAACGGGAGACTATTTTAAGGAAGTATTGGAACAGGGGAAAATATTCGAAAACGAAGAACTCCAATTTAAAGATGATGCGGGTAACCTAGTTGTCTGCCTGTTCGATGCCCAGCCTATTTATGAAGAGGACAAAATGATTGGAGCATTCGGCCAGTTCAGGGACATTTCAGACCGTTACTTACTGCAGGAAAAATATAACTACTTAGCCTATCATGATGACTTAACAAATCTGCCGAACAGACGATATATTAATAGGGAAGCAGAAACCATTATCACCGAACTAAAAGCAGGTCACGATCGGACTATGGCTCTTTTATATATCGATTTGGACCGTTTTAAAGTCATTAACGATAACTTTGGTCATTCATATGGGGATGAACTCATTATGAAAGTAAGCGAGCGTTTAAGTGGTTGTCTTGGAGAAAAGGATATACTTGCCCGAATGGGTGGTGATGAATTCATTTTCCTGCTTGCAGATTTTAGTAGTCCTGATTATGCCACGAAAAAGGCTGAAGAAATACTCAATCTGTTTCATGAACCTTTTCAAATTGGGAAGAAAGAGTTACATACAACAGCGAGTATCGGAGTCGCGATTTATCCCGACTACCCCGTTCCGATGGAGAAGCTCATGGTCTACGCAGATAATGCGATGTACCAGGCAAAATCACATGGGAAAAACTGCTATGTTGTTCATACCTCCGAATTATTAGAAGATATGATGGACGAATACAGTCTCGAGATTGATTTAAGGAGAGCTCTTGATAATAATGAGTTTGTTCTTCATTATCAGCCGCAAATTCATAACCAGTCCGGTAAATTGGTTGGGTTTGAAGCATTAATTCGCTGGCAGCATCCAAGGTTAGGTCTGCTACCTCCGGGGAAATTTATCAAACTAGCTGAAGAAAACGGATTGATCACCCTAATTGGAGAATGGGTTATCAATGAGGCATGTTCCCAAAACAAAAAATGGCAGGATGCTGGAATGGAACCGATAAAAGTCTCCGTTAATCTATCTACACAGCAGTTTCTCACAAGAAATCTCGTAACATATGTGGAGGAAGTACTGGAACGTACCGCACTCGCCCCGCACTATTTCGTAGTAGAGATCACTGAATATATGGCGATGGAGTACGACTACTCTATTATCGTATTGAATAAGCTGAAATCGCTCGGCATCGGGATCAGTATTGATGATTTCGGGACAGGCTATAGCTCGCTGAATTACCTTAAGAACTTCCCAATTGATTATATTAAAATAGACAAATCCTTCATCAGTGAATTAATGAAGGATCCAAAAGGCGCCATTATCGTCAAAGCAATTATCACGTTAGCACATAACCTGCATAAGGAAGTCATTGCAGAAGGCGTCGAAACAAAGGAACAGCTTGAGTTCCTGAAAAATCACCAGTGTGATATTATACAAGGCTATTACTTCAGTAAACCACTTCCAATTGAAGATATCGAGAAAATTTATTTACTACAATAAAGATAATAAGGGGAGCATACAGCATGGAAACGGCTGCATCTGTATTAGTAGCGAATTTTAAACAATGGGGAATTAGTCATATTTTCGGTATCCCAGGAAAGGCGATATCCCCTATATTATTCGAAATATTAAAACATGATTTGAAATTCGTATTAAGTAAACACGAAGCTGCTGCAGGGTTTGAAGCTTCCGGCTATGCCTTAATGAATCAAAAGATAGGGGTCGCGGTTGGTACGTCTGGGCCTGGCGGGACTAACCTGCTGACAGCTGCTGGTCAGGCGAAAGCCTCCAATCTCCCCCTATTAATCATCACAGGACACCCTTCGATGAAAGATACTGGCAAAGCAATGGGACAGGACTCCAGCATATTCGGTACTGATCTTGTGGATATGTTCAAATCTGTCACCAAGTTCAGTGCACGCGTAGAACGAGGCGATATGTTACAGCCGTTCCTCCAGCATGCCCTTGAAAAGGCGTTGTCAGGTGTAAAAGGACCTGTGCATCTGTCCATCCCGTTTGATATTTTACTACAAGAGATTGACCCATTCCAACTGGAATTTCCAGTGTCCCATGACATGATTTCACCCAAAACGGATGAAGTCATCGACAAACTGAATGCGGCCATGCGCCCCCTTCTATTCCTTGGAAAAGGCGTTCATTCCAGCAGGGCCTACGAAGAAGCCCAGCATCTTGCTGAGCATTGGAATATCCCTGTCATTACCACACCAGGAGGAAAAGGTACATTTCCATCCAATCATCAGCTGTCATTAGGGGCATTTGGACTAGGTGGTACCGCGGAAGCGACAGAATACTTTAATGAGCGGGTTGACCTTCTTATTATCATCGGCTCAAGATTAAGTGACATGTCTATCGCAGGCTTATCCGAAGCGATGTATCCGGAGCATATCATCCACTTTGACTATGACCCAACCTTTATTGGGAAATCAATTCAAGTACCAACTACCCCTGTTCTTGGCGATATAAAGTCTAATCTGATAGCGATTTTGAAGGATATACCGGAAACAAACAGCGAAGCCTTTTTAACACCAATCGAGTTGAGCCCACTTCAGGATAATCAACAAGGTGAGCGAATGTCTGCAGTCCAAGTATTACGGGCAATGCGTAACACGCTGCCCACTGACGCGATTATTTTTGGTGATGATGGGAGCCACTCTTTCTACGGCATTAAATACTATGATATTTACAAACCAGGGACTTTCTTCTTTGATGATATATTTGGTGCGATGGGCAACGGAATCGGCTATTCCATCGGTGCAAAACTAGCAGCCCCTGAAAAAACAATTGTTTGTTTAGTTGGTGATGGATGCATGTTCATGCATGGTACGGAACTTTCGACAGCGTATAATTACAACTCCCCTGTCCTGTTCATCGTTTTGAATAATGGGCGATTAGACATGGTGGAAAAAGGAATGCAAAAAATGATTGGCACGTCCATCGGTGGTATTTACGAAACTCCACTCGACGTAGCCAAATTTGCTGAATCAATGGGTCTACAAGCAACTACATGCCATAATCCTTATGATTTAACCGATGCTATAAAAGAAGCATTACATATTGTTAATGAAACAAACAAACCATTTGTGATTGAAGCATTAGTTCTTGAAAATGAAATTCCACCAACCATGGGGAGGCAATAAGATGGAAAACAACAAGCGATACGAGGCCGGTTTACATGCAATGGAAGAATTATTCTCCAAAGAAGTACGTACTGGCATGGAAGAAATAAAGAAAATCTCACCTGACTTCTGGGACATGATTGTGTCCTTCGGCTTTGGTGATCTTTACACTAGAGAAGGTCTTTCCCTTAAAGAACGGGAATTCATAACACTCACTTCACTCATCACACAGGGAGCTTTTGAGCAGTATAAAGTTCACTTGCAGGCAGCCCTAAACGTCGGCCTCACAAAAGAAGAAATCATCGAAATCATCATCCAGTGTGCCGGCTATGTCGGGTTCCCTAAAGCCGTTCAGGCAATGGGTATCGCTGGTGAGATTTTCGCTAAGAATGAATAGATTTCGGCGGTGCCTGAACGGGTAGTTGGGCTTGAAACAGTTGAATACCTATAGAAAAAACCAGACAGCTGCCGGTTGTCTGGTTTTTTCTATGGGTATGTAGTTGGGGTTGTGGGGTTTTTGGGGTTGGTTGGAGACTTCGATGGGTTGGTTGGTGACTTCTCGGGATTGGTTGGACACTTTCATGGTTTCGTTGGACACTCCCCCGTTCGTTGGACGCTTTCACGGGTTGGTTGCAGACTACTAGGGATTGGTTGGACACTTTAGGAACTTGGTTGCACACTTCCATTGTTTCGTTGGAAACTCCCCCGTTGGTTGGACACTTTCACGGGTTGGTTGCAGACTTCCAGGGATTGGTTGGACACTTTCGGGGCTTTGTTGGACACTTTCATAGTTTCGTTGGAAACTCCCCCGTTCGTTGG
>NZ_JADPRZ010000087.1 GCF_017347095.1 Sporosarcina sp. E16_8 | reverse complement strand
TTGGACGCTTTTCTCTTTTCGTTGGACACTTCCGGCGATTGGTTGCAGGCTTTTCTGACTTGGTTGGACACTTCGAGGATTTCGTTGGAAACCCCTTTTTTGTTGGACGCTTTTCTCTTTTCGTTGCACACTTCCGGCAATTGGTTGCAGGCTTTACTGACTTCGTTGGACACTTCGAGGATTTCGTTGGAAACTCCTCCATTGGTTGGACGCTTTTCTCTTTTCGTTGGACACTTCCCGCAATTGGTTGCAGGCTTTACTGACTTCGTTGGACACTTCGAGTGTTTCGTTGGAAACTACTTCGTTGGTTGGACGCTTTTCTCTTTTCGTTGGACACTTCCCGCGATTGGTTGCAGGCTTTACTGACTTCGTTGGACACTTCGAGGGTTTCGTTGGAAACTCCTCCGTTGGTTGGACACTTTTCTCTTTTCGTTGGACACTTCCGGCGATTGGTTGCAGGCTTTACCAAGTTCGTTGGACACTCCGAGGACTTTGCCGAACACCCAAACGCCACCACTAACAAAACGGCTCCCACCCAGATAAACCTTCTGGATGAGAGCCGTTTCTATTCTTACTGCAAACATGCAATCAACTCTTTATTGACTTGGTGACTGCACGACTCCAATTCCACTTAATTACGGTTGGTGTCTTTAATATGAATAGCAGTGATTTTAAATTGGCCTGGGGATGTCTCAACTAGGTCATACCTTTTCTTCCGATCGTATTCAGTCGTTACCCCTAGATGATTTTCAAAGACGAACACTTCGCGGACTTGTAGTTTAATAATATCTCCCTCGACCGTACCTTCTGTCACCTGGTTGATCTTGAAATCATACCAATAATACGTACTGTCTGCTTCGGCTATAAAATCCTTCAATTCTTTATACACCCCAGCAGTCTCTACTAAATAGTTTTCTACATAATAGAAGCTTTTATCATTCAACGCCTCTTCGTAAGCGTCGCGGAAATCGATATAAGCCGCTGATGCCTGCGCAATCAATTCTCTATCTCCTACCGCTTTTTCCTCTTGTACTTTCTGGGCCTTCGCTAGCGACTCAGCACTTTTTTGTGCTTTCAAAAGTGATGGATAAACTAGTGTTACAGAATCACCAGGTTTACCAATCACCTTCTCGGATTTCTCTGTTTTTCCGCCTTCAATTGCTCTAACTGCATGGAATGTTGCCCCGTCGCCAAAGACAGGCGTAATTGAGTCAATTTCCTTCATCGTTTTTTCTGTAGATGTACCGTTTACATACACAATACCGTCCGTTAATTCACTATTAAACGTTATGGAATAGGCAGATCCAGGTAAACTGACTACTACAGCTTCTTCAAACTCCTCACGGTCGATGTTGTAAGTTCCTGTGGACTCCATATATGTATTTTTCCCATTCACTGTAAAAGTGTAATTATCAGGTAATACTTTATTAATTTTTATCGATTCTCCGTCAAGCTGAAATTCTTTATCCGCAATCGTCAAGATTGTGTTTTTTAGATCCGTTTCAATTACTAAAGGCTGTGAAACCGGCTCAATTATGACCCTAGAATAGAAGTAAAGCCACTTTTCATATTTGACGCGGAATAGTTCAATCCCTTTTTTATCTACCAGGATTTCCGTCAAACCTGTTTCCTTTACACGTTCAGACGCTTCTTGCAGTTCGTCGAAGAATACAGGTAAGTAGCCGTTATTCAACCTTTTAGTGAAACTATCTTTCACATAAAGCGTGTCCCCTGCCACAGCCAACTCAGCGAATAGTGCTTCTCCGTTTTCATCGACTATCGCATTGTAAATATTTCTCAACTGTTTCGTACCGTCCGTTAAATAAGTTATGGTAAAATGAGTTCCAATCGCAGTCATAAAGAGTATAACCAGCGCTGATAGTAGTACTTTAGTTTTTAATGGCATCGATTTTTTCGACGCAGGTGGCTTTTGCATAGATTCCGCTACGTCAACCGTTGTTGAAACAGGCGTTCCGCATGAAGAACAAAATACCAGTCCATCTGCAAGCTGTTTTCCACACTCATTACAAAACTTTTTTTCCATTTGATAACCCCCTTTGATATGGATTGTGGATGCCAATCACCCAGTTAATCCCCATTACTAGTATAGACTACTAGTGTCTATTCTCCTATACTATATAAAACTCCAAAAGAATCAGTTGAATACATTACTAAGTTAATAAACTACCAATTTAATTGAAATATCCTTCAATCTATTCATTCACTTATGGTATAATTTACTTACTACTATTTACATGCACACTTCCCCTATATTGTAAGAAACCAGTGACTGTAAAGGTGATAGTAATGAATAGGAGGAACATGTTCGCAGGACTTTGTACAACAATCTATGAATAGCGGCACTTTATTATCCGTATAGTGGATAATAAGTATATTTCGTAAGGAGGATATTGAATGATTTGTAGTAATTGTGGTCACGAACAAGCACAAGGTAAGTTTTGCGGGAAATGCGGTACGAAGTTTGAAGAGGTAACTGTGGCTTATGCGGATGATTCTGTTACCGAACGGGTCGCTGCAACACAATCTGAGCCGATAATCCCAGCTCCTGCACAACCAGCTGAACCGAATATTCATGTCGAAAATCTAAAAAAACAGTCTAAAATGTATAGTTCTTATTTCATGCAACAATTAAAAAGACCTTCACTCATCTATAATCGTGGTGAGGCAGAGTTTACAAATGGACTTATTAGTATCATTTTGCTAGGCGTACTTCTTTCTTTGTCTTTATATATCTTCATGGGTGAAATATTCGGCGGTTATGGCCCGGGATTCTTTTCATTCTTCAGTAGTGTTTTGGTTTTCTTTTTATTCGCGGTAGGGATTGTCATTTTGTCACTTTTCCTCAGCAATAAATTCTTTGGACCACAACATTCATTTAAGACAATTATAAGTTTCTATGGTGCACATTTGTCACCACTACTTATCGCTGCAACCGTCTCATTACTTCTCATTTTGCTGAAATCTTTCACGTTCGGTAATTTGATCCTTAGCATAGTCTTTATGTTTGCTATATTTGTTTTACCTCTCTATTTAATCAGTTTCTTATTGACGAAAAAACCAACTGGAATGGATCCTTTATACGGTTTCCTTCTGTATCTCGTCATGTTCACAGTTTTATTTGTCATCTTCATGGTTATCCTAGCCGACTCTACTATCGGTGGATATATTGACGAATTAACGCAATGGTACTAATAAAGGCTTAAAAACCAGCTAGATGTCATATGACATTTAGCTGGTTCTTTGACTAGTTACCAAGCTATGAAGATACACTTTTTTGGAAGTAATGCGGTCATACTAATGGGGTTTGTCAGAGGAGAGTAAATATAAATGAGTCGATTTTGTCTAGAATGCGGTCAACAAGTGACTGGAGAAGATGTTGTATGTACAAATTGCGGAACAAAGCTACCGCAAGTAGCGGTTATGCCCAAACAACCCCTTTCCAAGAAGAAAAAAGTACTGTATGGGATTATAACGGCGATTGCAGTTCTGTTGATTGGGTTCACAGTTTGGGGAAAAGCGCATTTTTCACAGGAAACAACAGCTAAGCGCTTTGCGGAGGCTTTATCAACCAAGGATGCAAAACAACTTCAATCCCTGGTTGTCCGTGAAAACGGTAAAATGATTGACAAACAGGAAGCCAAAGCAATGCTGAAGTTGGCTGAAGCGGAAGGCAGGAGTGCCGTAGATTCACTTTCTACTGTTCAGCAACACGGAAAGTGGTTTGGTTTATTCAAAATCCATAAAGTAGAGGTGATTGACCAATACGCCTATTTCGAGGGGCCGCTAAATGGGCTTACTTTCACATTCAATGGTGTTGAAATAAGAGAAGAATCTCGTAAAAAAGGGTCTGTTTCGTATGGTCCACTATCACCGGGTATTTACGAAGTGAATGCAACTTTTGAAGGGAAATACGGCAAAGGCTCGAGTAAAAGTGAACTGTACGCAGATAATAATTCCGGAAAACCTTCCTGGATTGAAGTGGAGTTGCCACTAGGTAACGCCATGTTTGAAGTTACTAACTATTCATCCGAAGTCATGTTAGATGCCCGTATTGTCATCAATGAAGAGGATATTCCTGTTGATGAATATGGAGCAACAGAAGAAATCGGTCCCATCTTATTTGACGGATCTCAACATGCAAAACTGGCTGTTCGATACCCTTGGGGAGAAGTCACTTCGAGTGAAATGACAATTGAAAGTGAATACCAAGAAATCGAAGCGACTATCCTTTCACAAGATGAAATGAATTCAGTGGTGGACACCTTAACACAATTCGGGGAAGAATATATTAAAGCGAAATCCAAAAGAGATACTTCTTCATTTACAACAACGACAAAATCATTCAATGCGCTCTATTTAGAGAACATCCTCGATCCATTGATTGACAATAACGCGTTTGTCACAGGAAAGTTCGATCAATTAGATGTGGATGAAGACTCGGTGTATCTACTTGACGATTCCGAACCAGGCATTACCATTCAAGCGGAATTCACGTATATGGAGGATAGTCATTCACTTTTGGATACACCCTCGATTAGCGAATCTGTTTACACATACGATGTTAACCTGATTTACGATGAAAGCGCGAATAGATGGTTCATCCAAAACGCTACGTCGACACGATCAAACATAGCTGCAACAAAAACCATTCCAGGTTCTGGGGCTATCCATCAACCTAGCAGCGACGCGGTTCACAAAGAAAAAGACCGCCTCATAAAAGAGGAGTTGCAATCATTCTTTGAGTATTACGTTAGCCGAAGCGTCGATGCAATAAACACCCGTGACTTTTCATACGTGGAACACCTGATGACAGATGATGGCCCACGAAAAAAAGAAGCGAAGGATTATATCGTTTACCTAGAAAGCAAAGGAATTACGGAGCAATTTATAGCTGTCACTGTTGATAAAGTGGAAGCAGCGGGCACTAATACTTGGAAAGTCACATCAACCGATGAGTTTATTATCTATAATCCAGATGGCTCCAAGAATAGAAAATATACAACTGTTGTCATTGTTAAAAAAGTTGATGGTGATTGGCTTGTTCATGAACTGGTGTCTACAGTGGAAATTTGAAGTGAAACGGTGCAAGGCGCGGTAAGTGTATCAGCGTAAAACACTTGAATCAAAAACAGCACCAGTCCGGATAGTGTATCCGGACTGGTGCTGTTTTGTTGTTCTTAGTAATTACTGCTCACACGCGATTGAATCTTTATCGCGATCACTTTTTTTATTCGCATCATAGATAGCCTGAGATACAAATGGCTGGTACTTCGTTTTACCGCCTATATTTTTGACAGATGCAGATCTTGCCACTCCGCCTTTATACACTTTGTTTAGCTCCGTGCAATTTTTATATGCCACTACTTTCGCGCTCGCTGCTTCGACATGCACAGAATTGAATGAAAATCCTATAGCAATAGTGAATGCCAGCAAGACAGTAAATACTTTTTTCATAACAAAAACCTCCTTTTCAATTAATTCGCTTAGAAATAAACCTAGTTATTGGTATGAAAAAACGCCTTCCTTTATGCCTACCCATTCATAACGATCAGACTGAAGACATCCCTCATGAACTATATGATTATTTTACCAGATTTTGAGTTTGTTGAATACCTTGAAAAAGCTGATTTGGGCTGGGATATGATCGGTTAGCCGTGATATATGATCGTTTGCGATGGTTTATGATCGGTGGAATGGAGATATGATCGCTTGACATGGCATATGATCGGTGGAATGGAGATATGATCGCTTGCCATGGGATATGATCGGTGGAATGGACATATGATCGCTTGACATGATATATGATCGGTGGAATGGACATATGATCGCTTGCCATGGGATATGATCGGT
>NZ_JADPRZ010000086.1 GCF_017347095.1 Sporosarcina sp. E16_8 | reverse complement strand
TCGATTACCCCTTTTGGGCCAGCGATAAAAGCGGGTACCGCGGGTATTAGACTTGTTAGGAAGTCTTCAATTGTGAAGTGGATAAGTCCAAAGAAAGTTGAGAGTGATATTGGTAAGGCTACGGGAAAAGGCAGTTCTGGTGGAAGTAAAAAAACAAATGTGGATGATTTTGATACGAAAACAGCTACAAATAAACAAAAAGGTAATTTTGGTGAAATAAAATCAACTGATAATCTAGTAAACAATCAAAGTTTAAAAGATGCTGGGTATGACTTAAAGCCAATAGGCAGAGATGCACCATCAAGTATAGATGATAAAATAGTAAAAGGGATTGACGGACTATACGAAAATGCAAATGTGGATTCAAATATCAAATATGTTATTGATGAAGCTAAGTTTGGTAGTTCACAATTAGGAAAAGCTAAAGATGGAAAACAAATGTCAGATGATTGGTTGACAGGTGTGGTAACTAAAAAAAGTAGAGTATTGAAAGCTGTTGATGGAGATAAACAATTAGCAACAAAGATTGCGAGATCATTAAAAAAAGGTGAAGTAGAAAGAGTACTATCAAAAGTTGATAGTACTGGAAATGTAAAAACATATAAGCTAGATGCCAAGGGTAAAATCATTGGAGAATGGCCATAATTCAAAAGCTAGGAGGAATCAAATATAATGAGAGATCATTTATGTATAGAAGAAAAATGTAGAGAAGGAATAGAATATAATAAAAAAATTATTGAAGAAGATAGAGAGGAAATTAATAGTTTAGAAGAAGATGAAAAAAATGGTATTCAAAGATATCCTAATGATAATAAAAGCATCATAGAAGAAACTTATCTATCAAATTTTATAAATGAGACGGATAATGTTATTGCAAAGTATTCCTTAGGAGAAGACATTAGTACAATAGAAGAAGATTTTCATAATGCAATTGATAATTTAGAGCATACAGGGACTAGGAATGTTGGATATGTAAATCTGCTTTGGGTGATTTCCTTAGGAATATTATTAGAAACGGATAAAAAGAATATAGAACGACTAAGTAAGTTAGTTGAGAAGAAAAATATGAGTGATTCGGTGATTGACTTTTTATTATGTGCTAGTGATATTGGCTGCACAAAAATCACTAATGTTTATTTTAAAGAAAATCCATATGCAAAAACGAGAGAAATTATAGAACTTGCGCAAACTGATAAAAGAGAAGCTTCTAAAAGCATGCAAACGTATATGGAAAAGGAATGGTTTAAAGGTCATTATGATTACGAATGGAAAAATTCCCATAAAGAACCGGGATATATAGGGTATTGGAGCTTTGAAACAGCAGCACTAGCAAAGATACTCGAACTTGATGATGCAAGCCTCATAAATCATAATCACTATCCATATGATTTGGCGCATTACAAGAATTCAATGAAATTCAAGCCCATCTCTATAAGTGAATACAACAATGAACATGAGATTGAAGAGTTAGGTGAAATAATAGAAGGAATTGACAAAAATCCTTTATTGGAAAAGATTATTCCAACAAGATGGCACTCATTTATCAGTGAATTGATACAGGATTATGAGGATATGGATGATAGTAGTTTCTATGAAAAATACAAAAAACCTATAGGATTAGACCAAATCTGGTTCTTACTACAAGAGTATAAAGAAGAAAATAAGCAAAAAAATCTCTTAGGAAGTTTAATTGTTTTTGCGATGACCGAAAAAGAATATATATTGCAGTTGGATTATAAAGAAGATTTGGAAGAATACTATTCTAGTATGAAAAATTACTGGAATGATACAAGCACAAAGTTGGTTCAATTTATTTTAGATAATGATCAAAATTATTACGCATTGGTACCCAAAGATGAAAATGTTGGAGATATGTATGAAGTTGTTGTTAAAGATGTAAAGTAAGTTAAATTGAATGAACAGTAAGACGACTTAATAATTGGGCTAATTATAGACTAGAGGGTGGGGTTTCATCTTTACCGGAAGGTCTTAAATTAAAGTAGGAGGATACTATAATGGAAAAACAAGGATGGGTTTCTTTTTGGTTAGGTAATATTAAAGAAGAGGACTCTATAAGAGAGTATGTAGATTTAACGTATGATGAGGATGGCGAGTCTGTACCTTCCAAATTTTTTATCGATTTTAATATTGATATGGATGAAACAGATGAGGATACTATAGAAAAAACGGTCTATAAGAATAGTAGTAGTGATATTTCCACATTATTAGCTGGGTGTTCGTATGAAGAAATTATCATCCCACAATTTAAGAAAAGTATAGAATTAAAAAAATCATATAATGCAGTAATTCTGATATATAACTTTGAGTATAACAATGAAGTTACTTCAACTAATGCTTTTGACTTTATTACTACTACAAATTATGAGTAAGAAAATACTTATAAGTATGGAGAATAGACTTAATTGATGGGTAACACAGAAATTACTTTTCTGGAAGAACTGCTTTATAATACGGATAAAAATAATTTAATCAGTCAATTAGGAAATGTAGACAATCCACTAATACTCCATTTTTTTGCAGAAAATTATAACTGGAATAGTGGGTTTGAGGTTCCAAAAGCACTCATTGAAGATGAGTATTGTGATTTAGGAACAGGATTACTAATATTTCATTACGCAGATGGATTTCGAATGTTAGAAAATCCAGAGGAAGTTTCAAATTCAGCATTAGAAGAGTGGAAGGATTTTTTATTAAATCTTTATAATAAACTAATAAACCTGAATTTTAAGATACAGAATATATCATTTGAACCTGAATTAACAAAAAATCAGATATATAGGATTAGAAAAAATAACCCAAATATATCAGATTTTCTTATTAGTAAATCACCAGGTGAATTAGTTGATATTCCTAAAATATAATGTGATTTTAAATCCTTGATTGGCCAAGTCCCTTTCAAGGTTTTTTTGTTGAGGGGATACTTAGTGTCGAATGCACCACTATAAAGAACTGGATGTACATACAAAGTTTTTCATAGAAAATAATGTAGACTTTACTGATCTTCATCAGAAATTCAACAATATAAAATGGCTTGGAACCTTTCAAAGATGAGATACAGATTTATGTATTTAATAGGTTCCTTTTTCATATATACCGATGGCGCTATGAAAGTAGTAGATGTCAGCCCGTTCCACGATGGCTTGCGGCGGAATAATACCATAATAAATCGTTTAGAAAATGAAATGAAAGCAATCGAAACTGCAGTCGAAGGACTTGTTGCGCTGGAAGATTCATTGAAAGGACAAGGAGGAGATGCGATCCGTGCATTTTATGCGGAGTGCCACCTACCGTTCTTGCAGTTTTTCATGACATTCAAAAGCAATTACGTAAATGTCCAGATCCAAATGGATTCCGCACTCGATTCATTGGAGCCGGATATGAACGGGTTCATCCGTCAAACGTTTCTTGAAGGAGAAGTTGAAGCTGGACTAACGGTAATTTCTAGACTGACAAGCAGCCTCACCGACGAAGCCAACGACATTATGAATAAGGTCGCCGATATCGTTGCCCTTCCACATCTGAATGATAGTGATGTGCAAGAGGGGGTTCGGGATGCAAGGAGGAAACGGGATCATACGGTTGCCAATTTGTATGAATTTGATGAGACCAGACGAGGGCATTAATAGCGATGGAGAGATGGCTTGCAGATATCGAAGGTCTCTTCAAGGAAGGGCTCACAGGCGTCCATTTTGAGTCTAAACAGTGGGCGGCAATTACAATGAACAGCGGATTGCAAACAGCCATCGTTCAACAGACCTCTGCGGTTGCGGGGGGCCTAGGGAACAGTGATCAGGATAATCTGATCGGCACGGAAATCAATGCAGGAACCTTCCAGACACTTGAAAGTAAAAGAACCGAGACAATCGAGCGTGGAGCTTATGGCAGCTACAACCTGTTAAAATTTCACATCTATGAAAATGGTCTGATTGTAAAAGAATACCAATTAGGAACAAGAAAGCCGATTCAATACGAAGTGGTTAAAGAAGTGGAAGAAGAATTCGATGACGGTGGTTTCCGTGAGCTCGACGGCTATTTTGAAGGCACGAACCTAGCGTTTGTGGATTATATCCAGCCGAGGGCAATAGTCCAAAAAGGATTCAAAAAAATGGCGCTCGCTATCATCCCTGGAGTTAAGCCATCCAAATATAAAGGGAATCTTTCCGTAAAGAAGACTCCCGCAGTTGAAAATAAGTCTAAGGGTACGGGTAAAGTTAGTAAGAGAATTTCTGATATCCCTCATGTAAAAGAAGCAAAAAGTGTTATAGCAGTGAGGACAAAAGGACTAGATTTAAATGAGCATCCAACTACGACAAAACAAATGAGTTCAAAGAAAATGAAAGAGTTAAGAGATAAAATTGATATTAGAACTATTACAAAACAAGAGTATGCAGACTACATTTGGAATAAAAAATTTGCTAAAAGAAGGGATAAAGGAGTTAAAGAATTTTGGTATCAAGAACAACAACGATTATTAAATAATGAACCACTTACTCGAGATTGGTCTCAAGAACAGTTAAAAGATATTCTTGCTGGTAAAACTCCTAAATTTGATGGTAAACCAATTGCAGGGCATCATAGTTATAGCGCTTCGAAATACCCACATATTTCTAATAAAGGAGAAATAATCTATCCAGCAACTTTTAATGAACATTTAAAAGGATGGCATGGTGGGAATTGGAGGAATAGTAATCCGGGTGAGCCTATAATACCAATTAAAGACTTTTAGGGAGGTAAAATTTTATGGTGAAGATGAAATTGAAAATTGATAATGAGTCCAATAAATTAAAGTATGTATCTATTATCAGACAGAATAATGGAGCAAGTATTCAAGATATTAAAAAAAATATAGAAGATAATAAAGTAGTACTAGAATGTGATTATTTTGATACAGATGAATTAAAAGGTTTTAAGAAAACAATGGAAGCTTTAATAAGTAAAGGGGCTACAATACATTTGTTCCAAGATGATAGAGAGGTTCAAATTGATTATATTAGTAACCTTATTAGTTCGTATGAACAAATTGCTGAAGACAGAGAAAAGCTAGATGATAGGATTTTAGGTGATGATTAAAAAGGAGTAGAGTATTAAAACGTTCAGTTTCAACTTTATATATTGAATTGTAAACAAAATAATAAAAGTTATGGTGTTGAAAATAAACATATATAAGCATATATGTAGATGAATAAAGATAAAGTATATTTGCTGTGGAAAGAAAAAGAACGGGTTGTTTTAAAGTAAAGGCTCATGATGGTTGTATTCTCAAGGTATTATTTTTTAATACTTGGTTTGTGAAAATAATACGATAAATAGGCGAGATGACATTGTTGGAAAATATGCTTGAAAGAAGAATAGAATAAACGTATATAGCTTATCGGATTCATCTTGATATAAGGGTCTTGGTAAACATCCTTAATCGAAGTAGAACGACTACTGTGTAATGCAGAATAGAAGTACAATGCATGTTCAAGACACAGTTGCCTGCTACTCAGTGAATCGTGAAAGTATAACAATCATGAAAAGATTAATCTGGGTACACTCACAGGACTTTTCATAGAGAAATGATGCGGAATTTACGGGTTTATTTCAGAACCATAACAATATAAAATGCCAAGGTGCCCATCAAAGACAAGATACAGAGTCATGTCTTTGATAGGTACCTTTTTCAAATATAATGAAAGTAGTAGATGTCAGCCCTTTCCACGATGGCTTGCGGCGAAATAGCACCATGCTAAATCGTTTGGAAAATGAAATGGAAGCAATCGAGACCGCAGTCGAAGGACTTGTAGCGATGGAAGATTCATTGAAAGGACAAGGTGGAGATGCGATCCGCGCATTTTATGCGGAGTGCCACCTGCCGTT
>NZ_JADPRZ010000085.1 GCF_017347095.1 Sporosarcina sp. E16_8 | reverse complement strand
CGGATTGGTTGGAGGCTTCGCCGATTTGGTTGGAAACCCCGCCGCATTTGTTGGACACTTCGACAGTTTGGTTGGACACTTTCCGGTTTGTTGGACACTTCACCGATTTGGTTGGAAACCCCACCACGTTTGTTGGACACTTCACGGAATTGGTTGGACACTTCGCCGATTTTGTTGGACACTCCCCGGGTTGGTTGGAGACTTCACCACGTTTGTTGGACACTACGCGGGATTGGTTGGACACTCCACCACGTTTGTTGGACATTCCAACACACCAAAAAGCGACCCCTTTTCAAAAAGAGGTCGCTGGATTAGTTATTTATATAACAAATACTTCTCACGAACATGAGTGAATTTGTTTAGACCCGCCTGCCATGCTTTTTTCATTTCCTCGACAGACTTGCCTGCTTTAATATCGGTCCGGATTGAGCCATTGCCGACGAGTTTATCAAAGAAGGATATTCCGTCGCTACCTGGTGCTGTGAACTGGAAATCGTTTGGATACATATCATGAATGGTTTTCACAATATATAACCCGGTTTCAAACGGCTTATACACGTTTCGATTTGTGATATGGATTTGAATTCCATGGCTCAACTTATTCGCGTGCTTTGAGAATGTCGGCGTAAACGAAGCCGCTCTGAAGGTGACCCCTGGCAATTTGTAAGCATTCAACTTCGCCGCCAAATCTGAGCTGTTGATGAACGGAGCACCGATTAATTCAAACGGCTTAGTCGTTCCTCTTCCTTCTGAAACATTCGTTCCTTCAATTAATGCCGCACCTGGGTAGACAAGAGTGGAATCCAAAGTTGGCATGTTTGGTGATGGAAGCACGAATTCCAATGGTGTTTCATCGTAATACATACTCCGCTTCCAGCCTTCCATTTTCACGACCGTTAAATTGGCTCCGATCTTGAATTCTTTATTGAACAGCAGCGCTAATTCCCCAACCGTCATGCCATGGCGCACAGGAATCGGGTACTCACCCACAAATGAGGAGTACTTGTCCTCGAGAACAGGCCCCTCTACTTTCGTTCCGCCGATTGGATTCGGACGGTCAAGGACGATAATCGGTATATTATTCTCCTTTGCCGCTTCCATAGCTAAAGCCATTGTGTAAATATACGTGTAAAATCGTGCCCCAACATCCTGAATATCAAATAGCAGCACATCGACATTTTTCAGCATTTCAGGTGTTGGCTTTTTCGTGGCCCCATACAAGCTATATACAGGAACCCCTGTTTTTTCATCAATATACTTTTCAACATATTGCCCAGCCTGCGCATCCCCACGGACACCATGCTCAGGACCATAAAGAGCTGTAAGTTGCACTTTAGGATTTGCGTGAAGTAAATCTACGATACTCGTAACGTTTTTATCTACTCCCGTTGGATTGGTGATCAAACCGACCCGCTTCCCCTTGATCAAATTAAGCTGATCCTGCAACAAAACCTCCACACCTAAGCGAAACTTCTTGTCCTTCTTATCTTTATCATTCTTAGCAGAAGCTCCAGTAAATGTGGATAGTACTAGAACGAGCGCAAGCAATCCCGTAAGCCATTTTTTCATAATAAACGCCTCCCTCTTTCCATGTAATGTATAACCAACCGAAATATACGTTCTTAATTCCTTGAACATGTAGCCGAAATCTTATTTCATTCAAAACACCTAAATTAGTACCCTAAACCATGTCCAAACTTGTATAAAACATCGCCGACTTGATCAAAAATAGTAACTGGTAGTTTACCTGTTGGGTTATTTATCCCAAAAATCGTGTTAACGGATGCTTCATAACTTGCTGGTCTAAATCCATACTGGACAAGATAAGCATCTACATTCGGGTAGGCCATAATATCATACGGATTTCGAATTCCGACGCTAATAACTGGTACATCGGTTTGTTCAATAAGTTGATTTGCCAGCTTCATTAAATCATTACTTGGTTCTCTCCCGCTCACCGTGGAGGTATTGGTGCCTAAAATGATATAATCTGCCGCTTTTGCTTGCGCCAATTGTGATTCTGTAAGGAGTGTTGTAGTTGTTAAAACCGTAGTATTTTCATTATGCTTTTGAACCTCAGCAGCAAGGAGATCAGCACTTGAACCGACCACAACAATCTTATCTTTTGTGCCTACTTTAAGTGGAAGCTTAGCATTGTTTTTTACAAGCGTAATCGATTTAGCCGCTGCTTCGCTTTCTACCGCTTTATGTTCTGCAGAGCCTACGACTTGAATGGCATTCGCAATTTTGTCATCTATACTTTTTTCAACTTCAGCTTTCACAATGCCTCGATTTAACTTCAGCGTAAGAATCCGTTCAACGGACTGATCGATTTTTTCAGTTGAAATTTCTCCCTTATTAACCGCATCATACAGACCATTGGCGACTGTCTCAAGACCTACAGGCATTAAAACAATATCTGTTCCTGCTTTTACAGAGCGAATGGCCGCATCGACTGCACCAAAATGCTCAACGATCGCCCCCATATTCATCGCATCCGTCACGATAACTCCCTTAAAGCCCATTTGCTCGCGCATCAAACCCGTTAATACTTTTTGAGAAAGCGTTGCGGGTAGGGCAATTTCTGTTCCATCTTTTTTCGAAATAACTTTTGTATCATCAATTTTCGGGAAGGTCACATGTGCCGTCATAATTGCATCAATACCAGCATCCATAGCCTGCTGGAACGGATATAATTCCACCTTTTTCAAACGATTGATATCATGTGGTACTTCCGGAAGTCCTAAATGGGAATCAACTGCCGTATCGCCGTGACCCGGAAAATGCTTGGCCGTTGCAGCTGTTCCACTTTCTTGAAGACCGTTAATATAGGCATTTCCCAATTTCCCCACTAACTCAGGGTCCTCCCCAAAGGAACGAACTCCGATGACAGGATTATCAGGATTATTGTTTATATCCAGTGAAGGTCCAAAATTCATATTAATACCAAGGGCGTTAAGCTCTTCACCAATGGCCATACCAACCTTTTTCGCTACCTCTTCAGATCGTGTCGCTCCTAGCGCCATGTTTCCAGGAAAATCCGTACCCGTCTGAAGACGTGTTACAATCCCGCCTTCTTGATCAATTGAAATCAGAAGTCCGTATTTTTCTGATGCTTCCTGATAAGCACTAACTAGCTTCGTTGTTTGCTCAGCTGTCACTGTATTCTCGCGGAATAATATTACGCCGCCTAGATGATACTCTTTAACTAGCTGGGCAATTTCAGCATTCATTGCCGTAACATTTTCACCCTTCCAGTTTCTAAAGTCAGGCATTAGCATTTGACCGACTTTTTCTTTCATCGTCATCTGCTTGATAGCCTTGCCGATCAAGTCATAGCGAACGCCTTTTTCTTTTCCAACAATAATCTGACCTTGATTTCCTTTGTATTGAATGGAGATTCGGTCACTGAATTTGCCATTGCTCACAGAGATAAACGTTTTTCCATTGTGACCCGATAAGCTAACTTCTCCGCCCTGAGTAACAGAGGCAACGTTTTTGTTCGAAGACTTCCAGGTTACATTCTTCGACGCTAGCTCAAAGTTGCCATCCGCATAGACATGCAAGCCATTTAAATCAAGCGTGTTATCCTTCACATCTCTCGCGACTTGCGGTACGTTGAGGTCAATCACTAAATCCTTGATTCCCGAAGTAGCCGATGCCCCCGCGAGTGGACCGCTCGTTAACACTAAAGCAAATGCAATAATTGAAACGATACATTTCTTGACTAATTTACTCATACTTTTCCTCCCTTTTCATAATTAATAATCACGCAGTTGCCATTCATTATTCGTGAAAGAAAGCTTGCTCTTTGAATTAAGCAATGGATCTAGAATATACAAGCCACGGCCATTCACCGATGAATCGGTATGATAACTGAAGCGTAGTTTCGATGCTTCTTTCGGGATGGTCAGCTTTTGATTAACCCAGCCATTGCTTGTACCAGTGAATGAGGCGAGCTTGTCCCATACGCCATCGGTATATATTTCTACATAGCCAAAATCAGACTCATTCTCTAGCATATGCCATGTACGAAAAGTAAGTTTTGCGTCCTTTGCCAGCGCAAGATCAGCTTCCATCACACGGTTCACATTATCTCCGTAGCCTGCAAACCATGCTGAATTCTTACCGGGAATGAAGACTGGAATCGCATCCGCTACCTGTCTAACGAACAGTCTCCGCGTTTGATTTGTCGATACAGTCGCTCGACTTGGATGCACGCGATTCGTCAGTAAAATCGCAACCGTTTTGTTGTTCGGGCTAACCACAATCGATGTTCCCGTATAACCAGTATGCCCAAAGGAGTGAGTCCCCTCTGAAAGCGCATCCATATACCATCCCTGTCCTAGCTCCCAGCCAAGACCGTGGTCATCGCCAGGAAACGCAGCATTCTCATTTTGTAGCAAGAGTTTGACCGTTTCAGGCTTAAGGATTGTTTTTCCGCCATATTTTCCGTTATTCAGGAAAACGTGAGCAAGCATGGCAAGATCCTTCGCAGTCGAGAAGACACCCGCATGTCCCGCAACACCATCCAGTGACCATGCATTTTCATCATGAACCTCTCCCCAAACAAGCCCTCTGTCTGGAATTGACTGGAATTCGGTTGCTGCAATTCGATTTTTCAAGGAAGCTGGAGGATTATACATCGTATCCTTCATCCCCATTGGACCAGTGATGTGCGTTTTGACAAAATCATCCTGACGAGTCCCTGACAATCGCTCGATTAGCACACCTAATGTGATCATATTTAAATCGCTGTACGTGTAAGTCGTACCCGGGGCATTGACTAACGGGTGGTTTAACACCAACTGCAGCCGCTCATCTCTCGAATTCCCCTGTGAATATATAGGAATTCCTGCGACAAACCCCGAGGTGTGTGTCAACAATTGGCGGATCGTTACGTTTTCCTTCCCATTTGCAGCAAATTCCGGGATATGCTTAGCAACTGCGTCATCTAGTTCGAATAAACCTTTTTCAAAAAGCATCATTACGGAAGTAGCGGTGAAAATCTTACTGATAGACGCCAAATCAAAGATTGTGTCCGTCTGCATTGGAATTGGAGTTTCCATTTCTGTAAGCGAGCCATCTGTGTACGCAGCTGAAAAACCATAAGCATCATGCTTCACAATTTTCCCGCCTCTCGCCACAAAAGCAACAGCACCAGGCATCACTTTTTCCGAAATGGCCTGATTCATAATCTGATCAATTTGTTGAAGTGGAGTTTCCACCATACCGGCTCCTCGTGCAGAGCCGGGGTGAAGTGTGTTAGAAATCGGGAAGACAGTTGAATTCCATGTGAAAACTGGATGCGGCTTCCGTGATGAGGTAGTGTGCTTGTCTTTCTTTTCAATTGAAGGGTTATTGGGAACATCACTGCCAGCAAAAACAGGCGATGTTCCTAACAAAATCGTACAAACAGCCGTGATCATAAACGTTTTTCTTTTCATAAGTTCCTCCTTTTACAAGCTAATTTTAGGTCGTCCACCTAATATAGTAAAATAGTTAGGTGGGAGCGCTTTCAACCTGTAGGTAAAGCATATCCAAAATGATGTATAGTCGTCTAGACCACTAAAGTCTTAAAACCATCTTTTTCCATGACGATAGTAGGATGCCATTAGCACCTTTTTTCGAAATTTCTAAATAAATGCTTATATTAGTTTCAATTAGAAAGTTTGTTGGAGGCTTCACGGGATTGGTTGGAGGCTTTGACGATTTTGTTGGAAACTCCGCGGCGTTGGTTGGAGGCTTCGATAGTTTGGTTGGAGGCTTTCCGGTTTGTTGGACACTCCAGGGAATTGGTTGGAGGCTTTGACGATTTTGTTGGAAACCTCACCGCGTTTGTTGGACACTCCGACAGTTTGGTTGGACACTCTCCGGTTCGTTGCACACTTCACGGAATTGGTTGGAGGCTTTGACGATTTTGTTGGAAACCCCACCGCATTCGTTGGACACTCCGACAGTTTGGTTGGAGGCTCTACGGTTTGTTGGACACTCCACCGGATTGGTTGGAGGCTTCGCCGATTTTGTTGGAAACCCCACCGCATTCGTTGGACACTCCGACAGTTTGGTTGGACATTCTCCGGTTTGTTGCACACTTCACGGAATTGGTTGGAGGCTTCGCCGATTTTGTTGGAAACCCCACCGCATTCGTTGGACACTCCGACAGTTTGGTTGGAAACCTCACCACGTTTGTTGGACACTTCGATAGTTTGGTTGGACGCTTTCCAGTTTGTTGGACATTTCACCGAATTGGTTGGAGGCTTTGACGATTTTGTTGGAAACCCCACCGCATTCGTTGGACACTTCGACAGTTTGGTTGGACACTCTCCGGTTTGTTGGACACTTCGCC
>NZ_JADPRZ010000084.1 GCF_017347095.1 Sporosarcina sp. E16_8 | reverse complement strand
TACCGGGTTGGTTGGAGGCTTAGCCGATTTGGTTGGACACTCTACGGTTTGTTGGACACTTTCCGGGATTGGTTGGAGGCTTTTTTGATTTGGTTGGACACTCTACCGGGTTCGTTGGACGCTTTACCGATTTGGTTGGACACTCTACGCTTTGTTGGACACTTCCCGGGATTGGTTGGAGGCTTTTTTGATTTGGTTGGACACTCTCCCGGGTTTGTTGGATACTTTGCCGATTTGGTTGGACACTCACTGGTTGGTTGGACACTCACTGGTTGGTTGGACACTTCCTGGGATTGGTTGGAGGCTTTTTTGATTTGGTTGGACACTCTACCGGGTTCGTTGGACACTTTGCCGATTTGGTTGGACACTCTACGGTTGGTTGGACACTTTCCGGGATTGGTTGGAGGCTTTTTTGATTTGGTTGCACACTCTCCCGGGTTCGTTGGACGCTTTGCCGATTTGGTTGGACACTGTGCGGTTGGTTGGACACTTTCCGGGATTGGTTGGAGGCTTTTTTGATTTGGTTGGACACTCTTCCGGGTTCGTTGGACACTTTGCCGATTTGGTTGGACACTCTACGCTTTGTTGGACACTTCCCGGGATTGGTTGGAAGCTTTATTGATTTGGTTGTACACTCTCCCGGGTTTGTTGGACACTTTGCCGATTATGTTGGACACTCTACACTTCGTTGTACACTCTACCGGGTTCGTTGGACACTTCACCGATTATGTTGCACACTCTCCCGGGTTCGTTGGACACTTCACTAATTAAGTTAAACACTCCGCAATTACATCCATTTAATTTGAAACTTAGATCCTCCATACATATACTGCAGCAACAACCGATCATCTTCCTTTATTCGGCCGATTACATTAACCTTTTCATCGGCTGGGAGATCTCGTTTTGCAATTTGGATTTCTCCCTGATAGCGTCCATACTTTTCGTTGTCTACGGTAATCGCACCTTGTGGTCTTTCTACCGTATTGACTGCTTTAACGGGACGGGTTCCAATTAGTCCGTATTCCCTTGATTCCATCGATCGGATGCAATCCCGAGCAGCATCTAAACGATTTGTCTGCACGACGGCTCCCATAATTTCAAGCAGGGATTTGTCGTGGATTATCTGTTCAGCTCGCAATAAAAAAAACCCTTGTTGATAAGAAGCAAATTGCTCTAACGATTCTTCAGTCAGTGTCAGATCACCGACTAAGACCTTGTCCACACAGCCATTTTCAATTAAGTCTAGAAATGCGGCAAAAGGTGAGATACTTCGATGATCCTCCAATGTTGGCAGTCTTTCAAAAAGCGGCCCACGCAATGATCCATCTCCTGGAATGAAGGCCATCACGGTTACCCCTTCCTGTTTCAACCACTCATTCACCTTGCTAAATTCATCACGGTCAAGTCCTGTTTCGGGTCGCGGATAAAAGTTATGCCACGCCTCAACAGATTCCGTGCGCAACCCTGCCTGTTTCATTTTATCCAGACCATCCTTAGTCAGTGTACTTGCATTCAGCGCAATTTTCATTTTCTTGGATAGCCTGACAATTGTGGCTTCTGAGATACCATAGTCGACCCGTAACCCCGTTAGCCCCCACTCAAGAAGGCCCTCTGCATTTTCCCAAGTGAAACCAAGATGTCCAAGTGACTGTGGCGAAATATCTGCCATTAACTCCATATCATATTGTTTCGCTACCGCTCCTAGCCTGTGAAGGCGTTCTTTATAGAGCTGCGGATCTTCCTCGGGGATATGAAGCGATGTGAAAATAGAAGTAAAACCGATTGCTCTCACCTTTTTAAGATACAATTCAAATTCCTCG
Organism: Sporosarcina sp. E16_8; assembly: GCF_017347095.1. GTDB lineage: Bacteria > Bacillota > Bacilli > Bacillales_A > Planococcaceae > Sporosarcina. The sequence goes on along the minus strand of NZ_JADPRZ010000084.1, from coordinate 4,568 downwards.
TTCAACTCATTTCCTAGATAAACAGATATTCCAAGCATAATAACCAGCTCCTATTTAAGATTATGAAAAGCGCAAGGCGCCGTCTAGACGCCACAGGCATAAGTGAAAAAGAGGGCAGTCTAAGATCGCGACTTCCTGTCGCAACGACTGCATACCTGCATCCTTGCAGGCACCTAGAGCTAGACCTTGTTCCAAGTTAAAACATATACTTTCTTTTCATCAAAAAAAGGAGGCAAGCCCCCCCCTTTGTTAAATACCGTCCGCCATTTCTTCCTTGAATCCAAATAAGTACGTGAACAGGAAGCCGAATGTATAGGCAATTACTAGGCCCAAGAAATAAAACAAGAATTTATTGTCTGCGATAAGTGGAATTAGCGAAATACCAGATACGCCGATACCAGATGCAGCTACTTTCATGACTGCCTGGAAGGCACCGCCGACTGCCGCACCCATACAGGCAGTAAGGAATGGACGGCCTAGAGGTAGTGTGACCCCGTAAAGCAGTGGTTCTCCGATTCCTAGGAAGCCTACTGGTAGTGCGCCTTTAATGATAGTACGCAATCTTTTGTTTTTAGTTTTCACAAATATTGCGATGGCTGCACCCACTTGACCTGCACCTGCCATTGCTAATATTGGTAATAACGCGGTGTAACCCACAGTATTGATCAACTCTAAATGAATAGGCGTTAATCCATGATGAAGTCCGACCATAACTAGCGGTAAGAAGAAGCCTGCAAGTACCGCGCCTGCCGCAACCCCACCGACATCCAAGACGACATTGATTCCGGATGTAATTCCATCAGATAGAACACCCGCAACTGGAACTACTGCATAGAGTGAAAAGAAACCTACTACTAATACGGTAATTAAAGGCGTAACGATAATATCAATCGAATCATGCATAACAGATCGAACACGCTTTTCAACCCAAGTCATCAACCAAGCCGCAAAGATGACACCAAATAATCCACCTCGGCCTGGCACTAATGCCTCACCGTAAATCGTAATATCCGCAAGCGCAGGGTTGAATAAAAAAGCTCCAGCAATGGCACCAAGTACTGGTGTGCCGCCAAATTCCTTAGCTGTATTCCAACCCACCAAAATCGCAAGATACATGAATATGCCGCTTCCAAGTAGAAGCAATATTTGCATCCACGTTTGCGTCGGATCCACACCCGCGTTTTTCGCGAAGTTTGCAGCTCCGTTAATTAAACCGGATGCAACAAGACCTGGAATTAGTGGAATAAAGATGTTACCAATTCTGCGAAGTAGCATTTTTATAGGCGATTTATTCTTTGCCTTAAGATTGGCTTGATTTCTTGCTGCTTTTTCGCTAAAAGTTAAGTCATTTTCATCCGGGCCTGCCTCTTCCCCAATTGACAGCCCTGTGACTTTGCTCATTTCTGCAGCCACTTTATTGACCGTCCCCGGCCCCACTACGATTTGCAACGTATCATCTTCAATGACACCCATTACGCCATCGACTTTTTTCAACGCGTCCACATTCACCTTACTATCATCTTTTAATGCCAGGCGCAAACGCGTCATACAGTGAGATAACCGCTGGATATTTTCCTTGCCGCCGATATTCGCAAAAATATCTTGGGCCATACGCTCTTCCTTTTTCATCCCAATCCCCCCATTTCATTTTTTATATAGACTTTCGGACAAAGCCGCCTGTTAGTTCCAATTTTTCTACCGCTTCTTCATAAGAACTTTGAAGTAAAATCATGACAATAGCGGTTTTCACCTGCTGCTGCGCTTTTTCGTAATAGTCCTCGGCTGTCTCATAGTCAACTTGAGTGGCATCCATAATGATTCTTTTGGAGCGCTCTGTTAATTTTTCATTTGTAGATTGGACATCGACCATAAGGTTTTCATAGACCTTGCCAATTCCAATCATCGACGCCGTAGAAATCATATTCAGCACTAACTTTTGAGCTGTTCCCGCTTTCAATCTCGTTGAGCCCGTTAAAACTTCAGGACCCGTTTCTAGTTCAATTACCATTTCCGCATGCTTGCTTATTTCAGCGTCTTTATTACACGAGATGGCTACCGTTTTAGCCCCTTTTTCTCGTGCACAATCTAGAGCACCTATGACATACGGCGTCCTACCGCTCGCGGCAATTCCAATGACAGTATCCTTATCGCAAACTGAAGCAGATTCCATATCGGAAGCCCCCAAATTCACATTGTCTTCAGCGCCTTCAACCGCAGCTGTAAACGCTTCCATTCCTCCGGCAATGAACCCACGAACCATTTCAGGCGAAACGCCAAACGTTGGGACACATTCAACAGCGTCAAGAATCCCCAATCTTCCGCTCGTTCCTGCTCCAACATAAATGAGTCGGCCCCCTGTTTGGAACGATTCAACAACAGATTCAACAACTTTTTCAATATAATCTAGCTCGTTAGCGATGGTAGATGGAACTGAACTATCCTCTTGATTCATCGCTTCCAGAATGCCCCTTACAGACATTTCATCAAGCTGCATCGTCTTGCTATTTCTCTTTTCTGTAGATAATTTATCAAGCATTCTATCGCCCCTCTTAAACTAGTACTTTATATTCCAATTGTACCCATAAGAAACTATATGTCAAGATTATTCTAAATATTACTGAATCTTAGTTTCATTAAAGTAATAAAAAAGCATCGGTTATAGCACTAACGAGATTTAATTGTTAGAATAATGAAACTTCCGTTGCGTGTTATCCGTATAAAGAGTAGGTAAAAAATCGAAAAATAAGAGGTGGGTGAAATTATGTTTCAAAAATCATGTTGGAATCATATTTCTTTCGCAAAGAAGATCTTTCGAGGAAAGACAGGGGTTGCCATAACTTTTGTTCTCATGAGCCTCTTACTTGTAGGCTGTACTCAAGATGAGCCACAAGATAAAAACATAGCACTTATTCAAGCCTATCTGGAGTATGACTTGAATACTCCGAATAAAGAAGCCATACAAGCACAAAACGAAATGTGGAAGTCGTTTGAAGAACAGCAGCAGGAGAGCTCGCCATTCAGTAAGGAGTATAGTGCATATATAAAGGATAACTACGGACCTTATTTTTCTGAAAGTGGTTTCGATAAATTAATTTCGAGAGGTCTAACATTAGTGTTCCACTTAGCGGCTGACAAATACGATTATCAAACAACCGTTAGTAAAATTGCTATCGAACAAAATAAAAATGTCCCAACGAATTATAACTTTACCGTTACTATTGACTATGAAAAAAAAGGAAAAGAAAAAGTGAATGCAGAAATTACAGGGATAGCGATTCTTCGCCCAGGTGGAATAGAGGAAATTAAGTACCTTGGTGACAAGAAAATGTTGAGAACCCTTTTAACAGGCGAGTAAAAAGTAAATTAGTTATTGTGAAACGTTACTCATGACTTGCAATAAAATAACACGAAAAAGAGCATCCTTTTGAGGTGCTCTTTTTAAATGTCTCTATTTAGAAAGAGCAGCCATTCCAGAAGGTAAAGAGAGAGAACCCGTTACTAGTGGGTTTCCTCATCTCCGTAAATTCTCCATTTCACTTCTTGCTTCCTGATATTGTTTGATAACATTTTCTCCGACATGATGAAAAATACTCATATATAAGGTGTCAATAACCGTTAGCTGCGTCATTCTGGAAGGAATGCTGCCAATTCTAAAATCCTGTTCCACATTTGGGGTGCAAAGTCTGATATCTGCTGTCCTGTATAAGGGGGATTTATCCAGATTCGTAATCGCAATTACAATTGCACCTTTCTTTTGGGCAAAATGGGCAAGTTCCAATACATCCCTCGTCTTTCCCGATGTACTGATGGCAACAAAAACATCATTTTTGTTTAAATAAGGAATAACCGTCAGCATATAATGAAAATCCAAAGAGGTAATAGCTTGATACCCCAGCCTAGTAAATTTATAGTGCGCATCAAGTGCCGCAGTCGATGATCCGCCAACACCAAAGAAAACAATTTTTTTCGCATCTTTTATGGCATCTACTGCTTTCAATAACTCCTTCTTATCCATGGAATCAATACAAGATTCAATCGCGAATTTATTTACCTGAATGACCTTTTGAAATGAGTCATAGGGGGTATCCTTCTGCTGTAAAATCGAAAAGTCCGTTAAGTTCATTTCAGTTAACGTTAAATCCTTAACGAGCGCGAGTTTAAATGACTTGAAGCTACCCATTCCAATCGATTTGCAAAAGCGAATCACACTCGCTTCGCTTACACCTATCTTTGTTGACAACTCTTTTGTCGTCATATTAGGGATTAACTCCGAATGCAATAGTATATATTCACCCACTTTTCTTTCCGCAGCAGATAAAATAGCCAAGCCTTGTTTAATTTTATCGATCAATGATCTCATTTCTACACCTCCACCACTTTTAGTATATACGACACCGGGATTGGTTGGAGACTTTATTGATTTGGTTGGAGGCTTCAAGGGGTTTGTTGGAGACTTCGATGGTTTGGTTGGAGGTTTTTTGGTTTGTTGGACACTTCGCGGGATTGGTTGGACGCTTCGCCGATTTGGTTGGAAACCCCGCCGCGTTTGTTGGACACTTCGACAGTTT
>NZ_JADPRZ010000083.1 GCF_017347095.1 Sporosarcina sp. E16_8 | reverse complement strand
AAGAGCAAATAAGTGCTACTCGTAAGTTATAAAAAAGCAATAAGTGTATTCACAATGAAAAGGTTGGATTGTCATTTACACATAAATATTGACACTCCCATGCCACGGTCTCCGGAAGTAAGATATATAGGGTTCAAATTCACTTGAATAGTTTCGATATTGATGGTGTTTGCAACTGTCCAGCATATTATACGTACAGGGATTGTAAGCACGTTTGCGCCACGCTTTTGGCGATTGCTGATGAACAAAACTCAGTAATTAGTAGCAAAAAGAGTGAAACGAAAAATGCAAGATATCGGCGAGCCGAAGAGTTGATTGATTACTTTGGAGAAAGTAGCAATCATACAGAATTGATGGAGGACGATGAGCGCTATTTGAAAGTAGAATTTTTACTCAGAACCCATATGCAGGTCAGCTATAATAAAGAAAAAGATATTTTTGACATACAGATGAAAATTGGGACTAAACGGTTATATATCGTCAAGGATATTCGTCAGTTATTTGATTGCATTTCGAATCACACCGAATTGCAGTTTGGGAAGTATTTTACTTATGATCCTGCGTACCATGTATTTAAAATGGAAGATTTGGCGATTATAGATAAATTAATGCAGTTTTATAATACTGAAACCATCTATGACACGAGAACTTGGGGAGGTAACGGTAGGTCTGGAAAAGATATTGTCATACCTCCATACGCGGCGGATGAGTTACTTGGTGCCTTGCAACGTCAAAATTGTGTCTATCAGCAGGAAGATTTCGATTATGGTCAACTGCAAATTGTTGAAGAAGATCTTCCCTTCTCCTTTTCACTTGAAAATGGCATGTCCAAGGAGTTTCAATTGAAAGTAAGTGGGCATGTAAATGGGGAATATTATAAAACCTATGGCTGGTATGCATATAAAGGAAAATTACATAACTTATCGGGTGAACAGCAACGGGCGTTACAGTTGTTCGTTCCATTGATTAAAAGTGGAGGAAGCCCACTTATCCCGATATCAGCAGAACAAGTTGGGACATTCGTTTCACAAGCTATGCCAAAGCTAAAGAAAATTGGCAAGGTACAAGTAGCTAAGACTGTTTCGGCGATTATTATGAATCCTCCACTTCGCTTGAAAATGTTTGTGGAAGGGACTAGCGATCGTATCGAGGTAAAAGTAGAGTATCATTACGATTCGATTGTCATTAACCCGATTGCCGAAAGCGAGACCCACGCTAATAAGGAGCAAACGATATTAATCCGTGATACAGAGCAGGAACTATTATTTATGAATGCATTTGAGGATTGTTCGTTGAAAGTGAGTGGGGATCAGTATTACACGGATAATGAGGAAGACATATTCGAATTTCTATATGACACATTGGCAGCGCTGGGAGAAAAGGCTGACATATTTTTAACGCCAGCTATTAAATCATTGATTCTACCTACAGAGAAAGTGGCTAAAGTCGCTGTCGATATCCATTCAAGTGGAAACCTATTGGAAGTGGATTTTTCAATGGAAGGAATAGATTATGACAGAGTTCCACATATTCTCCAGTCTGTTATAGAAAAGAAACGCTATATACGCTTACCAAATGGAGCCTTTTTGTCACTGGATGATGAACAGTTGAAGGACGTAGCAGATTTATATAAAGAGTTAAACGATAAATCGATTGAAATGGTAAATGGTAAGATGAACATGCCGTTATATAGAGGTTTGCAAATCGAAGAGCGTTTAACGCAGCTGGACAAACAGCACCGTAAATTCGGAAAAAGCTTTCGGCAGTTCATATGCGCCATTAAATCTCCAGAGGAAGAAGAGTATGTGATACCAGAAACACTCCAAGCAAGTTTGCGGGATTATCAGTTGACGGGTTTTCAGTGGTTGAAGTCATTGGCGCAATACCAACTGGGTGGAATTTTAGCAGATGACATGGGCTTAGGAAAGACCTTGCAATGTATTGCCTATATAGAGTCGGAGAGGCAAGCTCAGTCGGTTAAGCCTGTGCTCGTAGTCGCCCCAGCGTCATTGGTCTATAATTGGAAGAATGAATTCAGTAAATTCGCTCCCGAATTGCGAGTGGATATTGCAACTGGAACGGTTCAGGAAAGAAAGGCTATTCAGGAACAGGAAATGATTCCTGATGTATACATTACCTCATATCATACGTTGAGGCAGGATTTAGAGTGGTATAAGGAGCAAGAATTCCATACGCTTATTCTAGATGAAGCGCAGTCGATAAAAAACTATGCGTCTAAAATTGCGCAAGCAGTAAGGTCGATAACGGCGCATAAGCGGTTTGCTTTGTCCGGGACGCCGATTGAGAATTCATTGGACGAATTGTGGGCAATATTTCAAGCAATCATGCCTGGATTTTTACATGATCAGAAAACGTTTCGCGGTTTAAAACCTGAATACATTGCTAGGCTTGTTAAACCTTTTATTTTGAGAAGGTTGAAAAAGGACGTTCTGAAGGAATTACCCGACAAAATTGAAACCGTTCATTATTCAGAGTTGAAGAAAGAACAGAAGGAGCTTTACCTTGGCTACTTGGACAAAATTCGCTCAGAAACAAAAGAATCTCTTGCCACAGAAGGTTTGGGTAAAGGGAGGATAAAAATTCTAGCGGGGCTGACAAGACTTCGACAGCTTTGTTGCCACCCTTCTTTATTTATCGATAACTACGAAGGGCAATCAGGAAAATTAGAGGAACTTTTTGATATTATCGAAAACGGACGAGAAAATGGCCGTAAAATCTTGATTTTCTCACAATTTTCAAGCATGTTAAAGATTATTCGGGAAAAACTTGTGCAATCAGGACAAAGTTGCTTCTATTTAGATGGCCAAACGCCAGCGAAGGAGCGAGTCCAACTCGTCGACGATTTTAATGAAGGACCTGAAACGATTTTTCTTATTTCATTAAAAGCCGGCGGAACGGGCCTGAATTTAACCGGAGCAGATACGGTTGTCCTTTATGACTTATGGTGGAATCCCGCAATCGAGGAGCAAGCGATTGGTAGAGCTCATCGAATGGGGCAGAAGAATGTTGTTCAAGTCATAAAATTGATTGCTCAAGGAACAATAGAAGAAAAGATAAACGAATTACAACAAAGTAAAAAGGAATTAATCGATCAGGTGATTCAAACGGGCGAAACGATGCTGTCCTCGTTATCGGAAGACGATATTCGGGAGATATTATCGATTTAACTTTATCCAGCAGATGTCACAGATTTTGAATTGTGTGATGCTTGGTTAATCCAAGTTGAAAGTATATACTTCAGACTACTGGAAATAAGACTTAATCTTTCTGGGGGCTTAAAAAACTATAAATTGGGGGAATTACAATGAGTATTTTTGATGGAATGATTGGAAATGCATCTGAAATTGAAGTGAGTAAAGTAGAGAAAGAAATGAAGGATTTACTTACACCTACCGAAAAGGTTGAACATGCATATAAACTGGTTAGAGATCTATTGGTTTTTACGAACAAGCGCCTAATACTTGTAGATAAACAGGGCGTTACAGGAAAGAAAGTTGAGTATCAATCCATCCCGTACAAAAGTGTTGTACATTTCTCAATCGAAACCGCAGGAACTTTTGATCTTGATGCTGAACTGAAAATCTGGTTATCTGGAAGTTCAGCACCAATTCAAAAGAAATTCAATAAAACCTTGAACATTTACAAAGTACAAAGTGTATTAGCAGAATACGTACTGAAATGAACTTGGTCAATTTAAGGTACATGGTTCTAATACAATTTTAAATTTACCTAGTACCAGGTAACTTTTATCAGTAAATATCCTAATAGTGAAAGGGAGATAAAAAAAGTGGATAATGTAATCCAATCCTACTTCGAAAACCTGGAAGCAAAGGACAAAGATCTTCAATTTGAAGCGTTTAATGCAATTAATTCAGCTATACAAGAAGAAGTGGACTGGGCTTATGAAGTTTGGGACCAATTAAAAGAATGGTTAACAGATACCGATAATCACCGAAGATCCAGGGGAGCCCAGTTCCTAGCAGGTCTAGCGAAAAGTGATCCAGAAAAACGCATATTAGGCGATTTTCCAGCGTTATGGGAAGTGACTAAGGATCCGAAATTTGTTACGGCCCGACACAGCTTGCAATCGATATGGAAGGTGGGCTTAGCTGGAAAAGAACAAAAAGAGTTGGTGCTTAATCATATTGTCGACCGCTTTCACAACGATGTGCATGAAAAACATCACACCTTGATTCGATTTGATATGATTCAAGGCTTGAAAAATCTATATGATGTATTAAATAATGAAGAAATTAAACAACTAGCATTGGATTTAATTGGGGTGGAAGAAGACATCAAATACCATAAGAAGTATATGACTATATGGAAATGAAGAATTGAAAGTAGGTTTAGCTTCAAACACACATGCCAAGTTTTAAATTTTATTGACAAAACAAAATCTCCTCAAGTTTATCTTGAGGAGATTTTTGCGTACGTATTAAAGTGTTGCAGGTCCAGCTATTTCACAAGAAATATTAAAGTTTCGCGTATTCAGGATCAGCCACTTTTACAAGCTGTTTGCCTAGATTTGTTCCTTTAAATAAACCGAGGAATGCTTCTGGTGTATTTTCAAATCCATCAACAATTGTTTCTTCATATTTCAGTTTACCTTGCAGTAGCCATTTAGCCAAGTCGGTAAACCCTCTCTCAAAATCAGTAGCAAAATCGCCTAGCGTGAAGCCTTGCATCATAGCGCTCGTCTTGATCATAGCTGATTGAATACGTGGACCGCTATCTTTACCTTCAGCATTGTAGGAAGAAATTGATCCGCATAATGGAATACGAGCATTCCGATTTAGCATTGTAAAAACAGCGTCTGAAACGTCGCCGCCCACATTATCGAAGTAGACATCTACTCCTTCAGGAACTGAATTACGTAGGTCTGTCCAAAAACTATCCTTTTTATAATTAACAGCTGCATCAAAGCCGAGTACATTCAATAAATAGTCAATCTTGTCATCTGAACCTGCAATACCTACTACTTTTGCACCTTTGATTTTGGCGATTTGTCCAACTACTGAACCAACTGCCCCAGCAGCCCCAGAAACGACGACCGTTTCGCCTTCTAGAGGTTTTCCGATATCAAGCAATCCAAAATAGGCAGTTAAACCAGTCATACCAAGAATACCTAAATGTGTTGAAATAGGTGCCATTTCAGGGTCTATTTTACGAATTTCATTTGCAGTAGCTACGGTATATTCAGCCCAACTGAGGTTCCCAACAACGACATCACCTGGTTTAAAGGCGTCTGACTGAGATTCAACTACTTCAGCTACGACCCCCCCGGAAATGACCTTATTCAATTCGAATGGAGCAATATATGACTTGGCATCTTGCATTCTTCCACGCATGTATGGGTCAACAGATAAATAAAGTGTCCGTACTAGAATTTCATTTTCTTTTGGTGAGGGAACTGAACTTTTTACAAAGGTAAAGTCTTCTTTTGTAGGCATTCCTTTAGGCCGATTAGCTAAGTGGATTTCTTGTTGTATCAATTGTGTCATTGCAATTCCTCCTTTGTAGTTTGCCGAAATAGTTGGCAGAAGAAAACCCTAACACTCAATAGTTACTATGGTCAATGATTATGGATTGATGTTGCTTTTTCATTGTTTTGCTATTGTTCAGAATTGCTATGATGACCGGCACTGGGGCATAATCCCTTCAGCCTCCTGTGAACGAACCCCAAATAGTAACCAAAAGTGTTATAATATAGTTAACTAAAACTTGGTTTTATTGATTTGAACTATAGGAGGTCTTTAAATAAATATGAACAAAATACATATACTGTTTTTCGCACTAGCATTAACAGTAGCTTTACCGACGTTAGCTACTGTTGTATTAGCAGCTAACGTGGCAGAAGCACAAGCTGTTAAATCAGAAGACGTTACGACTGCTACAAAGTTTACAGATATTCCAAATAGCCACTGGGCGAAAAATGAAGTTATGCAACTTGTAGAAATGGGTATAATGACGGGCTACGGCGATATGCAGTTCCGTCCGGATGTAACAATTACAGTCAGTGAGGCTGCTCAATCATTTACAAAAGCGGGATATGAATCATTAATCAGAGACGTGGCAAGTAATTCTTTTGGTATGGACGAACCTCTAACACGTAAGCAGATGGAGTCGGAATTAGTACGTGTATTTAATTTACAAGTCAATGGCCATCGTAGTGCACTAATCGATTGGCCAAGTCTTCCTTCAGTGTATAAAGGAAGTGTTGGTATAGTTTCGCAATATGGAACTATAGCAGGTACGCAGAATGGTCTATCGAATCGTGAAACGCAGGTCGACCGCGCTACTTTTGCGGTGATGCTGCATCAGGCACTTGTAGAGAAGGGCAACATTACAACAATCCAAAAGTATAAGTTATCTAATTTAGAGTTGTCGGAAAATTTCGAAGAAATTCCCTCTATTGTAAGTTTAATGGTAACTACTTAGGTACATGAATTGTTTCAAAAATTTCTATATGGGTATCTGTCTAGTAAACTCATTTTATTAATATATAGGTTGGACTAAAGTATTTCATCGACAACACTCGGCTTT
>NZ_JADPRZ010000082.1 GCF_017347095.1 Sporosarcina sp. E16_8 | reverse complement strand
TCCAATATACTTATAAAAAATGACGTTAGTGAAGATCCTCCTCATCTCCCTTTAAAGGGATGGGGATTTTCTTTCACCAACGTCATTTATTGTACAACCTGATTTTGGACTCGGTGGAGTTTTTCTGTTTTCCAATAGATGTTAATCGCAAATAGATGTTCCAATAGCAAAAACATTATGGTATCGTTGTTTCTTAAATACATATAATTATCATAGGGGGATATGGTTTTGAAGCTCAAAATTGGTCTAATATGGCGTATAATTATTGCCATAGCATTAGCGGTAGGACTCGGATTACTAGTTCCGAAAATTAGTGAGGGTTTTGCAGATTGGTTTGTCAGTCTTGCTGCTACATTTAATATGATTTTTGGAGGCTTTTTGAACTTTGTAGTACCATTAATTATTGTTGCATTTATCGCACCTGGGATTGCTAAGCTTGGTAAAGGATCAGGTAGACTTCTTGGTCTTGCGACGGGATTCGCTTACTTTTCGACAATCGTAGCCGGTATCCTCGCATTCTTTGCAGCAACGACAATACTGCCTGGATTCATCGGAAGTATTGGAAATGATGATATTGAAAATGCTGGCAGAGCAGCTGCAGAATCATTTTTTACGATTGAAATGACACCAATAATGGGCGTCATGTCGGCACTTCTTCTGGCATTTGTTCTTGGGATCGGTATGGCTTCTATTGGTAGTAAATCAATGCTTGCTGTGTTTGATGAATTCAATGTGTTAATTGAAAAAGTGATTTCATTCGTCATTATTCCGCTTTTACCTTTCCATATTTTTGGAATATTCCTTAATATGACGTATACCGGTCAAGTTGCAAAAGTACTTTCGGTATTTGCGGTGGTGTTCGTTATGATTATCGTTCTTCATCTCGTTATGCTTACATTGCAATATACTGTTGCGGGAACGCTTACAAAACGCAATCCGTTCGGTCTAATGAAAATAATGGCACCTGCTTATTTCACTGCACTCGGGACGCAATCATCAGCGGCGACAATTCCGGTTACGCTGAGACAGGCGCGTGAAACAGGCGCATCAGAGAAAGTGACCGGTTTTACAATTCCATTATTTGCAACGATTCACCTATCAGGAAGCACGATTACACTTGTATCCTGTTCGATTGGTGTTTTGCTGATGAATGGAATGGCGGTTGAATTTAGTGCGTACTTGCCGTTCATCTTCATGCTTGGTGTTACGATGATTGCAGCACCTGGAGTGCCAGGCGGAGCGGTTATGGCGGCACTTGGACTACTCAGCACGATGCTTGGTTTTGATGAAGGAATGGTTGCGCTTATGATTGCACTTTATATGGCACAAGACAGCTTCGGAACTGCAACAAACGTTACGGGTGATGGAGCACTAGCTATTATTGTTGATAGGTTTACTAAAAATGATGATGTTGATGCTGCTAAAACGAAACTAGAACAAGAACAATACTAATAAATTACTTTTGAACCGGTACAATACGTACCGGTTTTTTGAATTGTATGGATTCTCAGTAGGACTTGATAAATGAAAATGAGTGAAGACTAGAAAAATGATTGCATACAAGTCTTGAATTAAGGGCATTCCTTTCAAATGAAACGATTCTCAATGATTTGCAAGGCAATGCTTAATACGTTAAGATTAGAATGATACTAAATTGAGAATGGATATCCGTTCATCTTTAATATATTGGAGGTATTGGAATGGCTACTTTAGAAATTAAAGACCTTTACGTTGAAATTGAAGGCAAGAAAATATTAAAAGGCGTCGATTTGACGATCAATACAAATGAGATCCACGCAATCATGGGTCCAAATGGTACAGGTAAATCTACACTCGCGCAAGCGATTATGGGGCATCCCAAATATGTTGTTACATCCGGTACAATCACACTCGATGGTGAAGATGTACTTGAAATGGCAGTGGACGAACGCGCTAGGGCGGGTATCTTCCTTGGCATGCAATATCCAAGCGAAATTACAGGTGTTACAAACGCTGACTTCCTTCGTTCTGCAATTAATGCAAAACGTGAAGAAGGCGACGAAATTTCATTGATGAAGTTCATCCGTGAACTTGATAGCAAAATGGAATTCCTTGAAATGGACGAAGACATGGCTACACGTTACTTGAACGAAGGTTTCTCAGGTGGAGAAAAGAAACGTAACGAAATTCTTCAGCTTACAATGTTGAAGCCTAAATTTGCAGTGCTTGATGAAATTGACTCAGGTCTTGATATCGATGCATTGAAAGTTGTTTCAAAAGGCATCAACGACATGCGCGGCGAAGAGTTTGGTTGCCTAATCATCACTCATTACCAACGTCTTCTTGACTACATTACGCCAGACAAAGTTCACGTTATGATGCAAGGTAAAGTTGTTAAATCCGGTGGAGCTGAACTAGCACATAAACTTGAAGAACAAGGGTATGACTGGATTAAAGAAGAACTTGGCATCGAAGACGAAACTGTCGAGCTGGAAGTTTAAGAAAGGAGGACGATTCAAAATGACGGTTGAAACAAAATTGGCATTAACCGAACAGGACGTCCGTTCCTATTCCGCTAAGATGAATGAAGCAGATTGGATGGCGGATTTCCGTGCAGATGCATTAGTGAGAGCGGGACAGCTTCCAATGCCAAAACCAGATAAAACAAAAATCGACAAATGGAACTTTACTGAATTCCCTGCCCATACGGTAGAGAGTACTGTGTATGCTTCATTGGACGAGCTTTCTGAAGAAGCGCGTGCCCTTGTTGATAAAGAGCAGCAGAACAGCATTTATGTACAACACAATAACACACCCGCTTACTTGTTTTTATCTGAAGAGTTGAAAGCGAAAGGCGTCATTATGACAGATATTTTCACAGCATCACGCGAACATAGTGATCTTGTGAAAAAGTATTTCATGACAGACGGTGTGAAAGTTGACGAGCATAAACTAACTGCACTTCATGCAGCACTTATGAACGGCGGCGTTTTCGTATATGTTCCGAAAAACGTTGTTGTCGAAGAGCCAATTCAAGTGTTGTTTTTACATGATGATGAGCAAGCTTCACTCTTTAACCACGTTCTTATCGTGGCAGAAGCGAATAGTTCAGTGACGTATGTTGAGAACTATTTATCGACTGTAGAAGAAGCAAAAGGATTAGCTAATATCGTTGCTGAAGTATTCACAGGTGATAATGCACAAATCACTTACGGTGCGGTTGATGTACTCGCGAAAGGATTTACAACTTATGTGAATCGTCGTGGAGTTACAGGACGCGATAGCCGTATTGACTGGGCACTAGGACTGATGAATGACGGTGATACGATTTCTGAAAACATTACACATCTTGTTGGTAACGGATCTCATTGTGATATGAAGACAGTTGTTGTTGGACGCGGTAAACAGCGCCAAAACTTCACAACTGAAATCGTTCACTGGGGAACAGATACAGAAGGATTCATCTTGAAGCACGGTGTTGTGAAAGAAGAATCTACATGTATCTTTAACGGTATCGGAAGAATCGCAAAAGGTGCAACAAGAGCAAACGCTGTCCAAGAGTCACGCGTCCTTATGTTGAGTGAAAGGGCACGCGGAGACGCAAACCCAATTTTACTTATCGATGAAGACGACGTAACAGCAGGACACGCTGCATCGGTTGGTCGGGTTGATCCAATGCAACTGTTTTACCTGATGAGCCGTGGAATTAAACAGCAGGAAGCAGAACGCCTTGTCATTCATGGTTTCCTTGCGCCAGTTGTCAGCAAATTGCCGATTGAAGGCGTTAAGAAGCAATTGACGGAGGTTATCGAAAGGAAAGTGCGCTAATGCTCAGTACAGACATCCGCAAACATTTCCCAATATTAGACCAAGAAATAAACGGGCATCCGCTCGTTTATCTAGATAGTGCCGCGACTTCACAAAAGCCGCGGCAAGTAATAGAAGCAATCAGCAACTATTACGGCCTTGATAACTCGAACGTTCACCGCGGCGTGCATACGCTTGGAAATCGTGCGACAGAAGGATATGAAGGGGCGCGCGAAAAAGTGCGCAACTTCATCAATGCGAAGTCGACGGAAGAAATCATATTTATGCGCGGTACGACAACGGCTTTAAATACAGTTGCGCAAAGTTATGGTCGGGCGAATGTCGGTGAAGGTGATGAAATCGTCATCACGTACATGGAACACCATTCAAACATTATTCCATGGCAGCAGCTGGCAAAAGAAAAAGGGGCAGTGTTGAAGTACGTTGACCTTGAGGAAGACGGCACACTATCACTTGAAAAGGTCCGAGAAGTTATTACAGACCGGACCAAAATCGTGTCAATCATGTACGTATCGAACGTACTTGGTACGATGAACCCGATTAAAGAAATTGCGGAAATTGCACATGCACATGGAGCTGTCATGGTTGTCGATGGTGCGCAAGCTGCGCCACATCTGAAAATCGATGTACAGAAACTAGATTGTGACTTTTTCGCTTTCTCGGGACATAAGATGTGCGGTCCGACCGGCATTGGTGTCCTTTACGGGAAAAAAGAGTTGCTTACTAACATGGAGCCGATCGAGTTCGGCGGCGAAATGATTGATTTTGTTGGTTTGTATGAATCGACATGGAAAGAGCTTCCTTGGAAGTTTGAAGGCGGTACACCGATAATCGCAGGTGCGATTGGTCTGGGTGCTGCTATCGATTTTCTTGAGGAAATCGGACTAGATAACATTGAACGGCATGAACACGAACTTGCAAAATATGCAATGGAGCGGATGTCTGAAATCGATGGACTTTCGATTTACGGTCCACTCGATCCAGAAAAACGTGCCGGGCTTGTTACTTTTAATCTGAACGATGTCCATCCACACGACGTTGCAACCGTGCTTGATATGCATGGTATTGCCGTTAGAGCAGGTCACCACTGTGCTCAGCCGCTTATGAAATGGCTCGATGTATCATCCACGGCACGTGCTAGCTTCTATATTTATAATACAGAAGCTGACGTCGACCGCCTCGTGGACGGACTCCGTATCGCAAAGGAGTATTTTGCAGATGTCTACTAATAAATTAGATCAGTTATATCGCTCGGTCATCATGGACCATTATAAAAACCCTAGAAACAAAGGCGTCATCGAAGAAAGTAGCATAACGATC
The DNA here is from genome assembly GCF_017347095.1 of Sporosarcina sp. E16_8. GTDB lineage: Bacteria > Bacillota > Bacilli > Bacillales_A > Planococcaceae > Sporosarcina. The sequence continues at coordinate 2,155 of NZ_JADPRZ010000082.1, read as the reverse complement.
GATATGAATAATCCGACATGTGGTGATGTGATCCATCTGACGCTACAAATAGATGATGGCATTGTTCAAAATGCAAAATTCGAAGGCGACGGCTGTTCAATATCAATGGCATCCGCGTCGATGATGACGCAGATTGTTAAAGGGAAAAAAGTGGATGAAGCACTAAAAGCTGCCTCTGTTTTTTCGGACATGATGCTCGGCAAAGGTGTTGACGACTCCATCGACCTAGGTGATATTGAAGCACTTGCGGGAGTATCGAAATTTCCTGCGCGTATTAAATGTGCAACTTTGGCATGGAAGGCGATGGAAAAGGGAGTCGGAAATGACTCCGAACAGTAACTAAAAGGACGGAGGAATAGTAATGGCTAAGAAAATGCCGGATATCGGCGATTACAAATATGGGTTTGCTGATAAAGACGTTTCCATTTTCCGTTCGGAACGTGGTTTGACAAAGGAAATCGTTGAAGAAATTTCAGGTATGAAGAACGAACCTCAATGGATGCTAGACTACCGCCTGAAATCATTGGAAATGTTCTACAAAATGCCAATGCCACAATGGGGTGGAGATCTAAACTCCCTTAAATTTGACGAGATTACTTACTATGTTAAACCTTCTGAAGGAGCGGAACGCTCTTGGGATGAAGTACCAGAAGAAATCAAGCGTACGTTTGATAAACTTGGTATTCCTGAAGCTGAACAAAAATACCTTGCAGGTGTTTCTGCACAATACGAATCTGAAGTTGTTTACCATAACATGAAACAGGAACTTGTGGACCTTGGAATTGTGTTTAAAGACACGGATTCAGCACTTAGGGAAGATGAGGAACTTTTCAGGAAATATTGGGGAACAATCATCCCGAACTCTGATAACAAGTTTGCTGCATTGAACTCGGCTGTATGGTCAGGTGGTTCGTTCATCTATATACCACCAGGCATTAAAGTAGAGACTCCACTTCAAGCTTATTTCCGTATCAACTCGGAAAACATGGGGCAGTTTGAACGTACCATGATTATTGTTGATGAAGGAGCAAGCGTCCATTACGTTGAAGGATGTACTGCGCCTGTTTATACAACGAATTCACTTCACAGTGCTGTCGTTGAGATCATTGTTAAAAAAGATGCGTATTGCCGTTATACAACAATCCAGAACTGGGCAAATAACGTTTACAACCTTGTTACGAAGCGTGCAGTTTGTGACGCAAACGCAACAATGGAATGGATTGACGGGAACATCGGCTCTAAATTGACGATGAAATACCCTGCAATCATTCTTAAAGGCGAAGGCGCTCGTGGTATGACACTTTCAATTGCACTAGCAGGAAAAGGTCAGCATCAGGATGCTGGAGCGAAAATGCATCACCTTGCACCAAATACGTCTTCTACAATCGTGTCGAAATCAATTTCACAACACGGTGGTAAAGTAACGTATCGCGGAATCGTCCACTTCGGACGTAAAGCGGATGGCGCACGTGCAAACATTGAGTGTGACACGCTTATAATGGATGAATTGTCGACATCTGACACGATTCCATATAATGAAATTCTAAATGATAACATTTCACTTGAACACGAAGCGAAAGTTTCTAAAGTATCAGAGGAGCAGCTCTTCTACTTGATGAGCCGCGGTGTTCCTGAGCTTGAAGCAACTGAAATGATCGTTATGGGCTTCATCGAACCATTCACAAAAGAATTACCGATGGAATATGCTGTAGAAATGAACCGTCTTATCAAGTTTGAGATGGAAGGTTCAATCGGGTAATAATTATATCGGAAAACCGGCCACCAGGGCCGGTTTTTTCGTCTTTACATATATAGTCGGCCACATCTGTTGATAAACTAAAACTAACCAGTGAATGACTTGATCACCTACTGGGCGCTACGTGTATCATTGACTTTGGATTGAATGACTTCTATAAGATTACCGGGATGTCTGAATGTGTAGGGATGCGACTTTGCCGCATCCCTACATATTTTTATCGGTAATCATATGGTGGTCCTTCATCCGTCACACTCCAAATGTATGAGTACACGAAGTAAGCCACTGAAAAAGTCCTATTTCCTTCAATCCCGTTGATTTCCGTTCCGAGCGGACGCTTTCCGCGGGCACGGCTTCAGCCTCCTCGTCACTGCGTTCCTGCGGGGTCTTCAGCTCGCG
>NZ_JADPRZ010000081.1 GCF_017347095.1 Sporosarcina sp. E16_8 | reverse complement strand
GCTGGTTTAGTTAGAAACGTTTTGCTCAAGTGCGTTAGCACTCTCGCTGTATTTCATTGATGTTTTGCTGTTCAGTTTTCAAGGTTCATTTGGTCACTGTTGTTTCAGCAGCAACTCTTATATCATATCAAGTTACACTCTTCATGTCAACAACTAATTTCAATTTCTTTTTCGTCGTTTTAACAATGTTTGAAGCGCAACGTTATCTAATATAACATCTCTTCCGGAACGAGTCAACATTTCATTTCAACTTCTAACTTGCTGTTGTTTCTCGCTCCCTGAGGACATGTATTAATATACTACAGAACGTTATAAGAAATCAAGCCTTTTTTGAAAATAATTTATTCCGCAACTTTTTACCATCAATTACAAAGAGCAGAATCCCCGCTATCACAATCATCCCGCCGACTATTTGGGATGTCGATAAGGTTTCATCAAAGACATAGAACGCCAAGATTGCTGCTCCGACCGGCTCAAATAGTATCCCGATAGATATGACATTGGTACTTACCCACTTAATGGCCCAGTTGAAAAGGGTATGCCCTAACAGATTCGGAATGAGTGCAAGCATTATAAACCAGAACCAATCAGACCCTGGGTAAGGGCCAAATGACTCCCCTTTGATTAGAACATAAAAGAACAATGTGATTGTGCTTATCGAATAAACAACAAATGTATATGTAATAAGTGAATGACGTTTACGCACATCTTGCCCGAATAGCAGATAGGTTGTGATAAGTGCACATGCAATCAACGCTAACATATCTCCGTAAAAAGCAGTGCCACTCAGCTTGAAGTCTCCCCAGCTAATGATTACACTCCCCGTTACAGCAATCAGAGCAGATATAATTGTTTTGAACGCTAGCTTCTCCTTAAAGAAGAAGTACGTTCCTACAAAAGCAAATATGGGTTGTAAGGTAACAAGCACCGTTGAACTCGCAACCGATGTGTAATTTAACGACTCGAACCATAGAATGAAGTGAAAGGCTAAAAACACTCCCGCAATGGCTGAGAAGATCCAATCTTTTTTACTAAGCGTCAATACTTCCCTTCTATACTTCATAAGGAAGAGCGGTAACATAATCAGAACAGAGAAAAACATTCTATAAAATGCAATCACTCCAGCATCTGCTGTGGCAAGTTTCACAAAAATTGCAGAAAGTGCTACCGATATAACTCCTATGATAATTGGTATATACGGATGAATCCGTGGCTTTTCCATTTCTAACACATCTCTTTCAAAAAAGTTAGGTTACATCTCTGTCTTTAAGACAATGGTATAGGTGTCAGTATAACATGGTTATTAAGGGAGGACATTACAAGGGGGATAACGATAATGACCTGGATTGCAAATGAAGCGATGTATCCCGAAGTACTAATTAAAATCACGCTCGCTTTAGTTTTAAGTTTAGTTATTGGTGTAGAGAGGGAAATCAAGAAGAAACCTATCGGATTAAAAACAAGTGCTGTTATCGCTACTTTCAGTTGCCTTCTAACAGTCGTCTCTATAGAAGCAGCTTATCTCGTTCCCGCACGTAATGACATTAATGTAACGATGGATCCGCTTCGCCTTGCCGCCCAAATTGTAAGTGGCATCGGCTTCCTTGGAGCTGGGGCCATACTGCGACGTGACAATAATAACATTTCTGGATTAACAACAGCAGCAATGATTTGGGGTGCTGCGAGTATTGGGATTGCCGTTGGTGCCGGCTTTTATATTGAGGCGACGTTTGCTGTATTACTCGTAATGTTTGTTATTGAAGTCATCGCGCCCACACTCGGTAAATTTGGTCCAAAAAGATTGCGGACAAAGGAAGTTTCTTTCATTGCTGTTTTATCCAACAAATCAAAGATCGAGGATTTGCTTGCATATCTAAAGGCAGAGAACATGGAAATCAAAAACTTGCGGATACGGCAAATCGATTCATTTAATCATCAAGTGCTTCATCAGCTCAACTTTCGCCTTTCGACGCTCCCCGATAAACCTTTGTCTAGTTTGTATATCGAGTTAACGACGCTACCTTATATCGTATCAGTCGAAATTGAAATATTTCAATAATGGAGGAAATTCATGAGAGACATACTAAAACTTTTAAATGAAGGCAACAAGCCCTCACTACTCGCAGCAATTGTTAACACGGTCATTGCTTGCTTAAAAGCCATTGCATTCTTCTTCACTGGAAATGTGGCTATGTTTGCAGAAATGATGCACTCATTTGGTGATGCAGCAAACCAGTTTTTTGTTTTCGTCGGTTCTGCTCTTTCAAAAAAAGCTCCCACTCCCAAATATCCTAATGGATTCGGCCGTGTTGTTAACTTAGTTTGTCTCGGCGCTGTCATTATTGTTGGAATCATGTCTTATGAGGCTATCATAGGCGGGTGGCATCATATCCTGAATCCATCCGAGTCAGGCGGGAATAGAAATTTAATTATCAACCTCTCTGTTCTCGGTATAGGTATCATTCTTGAATGCATTGTACTTTATAAGGCGGGTAAAGAGATACTTCATGAAGCAGGGATTGATAAAGGTGGGATAGCCCCCATTACATTAGGTTTTCAAAACCTTAAACGCGCTAAACCGGCGACAAAACTCGTGTTCATGGAAGACTTTGTTGCAACTCTAGGTGGCCTCCTCGCATTTGTCGCTGTCCTATTGGCTCATTTCCTTGGATTACTCGTAGCGGAAGGCATTGCGTCCATTATGATTGGTATGATGATGTTCTATGTGGTTGGTAAAGTATTTCTGGAAAACGCACGTGGTGCAATCGGGGAAACGGATGAGGAAATGCTCAATCATATTTCCCATATCGTTGCAGCGGATTCCGACGTTATAGATATTCAACGGATTGAAGTTATTAAAGAAGGGGAATTCTTACACGTTGAGATTGTCGCAGAAGTCGATCCATCTCATACACTCGCTTATTTAGATGACGTGAGGGACCGACTCATGGACATTATTTTAAATCAAAAAGGAGTACAAGATGTTCTTATTTCTTTCGATGAAGATGACGGTGTATCGACATGGAAAAGGTCCAATTCCTTTGATACCGCTAAGCAATTCAATTCAAAGTTACCAGAATAACAAAAAACGCCACGCAGAGACTCCCGCGTGGCGTTTTTCAATTCTCTTATAATGAAGCTTTTAAAATCGACAGTACGTCCTCTTTATTCAGATTACTGAAGTTCCCAAGTGGTCCGTTAACTGTTGCTTTTTCTGCCATCAACTCAAGTTTCGAATCGTCAATGTCATAATGAGCAAGCGTTTCTGGTGCTCCAATAGATGTCCAAAATGCTCTTAGAGACGCAATTCCTTCCACTGCAATCTCATCTGGTGTCTTGCCTTCTGGTGCAACGCCAAATACGTTGACAGCGAGCTTGGCAAAACGTTCAGGATTGACGTTAACGTTATGATTCATCCAGTGTGGGAATAGAATCGCAAGTCCTCCTGCATGCGGGATATCATAAACTGCAGACACAGCATGTTCGATACCATGGGACGCCCAGTCCCCTTGATAGCCCATTTGAAGGAAGCCGTTCAATCCCATCGTACCCGCGAATAAAATCGTCTCACGTAATTCATAATTCCCCAAGTCTTCGACGAGTTTCGGCGCACTATCCATTACCGCACGTAGCACACCTTCACACATCTCATCTTGTACAGGTGTATTCTTTGCATTATTGAAATACTGTTCAAAGATATGGGACATCATATCGACAATACCGTATATTGTTTGGTCTTTAGGTACTGAAAGCGTATATGTTGGATCAAGAATCGAGAATTTCGGGAAACTGACCGGGCTGCCCCATCCGAACTTCTCTTGCGTCTCTTCATTGGTAATAACAGACCCGGCATTCATCTCCGAACCTGTTGCTGCTAGCGTCAAAACTGTACCGAATGGAAGTGCATCTTTCGCGAACGCTTTCCTTGTTACAAGATCCCACGCGTCGCCGTCATATTTCGCAGCCGATGCAATTAGTTTCACACAGTCGATAACTGATCCTCCACCAACTGCTAAGATAACGTCGATGTCTTTATCCTTACAAATTTCTGCACCTTTTCGCGCAGTTGATACACGTGGATTTGGCTCAACGCCTGAAAGTTCATGCACTTCCATATCATTCTCTTTTAATATGGTCATTACTTCTTCATAGAGACCATTCCTCTTGATGCTTCCGCCCCCATAAACGACAAGCACTTTTGTACCGTAACTCTGTAGTTCTTGTGCTAATCTCTGAAGTTGACCTTTTCCAAATATAAGTTTAACTGGATTGTGAAATACAAATTCATTCATTCTATATTGCCTCCCTTTATTCTTTTCATTATCCGAAACAATAAACCATTTTGCAATATTAAGAGCCCGCGTATGAAAAAACTTCACCTGGGCATATTAATTTAAGGAGGTGTGCTAAATGGGTAAAGTACATAAATTAGCTCTAGCACTGACAATTATCGGCGCTCTCAATTGGGGAGTGGCAGGAATATTCCGTTTCGATGTAGTGGCACAATTCGCCGGCGGCTCCGCGGAACCGCTCGCACGATTTATTTATCTCATCATTGGGGTTTCGGGTCTATTCAATCTTGGGTTGTTATTCAATCGGCGGCGGGATCACGACGAGGTAATGGTTTCTATTCCTGAAAAAGCATAAAAGGCATCTCCCGTTTAAAATCGGGAGATGCCTTTTATTATTTTAATGATAAGAATGTATAAGTTTTCACTTAAAATAGTGTCCAGGCTTCAGGTGCCAGACGCTCGGATCATAAGTTAGCTGGGCCGTCTTATACCTGTCGCATCTTACCGGTACCTTACGCTTTTATGATTATGCCCAACCACGGAAACGTGATGCTTCCGCAGTTTTACGTACACCAATCATATATGCTGCTAGGCGCATGTCGATATTACGAGTTTCTGCAGTTGTATATACGTTCTCAAATGCATCAACCATTTTTTTCGTCATTTTTTCACGTACTTCTTCTTCAGTCCAGTAGTAGCCCATATTGTTTTGGACCCACTCGAAGTAAGAAACCGTTACGCCGCCCGCACTTGCAAGAACATCGGGAACAAGAAGTATTCCACGTTCTTTAAGGATTCTAGTACCTTCAGTTGTTGTTGGCCCATTTGCTGCTTCAACAACAATCGTCGCTTTGATTTTATGTGCATTTTTTTCAGTAATCTGATTAGAGATTGCCGCAGGCACAAGAATATCGCAATCGAGTTCAAGTAATTCTTGGTTCGAAATCGTGTTATCGAAAAGTGTAGTTACTGTTCCGAAGCTATCGCGACGGTCTAGTAAGTAATCGATATCAAGACCCTCTGGATCATGAAGAGCACCATAAGCGTCGGAAATTCCGATTACTTTCGCACCAGCATCATGAAGGAACTTAGATAGGAAGCTACCCGCGTTACCGAAACCTTGGATTACAATACGTGCACCTTTCATATCAATTCCACGACGTTTCGCCGCTTCCTCGATAATGATTGTTACACCTTCTGCAGTCGCACGGTCACGACCTTGCGAACCACCAAGAACGATTGGTTTACCTGTGATGAAACCAGGTGAGTTGAATTCGTCAATGCGGCTATATTCATCCATCATCCACGCCATGATTTGCGCGTTTGTGAAGACGTCTGGAGCTGGAATGTCTTTGTTAGGTCCCATTACCTGGCTTAAAGCACGGACATAACCGCGGCTTAGTCGCTCAAGTTCGCCCATAGACATTTCACGCGGGTCACAGACAATTGCCCCTTTACCGCCGCCGTATGGAAGATCGACAATACCAGCTTTTAATGTCATCCACATAGATAGTGCTTTCACTTCTTCTAATGTTACTTCAGGGTGATAACGTACTCCACCTTTTGTCGGTCCAACAGCATCGTTATGCTGTCCACGGTAACCCGTGAATACTTTAACTTTGCCATCGTCCATTTTTATTGGAATACGTACTTCTATCATACGAAGTGGTTCTTTTAGAAGTTCGTACATTCCTTCATCGTAGCCTAGTTTATCAAGTGCATCTTTAAAAAGACCTTGTGTAGACGTAAACAGATTCAGGTTTTCAGTCATTTAATGATTCGCCTCTTTGATTCATAATTTTTTCTATGCATATATTGTAACATATAGGACACTTAGATTGTTAAGTATTTTAATTCACGAAAACTTTTTTGATTTTCTCGATTGCCCAGTCCAACTCTTCTTTTGTGATAATGAGTGGTGGAGCAAAGCGAATCACTGTATCGTGTGTTTCTTTACATAGTAATCCGAGCTCTTTTAACTCTTCACAATACGGACGAGCAGCTTCCGTCAATTCGACGCCAATGAACAATCCGCGTCCGCGGACTTCTTTAATCGACGGATGTTTAATTTTCTTTAACTCTTCCATAAAGTAATTTCCGAGTTCAAGAGACTTTTTCGCCAATTCTTCTTCTTCCAGCACTTCTAAAGACGCGATTGATACTGCACACGCCATAGGATTTCCGCCAAAAGTTGAACCGTGCGATCCTGGATTGAATACACCAAGAACTGATTTGTCAGCAAGTACACAAGATATTGGGAATACACCGCCACCAAGTGCTTTACCTAGGATATACATATCCGGCTCGATATCTTCCCATTCACATGCGAACATTTTTCCAGTACGGCAAAGACCAGCTTGAATTTCATCTGCAATAAATAGAACGTTATTCTTTTTACACAGTTCACGTGCAGCTTTCATATAACCGGTTGGCGGAATGATAATACCCGCTTCACCTTGAATCGGTTCGATAATGAATGCAGCAGTATTCGGTGTAATTGCGGCTTCAAGCGCTTTGATATCACCGTAAGGAATAAGATTGATGCCCGGAAGCATCGGACCAAATCCGCGTTTGTATTCAGCATCTGATGATAAAGAAACAGCTGTCATTGTACGACCATGGAAGTTCCCTTCGCACCCAATGATTTCTGCTTGGTCTTCTGCTACCCCTTTAACGTCATAAGCCCAGCGACGCGCTGCTTTAATAGCTGTTTCAACAGCTTCTGCTCCTGTATTCATAGGAAGCGCCATTTCTTTGCCAGACAGTTCACAAATCTTTTCATACCATGGACCAAGTTGGTCGTTGTGGAAAGCACGTGAAGTAAGCGTTACTTTATCAGCTTGGTCTTTCAATGCCTGAATAATTTTCGGATGACGATGCCCCTGGTTTACTGCTGAATATGCGGAAAGCATATCCATGAATTTATTGCCTTCTGGATCTTTTACCCAAACCCCTTGTGCCTCAGAAATAACGATTGGCAGTGGATGATAGTTGTTTGCCCCAAATTTCTCTGTTTGTACAATTACTTTTTCTGATACCGTCATACATTTCCCTCCCCTTTTATATGTAGAGACAGGCCCACCCAATAGATGGACCTTTAGAATTAAGCATAAATGCAAAGGACGCCTTTATCGTTAACTCTTCCAGCAGTGGAGGATTGAACTTCATCCCTCCGCTTTTCTTTGTGTCCAGCTCTGGGCGCCAGCCCCTCGAGTCGCTTCAGTCCTTAAGTTAAAGGCAAAGTGCGCCTTTATCTTTAGGCCCTCCAGCGCTTTTCGGGTCTAAGCAGGCGCCCTACGCTTTTCTTTGTGTCCAGCTCTGGGCGCCAGCCCCTCGAGTCGCTTCAGTCC
>NZ_JADPRZ010000080.1 GCF_017347095.1 Sporosarcina sp. E16_8 | reverse complement strand
GCGGGCACGGCTTCAGCCTCCTCGTCACTGCGTTCCTGCGGGGTCTTCAGCTCGCGCTGTTCCCGCTGGAGTCGCCGCTCTCCACTACAATCAACTAGTTTTTACTATAAAAAAAGAACATTTTTATTGGCCTCACACGTGGGCTGATGCTTTCTATATGTTTTTTTCTTTTTTTATTAAAGAAGTGTCACTATCAATAAGGTATCACATGAATACATGCATAATCTTTACTAAGAGTAAGCAAGGAACGCATTGTACAATGTACAAGAGTGCCCGAAATTGCATCTTCGGGCACTTACACTCTTTATAGAATGTCATCTATTCTTTTTCCCAAAACAACTGCATTTTTCACTTGAACATTGTAGGAACGCGACAGGCAACCATTCACAACAGGATTACTGAAAAAGTGTAGCTAGAAGTGACTCCGTCACTTCTAGCTACACTAGGACCCCTCAGTAAATCTGTCATGAATAGTCGCCGAAAGCGTAACGGAAATGATTCAGTGAAAATGAAGGTCACCAAGCCCTTCTCACCAGTATTTTATGCAGATAAATGGTTAATCAACAGACGTGAACAAATACCCGCGAATCCAGTTACTGGATTCGCGGGTATTTATGATGCCTTATATAGTGTCTAGGCTCCAGGCGCCAGCCCCTCGAGTCGCTTCAGGCTTGCTGAAAAGGCAAAAATCGCCTTTATCATCAAGCCTTCCAGCGCTTTTCGGGGCTAAACGGCGCCTTACGCTTTTCTCATAGTTCAATAATCCATACGATGAAAATGACGATGATAGCAGCAGGTGCTATATATCGGACGAGGAATTTCCAAAGGCTGCTCATCGCAGGGTGCATGCGAAGCTCGTCGTCGGTTTGCGATTTCGTCAATACATAACCTGCAAATATCGAAACGAGCAATGCACCAAGTGGCATCGCGATTTTGCTCGTCAGTGTGTCAGCAAAGTCAAAGATTGATCCGCCGAAGATTTTCACGTTAGACAGAATTCCGAATGACAATGCGCTTGGAATACCAACGACGAAGATTAGTATTCCGAATACCCATGAAGCACGTCTTCTGCGGTCGTGTTTCTCTCGGATACCCGTCGACACGACAATTTCAAGCATCGCAATCGATGAAGTAAGTGTCGCAAAAAGCATCAAGATGAAGAAGATAATCATAAACACATTGCCAAACGGAATCTGACTGAAAATAGCTGGCAAAATGACGAATATCAGTCCAGGTCCTTCAGCCGGTGAGTGGCCGAGAGCGAATACCGCGGGAAATATAACAAGACCAGCTAAAATTGAAATGGTGATATTCAAAATCACCACATTTACTGCTGATGGTCCTAACTTTTCTTCTTTCGGTAAATAAGACGCATATGTCATCATTGCCGTTACTCCGACGCTTAATGAGAAAAAAGCTTGCCCGAGTGCGACTAGAAACGTCGAACCTGTAAGATGAGACCAATCAGGTACAAATAGGAATCGAACGCCTTCCATTGCACCGTCCAATGTTAATGAACGAATGGCTAAGATAATGAAGAAAATGAATAACATTGGCATCATCCATCTACTTGCCCGCTCAATTCCTGCTTTAATACCACCTTGTACAATCCAAATCGTTAGCCCCATGAACACGGCTTGGGCAAATAAAACCTCTAGTGGATTGGCGATAATTGTATTGAAAAGATCTCCGTGATCTGTTGTGGCATCGAGTTTGAAGAAAATAGCACGTGTTAAATAGGAAAGTATCCAACCGCCAACCACGCTGTAAAATGACAGGAGAATGAATGAAGCTGCAAGCCCTATCCAGCCAACCAAAGGCCACTTTTTCCCTGGAGCAAGTCGTTTTAGTGATGTAACTGCATCAGCTTGTCCCATACGACCGATGACAAACTCTGCGAGCAAAATTGGAAGTCCTATTGCAATTGTACATATAATGAACAGTAGAAGGAAAACACTTCCGCCGTTCATACCAGCCATATAGGGGAATTTCCATATTGCACCGAGTCCAATCGCACTGCCCGCAGCCGCAAGAACGAAACCGATTTTTGACGACCATTGATCACGTTGTTTCATAATATATTCACTCATTTCATTAGGATAGAGATTTTCTAATTGTACACTAACTAAAAACGAATACCATGGTATTTTGAAACAAATTACGAGGTCAATCTATCTTTGCTATAATTGAAATAATTAGATACTTCGTAATGAAGGAGAGGATTGTCCGTGACAGAATTTGAGTTGGTGCAAAAGGTGAGAGCTGGAGAGAGAGAGGCTTTTGAAAAATGGATGGACATTTATTCAGGAGACGTTGAGCGCTTCGCCATCCAGTATGGCTGTGCGCCGAAGCAGGCGGCGGATGTAGCGGAGGAAACGTTTAGGAAATTACATATTCAGTTAGATTCCATCGGCAATGAAGAGTCGCTTGTTTGCATGCTATATAAACATGCATTAAAAAGTCTTACATATGTTCAATTAACTGATGCGCCAAATGAAACGCTATTTACTTTTGAAGAGGATCAGGAATTGCATGACCAGATTGTAAACATTGAAACGGGTAAAAAAGTACCATTCATTCTTTCGCATTTCCACATGCTAGATGATTTAGAAATTGCTGCGATTATGGATAGTTCTCCAGAAAGAGTTGAACAAACTATTGCCGAAGCCTCCCGTGACTTGGGAGATAGGCAACTGGAAAAAAGAATTGAATTCCTTGAAAAGTCGTATAGACGATTGAATTCTTCATTCAGAAAAGAGCAGGTTTTTGTAAAGCCGCAACAGAAGATACAGGCGACCGAGAAATTGAAACAATCGATCTCGAAAAAAGCCGTGATTTCCTGGATTACTGGCATCATAATCTTGTTGTCACTTGTAATTGTTCCTATTATCACAGGAGAAGAATATAAAAAAGCTTCAGCCGAAAAATATGTAGAACGGCTGAAAGGATCGTTTGAGAACGAAATGGAGAGCCGTTATTCCGAACTGGGCCTTACGGAATCGACCGAGAAAGAGAAACTGGACTATAACTATATAAGGTATGGAAAACAAGCACGCGACGATTTTGAGTCGATGATAGCAAGATATGAAAGTGTTATTGCAAAGACGGGTACGCTGAACAAAGAGAAGATAGAGGACGAGTATGGAAAAATCATTAACCAGTTGGAATTACCATCTGAAATGGTTAGCCGAGTAGTGAAAAATTCGCTAGTGAACGATAAAGTGAAAAGTGAGGAGTTCATGAAGGGGTATATAGAGCAATATGACACACTCCAACAAGCTTATTATATGACGTTTATCAAACATGATCAGATTATCGCGGATGCAATTGTTGACGAAACTTTTGCTGGTGATACGTTTATGCAGAATAAAGATACATACCCTGAAGAATTGCAACAAGCATTAGACGGCATGATAAAGCAAAACATCTACCCAACGTTTATAAAAGGATTTGGCACAATAGCTCCAATTTACGGTAAGAATGACTTCAGTGCAAAGATTCGATCTTCAATCCACAAAGATTTTGGTGGTTTTTTTACATCATTGGAATCTGCACCTTTCGTATCGTATCCGGGACTAGTGCATTCCTTGGGAGACTCGGTTGATTTTTTATTGGACATGGAAAACACATTGTTGTCAACAACTATGGATGATGAAAAGACAGACATGCTTAAATGGACTTACAGTGAACTCTTTTACGAAATCGTGGGAGGGGCGGAACCTAATCACATATTTGGCACTGACGGCAAGGTGAAAACGGAGTTTCGTGAAGGATGGAAAAGGATTGCTTCTGCCGGTGAAGGTTCTCCAACAGCTTTAATTATGCAAATGGTCATCTCTGAAATGGAAGTAACAGATTGGATTGAATCAGAAAGCCTCAAACGTTTAGAAGCATTTGATGTAGACCAAGCACTGAAGCTTGCGAAGGCGAGAAAACTTGAAACGTTTAGCATGAGTGGGATTATGCTAATTGAAAAGGGTCTGGAAATTGTGAAGTTTCCCAATCCTAGCTTTGAGAACAAAGTTCAAGAAACATATTATTCATTTTCCTCGAATCATGATCTATCTGTATTAAAAGAAGTCAGCCCCTTGGTTATTATCGGTATGTACTTTTATGCGAATGACCAAAAAGATCAAGAGACGATGTGGCATCTTTATAGTAAAACAAAAAATGTAGTCAAACTTGAAGAATTCATCAATGAATGGAGTCAATTGAATGTAAATATTTATAGTCTCTATAGTCTGCGATTTGATGGTAGCGGAGAAACGGCAGGCTCGATCGGATTTCAGCGTGGAAATACTCTTTCTGTCAGTCCAAAGATGGCTTTGAATGAAGATTCCGTATGGGAAATCGAGCAGATTATTTTAAGTCAGATGTTAGTTGAATAAAAGGGTGGAGTCGTGTAGAAGAGTTGTGTTTTAAACACGCGGTAAAATCGTTGACTTTTTGCTCGCAATCTATAAACATGGTATAATTTTAAGTGGCCTTAAGGGCAGAATCGATACCAAAATAGAGTGGGAGTTGTTTGAAATGGCGCGAAAATATGAAGTAGGCGAAGAGTTTTCGGGCAAAGTGACAGGCATCCAGCCGTATGGTGCATTTGTTGCACTTGATGGTGAAACACAGGGACTTGTCCACATTTCCGAAATAACGTACGGATTTGTGAAAGACATAAATGACTTTCTTACTGTAGGGCAAGAAGTACAAGTAAAAGTGCTGGAAGTCGACGAAGCTGCTGGTAAGATTAGTCTATCAATCCGTGCTCTTCAAGAAGCACCGGTCGCAACAAGAAGAGACGACCATCCGCGTAAGTCATTGCAAGCGCGTGTCGACGAAAGTGATGCAGAAGGATTCAATTCATTGAAAGACAAACTACAAGACTGGATCGAGAAGTCTGGACAATAAAGAAAAGCGTAAGCGGCCGCTCAGACGCGACAGGCATAAGCAGACCTGCGAAACGGCTTACTTTGCCGTGCAGCTGGGCTGCTTATGACCCGAGCGTTTGGCCGCTGAAGCTGGACAATAAAGGAACGTAGCCTAAGTGCGCCGCGTCCTGCGGCAAAGGCTACATGACCCACATCCTGTGGGCCCAAGCGGAAGCGGCCGCACAGACGCGACAGGCATAAGCGGATAAAAGAAGGCAGTCTAAATTCGCGACGTCGTGTCGCAACAAGGAGGGATGAAGTTCAATCCCTCCCCACTGCATGCCCCACTTCGTGTGGGGCTAGGCGCTGGAGCTAGACAATAAAAAATGAGAACAAAGGCAATTCTGCCTTTGTCCTCATTTTTTTAATTTCCGTAATCGATACTGCAAATTCTGCCTGCTCATACCAAGCGCATTTGCAGTTTTCGTGACGTTCTTATCATTAAGTTGCATCGCTTTTTGTAAGTAATATGCTTCCGCCTCACGCAAAAACTGGTCAAGCGGCAACAACTCTTTACCTGGCTGAACTATAAAATCGGCAGCCTGCGTTGGTTCGTCGGTGATATCAGCGCTTTTCATCCGGAAATGGAGAGGGAGCAGATCATACGTAATAGCCGTTTCAGTCATTGCAAGGGAAGAGATTTCATCGAGAAGAAATTCGAGTTCACGCATATTACCTGGCCATTCATACCCAAGGAAAAGATGCTCAACTTCGGGTTTAATATCTTTAAGTGTTGAACCGTAACGCTCATTGCGCCGCTCTAAATAAGCGACAATGAATGGCAATATATCTTCTTTCCGTTTTCGCAGGGGCGGAATTCGGATTGTAAAGGATGCAAAGAAATAATATAAGTCTTTTAGTAATGTGCCCGAGGCGATTAATTCCACAGGGTCATCCCCGATGCTTGCGATGAATTGCTTGTTACTGTTAGGTGATTTTAAAAGTATCGATAGCAATTTTTGTTGTAATGGAATGGATAATAAATCGATTCTTTCACAAAATAAAGTAAGTGGATCCTCCACATTTAAATCATTATCTAAACGAGCTATAAGTATTGGGTCTGAACTATGACAGAACAGGGTATAGAGTACGGTGCTGGAAGGAGACAATTCATTATGTATGCTTTCAGCGATAAGATCTTTACCAGTACCTGTTTCGCCGATTAACAATACCGGTAATTTTGCTTTCGCTGCTTTTTTTGCAGTCGCAATAACCACTTTCATAGGCGGGGAGGAAGCAATTATTTGATTGAATGTAACAGGATCACTGTTTTTTCGAAATGGCTGAAGAACGAATTTCTCGAGAGCTGTTACGTCGCGGGCTAATTCAACAGCTCCGATGAGAACTTGTTGGTTAAAGACTGGGAATGTGTCATTAATGGATGTGATTTCTGTACCGTTGCGGTTCCAGTACGTTTGTTTTACATTTAGTTGTTCTTTGCCGCTTTGCAAAACTTTTAACAATGTACTTTCATCCTGTTCAAAATTGAAAAGTTCCAAAATTGAACGATCACCGACATCTTCGAGTGCAAGTCCTTCAATTTCTTTCATCTTTTCATTATAGATGACAGTCCGGCCATTATTGTCAACGGCGTGTATGCCAACCGCGGCACGACGCACTGCAAACTCATAAAAAGGGAAGAGAGAATCGTCTATATTCATCAAAATAATCACCTTCCAAATACTTTTTTTGAAAAACTAATGAATAATGCTTGATATCTGCAACAATCTTTTGCATTATTATATATGTAATCAATTACAAAGTGCAAATAAATTTTGCGTTTCACAATTAAAGAGGAGGAATAATATGATTCCATATAAACACGAACCATTTACGGATTTTACGGTAGAAGAGAATAAACAAGCTTTTCTTGAAGCTTTAAAACTAGTCGATGGTTACCTTGGTCAAGATTATCCACTTATTATCGGTGGAGAGCGCATCATGACTGAAGGAAAATTAGTATCAACGAACCCTGCAAACAAAGAAGAAATAATCGGTAGCGTTTCTAAAGCAAGTAAAGACCTTGCTGAAAAAGCGATGACAGTTGCAGACGCAACGTTCAATACGTGGAAAAAAGTTAAACCTGAATTCCGCGCGGACGTGTTATTCAAAGCTGCTGCAATCATTCGCCGACGCAAACACGAATTCTCAGCATTACTTACTAAAGAAGCAGGTAAGCCTTGGAATGAAGCAGATGCAGATACAGCTGAAGCAATCGATTTCCTAGAGTTCTATGCACGCAAAATGCTTGAACTGAAAAATGGTATCCCTGTTGAAAGCCGTCCGGGAGAATTCAACCGTTTCGACTACATTCCTCTTGGAGTAGGCGTTATCATCTCTCCTTGGAACTTTGCATTCGCAATCATGGCGGGTACGACAGTTGCTGCTCTTGTAACAGGAAATACAGTACTTCTTAAACCAGCATCTACAACACCAGTTGTTGCCTATAAATTCATCGAAGTTCTTGAAGAAGCGGGAATGCCAGCAGGCGTTGTTAACTACATCCCAGGATCTGGTTCTGAGATTGGTGACTATCTAGTTGATCACCCAAGAACACGCTTTGTCTCATTCACGGGTTCACGTGAAGTAGGAACACGCATTTACGAACGTGCGGCTAAAGTGAACGAAGGCCAAATCTGGTTGAAACGTGTTATCGCTGAAATGGGCGGTAAAGATACGATTGTTGTTGATAATGAAGCAGATCTAGAACTTGCTGCTCAAGCAATCGTGAAATCATCATTCGGATTCAGCGGACAGAAATGTTCAGCTTGTTCACGTGCGATTATTCACGAAGACGTTTATGACCAAGTTGTAGAACGTGTAGCAGTATTAACAAAAGAATTGACATACGGCGATCCAGCTGATCTATCTAACTTCACTGGACCTGTAATCGATCAAGCGTCATTCGACAAGGTTATGAGCTACATCGAAATCGGTAAAAAAGAAGGCCGTTTAATCGCAGGAGGAACAGGCGACAGTTCGAAAGGATTCTTCGTTGCACCAACGGTCTTTGCGGATCTTGATCCAAAAGCACGCATTATGCAAGAAGAAATCTTTGGACCAGTTGTAGGTTTGTCTAAAGCGAAGAGCTTCACAGAAGCTATCGAATTTGCAAACAACACGGACTACGGTCTAACAGGCGCGGTAATCACAACTAACCGTCATCATATTGAACAAGCTCGTGAAGATTTCCATGTTGGTAACTTGTACTTCAACCGTAATTGCACAGGCGCAATCGTTGGTTACCAACCGTTTGGTGGATTCAACATGTCAGGTACAGATTCAAAAGCAGGCGGACCGGATTACCTACAACTTCATATGCAAGGTAAAACAACTTCGGAAACACTTTAAGAAAAGCGTAGGGCGCCTGCTTAGCCCCGAAAAGCGCTGTAGGGCCTAAAGATAAAGGCGCACTTTGCCTTTAACTTAAGGACTGAAGCGACTCGAG
>NZ_JADPRZ010000079.1 GCF_017347095.1 Sporosarcina sp. E16_8 | reverse complement strand
TATCCTTAATATTAAGAGCAAATAAGTGCTACTCGTAAGTTATAAAAAAGCAATAAGTGTATTCACAATGAAAAGGTTGGATTGTCATTTACACATAAATATTGACACTCCCCAGGTGCTGGGAAGACAACCTATTTAGTTAAAGAATCATTAAAGATTTCGAAAGAAGTACTGATTACGACATTTACACAAGAAAATGAAAATGAAATCAGAAGTAAATTTAAAGAACTAAATAAAGGGGTTATTCCACGAAATGTAACAATTAAAACATGGTTTTCTTTTTTAATAGGACATGGTGTAAAACCCTATCAAGGGACCTTAATAAATAATAAAATTAATGGACTTTTATTAGTATCAGAACAATCAGGTCTTAAATACAAAGGAAAAGGAAGACCTATATTTTATCCGGAAATAGATGTAGAAAAACATTATTTCAGTAAAGACTATAAAATATATTCGGATAAAATATCAAAGTTCACCGTTAAGTCAAACGAATTGAGTAAAGGGAAAGTTATTAATAGGATAAGTAAGATTTTTGATTATATTTTTATAGATGAGATACAAGATTTGGCGGGGTATGATTTGGATATTATTAAAATGTTAATGCAATCTCAGTCAAAAATTATAATGGTGGGAGATCCACGGCAAGTTACCTATTATACTCATTTCTCTCGGAAATACTCCAAATATAAAAATGGTAATATAGTAGATTTTATAAAAAAGGAATGTATCAATAAAAAATTAGATTGTATAATCGATGAAATAACTTTAAAAGATTCGTGGAGGAATAATCAACTAATCTGCGATGTTTCAAATAGGGTTTTCCTTAATTATCTGCCCAATGTATCCTTGCATAAAGAAGTGTCTAGTCACGATGGTGTTTTCTTTGTGAAAAGTAATGATATAGAACATTATTTAGAAAAATACAAACCGTTGCAACTCAGAGATACAAGAAGAAAAAAGGTAAACGAAAATTATCCTGTTTTGAACTTTGGTGAATCTAAAGGTAAAACTGTTAAAAGAGCTTTAATATATCCTACGAAACCTATATTATCTTGGTTTGAAGATCACACAAGTAATTTAGCCTTTTCAAGCAGATGTAAGTTGTATGTTGCTTTAACAAGAGCTATACATAGCGTTGCAATAGTTTGTGATAAAGACATCAGTGTCGAAGGGATTTCTAATTATTATAGAAGTAATTAGTCATTACGCTCATCATGTCCCTCTATCATAAAGTCGGGGGGAAGCGAGATGATTAGAATAGAAATTGAAACATTTGTTATTGAGTGATGGAGTTAAATACTTCCAAATCTAACACAATGTAAATATGTTAGATTTGCGAAAATTCTCTCTTTTTTAGAAAGGGAGAATTTTTTATCTATTGTAGGTGTCGTAACTTTTAAGTTTTGACACTCTAAAGTGGTAGTGATAGATTAGGGGTTATAAAGGTGTCATATATTAGGGTCATAAGTAAAGGAGATTTTTGCTATGAAATATGGCTATGCGAGGGTTTCGACGACTCACCAAGGTCTTCAATCCCAATTAGGGGCACAGTCAGGGAAATGCGGAATTACAACGTTAAGTAACTTACAGCAAA
Organism: Sporosarcina sp. E16_8; assembly: GCF_017347095.1. Taxonomy (GTDB): domain Bacteria; phylum Bacillota; class Bacilli; order Bacillales_A; family Planococcaceae; genus Sporosarcina. The sequence continues at coordinate 7,233 of NZ_JADPRZ010000079.1, read as the reverse complement.
AAAAACGATTCCCTTACTAATGTTAGGAATCGTTTTTTAAAATTAAGAGATCTTCCGCAATAGCACCCTTTTGCGGAACAATCATAGTTCATACAAAACTTACTGGGCAATTTCTTTTTGGATATGCCTTCTAAAAAGAATTGTTAGAGTTAATAAAACAATTGGCGTTAAACCCAAGTAAGACAAGGGTGGATTAACGCCTGCGAAGTACATTGATATGGGCAAACTTGAAATAAAAGAAATTAACATAGCTCTCCATGAACGTTTAACAACCCCGAAGGAAAGAGATAAGAATGTCGAAAATACAGAAAGTGCCATTAATATCGGAAGTAGTATTACCATTATAAACACCTCCTAACTTTGCAAAATCGCCCGATTGAAGCACAAACCTTATGCGACAAATGCACCCGATAATTGAATGCAGGAATTACATGGCTTTAATTTCGGCAATGAATAATAAGAGAATAAATCCACCAACAACTACAAAGCCTATAATAAGCCAAATCAATAAAAGCCAACTTGTGGTCAAAAATATTTTCTCAAACCATTTGCTATTGAGTATTTTCATTTTCTACCTCAGTCCCTATTTAAAATGACCCGATTTTAGCCTAGTCATTATTCTTTAAACGCCCCCGATTGCAGTTATAGACCAAATCGTTAATTATCGAAATCATCGTCAAGCCATGATTTCTTTTTTACTCCTTGGTCAGATGTTTTTTCGAGAGATTGCCCCACGACAGACCTGTTAATTCCATCTTTAACAGCTTTAAAAATTACAAGATACAGAATGAATAACCCTGCAATCCAAAGAACAATCATACCAAAAACTTGACTTGCCATTATCTATCACTCCAATTCCTATATAACAATCTGGCCCGTTACTAAAAAAGGGTGAAAATCCTTGTTAAAGAATTGCACCCGATTGTTGATCAATCTCACTCCTTATTAACTCTCTCATAAAATGTGGTAACAAAGATATCAAAATTAAATCTAAAGCTATCGCCTAAATTATCAAGTAAAGTGTTTAGTTCAATTCTTGAAAAATATTTCCCATCTTTCACATACCTAATTTCTTCTTCCAATCTTAAGATGCTATTTATAATATCTACTAAGTAAACTCTTTCTTCACTCGTATAATTTTCTTGAGCAACAAGCATCAGTAATGTATTTCTACTCTGAATCACATCACGAAGCATCTGGTCTACCTTATTTTTATCTATCGTTACTGGTTTTGTACTAACTAACCAATCTTGTTCGAATATCGGGAGAATATACTGGGTCCGGTCTATAGTTAAGTTTATGCTGTTGTGACTAGTGTTACGGGTGTTTTTAAATTCTTTACTCAACTCTTTTTCATATGATTCTTTAAATTCATTTAAAATATCCTCATAGCTTTTATCGTTGATATATAAAACTTTAACTGGCTTGTAAGTATAACTTTTATAAATACTGATGGGGGAGAATGGAAATAACCACGTCATGAAAAGTAAGAAAAATACAGCTACTCCTACCAGTACGAAAGATTTTTTTCTATTTTTCAAACCCATGATATTCTCCTTTCAGTCCTGTTTGAAGCACAGCTTTTCCTACACAATCGCACCCGATTGCTAAGTATAGAATTCTATATTTTTAAGACTGTCCCAGTGAATTAGCTCTTGTCTTTATAGCAAGTTTATTCAAAAACAGCCAAATGTGAAAATAAAGAACAGAACCCACAACTCCTAAAACTAGATACTCCATAACTCCTTCGCCCCATCCGTTTCTTACCAAATCCCCTAAGGCATAAATGTTACAAATTATTCCCAAAGATAAAAATATAATTAAAGATATAAAGTAATTTCGTGTTTTAAAAAACTCTTGTACAAAGAAATCTACGCATAAAGTGATAAAACCGCCAATCAAAAAGACTGGCAATACAAAAAATCCCCATATAACAAGAAAGTCAGTTAGCTCAAAGTAATTTAATGAATCAAAATAGCTTAATGAAATCAGTTGTACAAATATAAAACTGCTAACAAAACTAGTGATTACGTAGATAATTAATATCATTCTTCATTCTCCTTTTTAAAAAAGAAAGGATCATTTTATTTAAGAATCTGGCCCGATTACGGAATACTGGCTTAATTACGTATTAAACCGAGTTTGTATAACAAGTATAACATTTCCATTTCTGAAAAGTATATTTATTATCCGGAAGGTATGAAGTGGTGGAGGTATTGTCACTCACTGGTATTTTCTATTTTATTTCTCTGCCTCATAATTATTTTCAAAATCAATCTGTCAAAAATGTTGGCGAAGAATGATTTTGAAAAGAAGTGGGGAGGAAAAAGAATGTCAGATTTTAAATTAGCAAAGCACCAGGATACATTTGAGACCAAAAAACGTTACCACAACAGAAAAATTCATATTGAAAAAAAGATGGGGGAGATCCCAAGACAATATGAGGGAGATATTCGAAGGTTCAAAGAATATTGTTCCAATACGGGCCAAATAGTTGGAACAGAGGCTTTGCTAGATTATTTATATATCTCATTGACCAAACAGAGAGTTAAAAAAACGACATGGGAACGTAGACTGTCAGCTATTAGAAAATACTTAAGTGTAATTCATAGTATAGAATTCAAAGGGGAAGCTAGATTTGCGTACGAGCTTTCAGCGATGCGGAAAATGTATCGTGAAGATGAATATGCCCATTTAATTCAGATTCGAGGAAAATCAGCTATTGATAAGAGAGAATTGATGCATACTCTTAATAAGTTACCTATAAGAGCAAAAGCAATTTGTTTAGTTAATCTTGTAACCGCTAACCGACCTAATGAAATGGTTCGTTTAAAAATATCAGATTTTGATTTAAAAAACAGATCCGTCCATGTTTATTTGAAGAAGCAAAAAAGATGGCATACTAAACGGCTCACGAAAGACGTAATCAATGCAATAGAGCTTTATATAAACGAATACGGTCTTAGAGCAGACGATTACTTTGTAGGGAGAGTATATAAGAATGGACGCTATGAGAGCACAGCTATTAGTGAAATAGGTTATTGTAAAGCTCTGCAGCGGTGGACTGGGGGACTTACCGGATACAATTTCAGGAAAAGCCAAGTGGTAGCCATGCACGCAGCAGGTGCAGATTTACCAACTATCGCGCAACAAACAGGACATAAATCACTGGAAACTTTAGTTCAGCATTACCTAACTGTGTCTGAGACAACCTTGGATAAATATTTGTAGGTATAGAAGAAAAATTAATTTGGGTATTATAAAAACCTCTTTTACCATTCTCGGTAAAGGAGGTTATAGGAGCTTCTTCTATTATAATGAGCTAGATGTTTCTTCTTCGAGTGCTTTCACTAATTTATAAAAACTAGTTTTCTTAACCCCAGCTTCCTGCATTGCTTGCACTGCTGTTAATTCTTTAGCTCTCCATTTTCTGTAAACCTCTTTAAACTCTACTGAAAGCAGAACTTTAGGTCTTCCAAACTGAACACCATTTTGCAACGCCAAATCAATTCCTTCACGCTGCCGTTTCCGGATGCGTTCTCGTTCCTCTTCAGCCATCCAGGAAAGGATCTGCAAAACCAAGTCCGCAATAAATGTCCCCATACTATCTTTGTATTGCGTCGTATCGAGTAACGGCATATCCATCACAATAATATCGGCTTCGATATTTTTCGTAAGGTCATTCCATTCCTGTAGGATTTCTTCTTTGTTCCGACCAAACCGATCCAGCGAATGGATATACAATATGTCGCCTTTTCGGATAATCCGTTTAAGCAATTGATAGTTTACACGTTCAAAGTTCTTTCCGCTTTGCTTATCCAAATAGATATCGCGTTCATTAATATCTAACTTTTTCATAGCTTCCAATTGCCGACCTTCATTTTGATCTTTGCTGCTAACGCGTATGTAACCAAATTTGCGATGCTCCATAATTCACCTCGAAAAAGATTCTTTCCTTATATCATACCTGAAAATCGTCCGTATAGGTATGTGTAAATTAATGAACGTTCGCAAAGTTTTTCGATACATTTATGAACATTCTTTCCACTGTTTTTTAATCCGTTTCAACCCGTTCGTTAAAGTGTACTTTTACGAACTTTAATATTTTGATGCTTCTAATGTGGTTTTTATGTGAATGATAGGGGTGGAAAACACTGGAATATACATTTGCTTCTGCTATAATCTTTGTATGAAGTAGTGAATATTCAGTAAGAGATATATTCCACAATCGGGCCAGATTCTTGAAGAAGAATTGTACCCTTTTCAGTAATAGAGTCGTTTTAGTTGGAGAACTTTTTTTGAAACAGCCAAAATCCAAAACGGGAGGTAATTTGTTGGAAAGGAAATATAATTTATGGTCATTCATTTCATGTTTCTTTGTGTTAATGCTTGCATTACAAGCTTTATATGCGTCTTATTACGGAACTTGGCAAGTGGCACCACCTGCTCTGACTTTATGGTTACTAACCGTTATTACTTTCGTTACGGCTATAATTGGATTTAAAGACAAAAGTAGTAGGTGGGCGAGATGGAGAAGTTGGCTGACGGTGCTAATTGTATTCCCTCTTTCGGCAATATTTCTGTTAGGGGTAGCCGTAAATACAATTGCGAGAGAACCCCTTGAAACAGCACAATCACCTGACTCCAAAATCATCATCGACTTTTACACATTAAACGGTGGAGCAGCTACCTCCATTGGTGTATCAGGAGTTATAAATGGTCCCCTTTGGTTTATAAAAAGGATTTATTACCAAGACCATATGGACAGAGTTGATGTGAAATGGACAAACAATCATATCGTCACGATTAACAATCATACTTTGAACTTGAAAAAAGGGGAAACCTTTTCGAATTAATAACTTTTAGTACAATCGGGGGCGTTTGCTTTATAAGAGATTGCGTCTATATCGCAATCGGACCATTACTTTAAAGAAGGGCGGTGAAAATAATATGAAAAATGCATGTGCATGTAATGATTCATATGATTTGAAAGTTGAAGCAGATATAGGTGCTGATGCAATTTGGTGTAATAATTGCTACTATAACTTTGGCATAGAACATGTTCCAATTTCAATCGAGTTGAAGAAGGAATTACTGGAATGAAGATTGGGATATGGTGAATGGATTGATTGGGAAAATGATGGAATAGTCCCTGCTGGGATTGAACTTGAAGAAATACATAATAAGCAAGGATTGGAACTAACAGAAAAAGTACAAAAAGAACTCGAAGAAAAATATAAAGTCACGTTTTCACCTTCCACATTTGCAAAAAGGCATGCAAATAAAAATCAGTAACCTTTAATCAAGAATCGGGTGCATTTGTTGCATAAGGGCTACGCAACAATAGGGCCAGTTAGTTAAACAAAAAGCCATAAAAATGGGGGAATTAAATGTATATTGTGTCTATCGGTTTTGTTATAATTTTTCTTATGTCAACGACCACGGGACTACTTTTAATGTTTAAGCTAAGAAAGAAAAATAAATATAACGTTGTTACTGGAACTATTTCTTTGGGGACTGGAATCTTTTCTTTAATAGCCTGCATATTTTTTTTGTTTTGAATGGTAAATAAGGACATTATTCCTGAAAGAAGAATGAAACTTACCATTTGATGCAAATAGGTGGTAATAGTACCCAAGCAACTACAATGAAGAGGTTTATTTAGCAAAATGTGACCTCTACTTCAACACTCGGGTGCGTTTACGGGATAAAGGATTTGTGCCGATTCAGTAATTGGGCCAAATTGTGGGAAACATTTTGATGTTGTTATGTACAACGATAATAAATAAACTGGCAAAAAAGAAGGTAATCATGTTGGAGATTGTTACTCAGAAATTAATATATATAGCATTGTTTATTTTTATCATTCATTCTATTGAAACGCTTGCCTATGCTGTAAGGCTTTCTGGAGCACGGGTAAGAATGATTGCTTCAGCCTTATCCCTTTTTAATATAATGGTGATGTTTTCAAGATTGGCAAATATGATGCAACAGCCTTTTACAGGAAGTCTAATAGACAATGCACCAAGTCATAATGCACAAGAATTTGTAGAGACACAATTTCGATTCCTCATAGGGGCCTCAACAGTTGGAACAGCTTTTGGAATACTTTTACTCCCCACTTTTGTAGCTCTATTTTCAAGGGCAATCATTCATTTATCGAAAGAAAAGGGTTCTGTTCCATCATTATTTAAAAGGCTATTTTCCTTGCAGTACATAAAGCGAGGCATAACACATTTCAGTTTGCCGAGGTTTTCATATCTAAAAGATACCAAAGTCAAAGATATTCCAGTGAGGCTATTCTTAATAAATATGATAATAACTGCAATCTACACTATCGGTGTATTATCTGCTTTATATGCAGCGTTGCTTACCCCAGAGCTTGCATCAACAGCAATTATGGCGTCAGGTTTAATAAATGGAATGGCAACAATACTGTTAGTTATTTTCGTCGATCCAAAAGTCTCTGTGATGGCTGATGATGTAGTTAATCAGAGAGGGAATTATCAAACGCTTAAAAACATTTCGTTGATGATGGTTACGTCCAGATTATTAGGAACATTGTTGGCACAATTATTTTTTATACCGGGAGCAAAATACATTGCTTGGTTTACACAATTCATAGTTTGAAATTATTCAGCAAAAGGGTGCTGTGTAGTGCAGCATTGTGCAAGAATAGGGTGCGATTGTTTAGCGACAAATTTTGAAACTTGCTTTAACTAAGCTGTTACTTTGAGAGTTAATTTGCACCTGTTTCAAGTGCTATTTTGCACCAGAAATAAATAATAAAGCCTAATTTCCCTTTTAAACGCTAGGGAAATTAGGCTTTTGATGTTAAACAATCGCACCCGTTAATTGAATCCAGTGTTTTAAATCTAGGTAAGGTATGTGAAGTAAACGCCAATAAACAATAGTCATACTTCATTATTGTACTTCATGATACTTATCATATATTTGGGAGTAACCGTCTTTTAATTCATTTATTTTGCTTTCATTATTTGAAATAATGTCAATGACATCACTGCTGACATATATCAAGAACTCATCTGTATAGAAGCTAATATAGGCTGCTCTATGACCATTTAGCATTCTTGAACAATACTTTATTACATTTTCTTTTTTTATATTTCTTATAGTTGCGTAGATGAATCTCGGTGGTTGTCAAGATAGTTGTCGCATATTACTCTCTTCCTAGATTAGCTATTTAGTCAATATCAATTGATTTCTTTACCG
>NZ_JADPRZ010000078.1 GCF_017347095.1 Sporosarcina sp. E16_8 | reverse complement strand
CGCCACTTCGCCGCCCCGTCTTATGCCTGTCGGAGCTGTGCGGCGCCTTGCGCTTTTCATGATGTCTAGTTCCAGGCGCCAACTCCTCTGGTCATAAGTCAGACCGGCTACGTGGCAAAGAACGCCACTGCGCCGCCCCGTCTTATGCCTGTCGGAGCTGTGCGGCGCCTTGCGCTTTTCATGATGTCTAGCTCCAGGCGCCAGCGGCTCGGGTCATAAGTAATCCAGCTAGGAAGGATTGAACTGCATCCTTCCCGGGCAAAGTGCGCCACGTCGCCGGATTGACTTATGCCTGTCGCGTCTAGCGGGCGCCTTGCGCTTTTCTCAGTGAGAATACCCTTTTCTTCTATACACCTTGGACAAGGAGGTAACTTATGCTGAACGAAGTAATACAAACAATCCCGCAAGTCTTGATTGATGGCCTTGCCTTAGGAACTGTGTATGCTGTAATTGCTTTAGGGTACACAATGGTTTATGGGATATTGGAATTAATTAACTTTGCACATGGTGAAATCTTTATGACAGGTGCTTTTATTGGGACAGCCCTATTAATCTTTATGACAGGAACTGGATGGGGTTCGGCGCTTCCAGCCATTGTAATGCTAATTATTGTACTCATAGTAACTGCTGTCCTAACAGGTTTTTTGGGGATGGGTATTGAAAGATTGGCATATAGACCATTACGTAATGCACCTAGATTGATCCCGCTTATTACAGCTATCGGCATTTCATTTTTATTACAAGATATTGTAAGATTCATAGCAGAATTAACAAAAGGAAACTACATTGTAACGGGACCTAGTCTTTTTACAGAACAAGTTTTGATAAAAACTTCATCTATAAGTTCAATTTTTAACGATGCATCTATAAAAACATCATTTATTATTGTGCTAGTTACGGCGGTTGTTATGATGGTTGCTCTAGATATATTTGTGAATAGGACAAGATGGGGAATGGCGATGCGAGCTGTAGCACAAGATCGAGAAACAGCTTCCTTGATGACAGTAAATGTGAATAAAGTTATTTCAATAACCTTTTTTGTAGGATCTGCTCTTGGCGGTGCAACGGGGGTATTATTTGCTGTACAATACGGAACCATAGATCCTTATATTGGGTTTATTCTCGGGTTGAAGGCATTTACCGCGGCAGTAATAGGCGGCATAGGAAATATCCGTGGCGCAATGATTGGCGGTTTATTACTTGGGGTATTAGAAATGTTTGCATCTGCTAATTTAACACTTTTAACTGGTGGAGTATTTGGTGCCGAATACAAAGATGTGTTTGCATTTGCAATATTGATCATCGTGTTACTTTTTAAACCGGAGGGCCTATTAGGCAAACCGGTCACTGAGAAAGTGTAGGTGAGAAGAATGACAACTCTATGGAAAAAATACGAACAAAACAAACTTGCGCAGGGAATCTTTCTTCTAATTTACATCGGGGTTACATCGCTTAGTTTATTTACGGCACAGAAGTCAGTTACCGCGTTTTTGCTTCTATTAGCATCATTATTACTATTATATTTCACAAAGTTTACTAATCTCACAAAATGGCTGCTAGCAGGTTTTGTGCTCGTGTTTTTACTTCCGTTCACTGCTAGTAATGGAGATGCTTATCAATCGTATATGGAAGTTTCCACACTTGTTGGTATCTATATCGCTATGGCTTTAGGCTTAAATATTGTAGTTGGTATGGCTGGGCTTCTTGATTTGGGATTTGTCGCATTTTTCGCAGTTGGGGCATACACATATGGTATTTTTGCGACAGCGCAAGCATCTAATTTCATGCCATTTGGAACTTTCCCTTTATCAGGAGAAAGCTTTTGGCTATTTATTATCATAGGCGGTTTGGTAGCTGCATTGTTTGGAATTCTACTTGGAATACCAGTTCTTCGGGTTAAGGGAGATTATCTAGCTATTGTTACGTTAGGTTTTGGAGAGATTATTAGAATTATATTTAATAATCTAGATCGCCCCATTAATATTACAAATGGTGCAATGGGGATTTCTTCCGTAACCCCACCTAGATTGTTTGGAATCGATTTCCTTTATCCTAGCCAATTTTATTACATTGTACTTGTTCTCCTGTTTTTCACGATCTTTACAGTTCGTCGTTTTGAGCACTCCAAAATAGGGCGTTCGTGGAAGGCTGTTAGGGAAAATGAAATAGCTGCTCAAGCTATGGGTGTCCCTTTAGTTCGGACAAAACTAATGGCGTTTGCGATTGGTGCTACCTTCTCAGGGATGATGGGTGTCGTATTTGCTGCTAAACAAGCATTTGTAGACCCTACAAGCTTTACACTACTTGAGTCAATTACGATATTAGTAATGGTAGTTTTAGGTGGTATGGGAAGTGTCCCGGGCGTTATTCTTGGGGCGGCCGTTATGACGATACTTAATCTCCAAGTATTGACGGAAATGACAAATTGGTTGAATCAACTAAGCTTGTCAGGAATAATTTCGATTCCATACGCATTATCACCAGCTAAAATGCAACGGTTTATATTTGGAGCATTATTAATCCTGTTTGCTTTATATAGACCAAAGGGACTCTTGCCAGCAAAAAACCGTATATTTATTGAAAAGGACTTACAAGGAGTAAATAGGAAAGCTAAGTTAGTAACAACGCAGGAACAATCGGAAAATGAGAAGCTGTAGCAGAAGGAGGTGCAGTAAATGTCTATATTAGAAGTTCGTAATTTGACTAAAAAGTTTGGCGGTTTAACAGCAAATCAAGATGTATCAATGACAGTGGAGAAAAACTCAATTACAGCAGTTATTGGACCGAATGGTGCTGGAAAAACAACATTTTTTAATATGATTACCGGTATTTATCAGCCATCGTCGGGCATAATTCTCCTTGAAAATGAAAAAATAAACGGATTAAAGCCGCATGACGTTTCAAAAAAAGGGATTTCGAGGACATTTCAAAATATCCGCTTGTTTAATGAAATGTCAGTACTTGAAAATGTCCTTGTTGGTATGCATACCCATTTAAAAGCAGGTCTAATGGGTATTCTATTAAATCTTCCTGCCATTCGGAAGGAAGAGAAGGCTTCAGAAATGAATGCATATAACTTATTGGAATATGTAGGACTAGCTCATCTTTTAAATGAAAAAGCATGTAATCTAAGCTATGGCGCACAAAGGAGACTGGAAATTGCAAGAGCCCTTGCTGCTAATCCAAAGGTATTATTATTAGATGAACCTGCGGCAGGCATGAATCCAAAAGAAACAAAAAATCTAACGCAGCTCATACAGAGCATGAAACATGAATTCAATCTAACCGTTATCTTAATTGAGCACGATATGAAGCTCGTCATGGAAATATCTGAACATATCGTTGTGTTGGATCATGGCGAAAAAATTGCGGAAGGTAAGCCTGAGAACATCAGAAATAATCCAAAGGTTATAGAAGCATACCTAGGATCGGGAGCTATTCAAACGGGATAGGGGGACACTATATGCTTCAATTAGTAAATGTTGAATCCTATTATGGTGGTATACATGCCTTAAAGGGTATAGACATTTCAGTGGAAAAGGGAGAAATTGTAACACTTATAGGTAGCAATGGTGCTGGAAAATCTACGACACTAAAATCCATAAGCGGATTGGTGAAAGTAAAGACTGGCAACATTATATATAAAGGATTGGAAATATCAAACAAGCCTGCCCATGAAACGACTTTATTGGGAATTGCTCATGTTCCCGAAGGTCGAAGGATCTTTTCGAAATTGTCGGTCAAAGAAAATTTACTAATGGGTGCATTCTCAGTAAAGAATAAAAATGTGATTAATGAACGAATGGAAAAAGTCTTTCATTTTTTTCCTAAATTGAAAGACCGTATCGAGCAAAAGGGTGGGACGATGAGCGGAGGAGAACAACAAATGCTTGCCATCGGGCGAGCACTCATGATGAAACCCGATTTATTAATGCTGGACGAACCTTCAATGGGACTTGCCCCCATCATTGTGGAACAAATTTTTGAAATTATAAAAGAATTAAATCAAGAAGGCATAACGATTTTACTTGTGGAACAAAATGCTTATCAAGCGCTACAAATTGCGCATAGAGGTTATGTTATTCAAACAGGAGAAATTAAACTTCAAGGAAACGGCTATGATTTAATTACTAATGAAGAAGTCCGAGAAGCGTATTTAGCATAGTAGTAACTGTGTCAACTATTAAATATAGGAGTTTTTGACCAATCTATATATGTTGTCATAAAAAACTTCATTGAATTAGCTAAGGCGCTTCGTGTACGCCTCCCGCGAAAATCCCGGGAGCAAATTACTGCCAGTCTTATCGCGCCGCTACCGGTGTTCAGTTACTGACACAAAATAGCGCCTTCGCTTTATCTATATATGTGTTCATTTGTTCAACTTTTATATTCAAAAACGCTTAGATAGAAACTATCCAAGCGTTTTTTTGAGAGTTGAAACAAATGGCTAGTAGAATGATTAGCAAATGATCAAGTTCATGGCAGACAGATTTTTTGATTGAAGCAATAAGGTGCATTGAATTATGAAATTGATGTTTTTTGTCTAAGGAAGGAACTATGACAGTAAATAGAGAACAAGTAATTATAAGATGAGAATATTATCAAGAATACATTGGGGGTTATCACATGAAATTATTAGTAATTGGCGGAACATCGTTTGTCGGTCGTCATATCGTAGAGCGGTCACTTCTAAACGGACATGAGGTAGTACTATTCAATCGTGGAAAAACAAATCCGGATTTATTTCCTGAGTGTCGTCATATTATTGGGGATCGTCGGGCACATATGGATCAGGCGGCTCTAGAACATTGGGACGCTGTCATTGATACGAGCGGCTATACGCCGAATGATGTAAAACCAGTTATTGAAGCACTGAAAGAAAAGCTCGACCATTATACATTTATTTCAACGATTTCAGTTTATGATGATCACTCAAAAGGCGATGTAAATGAGAAAAGCTCGACATTTACACATACTATTACTACAGATGAAGTGACAGGCGAAACGTACGGCCCGTTAAAGGTAATGTGTGAAAAAGAAGTGAATGACGGATTTGGCAGTAAAGCTCTCATTGTTAGACCTTGCATTATCGTAGGTCCGGATGATCCGACAGATAGATTCACATATTGGGCAATGCGTAGTGTTGAGGAAGGACCTATTGCCATACCGGGAGGCGACCGGAAAGTACAGTGGATTGATGTTCGTGATTTAGCGAAATGGATTGTAGAAATGATTGAGGAGAAGAAAACAGGGACGTTTAATGCTGCTTCTCAACCGGTTTCATTCGAAACGTTCATCGATGAATTAACTTCTGAACAAGGAACAGAAAAAATCGCCATTCCCGACACTATCGTGGCAAAAGTAGAGATGGATCCAAAGTATCGTTTTCCATTCTGGATACCGATTTCTGAACAATATCCACAAGGATTCTTCATTGTAGATGCATCTAATGCTGCAAAGGCTGGGCTTTCGATTCGTCCTCTACGAAAAACTGCAGCTGACACGAGGGAATGGGCAAAGCATCTTGATGCTGAAAACTGCAAAGCTGGTCCAACGAACGAAATTGAAAAATTATTGATTGACAAGGTGATGGAATAATTTAAAAGCATCAGGTTCCGATTGAATTCCGAATCGATTAGAACCTTATGCCTTTTTTACTCTACTCCTATATTAATTATTCCGCCTTATAAACAACGCATGAAAGTCAAATTGGCCTCCACACCTGTTTATTGACTTTTATAAACTCCATAAGTATAATACCAAGTAAACAGGTAAGATTAGTTTATAAGAAGAGTATCCTTGAGAGGGTGTTTACTATGACGAGTAAAGCGATTTCAATTTATGCTAATCAATTCTATCTTTCGGGGGCTCTCCATCTCCCAGAAGGAGCAAATCATAGAAAGGTTCCGCTTATTGTTTTATTGCATGGATTTGTCGGTAGCAAAGTCGGTGAACATCGATTATTTGTGAAAGCAGCACGATATTTCTCGGAGAAGGGATATGCGGTTTTTCGTTTTGATTTTAGTGGTTGCGGGGAAAGTGACGGCGATTATTCGGATGTTACAGTAACGAAGCAATTAAGTGAGGTTCAGGCGGTGCTAAATTATGTATCGGTGTTACCTGAAGTAGATGCAAATAATATTATTTTAATTGGTCATAGTCTTGGCGGTGCTGTCGCTTCGTTAACAGCTGCAAAAGATCGTCGTATACGTAAACTTATTTTATGGTCGCCAGTTGGTAAACCATATGATGACATTGCTGAAATTCTAGGCACGAGTGCTATGAAAACTGCAGAAACAAATGGGGTAGTTGATTATCGTGGGTTTTATGTCAGTCAAATATTTTTAACAGATTTGAAAAATCATCATCCCCTTGGAGCGATTCGTTCATATCAAGAGGCGGCGTTGATCATTCATGCACAACAGGATGAGGATATACCAAAAGAACATGCCGCCCGTTATTTCGTATCATTGCAACAAAGACCAATTCTTGAACGAGTCAATAAGCATTATATTGAGGGGGCAGACCATACGTTTTCAAGCTACACATTTGAACATGAATTATTTAGCAAATCCACTGAATGGCTTGGGAGTTTTCATGAGCATCCCCAAAAAGTAGCATTGTAGTTTTAAAGGGGATTCAAAGAAGTTGATGGACTCATTAACAGAGTCCATCAACTTCTTTGCTTTCTTTTCATATAAAGTTATCCCTTTTGCAGATTCTGACCTATTTAATGCTTACGTAGGAGAGCCAGGAATGACTAGTTCAATCTAAAGCTCTTCATTGTTCTATAAATGGATTCTCGAGGCGATTTTCTTTCGTTCTGTACGATCTACTACGGCGGCACCGACCATGTCACCTACTACATTAGTGGCAGTTCCACCCATGCCGATAATGGCGTCCACTCCTGCGATTAATGCCACAATTTCAAGAGGTAATCCAAACATCGTTAGGACGGCTGACAAAGTGATTAAACCTGCCGCTGGAACGCCTGCTGTACCAATTGACAGGAGTGTACCTATCACGATGATCATGAAAAAGTCTGAAACGGAAAGGTTTAGGTTGGTAATATTTGCAGCAAAGACAATAGATACACCCATCCGGAGCGCTCCACCGTCAGAGTTGAAGACTGCGCCTAAAGGAAGAGCGAAATTTGCTGTCTTGTCTGAAATACCAGCTTTCTTTGCCGCTTTTATTGCAATAGGCAGAGAGGCGATACTACTGGATGTGAAAAAGGCGGCCGTATATGCATCCTTTGTCTGCTTGAAAAAATTGACGATTGGTGTCCCGGATAATTTCAAGAATCCCGTATAGACAAATCCCCACAATATGAGTAGTCCTAAATAGAAAACCGCCGTAAATGTCAGCAATGCTTTAAAGGTCTCTAAACCTTGATTACCGAATGCAGTAGCACTGATGGCAAAAATACCTATGGGTGCATATAACAACACACCACTCAAGATTTTGTAAAACATGATATTAAGTGCAGTAAACATCTTGTCTAGCAACGTTCCATATTCCATCATCTTCTTATCCGGGGAGAATTTCAACATCGAAATTGCCATGCCGATAATGACTGCTACAAATAAGATGGCCATCAAATCGCCAGTAGTGAAAGCGGCAAAAATATTCTTGGGCACGATTTGTAGTAAAACATCTGAAAACTGGGGCATAATCGGTTTGTCGACAGTCACATTAGGCAAGGTCATGTTTTTACCTGGAGCAAACCAAAGCGCAAGCGATAGTCCAATCAGAACGGCAGCCGCTGTAGTTGCCGTATAATAAAGGATCAGTTTGCCACCAATCCGACCCAGCTGTGTAACATTCATTTGATTCACAGCTAAAACGACCGTGAGGAAAATGACTGGAAGGGCAACCAAGCTTAATAGATTTAAGAGCAAGGTGCCTAGTGGGCTAAGAAATCCAGCGTTTGTTCCAAAGATTATGCCAACAATCGCACCGAGGATAAAACCGGTAGTTATTTTCACGATAAACGGAATTTTTATATATATATTCCATAATGATTTCAACATTATATCAACCTTCTCTGTTTAGTTTTTGGCGTACTCTATATATTAGCACAAACATAAGGTACCTTACTCTAACGCGATTCAGAATTGTGCCGGTATAAGACGCCTAAAAATCACTAGCCTCACGACGGGGAGGAGGTTAACATCAGAACCTAACAATCAGCACTATAGAAAAGACATAATCTGTTTTTCAACAAAAACACCACCACTCAATTCCTTGAGTAGCTACTTGTAATTATATTATCCTAACGAGTTGCCTGGTTTGTTTAAGGCATTTGAGCCCAGCCAATAGCTTGATACCACATGGCTAACTGATTTTACGAAATAGGTGCCCCCAAGTTCTCTATGCAAACTAATTGTCGATAGTCCTTTTCATGGAACGAAATTTTAAAGAAATAGCTATCAATTGGTTTATGTGGGAACAGTCGGCAATTATGCGGAAGTTACGGTCACGAAGCAGCTTAGCGATGTCCGGCTCGTATTAAATTATGTATCAATGTTACCAGATGTAGATGCAATCAATAGTAGTTTAATCGTTCATAGTCTTGGAGGGTCAGTGGCATGAAAAGGGGAGCGGATATATGAGCATGCGGGTAGGCGTATTATTCAGCGAAGAAGACCAGGGGATCCAAGAGAAAAAGATGCGATGTAACTAAATGATGATTTACGCCGACATACATACTGGACAACGGATACTGTCTAGTAAAAAGCATGTAAACAACAGTTTGAAGATATGAATTTCTTGGTTTATTGACATGCGGAACTAATAACCCGAAATACTCCTTTTATGGAGTGTTTCGGGTTATTTTCGTTTCTGTATAAAGGATCTTGAATAATAAAAATATCCACTAGCGTTGCATAGAATCCAGTATAAACATTCTTTTTCATTTTTTACCACTCTCTTCCGGTTTTAAAAATAAAAAAAGGAACAGGTCCGTAAAGAC
>NZ_JADPRZ010000077.1 GCF_017347095.1 Sporosarcina sp. E16_8 | reverse complement strand
TTCATAATCAGGAGAAAACTCGACTTCATAAGTTATTGGTTCAGCAACTTCTTCTGTTGTAAACATTGATTTTGAAAGAAAAAACAGCGCAACACCTAATACAATACATACAGTTAGAATGGGTACTAATTTACTTTTTGTTTTTTTAACCATTGCAAATAATCCTCCTTAATATGGATATTTCATATTTACGCCTTGTATATCATCCTGTTGCGGAATGTAAACTTTAGTTCTGTCTCTTTGTGAATTCATAACTGAAAGAACTGGGGGAGTTTCATGTCCAAGGCCAATACCATGTCCTAATTCGTGTACTGCTGCACTTCTCCGAGTTAGAGAGTTATTTACAATTTGTGGATTACCGATATTTATCACAGCATTAAAATATAGAGAAGAACCATTAAGGGCATAACAAGTTCCATAAAGAGATGGGTCATCTACATTTTCTGTACCAACCTTATTAGGAGCAATATTATCGGTCAGAACATACTTGATTTTAGATTGAGCACTATTCCAATCAGATACAGCAGTTGTAAAAGTACTTTTATATGTTGAATTGGTGGTTGTATACTGTAAAGTTACAGTATATGGTTGCAGGGGTTTTTTAGGCCAGTTTCTAGTATTAAAACTGTAGGCATTAGTTGTTGTTGCTGATATAAAAAAAAGAATCATCACTAATAAAACAGAAAGTATAAGATTTTTATTCATTTCTATTAATCTCCTTTTATATATTTTTAATATTTTATAAAACTTAATAAAGATTAATTCCTCCTTTTTTGAACTTCCTATATTTAACTACAAAGCCATAGTAATACATTCTCGCTATTTAATCAGTTATTCTATGTTTTTTGAAAGAACAATAAAAAAATTAAGGTGCATGCAGCATACACACTTAAAAAGGTCTATTTCTCTTACAAGAAATAAACCTTTCTTATTTAATGATCTTCAACTAAAGCTACCCGTTAGCCATACATGTAGCGCAAAATCAGCGCTACACCACAGAGGATGAAAATGTGTACAGAACGGGTGTTATGTCTACTAGGGGGCATGGAGCATCCAAATCAAAATTAAAACAGTAGATGTATTAAAGTGTACTCAAAATACTTCTCAATCTAACACAATGGAAATATGTTAGATCCAAAAAAGTCTCCCTTTTATTTAGAAAGGGAGACTTTTTTATCTATTGTAGGTGTCACAACTTAGAGGTATTGACACCGTTTTCGGGATGCAGTAATATCAAGGCATCAAGTGGTGTCATAACTAATTGTCATAAGTGAACTGCAAAAAGGGGACAAATACATATGAAATATGGTTATGGTCGTGTAAGTACAGCGTCACAAGATTTAGAGTTACAGCTGCAGACGTTGGAAAGTGAAGGTTGCGACAAAATCTATTCCGAGAAATTCACTGGAACTAAAGCGGATCGTCCCCAATTTGTAGAGTTACTTTCATTGCTGAAAAATGGGGATACATTGGTAGTTACGAAGCTAGACCGTTTTGCAAGATCGGCAGAGGATGGGGTAAATCTAATCAAAGAATTGCTTTCAAAAGGAATCAAGGTTCACATATTAAATATGGGACTTGTAGAAGATACATCAATGGGCAGATTAATTTTAAGAATGTTATCAGCTATTGCGGAATTTGACAGGGATATGATAGTTGAACGATTAGCAGAGGGGAAAGCCATTGCGAAGCAGAATCCTGATTTCCGTGAAGGTAGACCGAAGAAATTCACTAAAAAGCAAGTAGCACACGCTTTACAGCTATTGGAAACGAATTCCTATACGCAAGTAGAAGAAATTACAGGGATTTCTAAAAGCACACTAATCCGTGCCAAAAGAGAAGTAACTAAAGGGTTGCTTTAGTTTAAGTATTGGCTGCCTTTCATAGCAGCTTTTTTTATTGAGTAATGGAGTTAACTACTTCCGTGAATTGGTGTTATGTCAACCTGTTGTGTATGGACCATACAAGCCCGTTCAGCGATTGAATCGATGGTTTGTGTATGGAGATAATATCTATCAATCTAATTTTAGAGCGCTTTCTAGGGCTGTTTAAGGCGTTTTTAAGAAAGGAGCTACTTTAGAGCGTTTTTTGATTTATTTCGACAACAAAACAGTTTTGAATTTCCGGATAACTGGTAAACTATTTTTATTATGGTAATATTACAAATGCAGCAAAAAATAGGAAAATTTGAATAGGAGGAATTCGAAGTGATGATGAAGAGGAAAGTAGAAATTTTCATAATTAGTCTTCTTTTATTTACACTAGTATTTACATCTAGCTCAGTAAATCAAGTAAAAGCAGCTTCTTATGACTGGCGCAATTTAGGGACGTTCCCAGTAATTGGATCTGGATACACAACGAGTGGTGGATTTGTGGAAGCCATGCAATCAACTCTATGGTCATCTGGTTATTCTTCAGCAGTAGGGACAATTGATGGCTACTATGGGACAGGCACAGCCAACGGCATTAAAAGCTTTCAGAGTGGAAATGGATTGGCATCGGATGGAGTAGCAGGAGCTGCGACTTGGAGAAAAATGGAAACGTATACATTCAACGTGGATACTTGGACTAGAAAGTACAGTAATCCTGGTAGTTCAGTGTATGTGACTGAATTTAAAATGTATAGTACCGGTGCGGGAGCAGGATACTTCTCTGGATTAATAAGTAAAACGAACAATAGCGTAATCAGACAAAATAGTACCATGTGGTTAGACTAATAATTAATAGGAGGTTTTATTAATGAAAAGAAAAACATTTTACTCAACTGCTTTAGCATTCGGCGTGATTGGTGTTTCCTTTTTCGCGGGTAACGTTATGCTTGAGACAAGTGCTGAAGAAAATATAGCAGAAGAAGTAAAAGTTCCTAATGTAGAAGTTCCTATGGTAGTAACCTTAGAAGACCTTGCACCAGTAAAGTTTAATAGTGTTGATGAAAGTGAAGTTAAAATGCCTTTAAATCTTGAAGAAAAGAATATAGACCATATTGTTGGAGAAGCAAGAGGAGTTAACGCAGAAAAACGACCTGGAGGATACTTAATTGAAACTTGGTATCCCACAGATACAGAGAATGGTGATTTGTTAGTAGCTCAGAGTATCAATGAGTATGGAGTAGCTCAGTCTCTTGTAGAAGACGTAAAAACGTGGTATCCAGAAGAACTAGGTGGATTTAAGGAATTGAATCTAGGTGGATATCAGGCCATCCTAAATGAAAATGAAGAAGATGCTAATACTCTTCATATAATTACAGACAATGAAATATTTACAATAGCCGGACAAAAAACCGAGATTTTGTTAGATGTGGCTGAGGAAATGATTAAGGATCTTCAATAACATTTTTGCATTATGGAAAAGGTCGCTCCTCATAGAGAGAGTGACCTTTTTTCAATGAAATACTTTCTCGGATTTTCCCTTTCATTTTTTATCTTCCAAAAACCTCTTTTTCAGGATTCTGTATTGAGACATACCAGGTTTCTTTTTGATTACTCGCTTGGTAATGATCTGAGTGACGATTTGGAGCAGTATCACTCTTACTTTTAAATTATTTTTCATGTATCTGTCACGCTAACGGGTGTTATGTCAACCGGTCGTACATTCTTCATACATCCATGCCAAGTGCAAGAACAAGGATTAGGATGCATGAGCCTAAAAACTTCTGAATTTAGAAGTAAACCACGATAACCACTGGTAAACTATATTATTTAATGGTTAACTCGATAAAAATGAGTTAACAAAAACAAAAGAGCCTTCGAGGGCTCTTTTTTATCTCTCCAAATCTTGATTTCTCTCTTTTCTTAAATCACGCTTGTGAAGTCTTTCAAATTCACTGGTATTCATTTTTCCTTTCACCTTATCTACAAGGTCACCAAAAGCCTTCTTAAACGATTTCAAGCCCTCTGTACGCTCTTTAACGAATTCTTTGGCACTTTGATAAACTAATCCTATTTCAGCCTTTAAATCGCTTATACGGTCTTCTAACGAAACGATTTTATTTTTTGCAGTATCAAGTTCATCTTTTAAATCATAATTACTCTTTTTAAGTCCCTCCATTTGTTCAGACATATCACCAACCAAGCCACTCAATTGACCATTTAGTTTGACCAAATCACTTTTTACTAAATTCTCATATTTTCCTTTAAGAACAGAACCAGCCGTTAGTTGTTTTTTTATTTTTTTCATTTCCTCATTCGACAAAACGTAATTTCCTGTTTCTTTTTCTATTGTTTCTTTTCGCCCAAATGACTTTGGTATTACCTCTGTTTTCTTTTCTTTTCGCACGATTTTAATTTTTATATCTTCCCCACTGGGGATGTCTTCGTTCATTGCCAGTAACTCTTTTTTTCTATCACCAATTCTTTCTTCAATCACATATTTTTCATCTTCTAATTGGTCTATTTCTTTTTCTAAATCTTTTTTTGCTCTTCTACAGAAAGTGCATTCATATATTCAGGCGAAGCTGTCACCATAAATTCTGACAGGACAACCGAATTTGCACGAGGTTTTCTTTTCACTTGCTCCGATATTTTTTCTTTAATTTCACTTTCATATTTTAAATTTTGATCATTCAACAAATCATAATTTTGCTCTGTTTTTGAATAATCGATGTCGGGATTACTTTTGCTTGTTCCTTGCCTTTGATTGTGTTTTTGAATGCCCTGCACATCTGATACTTGGAATTTTTGCATTCTTATAATCGCAAATTGCGCCATGTACTGCATCTCCTTTTACATCGGGGAACGAATCATATTGGGATAAGAATAGCACATCGGGGGGAGGAGGACCAAAACCCTTGGTATAGCCCACTATACCAATTTCATTGGTGCGGGCTCTCCGAGGGTGAAAAACAAGAAGTCTGTCACGCTAGCGTGACAGACTTCCCAAGTTCAAAAGCAGAAAAAAATAACCGCTTGCAGCCGTTGTTTTTTTCTAGTAACAAAAAAGCATTTGAACCTTTGCTGATTCTCGCAAAGGTTCAAATGCTTTTCCAGATCAAGTGCAAAAGAACAGACCTTGCCCCTTTTGCAAAAGGGGCAAACCCCCAAAATTCCCTTCGCCAGGTGGCAGGTTCTCACATGGGGTGAGAACCAAAAAGAGGGTGGGGAATCATCTCTTGTATCAACTCCTTAAATTCCTTCCGCTTTTGCTTCAGTCAGACATTTACCGTTGACACTTCCCGATATTTCTCCCTCTGGACAAGATTAAATTCAGAGCTTTTTCATGACTTAATTCACGATTTGAACCATCATCAAAATAACTATAATAACCGAAAATCCAGTCGAAACCATTTCAAATCTAGTCATTATAAAGGGATTTCTAATAATTAGTTGAAGTGTTCTTTATCATGAAAAAGAGGAGAACGAACAATGAGCAAGTTTGAAGATGCCTATTGGGGTAAAGAAATTGCTGAAATACTTCAAATTGGCGACAGTACATTGAGAAAATGGTGCTTATCTCTAGAAAATCAAGGTCACATTTTTATGAGGGGCCAACATAACAGCCGAGCATTTGTCGAACGTGACCTATTAATATTACGGAGAATGAAAGAACTCATTCAAAATAAAGGAATCACACTCGAAACGGCATCTGAGATTGTCATATCAAGGTTTAATCAATCAGAAGGAACAGCATCTGTTCTCAGAGAGAACACAGCGGAAGAACAGACGCTTCCTGTCGTTCCACCTGTTCTTCAGAACGAACTACTGTTAGATATATTAGAACGGCAAGAACGATTAGAAGAACAGAACAAACAGTTTCTGTTGATGCTTGAAGAGCAACAAAACTATATTAATAATAGTCTTGATAAACGTGATCTTCAGTTAATGCAGGCTTTAAAAGAATCGCAGGAAACAAAAAAGCTAATCGCTTCCACCTTGGAAAAGAAGAGTTTTTTTGAAAAAATATTCGGTAAGAGGTAACACTTTGTAAATGATGTTTATTAAAATTAGTCTGTCACGCTAGCGTGACAAAGTTGTTAAATGACTGTCACTCTAGCGTGCCTAAAATGAAAAAACTTGACCCCACCAAAACACTAGGCTTCGCCTAGTCCCACACCAGAAGTGGGGCCAGTTTTCCCTTATGCTCTTTCTAGCTATTTCTAGCTATTTCTAGACATTCTGATTTTTTAGCTTTATCTCTAATGTATTTCTTGTCTTCTTCTTCATTCAATTTCATTTGAAAGAAAGTATTAGTTCTCGCCATATTTTCTACTCCTTTTTTAATTACTTTTGAACGAAGCGACAACAGATTTCACTCAAGTTTTAAAACAAACCGTTGAAGAAAATTTAAAAAGAGCAACTGCAGCAGTTGCTCTTTTTTCTAGTAACATATTTTTAACCTTCACCCTTTTATATTGGACTGTTACTTTTTTTAATATCTATCATCAATCTTCTTAGCGTTGATGTTGTAACCTCTAAATTTGATAGACGAGAATCTAATACTGTTTCTAGAAAACACTCTTTTAATCAAAACAATAATAAATCTCTTTTTTTAGATTCGTCATATAACCACTTTATAAAATCATCGCTGTCCTTCGGAAAACGATAGCTGCACCCTTCGAATTTATAAATTTCTTGCCTTTGTTCTTCTGTATGGTCGTCATTGCTTTGTATAACTTCATAAGCCCAGTAGTGAAGAAAACGGTGAGTAATTCCCATTTTCATTTTGATTTCAATAAGTTGGCTATAATACGCAACAAATTGAACCAGTGGCCAAAACGTTTCATCAACATTTAAAGTGGGTTTGTCGGTTTGATCCTTTAGGCTAATGATGGTCGATTGCATGTTATCACACTCTTTCTTCTAACCAATTATAGAAGGGTACAGATTTTTTAACAGCTGGTTTTTTATCATTTTCCAACATCATTTCAATCCATCTAAGATTATCTTTCGCCCGTGGAATATATTCACTTGCTTCTTTTGAAGTAACTTGCTCCCCTGTGCCTTTTCGCATCTCTTCTGTTTCTATAATTAGCTTTTTCGCTTTCTCTTTATTCTCTTCATTTTGCATTTGATGAACAGCGTCCCATAGCGTAAACACTTCGTCAATCAGTCTTTTTAATTCCTCTGATTGATTATCTGTTGCTAACGGAACTGTTTTACCTGTTGACCAATGTATTTCAAATCCGACAATAGCCCGACCTTTTTTCTTTTCTTTGTACCAAACTTCAAGTTCGGTGTACTTGTTTAATTCCTCGATAGCAACATCTAATACAGTTTCCTTGAATCGACCTGTATTAGACTGATATGTTTTTCTGTTTTCAACGCCGAACAAACGCAGGAGAGCCTCTTTTGAAACGGGTAAATAGTAAGCCCCATAACGGGCCTTTAAATATTCATATAACGTCCAACTAAAGCCACTCTTGAATTGTGATGTAATCGTTAAATCAGTTGTTACATAATGATCCTTTAACTCCAAAATATGAGGAATCATATCGTCAGTCCATTTAAAACGAAATTCACCCTTATCGTATTTAATTGACTGAAACACATTCCAATACTCAAAATAATCATTTTCCAAATCCTCAATACTAAACTTTAAATTCAATAATCGTTGTGCATCTATCTTGGCATCCTTGGTTAAATAACGTTTAAGTTCAAACTTCCTTTCGAAATCGGCTTTTATGAACCCCGTGTGCCCGTCCTGTTGCGTTGAAAAAATAGCGAAAGCAAATAATTGCATTTGATTTAAAGTTAAGCCCTGACTCAACTTCGCCATTGAAAAGTCATTACTCTTTTTAATGCCATTTTCATAAGAGACCAATTGTTTTTTATCGTTTTCCCTAGCCAATCAATTCACCCATTCCCCATTATCCTTTTTCTCTCCCCATACTGTACTTTATTAATTACAAAAGTTCAATATAAGGAGAGAAAAAGTTCAGTAATGGGAGAGAAAAAGTTCAGTAATGGGAGAGAAAAAGTTCAATAAAGGGAGAGAAAAAGTTCAATAAAACTCTGTAACCCTTGTGGCTCTAAGGCTCGTGAGTCTGTTAAAGGTTATTAAGTCTATTAAGTCTTTAAATAAAATCATTATATAGCATTCGCTAATTATCATGCATTTCTCTTTTTCTATAAAAAATCAGAATAAATTATTTCACTCCAAAAACAAAAGGCCGTTACTAGAAAAAAAGAGTAGAACAAATCCATAAACGAACTTGTCCTACTCTTCGAATCTATTAATTATAGCTACAGAAGCACACAGGAGGCTCGTATATGTACTTTAAGAGAGGAATTGAATATATCTATCAATCTGATTTTAGAACGCCTTCTAGGGGTCTTTACAGCGTTTTTAGAATATAGACGATTGAAAGTGCATTTTGGGGTTTATTTCACCAAGTTGCTTTGTATATTTATTCATTTAGACACGTCTAGCGTTCAGCAGAAAGACCGTTAACTCAACGATGTATAAACGCTGTATACAAGGTCCAGAGGACCACAGGTTCCACTTTGTTGTCACACGGGGGTTTACCCCTCGGCCTGTACTGGAAACAACTTCCGAGAAGGTGATTTATGTAAACTAGAAAAACCTAGATTGCTCATAATTAGCTACCTAGGTTTTTTAATGGGTAAGTTGATTATATTTTTCTTTAGATAGTTATTATCTTATTTTGTTTTCTAATTCATTATCAATTTCTTTGAATAATTCATCTTTACTTTTTCCTGAAATTTTATCAATTTTGCTTAAACCAATACGTTCAGATGTAAAATGAATAACACTTTTTGACTTTGTTACCTTTTTAGATTCCGTATTTTCTGTATTAGTTAAAAGTTCAACTATATTATCTGAACCAATTTCCACCTGGAAAGGTACCGATGCAGGTCCATAAGCATCTTTAGTTTGTAATTTCTTTAAAAACAGGACATATTCTTTATTTAAATCAGGTTTATTATAGTTAGGAAGATTTAATTCAGCTTCTACATGTTCTCCAGCTTCATTATACTCTAAATAAACAGTGTGTGGAATTGCTACTTCGATCGTTTTTCCAGTTTCACCTGCCAATTCTTCATCTACAATAAAAGTATAAACTTCGCTTAAATAATTTTCTCCCATGTTCCAGTCCTCTACAAATTTCTCATAGTGTCCTTTAACAATATAATCAGAGTTGGCTACAATGCCTTTAACATCTCCATTTACTTCATAATCAGGAGAAAACTCGACTTCATAAGTTATTGGTTCAGCAACTTCTTCTGTTGTAAACATTGATTTTGAAAGAAAAAACAGCGCAACACCTAATACAATACATACAGTTAGAATGGG
>NZ_JADPRZ010000076.1 GCF_017347095.1 Sporosarcina sp. E16_8 | reverse complement strand
ATAAGACACCTAAAGCCTTCTTGGAAGCGCATTTGTTATCTCAAAGCTAGTATTAAACTGCGTCCGATATATAGGGGGCAAACCACAGGTACCTGAAATTTGAGTAAAGGCCATCCTAACTAGTAGTCGTGCAATAGAAGTAAGGGAGATAGAAAAAGAACTCTTCTAGGTCTGGAGAGTTCTTTTTCTGTTCCTATAAATTTGGAGCCTGCGTAGCAATAAAGACAAGCGATTCCTGCAATTGTATAAAAACGCAATATATTCAGACAGTACACAAATGATATCCCATTCCTTCTACAAATCTACGTTTCACATTGCAAAACCCCCACGGTTATTATCTTGAGTAGATTATCACATATACAAAAAGCGTAAAATAGGTGGTCGCTATTTTACGCTTACATTGAAACTATCTGATTAGCGTCTGAATTGTGCGGTGCACAGGCATCGCTCTTATTTATCATTAAATTTTCCAAGCAAAAAATATCCCCATAGAAAAACAATAAATAGAATCAAAATCTGCATCCATTTTGACTCTATTCCTAAAATTACATGAAATACTACGACAAAAATCATCAAAGCTAGTATGATTCCTAACAATACTTTCTTCTTTGCATTCATTTTAAGCACCTCCGAAAATTTCCAATTATATAATTTCTATTTCTAGAATATCACATAATAATTAAAAGGAATTTAAGTGGGAGTTTACTTGAGCAAATAACCTGAATGTTTTTAGACTGAACTTTTGTGAATCTAAAAATAGAGTTCTTGTTGTGTTTATAGATTTAAAGACTCCCAATTAAAAAAGAAAGCTACTTTTTTAATTGGGAGCTCTCTATATATTCGACTCTAACTTTTAGCGGTCACTTCACCAGAGGACTCCTATCATTTGACGCCTAAGTTGTCTGATTAGTGCCCAAATTATGCGGTGCACAGGCATCGCTTTTCAAATACAACTTACAAGAAAGAAAAAGACATTCTATCCCTCCATTCAGAGTGATAGAATGTCTTTTATCTACACTTACATTCCAGTGTCAATATCTTCGTAGATGTACGTATTAATAATAGGTCCAATCTTCATAACACCTACATTGACTCCATATAATTGTGGTTTCTTATGATCAGGCAGCTTAATAGTAAATGCGCCTTCTTTCTTACCAACAACCTTAAATACATTTGTACTCGGTTCTCTCGTTACTTCAGCAATGTCCTCAGGACCTTTCGGAAGCACATGTTTTCCTATAGTATAGGCTGTCCCCATATCCAATTCAGCAGTCGGTATTTCTTCTATAGAACGGATGCTATATGAAAAACTAGGATTGTGTTTTTCCGCTTCAATTCCATACCGTATTTCTTCTCCGTCTACGAAACGGACTGTGGCAATATACTGACCTTCCTTTTCAATATCTATGAAGATATTACGTGATGAGCCATCAGCATTCATTTCAATCTGTTCAGGACAGTTAGTGGGATAAAATAGATTACATTTCGTGAACGGTACATTGTCAGAGAGTTTCTTTCCATCTATTGTAGAAAGGGCGACATTCTTCACTTGCTTTTTACCTTCAACATTCATATTGGCAGGCGTAGTCAGAGAGTCTTCTGTCTGTTCGAGCGTCATCTTCAGCTGGCCGTTTACTTCCTTACTATCCACATAATATTTACGATAGTGTTTCTTATCCGCATTTGGTCCATAATCCACTGCTGTAGCGAATCTGCCAGTGCCTTCTTTAAGAGGCACTAAGTAAATCGTATCCTTTATCCCCTTCTCATATTTTTCACTACTCCAAACAACTTCGTATAAACCTGGATCGGTTCCTTCATTAGATTGAGACTTAAATTGGCTCCAGCCAAAGTCCCTTGCCCGTAATGTAACAATCGGGGCTTTCGCTTCTTCGGTTGCTTTCATCATTTTAGCAGCCTGTCCCCTTGTAATCGGCGCATTCGGGCTGAATGTGTCAGAAGAAGTCCCTGTCGTAATGGCCATTTTGTAGATGATTAAAATATTTGGGTCATGTCCATTGCCCCGTGTCACATCTTTAAACGGACTTTCAGACAAGTTGAAACTATACCGCGGTAAATCAAACGCTTTGACGAGAATCGATGCCATTTGTGCACGCGTAATTGGATCATTCGGCCCAAAACGTCCGTTGCCATAGCCATTGATGATCTTTTTCTCTGCCATGGCTGCAATTGCATTATAATAACCGTTCGTTGTTGAAACATCCTTAAATCCAGGATTCTTTACTTTTTTCGTATCCAGTTTGACGAGCTTTGAGATGATCGCAGCAGCCTGTCCTCTTGTGATAGAGTTTCCAGGTTTAAAGGTGCCGTCCGGATAACCTCCTATAATTGTACGTTCCGCTAACTCATAAACCGCTTCTGCATAATGCTTAGTTGATGGCACATCCGAGAATTGCGTTGTGTTTGCCGCACTTGCAGATAACGGTAGACCGCAAGCCAACAAAAGTGCACCCAGTATGATAAATAACTTCTTCATCTTCAATCTCTCCCTTTTCATCTCTACTTAATAGTTCAATAGTCCACTTATAGTAGTCATGCACCGTACAGACGACGTTTTTCAATAAAAGTTTCAATTTTTTTAAAAAAGAATTTAAAAATCGGCACCTATAAAGTTAAATAGTTAGTTGGCAAATGAAAAAACCATTGTTTTGGTCCTATGAGTAAATGTTCGCCGGTAATGTAGCAGCCATTTATGGTTATAAAAATGGACCGCGTAACCTGCAAGGCAGTTCGGTTGGAGATACCATACTGGCATATGTGAATCAGAAAGGATTGATAGAAAAAGAACTCTTCTAGGTATGGAGAGTTCTTTTTCTGATCCATTAAATTTGGTGCCTGCGCACTAATGAAGACAAACGATTCCTGCAATTGAATAAAAACACAAGATTTCCAGACAAGATACCATGATAGCCCATTCCTTATTCAAATCTGCGTTTTTCATTGCAAAACCCCCACAGTTACTATCTTGAGTAGATTATCGCATAAACAAAATGCGTAAAATAGATGGTGGCTATTTTACGCTTACATTGAAACTGTCTGATTAGCGTCTGAATTGTGCGGTGCACAGGCTTTATTTTTAGCGGTTCACACTTACCGAATGTGCTGAAAGGGTCGGCATTACGGTTGCAGGAATAAAGAAAAGGAGAGGGCGGATGCTGGTGAAGTTAAGAAGTGATTTAGCCTAGAAAAGCGGAAGGCGCCGCTCAACTTCGACAGGCATAAGACGGTTTACGTAAGGGGCGTCCACAACCCTCGCAGTTAAACGACTTATGACCCAAGGAGTTGGCGCCTGGAGCTAGAAAACTAGAAAAGCGGAATGCGCCGCCCAGCTCAGATCGGCATAAGACGGTTTACGAAGAGGGCGTCTTCATAGATGTATAACTACTATGAACGTTGGATCCAATCGCCAAAACCCCCTAAAATAATTATTTAAGCCTTGTTTTTGGCTCAAATTAGAGATTTGCACCCTAAATTATACGAATATCGGGGTCAAATCCCTAATTTGGCTATTTACTTTTTCTACCACCACATTGATTAATTAGACCTTTCGGATTATGATTGAGTCAATTTACAAGGAAGGGGGATTATTTAATGGCTTCATCTATTATGAGTGTTGGACTTCAAGGGATGAAAGGTCATGTAGTTCGTGTTGAGGCGAGTGTGAGAAATGAAAAAGAACAGTGTGTCATCATCGGACTGCCCGATACATCGATAAAGGAATCTAAAGAACGTGTGCTTAGTTGTTTACATACGTTAAATCTTGATATTGAAATGAAAAAAATCACAATCCATTTGTCGCCTGCAGACGTCAGAAAAAGCGGTACGGGATTTGACTGTGCCATGCTTCTTGCCGTCATGCAAGAAGTACTGAAAAAACCACTTTCCATTGATGATTCGACATGCGTACTAGCAGCACTGTCACTAAATGGCGAACTCATGCAGTTCCACGGAATGATCCCTGCCATTCAACAAGCGATAATTCTTGGTTTCAAACGTATCATTTTGCCCCCAATTGACGTTAGTTTTTTACGCAAAGTTTCGGACGTGGAACTTGTACCATTGCCCACCATGGATGCACTCGTTTCCTATTTGCAGGGCCAACCTTCTTTCCTGTTCGATCAACCCCTGCAACTGTTAGTTGAAGAACATGCATCATCCACTACTTTTCAATCATCAACTGACATTTCTTCAATCCGCGGTCACAAAGTTGCAAAACGGGCAATGGAAATTTCAGCTGCAGGCGGACATCATGTGCTATTATCAGGCCCCCCTGGGTGCGGGAAAACTATGCTTGCCGATGCTTTTCATACAATACTACCTGACTTAGCCCATGAAGACATGCTCGAACTCTATGGCATTTACCATTTAGCACGTGAAGCGCGTGGATTTTCCAGCCGGCCACCATATCGTAATCCCCATCACTCCGCTTCATGAGAAAAGCGGAAGGCGCCGCTCAGCTCCGACAGGTATAAGGCGGTTTGCGAAGAGGGCGTTCTCCCCTCGTAGCGAAACGACTTATGACCCGAGGAGTTGGCGCCTACAGTCTAGACACCAATCCATATCTTTAATTGGCGGTGGGACATTTCCAAAACCCGGCGAGATTTCGCTGGCCCATAACGGCGTTTTATTTCTGGATGAATTAGGAGAATTCTCGAGAAAAACGCTAGATATGCTGAGACAACCTCTTGAGAGAGGTGAAGTAACTATCAGTCGAGTCAAACAGACGGTTACCTATCCATCTACTATCATATTAATTGCTGCGACCAACCCATGTCCTTGCGGCTATTTCGGTTCACTTGAGCGGTATTGCACATGTACACCAAAACAAGTGACTGACTATCAACTAAAAGTCTCTGGACCGCTTCTTGACCGTCTAGATTTTGTCTTAACGTTGAAAAATGTTGGTTTACAGCAAAATGATACGATCGAAACATCTGCCGACATTAGGGAGCGAACAACACGCGCTAGGCATCTTCAACGGATACGCTATGGAAATGGTCGGCTTAACGGCTCTGTCCCTTTTCAGCAATTATATGAAACATGTGGTCTCTCGTGCGAACAATCATCCCTAATCGAACGAACATGCTTTGAGCAAAAGTGGAGTAACCGAACACAGGCGAAACTGATTCGAATCGCTCGAACAATCTCCGACTTGGAAGGCCAAGAAGAAATTACAGACCCTGCGCTCCAAGAAGCAATTGGCTGGAAGCGGCTCCCTTCTTTGTGACAAGGCTTCAGGCGCCAACTCCTCTCAGGCTAACAGGATGTGAGTTACACAGCCGGGAGGGATTGAACTGCATCCCTCCTTATTGCCGCAGAACGCGGCGTACTTAGGCTGTGATCCTTGAAGGCGGTTCGGCTATCTCTGTCGAAGCTGGGCGGCGCATTCCGCTTTACTTTGCTACAGCACTCTACGAGGACGGGAGGTTATAAAATGCCAAGACGAAAACGAAACTTAGTGAAAGGTACCTGTGCAACAAACAACAACGAACAATTCAACCTATTGTATAAAAACAAAAATAAGATTAGATATTGTAGTAAATACCTAATCCACGTCTTATAAATATGTAATTGTAGTGAATTTCTAGAGTAGTTTCTTGCACAGGTACTTGAAATTTGAATTCTGGTTGATTTGTTATAATTTTAAAGGTCTTAGAACCACTTAACCCTTCTTCAACGATTGCAATCACCTTGGAAGCGATGAAATAGGCGATTCCTGATAAGAAAGCTCCTTGAAGGCCGAATACGAACGAGACGACAATAAACACAAATAAGTTTAAGAATAAGATAAGATCGCTTGTTCCAAAAGGTAATCGTCGGGAAAGTAGTACTGCTAACATATCAATACCATCTAACGCACCACCATTTCGTAAGGCTATCCCCATTCCGAAACCGATGATAATCCCCCCAACGACTGTTATTAGCAACGTATCTCCTTCTATAATCGTGGGGATGCGATGCATAACGCTCGTCCCATACGCGAGTGAAGCGATACCGATTACAGAATAAACCGCAAAACTTTTACCAAGTTGAAAATACCCTAAAATGACGAATGGGATATTGAGCACTGCAATCAGAATACCAAGAGGCAACCCAAATAATTGTGAACCTACAATACTTAGTCCTGTCACGCCTCCGTCTGACACATTGTTTGGAATTAATATCGCCTCAAGTCCATAAGCGGTTATAAATGCACCGATCATAACGGCTAACGCGTGTGATGCCATTTTTAGTCTTTTTGTTCTTTTTGACCCAGTAATTGTACTCATTTTTTCCCTCCAGCCTTCATTTAGTGACGTTTGGATAAGGATAAATAGCATCGTTATCTCGGTCGCTATTCGGCTCTACATGATTTATTATGCCACTTTTATTCATGTTTTTCACTTTTATTTAATACCGCAGTTCCTTGGTCAAGCCCCTTAAAAATGGACATGAAACAATTGCTTAAATCGTGCCACTAAGCACTCATATGATACTTAGCTAAAAAAGATGACGGTGATAAAAAACAAACAACAATTCACCCAATTGTATAAAAAGCCAATAGAGATTAGATAATCAGTTACCTATCTAATCTCCTGTTCATAAATATGTAGTTGCAGTGGACTGAAGGAATACTACAACACTGTACAGGTACCTGAAATTTGGACGTTCTTTTTATTATACTTCTTCTTTAAACTGATCGTGCTTTTGTTCGATTCCATCAATTTGATGGAGTAAATTAAATGCCTCACTTTCTCCACCGTACCACTTTTCAATAATTTCCTTAGTCGACATCGTAAACAGATCGCATACAAAATCCAACTCGATATTGGTTTCGCTTGAAATTAAATAATCCCTCACTGTTCCATGTACTTTTGCATGTCCCAATTGCATTGATATCAAAGGAATTTTTTTTAGTAATACAGCAAGTTTGTCATCATTACAGTGTTTTATTTTCAATTGTATGCCCCTCTCTATAATCCAACCTTCGACAAAAGAGGAAGGAAACCTTCATTTCACATGCGCCGCATTATGGCCAAGTGTGAAGTTAAAATAATTGTTTGGGCGCCCGTGCAACAAAAGGTGGTGAAAAATTGGATTGAGAATGAAAAAACCTCCAGCTACGTTCCGCCAGAGGACTCCTTTCATTCACTTCTTGAATTGTCTGACTAGCGTCTGAATTGTGCAGTGCACAGGCACAGGTTTTAAGACAAGAAAGAGAAGTAATCATGCTAAATTATCTGTGTGTAGTGACGAAAGGGTAAATTGTTCAGTTATCGTTTACAGCATGACATAAAAACAGAAGTGGACTGTTGAAAAGTTTAATCAACAATCCGATTGTGTGTTTAATTTTCGTATTGTACCAGACAACTGAACGGGTTAATAATTGAAAGGTATCTTTATTTTCACTAAATACTAGAAACAATTAGCATATTAAAGTATTAAAAGAATATTAGGCACTCCTATTCCTTTTGTTGTAGACGATTTGGTAAACAAACACTGTTACTTAACATTAGCCGGATCGACTTCTATTGTAAAAATTAAGTCATCAAAGGATATTAACTCATCCATTTCAATCGTAACTAGGGAATCATCGTCTAACATAACCCCCGCTTGAACACCTGAAATAGTGGCTCCTGGTTTAATTTTTTTCTGCCCGATACCTAAATCGACGTCATCAGACATGATAGACCGATCTAATTCTATTCCATTTTGGTACGCTGTAAAATTGACAGCAAAACTTGCCATCTGCTCATCATCACTATTGTTCGTAAAATCATAGGTAATTACTAAATTATCATTACCTTTGTAATCAATGCCTTTTTCAATTGATTGCACAGTAACTTCATAATCACCAATAGTGATTAGTTTACCAAGTTTAATTTCTGTTTCAGAAGCATTATCTACAACCTCTACTTCATCGGAGAATTGTATAGAATTTAGTATATATTCAAATTCATTATCATGATTCTTATCAGATTCCGCTAGTGTCGCTATCATTAAAGCAATAATTCCATTATGATAATCGAATAGAACAATAGAACCGTTATAATTATCACCATTCAAATCCATATTTATCTCATGGCGATATGCACCAGTATTCTCTATAATAATTTCAGTTTCAGATTTTAACTCAAAATTATCAAATGATCCAGAAAAACCATCAATAAATCCTTGTCTTTGGGCATCATCTGTCATACTAGCACTCGCTTCAGAATAAGAAACCATTAGAGTTCCATCTTCAGGATAATGGTATTTTGTAGTTTCATTAGAACCCCTTTCTTCCCAACTTTTAGGAACTGAGTACTCTAAACCATTTACAGAATATACTAAGTAATTTTCATCTTCTTCAATTGTTTCTAGCGTGGAAGTTTCTTCTGTTGCTTTAACTTTCGTACTACTATTTTGAGCTTCCCCCTCATCCTCATTAGTAGAACATGCACCAAGAATCCACACAACACTTAAGATAAGCCAGTAAATTTTTTTCATCTTATTTCCCTCCTTATTAAAAGAAAATTGTTATATTGTTATATTTTTACTTTTACATTTCAAGTATATCAATCAAAACTAACTTTATCTATATTTAGTTTTATATGACATCAATTACTGTAAAACAGCCTCATCTATTTGTTATGCGGTTCACCGAAAAAGAGGTACCTGTGGTCAAGCCCCTTAAAAATGGACATGAAACAATTGCTTAATTCGTGCCACTAAGCACTCATATGATACTTAGCTAAAAAAGATGACGGTGATAAATAACCAAGTCTTTTCTGGCTGCGTTTTTTCGCGTAAAATGATGCGTATTTTGGTAAATCTGCCATCAGCTGCTCAACAGAAAGCATAGGTAAGAGAAATGGATATTCGACTTTTAAGTGAGAGAAAAAGCATTCAATCATAGCGTTATCATGACAGTTTGCTTTACGTGACATACTCGGAATGAAACCCAATTACGAGGATAGCTCACGATAGCGGTAAGAACGATAAACATTTCCTCGATCCGTATGGATGATCACTTGACTCAAGTCTGTTAATTGACGTGCTACCATTGCCTGGTGAATCGTAGCTTCCATCATTGCTGTATTAGAATGGAACCCAACTTGAAATCCAATTGGTTCCCTATTAAAGAGATCCATTAAAGCAGAGACATAGATTTTTGTCTCACCAAATGTGATTTCTGTCACATCCATTACCCATTTGTGATTCGGGAAAAATGCATTAAAATCGCGATTTAACAAGTTCGGATAAATATAGCCAGCGGCGATATGTTTCTTCTCTATTGATGATTTTTTCCGTCTCACTTTTGATAATAGGTTCATCTCATGCATTAAGCGTACGACACGTTTATGGTTAATCACATAGCCATTTTGCTCTTTTAGCGTGCCTGCGATTCGCTTCGCACCATATGTTCCACCTACTTCATCATAAAAACATTGAATCTTCTTTTTATCTCGCCAATCGCGTTGAGAAGGCACTTTTTTGGACGTTTCAAATAAGCGTAATAACCGCTAGGTGATACATTAAATGCCTTTGCCAATCGTCGTACTGTATATTCCTTTCTCAAACTTGTAATGGCTTCATAGTAAACAGATGTTACTTCTGTTTGAGAAAGGTTTGGAACTTTTTTAGGATTTCCACCTGAATCCGTTGTTCTTCGAAAGCAATTTCGATAGCTTGTAAACGCTTCAATTCGTCTGCATCCACGAAAGTCATGGATCTATCTTTTGTATCTTTGTTAAGAAAGAAAGTGGGTCCAAAATCTTTATATTGCTTAACCCACTGTTGAATACTAGTTTGACTGACATTCATCTCTTCTGCCAATTGTTTTGTAGATATACGTTCTTTTAAGACACGCTCCACTGCTTTTATTTTATATTCAGATGATGTATAATTATTCGGTTTCCTACGTGGTCTGTAACCCATGGTATCATCCCCTTTTCATGAATTATTAAAAATAACAGATACAATACTATACCCGTTTATGTCCATTATAAGGGGGTCGACCACTGTGCAAAAAACAACAACGAACAATTCACCCAATTGTATAAAAACGCAAAGAAGATTAGATATTGAAGTAAATACCTAATCCACGTCTTATAAATATGTAATTGTA
>NZ_JADPRZ010000075.1 GCF_017347095.1 Sporosarcina sp. E16_8 | reverse complement strand
GTCTAGACTCCAGCGCCTAGCCCCTCGAGTCGCTTCAGTCCTTAAGTTAAAGGCAAAGTGCGCCTTTCTCTTAAGGCCCTCCAGCGCTTGTCGGGTCTACCAAGGCGCTTACGCTTTTCTTATACCTCGACTTTCGTTTTTAAGTCCCATTTAACTTGGAAGTGTATGAGACCATCCTTCGCGTTCGATTCTCCGTAGCACTCAGTGAGTAATCCACTAAATTTCTGATACTGTTGTGCGATGAAACCGGCTTCAAGTTGGCAAGATCTGTTGTGGGCATTTGTATCAAAATCATTTTTTAGCGAATAAAAAGCCTCATCTTTCGACGTCTTTTCGAGATGAAGAGGCCCCCACCCAGCTTCTTGAAAGAATTCGGGAAGTTCATCAATACCAAAAATCGGGAATTTTCGAGCCACTTCTTTTCCGGCCCAATAGAGGATATCGTCTTCATTTTTACCGAGGATACTTGGCAACACGTGATCGCGTAAAATTTCATAGCCAAAACGGGTTGGTGAATCATATGTAGTATTTTCCAATCGAATATGCAACCCTTTCGGTTAAATGATGGCATTAGTGAATCATAGAGAATAATAATATGTTAAATTCGGGCGTGTCGAAAAGCCCACATCGTCTTGACCTCTTCAAAACGGAGGAGTACAATGGTTATGTCATAATATTGTACCACGAAGAGGTACGTCGTCAACGGTCGCTTCATGTCTAAATGATGACAGAGGAGCACTGAAGGACTCAGTTAATAAAGGAGGGTAAAAGACTTGTCGAGAGAATCAGATTTTTATTTGCGTCGTCTTCATTCACTGCTCGGAATCATTCCAGTGGGGCTTTTTGTTGCCCAGCACTTAGTGATTAACCACTTTGCCACACGTGGCCCAGAGGCATTCAATGCTGCATCCGATTTCATGGGGAACTTACCATTCGTATTGTTTTTAGAATGGTTCATCATCTACATCCCACTTATGTTCCATGCGTTCTATGGTGTGTACATAGCTTTCACAGCGAAAAACAACGTACAGCGTTACGGGACTTTCCGTAACTGGATGTTCATGCTGCAACGTATTACTGGCGTATTCCTTGTAATCTTCATTGCATGGCACATCTTCCAAACAAGAGTTCAAAAAGCATTGGGAGCTGACGTGGACTTCGATATGATGGCTGACATCTTATCGAATCCATTAATGCTTGCATTCTATATTGCAGGTGTCCTAGCAGCTACATTCCACTTGGCGAACGGCGTTTGGTCATTCCTAGTAAGTTGGGGAATTACACAATCTCCACGTTCACAAACCATCGTAACGTATATTTCGATGGCAATATTCCTAATTCTATCCGTAATCGGTGTACAAGCATTACTTGCTTTCGTTTAATATATATGTTGAACAAATGAATACCTATATAAATTAAGCGAAGGCGCCTAACGAAGGGGAGCCGATGCCCAAAGACTGGCGGCGAAGCTAGCTTGCCTTAGGGCGGGAGGCATCCCCGAGCGCCGAAGCGGATTCGACGGAATTCTTTATTTCAATATATATAGCAAATTAATTATTTAAATATGAGATCACCTATAATTTGAGGAGTGAAACAATAATGGCAAAAAGCAGATTGATTGTCGTCGGCGGTGGACTAGCCGGCCTGATGGCAACTATCAAAGCGGCTGAAGATGGTACGCCGGTTGACTTATTCTCAATTGTTCCGGTTAAACGTTCCCACTCTGTATGTGCACAAGGTGGCATCAACGGTGCAGTAAATACGAAAGGGGAGGGCGACTCGCCTTCAATCCATTTCGATGACTCTGTATACGGCGGTGACTTCCTTGCAAACCAGCCACCGGTACAAGCAATGACGGATGCAGCACCAGGAATTATCAGTCTATTGGACCGGATGGGCGTTATGTTCAACCGTACGCCAGAAGGACTTCTGGATTTCCGACGTTTCGGAGGTACAATGCATCACCGTACGGCTTTCGCAGGTGCGACTACAGGGCAGCAGCTCTTATATGCACTAGACGAACAAGTTCGAAGTCATGAAGTTGCTGGACTTGTCACGAAATACGAACATTGGGAATTTCTTGGTGTCATTCTTGATGAAGAAGGCGTTTGTCGCGGTATTAAAGCGCAAAACATGAAAACAATGGAGATCCAAGCATTTAAGGGCGACTCAGTTATTATGGCAACAGGCGGACCCGGAATCATTTTTGGGAAAACGACAAACTCTGTCATCAATACAGGTTCTGCTGCTTCGATCGTTTATCAGCAAGGAGCACACTACGCAAATGGTGAGTTCATCCAAATTCACCCAACAGCAATTCCGGGAGACGATAAACTGCGTCTTATGAGTGAATCGGCGCGTGGTGAAGGTGGACGTGTTTGGACTTATAAAGACGGAAAACCTTGGTATTTCCTTGAAGAAAAGTATCCAGATTACGGTAACCTAGTACCGCGTGATATCGCAACACGTGAAATCTTTGATGTTTGTGTTAACCAAAAGTTAGGTATCAACGGTGAAAACATGGTGTATCTGGACCTTTCGCATAAGGATCCAAAAGAACTTGACATTAAGCTTGGTGGTATCATTGAAATCTATGAGAAATTCACAGGCGATGATCCACGTAAATTACCGATGAAAATCTTCCCAGCTGTTCACTATTCAATGGGCGGACTATGGGTCGATTATGATCAGCAAACAAGTATCCCAGGTTTGTTCGCGGCAGGGGAATGTGATTATTCACAGCACGGTGCAAACCGTCTTGGCGCAAACTCACTCCTTTCAGCAATTTATGGCGGTATGGTCGCAGGACCAAATGCTATAAAATATATGAAGGGTTTAAAACGTTCTGTAGTGGACCTTCCTTCTACAATCTTCGACGCAGCAGTGAAAGAGGAGCAGCAGAAGTGGGATGATACGCTTAAAATGAACGGTACTGAAAACGCTTATGTTCTTCATAAAGAACTTGGCGAATGGATGACTGATAACGTAACAGTAGTTCGTTACAATGACAGACTACAAGCGACAGACGATAAAATCGTTGAGCTTCTTAAACGTTATGAAAACATCAATATTACGGATACACAACTTTGGTCGAACCAAGGCGCAACATTTACGCGCCAGTTGAAAAACATGCTATACTTGGCACGTGTTATCACACTTGGTGCACTGAACCGTAACGAAAGCCGTGGAGCCCATTACAAACCGGACTTCCCGAATCGTGATGATGAAAACTTCTTGAAAACGACGATGGCGAAATTCGATGGACATTCTGCTCCAATCTTCCATTATGAAGAAGTCGATGTTTCCTTGATTCCACCACGTACACGCGATTACTCCGCGAAGAAAGGAGATTGATTTAATTGAGCGAGAACACTACAGCAGTAAAGGATCTTCAGCAGCAGACTGCGCAGAAAACGGTCCGTTTTGAAATTCGACGTCAGGATACTGCTGAATCACAACCTTATTGGGAAAGTTTTGTATTAGAATATAGACCGAATATGAACGTCATTTCTGCTTTAATGGAAATTCGTCGTAACCCGGTCAATGCAGAAGGTAAGCAAACAACACCAGTTAACTGGGAAATGAGCTGTTTGGAAGAGGTCTGTGGGGCATGTTCGATGGTTATCAACGGACGTCCACGCCAATCTTGTACAGCACTTGTGGATCAGTTTACACAACCGATTAAACTTGAACCAATGAAGACATTCCCAGTCGTTCGCGATTTGATTGTTGACAGAGAATTCATGTTTGATTCGTTGAAAAAAATCAAGGCATGGGTTCCGATTGACGGCACATATGACCTTGGTGAAGGACCTCGTATGCCTGAGCGTAAACGTCAATGGGCATATGAACTTTCAAAATGTATGACGTGCGGCGTATGTCTTGAAGCATGCCCGAACGTTAACGATAATTCGAACTTCATGGGACCTGCACTTATGTCACAAGTCCGCCTGTTCAATACGCATCCTACAGGTGCAATGAACAAAGACGAACGTCTGGCGACGATTATGACAGACGGTGGAATTGGCGAATGCGGTAACTCACAAAACTGTGTTGTTGCATGTCCAAAAGGAATTCCTTTGACTACTTCGATTGCAGCGATGAACCGTGCAACGAACGTACAAATGTTCAAAAACTTCTTCGGAAGTGACCAAATGGTAGACTGATTTCAGTCTCTTGCCCCGCTACGGCATTATGCCTCAGCGGGGCTTTTTTTGTTTATATAGTCGGCACTTAGCGAATGGGGTGTTCTTCCGATACCGCTTTGTCGCTTCTTCGCTAGATTTGTTCGTTATACCACCTAGTTAATTCTAAAAAAGTAGTGTGAAATATATAGTGGGCTTCATTTATCAGGAGATATTTGGTAGAGTGAATGAGTATTCATTTTATTCGGGGAGATGTTACTAGATGAGAGCAGTATACATAAAGGATTTATCAACATGGGCATCGGAATTCAAATTTTCTGTACCTGTATCCGTTCGTTTTTCAGAGACGGACATGTATGGTCATTTGAACAACACGGTACCGTTTATTTATTTTGAGCTTGCGAGGATTGAGTTTTTAAAAGAAATAAGGCTTATGAATAACTGGCTTGATCCAAAGGGAGCTTCTTTTCCGGTCGTTGCTGATCTTCAATGTGATTTTGTGAAGCAAGTTTTTTTTGATGAAAAGCTTGAAGTATTCGTTAAAATTGCCACAGTCGGCAACAGCTCCGTCGATATTCACTACATGGGTAAGAACGACAAAGATGAAATCGTCTTCACTGGACGGGGTACAATGGTTCAGATTGGCAGGCAGACGGGCAAAGGTATTCCGTGGTCTGAAGAGGAGAAAATACTCTTTGTAAACTAAATAATGATGTAGCCGGCACAGCTCGACGCTTCTTCACATATTTTAAAGTGAAAGTGGATAGGAGGGCGCGTCTTGATAGAGGACTCTAAAAACCGTTCTTTGCTTACGGCAAGAGAACGAGAAATTTTTAATCTGCTCGTTGAAGATCAAACGACAAAAGATATCGCGGGGCGGCTCGGAATCAGCGAAAAGACTGTTCGCAACCATATTTCGAACACAATTCAAAAACTGGGTGTTTCTGGAAGAGCACAAGCGGTAATTGAATTGTTGCGGTTGGGAGAATTGCAATTGCGTTGAAGCAAGTGTAAGTAATGAAAGGGCGATCATAACTGAGTGTTAGTGATTGATGCCCTGCAACAGTAGCTGTTTGACCTGCATCATGCAGTCCTCAAACAGCTATTTTTTAACGTTTTTTTCCATCAATTTATTAGGTATTGCCATAAGTGTCGAAAAGGGGGACAATAGGTAAACAGTAATTGTTTTCAGGGAGCTGGTTTAGTTGATGGAAAATAACCCACCAAAAATTCAATATACAGATGAAGTTGCGCATATGGAGAAAGAATTACGATATATTGCAGCAATCATCAAACAACAAGGTCGTAGAATTCTTAGCAATTATACAATCACCCCACCTCAATTCGTTGCTTTACAGTGGCTATTTGAACATGGAGATATGACGATTGGGGATTTGTCGAACAAGATGTTCCTTGCATTCAGTACTACGACTGATTTGGTCGATCGGATGGAGAAGAACTCGCTTGTGAAGCGTGTCCGCAATGATCAAGATCGCCGTGTTGTACGAATTCATCTTCTCAGCGAAGGTGAACGGGTAATCGAAGAAGTAATAGATAAACGCCGGCATTATTTGAATTCCGTGTTGGTAGACTTCGATGAACAACAAGTGAAGGGTTTCTCAGATTTACTGAGTAAACTACATCAAGAGATGAAAAAGGATTGAGGGATATTAGTGGAAGCACCAATTGGAGTAATTGATTCGGGCGTCGGCGGACTAACCGTAGTTAAAGAGATGCTCAATCGACTACCACATGAACAAATCGTCTACATAGGAGATGATGCCCGGTGTCCATATGGTCCCCGGCCAATTGACGAAGTCCGGGAGTTCACAATGGAGATGGCATCGGCACTTTCCAAAATGGGGATAAAAATGCTTGTCATTGCTTGCAATACAGCTACAGCTGTTGCACTCGATGATATCCGAGCACGATTTTCATTTCCTGTCATCGGCGTTATCGCGCCAGGTGCACGGGCTGCAGTTAATGCGTCCGAGACGGGGAAAATCGCTGTACTTGGGACTACGGGAACAATTAAAAGTGGCGCTTATGATGATGCAATCCATGTTCTTTCACCGAATGCGATGGTTTACTCACTTGCGTGTCCTGAATTTGTTCCAATTGTCGAAAGTGGTCAGTATAAATCAGAAATTGCAGGCGTCATTGTTGACCGTACGCTGCGTGCACTCGAGGGTGAAGATTTTGATGCAGCGATATTGGGATGTACACATTACCCGTTATTGCAGCAGTATATTACAACTTCGCTACCGAATAATGTAAAGATCATTTCATCAGCGGTAGAAACAGTATGTGATGTTGAACGTATTCTACTTTCTAACGGCATTGAACGCATCGCTGATAGCAGAGTGGCGCCTGTTTTTTATACAACAGGCGCGTCGGAAACTTTCCAAGGAATTGTTGAAGACTGGTTGTCGATAGAAAAGCCTGATGTTAGCTATATTGAATTATGAAAAACCCGGAATGTCCAGATTTGGACATCCGGGTTTTTGCGTATATGAAATGAGTTATGATAAGATGAATGCGCAATCTGAATGATGGAGGGTACATGATATGAGACATGATGGAAGAATGGCCGACATGATTAGGCCGGTAACAATAGAAACGGATTATTTAATTCACCCCGAAGGTTCTGTTCTTATTACGGTCGGAAATACGAAGGTGATTTGCACAGCATCTATAGAAGAGCGTGTTCCCCATTTTTTACGTAATAGCGGAAAAGGCTGGATAACAGCAGAATATTCCATGTTGCCACGCGCTACTGGACAAAGAACGCAACGTGAAGCTTCAAAAGGTAAGGTCAGCGGACGTACGATGGAGATACAGCGCTTAATAGGCCGTGCTCTGCGCGCCGTCATAGACTTAGAGGCGCTTGGTGAACGGACGATTTGGGTTGATTGTGACGTTATCCAAGCAGATGGTGGTACACGTACTGCTTCGATTACGGGTGCATTCGTTGCAACTGCAATGGCGATCTCGAAACTGCACATTGAAAAAGGATTAGCTAAGTTCCCAATAACTGATTTCCTTGCTGCAACAAGTGTAGGGAAGACTGTTGAGGGAGAACTCATTCTTGACCTTGACTACATTGAAGATTCCTCGGCTGCTGTCGATATGAATGTTGTTATGACTGGGGCTGGTGCTTTCGTCGAGCTTCAGGGAACAGGCGAAGAATCGACATTTACGCGCGTTGAGATGAACGGTCTAGTGGAACTTGCAGAAGGAGGGATTAACCAATTAGTCGAAGTGCAAAAAGAAGCGCTTGGACTTATTTCACAGTTGATCAAACCGAAAGGGCAAGGTGAATCATGAAGGAAGTATTGATCGCCACGAATAATATGGGCAAGGCAAAAGATTTTGAAGCGCTGTTCAAACCACTGGGTGTAAAAGTTCTTACATTGAATGATATCGAAGGGAATATCGATGTAGAAGAGACGGGCGATACATTTGAGGCGAATGCGATTCTGAAAGCAGAGACCGTGGCACGCCTTCTTGGTAAAATCGTTATCGCGGATGACAGTGGACTTGAAATCGAAGCGCTTGGCGGTGCACCAGGCGTCTACTCCGCGCGTTACGCGGGCGTAGTGAAGAATGATGATGCAAATATCGACAAAGTACTACAGGAGCTAGAAACGGCTTCTGTGGGTAATCGTAGTGCTAGATTCCGCTGTGTACTGGCGGTAGCTGGACCAGGTTTGAAAACAGAAACGTTTTCAGGCAGCTGTGAAGGTTTGATTCGTACTGAACGGCAAGGGTCAAACGGTTTCGGCTATGATCCAATCTTTTTCGTGACGGCATTAAATCGAACAATGGCAGAGTTGTCAGCTGAAGAGAAAAACAAGATTTCACACAGGGGAGCGGCGTTAGCCCAGTTGAAACTTAAATTACCACACATTATGACGGGTGTAGGTGATTCAGAATGAAGATTGTTGTTATGAGTGATTCGCATGGAGATAAAGAAACGGTGAAAGCCGTTTCTACACTTTCTGCGGACGCGACTTTCCATTGCGGCGATAGTGAACTGTCATTTGATGATTCAGTTTTACATACAATGCACAAAGTTCGTGGAAACTGTGACAGGGATTCTAGGTTCCCAGCGTCCGTTGTGGTCGAGATAGAGGGGAAGACGGTCCTAGCTGTCCATGGCCATGAGCATGATGTGAAACAATCGTTGATAGGGCTTTATTATTATGCAAAAGAATGTGGGGCAGATATCGTTCTGTTTGGCCACTCGCATTTGTATGGTGCTGAGATGAAAGACGGAGTTCTGTTCTTGAATCCGGGGAGTACAATGCAACCCCGGGGCGGGAAAGAAGCGAGTTATGCTGTAGTGGAGTGGGACGAAACGGTGCGTGTAACATTCAAGAATATGGCGTCGGAAACAGTAGATTTCATGGAAATAAAAAAGATTTAAAAAAGCGTTGACTTTATTCCTTAAGCAATATATACTAAGTATTGTCCTTAGGGAATGAAAGCAAGTTTGAAACGCACGTCTCAGTAGCTCAGCTGGATAGAGCAACGGCCTTCTAAGCCGTCGGTCGGGGGTTCGAATCCCTCCTGGGACATAATTAAGACACAGTTCAAGCCTTGATATGACAGGGTTTGAGACGAATTAGGGATTCGGTCGGGGCTTCGGTCACTGGTGCAGAATCCCTTTTTTGTACCCTAACATTTACGTATAATAAGACACGAAATTATCTTCCAATTCAATTGAATGGAGGATTTTTTATTATGACGAAAAAGACAGGATTATTTGATGTGGATTTCACACTGACAGTAAAGAGCTTACCAATTCTATTAAAGGGGTGAAAGCAACTACCGCCCACTACAAGCTCTTTTCGGAAGTTTTAGGAACCAGTAAGGGTCTAGTGCAGATGGAGGAACAATTTAAAGGAGCAGGTGGTAATGCCATCCGTCCTTTTACCAGGAATGTCTGAATGACTAACAACTCATTCAAGGTTTTTTTGTAGGAATTATTAATAAATGAAAGAAGATAAAAAA
Organism: Sporosarcina sp. E16_8; assembly: GCF_017347095.1. Classification (GTDB taxonomy): domain Bacteria; phylum Bacillota; class Bacilli; order Bacillales_A; family Planococcaceae; genus Sporosarcina. Next base: position 1,090 of record NZ_JADPRZ010000075.1, on the reverse strand, counting down.
TAGTAAATGAATCCCATTTGGCAATAATTTATTTTACTAAGTTTTTAATGTTATACTGATGTATGCAAGGTTAGCAGTACACTAATAAGGTTTACTTCAGTAAAATAAGGTATATTATATTTGTTGAATAGATTCTCTTTAAAGACAAGAAAAGTAGGTGAACAAAGTGGGGAAATATCAATTGGATAACAAAGGTAAGGCAGCTGTGACAAATTATCATGAAAAAAACAAGCCTGCCAAATTTGATAAAAAGCAGCAACTTGAAAAAATACGTGCGGAGTATTTGGAAAAGAAGCAAAAACAAACAGATAAATAAAAGGAAGATATATCTTCAAAATTATCAAAAATAGACCAATGGCAAAAGGCTATTTTAGAATTAGTGACGGTAGAACACTTGTTTAAGTATTCAATATATTATAATTTGAATATTTAAAGAGGATTAAAGTAAAATCCTTCTTTTACATGAGCAGGTAGAACATTGATAGGGCAAGTGCAAGGTCGGAGAATAGCTTATGAGCGCTCCTACGAAGGCAAATGTAAATTGCTCAGGTGAGTTCAAAAGAGCGTATAGAGCAAGTTCAGGCGGTTGAGAAGCATGAGAATACGAGTAGCAATGAGGCGAGGTAAACCAAGTGTTTATCTCGTTTTTTTATTTGTATTGTCAAAACAAATAATGACATCTGGGAACATCCTGTGAGCGTTCCTATGCTTTGATGTTGACTTGCTTTCATTGTTTCTCCTTATGAGCGCAAACAGAGCTTATAAGGAAATAGGGGGGCGTAGTTTCCAATATTGAGGTAGGGTATCTTCCTATATAAAGGTGACCTCATATACCCACACGAATTGAAGTTGCTAACGAAACGAACTGAGCTTTGCAATAGGCTTGTATAATGTTATCATTGGTTCAAAGATAGTTTCGGTCTAAAAACGTAATTTGACCGAATTCCTAGTAGAGTTTAAAAACGTCTCAAATTGTTGGTGTGACTGTGTTGTCTCAGTAGCTCAGCTGGATAGAGCAACGGCCTTCTAAGCCGTCGGTCGGGGGTTCGAATCCCTCCTGGGACATAATTAAAACCTTGAGAATCTCAAT
>NZ_JADPRZ010000074.1 GCF_017347095.1 Sporosarcina sp. E16_8 | reverse complement strand
GCGAGTTCGTTGGACACTTCGCCAAGTTGGTTGCACACTCCAGCGAATTGGTTGCACACTCCCCTGTTTGTTGTACACTTTGGTGAGTTGGTTGGACACTTCACCGGGTTGGTTGCACACTCCAGCGAGTTTGTTGGACACTACCCTGTTCGTTGCACACTCCAGCGAGTTCGTTGGACACTTCGCCAAGTTGGTTGCACACTCCAGCGAGTTCGTTGGACACTTCGCCAAGTTCGTTGCACACTCCAGCGAGTTTGTTGGACACTTCACCAGGTTCGTTGCACACTCCAGCGAATTGGTTGGACACTACCCTGTTTGTTGCACACTCCAACAAAACCATCCTAGCAATCTCCAACCTACTCTTCTCCATAAAAAAAAGCCTCTAACCCGGTTCATTTCTACCAGGTAAGAGGCCTCTATCAATTACAAGTTATTCGCAACCCGTTCAACCGCTGCGGCTACATTGAGATGGACGTTCGGATCGAGCGGATGCGGGACAAGATCACCCGGTTTCGTGCTGTCGACAATCGCGAGTGCAGCTGCAATTAGCATCGGATAGGTAATTTCCTTTGCGTGCGCATTGAGTGCACCGCGGAAAATACCTGGGAAGCCTAAGATATTATTAACAAGACGGCCATCTGCCGCAAATGCCGCGCCTGCTGCAAGTGCGTCTTCCGGCGTAATTTCAGCGTTTGGATTGGACAAAGCCAAGATAATTTGACCTTTCCGTACCATTTCTGGTTTGATAAGTCCTGCAACGCCTGTTGTGGCTACGATAATGTCACATGTTGCCATTAGTTCTTCAAGTGAATCAATGACGGTGCCGCCGTGATCAGCAAGCCTCTGACGCGCGACTTCATTACGGTCGATACCACGCATTTCCTTCACACCGTAATTCATTAGCATACGGCTGATTGCTAGACCAGCTGCGCCAAGGCCAATTTGCCCAACAACCGCATCTGAAAGCAAAACGTTTGTTTGTTGACAAGCTGAAATTACGGATGCCAATGTGACAACTGCTGTACCATGCTGATCATCGTGCATGACTGGAATCGAAAGTTCTGCTTTCAACCGCTCTTCAATTTCGAAACAGTGCGGCGATCCAATATCCTCGAGCAATATTCCGCCAAACCCTTGCTGAATATGTTTGATTGTTTCTACAACCTCATCTGGATCGCTCGTATTAAGCAAGATAGGAATACCACTTATCCCTGCGAATTGATCGAATAACACAGCTTTCCCTTCCATTACTGGCATTCCAGCGACAGGTCCGATATTTCCAAGACCCAGAATCGCTGTGCCATCAGTAACGATCGCGACAGTGTTCGAGATTCCTGTGAAATATTTCGCCTGCTCCGGATCATTCTTGATAAGTTCACAAACGTTAGCAACGCCTGGTGTATAGACACGTCGCAAATCACCAAGCGAACGGATTTCCATACGGCCTTTCATATGAATCTTGCCGCCTTCATGTGCTTGCAATACATCATCCGTTATAGCCTGAACACTAATGCCATCGCCGATTTGGTTAACTGCTTCGACGATTTGCAACAATTGTGCTTCACTTGAACATTGAATTGAAATATCACGAATCGTTGATAATGTACCCACTTTTATGGTTTGAATATCACCTATATCTCCATCTAATTGTCCGATAGCTAACGCGACTTTCGCGAAGTTACCCGGCACTGAAGGTGTTTCGATAATTAAATTACGCATAAATTGCACTTGTTCCATTGTATTACCCCCTGATTATACTAGCCATTCCTCATTTTACACGTTTAGGACCAGGTCGTAAACATTTTATAATTTTGTAAATAATAAATCATAATTTTATTCATTTTACACAACACTAAAGTAAATAATAATTTGTCGAGTTATATGTATTTTAAGCAGATAAGCAATCCATACGCAAACCTCCTACATCTTATTACAAGATTCGACAATATTTTCACCATAATGTCGAATTTATTAGACGATTGCCCCTTTTTTCGGTTATAATAAAAGATAGTAAGTTTTGTTACATTATTCTATCAAGGAGTTGCAGTTTACTTGTCTATACAGAAAAATTTCGTTATAGGGCTTATGCTCTTTGCATTGTTCCTCGGTGCGGGTAATATTATTTTCCCACCGCTTCTTGGACAAATGGCAGGAGAGGAACTTTTCATCGCGATGATTGGATTCCTGATTACAGGAGTCGGGTTACCTCTTATTGCAATCCTTGCAATCGCCAATGCGGGTGGCGGCTTAGAAACCATCGCAGGTCGTGTTAACCCTTATTTTGGAGTTGCCTTTACGATGATTGTCTATATGGCGATTGGTCCATTTTTCGGCATTCCGCGAACGGCCACCGTTTCATATGAGATTGGCGTTGTCCCATTTTTGCCTGATAGTATTTCCGACTCAAATTGGCCACTTTTATTATTTACGATTGCCTTCTTTATCATCACAGTGACACTCGCGCTGAATCCTGCGAAACTCGTCGACCGCATTGGTAAGGTGTTGACGCCAATATTATTCCTAGTTATTGGAGCACTCGCAGTGAAGAGTTTCGTGTCACCTATGGGAGATATCGGACAAGCACACGATACTTTTGCAACTAATGCTTTTTTCCGTAGCTTTGTTGAAGGATACTTAACGATGGATGTCATCGCAGCACTTGTATTCGGCATCGTCATTATCAATGCACTTAAAGCAGAAGGCGTAACAGAAAGTCGCGCTGTCATGAAAGCCATGGTCTTCGCTGGTCTTGTCGCGGCTACTGGATTAGCACTCGTTTACATTTCACTCGGGTACATCGGAGCGACTAGCGTCGATGCTATCGGAATACAGGACAATGGAGGCGCAGTTCTTGCACTCGCATCTACCGTCTTATACGGACCATACGGGACGATGATTCTAGCAATGACAATTATTTTTGCCTGTCTGACAACATCAATTGGTCTCGTTTCAGCTTGTGCACAGTATTTTGAACATGTATTTCCGCGGAATTCATACAAGACATATGTCTTCATTTTCGCGGGATTCAGTGCAATTATTGCAAACGTTGGATTGACACAACTTATTTCAATTTCCATTCCAGTTCTGCTTACGATCTACCCGCTAGCAATTGTTCTGATGCTAATGTCATTCATCGACAAATCGTTTGGTAGAAAGCCAATTGTTTATATCTTGGCGCTTCTGGCAACTGCTTTTGTTAGTATCTTTGACGGATTAAAAGGGGCTGGAATCGACATTAAGCCTGTCAATGATGTACTTGCCCATCTTCCGCTCTATGAACAGCAAATTGGTTGGCTTGTACCGGCTATTGTCGGTGCACTTATTGGTGTAGTTCTAAGCCCGTTGTTTAAGAAGCGGATTTAGTTCTCAGAAGGTTCCTACTTTTCATTTCGATTTCAGTTATACTGAATGAACATTCAGTATAAAGGAGGATGTTGTCCAATGACGATGAATTTTGACGATATGACGATGACAGCTATTTGGCTTGAAATCGATGAGAGATTAAACGGGGAACCGGATCCAATTAAAGGGATGACTCTCACCTATTCATTCAATTTATCCGGTGAAGATGGCGGTCTATACGGCTTAACATTAGCAGATGGCAAAGCCGTAACGATTACCGGTGATCCCGGTGAAGTGGATTGCGCACTAACAATGAGTGTGAAAGATTTCAAGAAGCTACTTGCTGGCAACTTGAATTCGACCGCCGCCTTTATGATGGGTAAACTTAAAGTTAAAGGTACTATTGGTCTTGCACTAAAATTAGAAGGTTTATTGAAACAGTACTCGTTTTAATAGAAGGAACCGACTCTCACTAAAATGGGAGTCGGTTTTTATATTGCCATAAAATTATCTATCGTTTTGTTGTCGTGTTTTCCTTACTTGCCTTCAATTCTTTGTCAGCCTTCCATTTCAACGTCGCCTTTTTGACCACTGGTTTAGCAGGAATATAACTTAGTTCAGCAATCTTCACAAGTGCTGGTTAAAACACAATTTCTATCCTATTTCGACAACTATCCGTATAATATGAAGAAACCTCAATAAGGGAGTTAATCATATGGTTCACACGAAAGAACAACTAGCAATGCAAATCCTTACGTCCCAACGTAAGCAACGAGCAGATTTCATTATACGCAATGCACAGGTTGCCGATGTTTTTTCGTTGCGTTGGATTTATGCTGATATCGTCATAACAAACGGAGTTATCATTGCCGTTGATGAACATGGATTATTTGAAGCCGCTCATTCGGAAGATGCGAATGGACGGTTTGTTATACCAGGGTTAATTGACGGCCATATCCATATCGAATCATCGCTCGTTACACCTTCTGAATTTAGTCGGGTCTTGCTTCCCCACGGTGTAACAACTGTCATCACTGATCCCCATGAAATCGCCAATGTTGCAGGTGCGGAAGGGATTCAATTTATGATTGACGACGCCTCTGAATGTAAAATGGATATATTCGTTATGCTTCCTTCAAGTGTCCCCGCGACACCATTTGAGCATGCCGGCGCAACTTTGAGAGCTTCAGATTTACAGCCCTTTTTTGCCAATGAATCCGTCTTAGGGTTGGCAGAAGTAATGGACTTCCCGTCTGTATTAAATGCTGAATCCGAAATCGTCGATAAGTTGCTCATGGCACAGCAAGCAAATGTAATTATCGATGGGCACTGCGCTGGACTTAATGCCGATCAGATTCGCGGCTACCGCGCCGCCGGTATTCATACCGATCATGAATGCGTCACTGCGGAAGAAGCATTGGACCGCGTTTCACAAGGAATGCATGTGTTAATTCGCGAGGGGTCTGCAGCAAAAAATTTACGTGCTCTCCTGCCTGCTGTAACAGCACATAATGCGCGCCGATTTCTCTTTTGTACAGACGATAAGCATTTGGACGAGTTATTGGATGAAGGGAGTATCGATCACGCCATCCGTCTTGCGATTCAAGAAGGCATGGACCCACTGCAAGCGATTCAACTCGCGACTATTAACGCCGCAGAATGCTATCGTTTGGACAATAAAGGTGCAATCGCTTCAGGATTCATTGCTGACTTAGTGATGATTGATGACCTAGAAAACTTCCGTGCGCTGTCTGTCTGGAAAGATGGAGTTAAAGTGGCTGAGAACGGGCAAATGCTTAGTCCTCGACAAGAGATGAACGAACCATCGTCCCGAATTACACAAACTGTTCATCTTCCTGAATTAACCGTTGATGATTTCGCAATTCCCTTTACTAATAAAGGTCTCGCTCATGTCATGGAAATCATTCCGGATCAGTTGATGACGAATAAGAAAGTAATGCAAGTCCCTATTGAAAACGGTTTATTCATACAAAATGTCCAACAGGATTTATTAAAACTCGCCGTCATTGAACGCCATCATGGACTTGGAACAATCGGATTAGGCATTGTGAATGGTTTTGGGTTAAAGTGTGGAGCAGTCGCCACAACTGTTGCTCATGATTCACATAATGTCATTGTTCTCGGCGTAAATGACATAGATATGTTAATTGCCGCTAAAGAATTACAACATATGCAAGGCGGATTCGTTATTGTAAATGAAGGAAAAGTGCTCGCTTCACTTGCATTGCCGATAGCTGGGTTAATGACAGATCGTCCCGCAGCAGAAACTGTTGCAGACCTAGACAAGTTGCATAGTGCATTGCATGAACTTCATCCAGAATTAGATTTTCATTTATTTTTAACCTTGTCATTCTTAAGTTTACCTGTCATTCCCGAACTGAAATTGACGGATACTGGGTTATTTGATGTCAATGAATTTCGGCATATTTCGATTCAGGTGGATTAGAAAACAACGCCGTTTGGATTCCAAACGGCGTTGTTTTCTTTAGGGTAGTTTGAATGCACTCATTCTTATATATCTATTGGAATAAAAAACCCTTCGCAACACTCTCGTAATCTATCTGTAACACAAATGTAATTTAACAGTCTATTGTTCTAGTTCTATTAATCAGATAGAATACATATATAGAACTGTTTGTCGTGGAGAGGGGAAAATAGATGCAAAAGAGAGCTTTTTCAGTGTTGGCGACGTTTGCCCTAGCGACGTTTATCTCAGTCGGGAGCGCGAATGCAGCAACTGATTCATACACCGTCAAGCCCGGAGACACGCTATGGCAAATTGCTACAAAGCATAAGTTAACTGTGGATGAACTGAAAAGTCTAAACAGCCTTGCTTCCGATTCGATTAAAACCAATCAAAAATTAGCCGTTTCTGCAAAAGTTGCGGTTAGTCAAAAATCAGGAGCAGTCAATTCAGTCGCAGTAAAAACAGCAAGTACGAAAGTGTCCACTGTAGTAAAAGAGACTTCTTCTACTAACTCATGGAAGAATGCCGTTGCAACAACTGTGAAACCAAAAGACTTGAATCTTCCCTCTAAAAAGGTATTAGTCAATGCCGTTGAAGTTTCACTTCCACTTTTGGGCACACCTTATGTTTGGTCTGGCGCAACTAAAGAAGGCTTTGACTGCAGCGGGTTCATTTATTATGTATTTAACGAGGCAGGACTTAAAATGCCAAGACTTGATACAATTGGTATGCATACCAATTCTTTTAGTGTGGACGAGCCTATACCGGGCGATTTAGTGTTTTTCGAAAATACATACCGCAGTGGCATTTCGCATGCTGGAATTTATTTAGGTGATGGTAACTTCATACATGCCGCTTCGCAAAAAGTTGAAATCACTTCAATTAATTCAGTTTACTGGAAAGATAAATTCACAGGTTTCAAACGTTTTAATCAGCTTAATTGATACTTAACAGCTTTCCTATTCGTGGGAAAGCTGTTTTTTTACATTGCGATAGTTTGGAGTCTGTCATAGAATTTTAACTATTTTTGTAGGACAGTTCATTCTATTGCACACATAATCTCCAACTTTTTTTCATCCCAGTCAAAATTCTATCTATTCTTCAAGCCAAATGTAAGTTATAATTGAATCGACACCTGTCAAGACACCTAGTCTTTCATTGTGTCATTTGGGGTTTACGCCTCATATGATAAAGTTAATCTTCAATTAGGTGGGCGTCTGACTGCCCGTTAATACGGGATAAAAAAAGGAGGTACGAATTCATGAAAAAAAACAGCATGTGGTCACTCCATTTCACGACTGCCGCTCTTGTCCTTATTCCAGCAGCTATCGGCATAAACTACCTTGGTAAGTTGTTTGCTGGTCTGCTTAAATTACCGCTATGGCTCGACTCAATTGGTACAGTACTTGCTAGTATGCTAGCGGGTCCGATTATCGGTGCCATTGCAGGGATTGTTAACAATATTATATACGGCTTCACTGCCGATCCGATTTCATTCGTTTATGCAATTACATCCGCAGTCATTGGTCTTGTCGTGGGGATTATGGCGTATAAAGGATGGATAGCAAACGTTGGAAAAGCACTTGTACTTGGACTTGTCGTTGGCTTAATCGCCGCCACAGTCTCAACTCCACTTAATATCATGTTTTGGGGTGGGCAAACCGGGAATGTATGGGGTGATGCACTTTTCGCAACAATGATGGCACAAGATATGCCGCTTTGGTTTGCATCATTCGCAGACAGCATTGTCGTTGACGTGCCTGATAAAATGGCGACAGTTCTAATCAGTTTCCTTCTCTTCAAAGGATTGCCTAAAAATTTGACGCATATGTACGACAACCGTTCAGAAATAGAACGTCTTTAAGGACAATGTAAGCGGCCTGGTTAATCGGGCCGCTTACAACAGATTATAGGCTAGGAGGATTCCCGTGAAAAACATGACACTGTATGTAGATAAGGATTCGTTCATCCACAATATCGATCCGCTTACTAAGCTCTTATTTGTCTTCCTATCAATCGCATTGACCTATATCCTTCCGACTCATTTATTCGTCATCTGTGTCTTGGCATTTACGCTCCTTCTACTCTTTACCGGCAAAGTGTTCACATACATTTTGCCGGTTATTGGTGTCAGCCTGCTGTTGATTATTTCCATCATCATCGTTCAAGGTTTCTTCCATCCAGACCGCGCGACACTTCTTTTTGAAATTGGACCACTTCCTATCTATAAGGAAGGATTCGCATTTGCATTGCTACTCACCCTTCGTATTATTAATATGGTGTGTGCGTTCGGCGTTCTCATTTTGACGACGAAACCGGATGACCTTGTCGATTCACTTATCAATAAAGGAATGTCTCCTAAAATCGGCTACGTTTTTCTGTCGGTTTTGCAGATTATCCCGCAAATGCTAGCAATGACAAGTAAAATCACCGATGCACAGCGAGCACGCGGCATGGAAACAGAAGGGAATTTACTTACGCGCATCAAATCATTTATTCCGCTTCTCGCTCCAGTTGTTCTCAATTCATTAAACGATACGCGTGAAAGGTCTATCGCGCTTGAAATACGCGGATTCAATGCGAAAGGAACAAAAACGTTTTTGAATGAATCTTTTCATTATAAATACGGTCTCATCTTGAAAATCATACTTATCATCGCGTTAATCGCCGCTATCGTCTGGAGGGTTGTCTTATGAACAGTATCCGTGTCGAAAATCTAACGTATAAATACCCGAACACCGATACTTTCGCCCTTGACGGTATTTCATTCGCAGTAAAAAAAGGTGAATTCGTTGGCATAGCAGGCATGAATACTGCTGGAAAAACGACGTTATGTTTTGCACTTAGTGGTTTAGTTCCCCACTTTTTCAAAGGCGCATATGGTGGTGATGTTTTCATTGGCGACATGGACGTACTTACACATGAAATCAGTGATATTACAGCGAAAGTTGGACTTGTTTTTGAAAATCCATTTTCGCAAATGACTGGTGCCAAATTCACGGTTTACGATGAAATCGCCTTCGGGCTTGAAAACTTAGGCATCCCTCGCGACGAAATGCATAGGCGAATTAAAGAAAGTATGCAATTCCTCGATATTGAAGCATTAGGGGATAAAAATCCATTCTCCTTATCTGGTGGACAAATGCAGCGTGTCGCAATCGCCAGCGTTATCGCCATGAAACCGGATATCTTAATACTCGACGAACCAACGTCACAGCTCGATCCGCGTGGTTCGGAAGAAGTATTCCGCGTCGTTGAAAACCTGTCGAGAGAAGGTATGACGATTATAATGGTCGAGCAGAAAATGGAGAAACTCGCCGCCTATTCCGACCGAATTCTCCTTATGCACGAAGGTAAATTGATAGATTCCGGACCTCCTGCTGAAATCTTTTCGCGTGATGATTTATCGACTTTCGGAGTCGAACCACCTGTTTATACGACAGTCGCAAAAGCACTTCATTTGAAAAATGAATTGACTGGCCTTTATCCGATTTCACTTGGAGAAATGCCTGCAAGTCGTATTACCAGTGGGGATATACGGGTAATCAGTGAATCCTCCCCTTCAACAAAAATAGCTGGTCCTGAAATTACCGTGAAGAATCTTCAGTTCAGCTATAACAAGGAAACCCCTATTTTGCGAGGAATTAACGTAACGTTAAGCGGTGAACCTACAGCCATTATTGGACAAAACGGGGCGGGAAAAACCACCTTCGTCAAGCTGTTGAAAGCATTATTAAAGCCAAGTTCTGGCGAAATCATCATTAATGGAACGAATACGAAAGACACGACCGCGGCAAAACTCGCGGGTATTATCGGACTCATTTTCCAAAATCCAAATGACCAGATTTTCAAAAATAATGTCTTGGATGAAGTAATGTTCGGGCCGCTCAACGTTGGACAAACGCCTGACGTAGCGCGCGTGAATGCAGAGAAAATGCTCAAACGCGTTGGCTTGTTAGATAAAGCGGGGGAAAACCCCTATGACTTAAGCCTCGCCGAGCGGAAAATGATTGCTGTTGCCTCCATTCTTGCAATGGATACGGACATCGTTATTTTCGACGAACCGACAATGGGGCAAGATGCACGTGGTAAGGCGATTCTAAAAGAAATTATCAACGAGTTGCATGCGCAAGGTAAACTTGTGCTCTGTATTTTGCATGATATGGATTTTGTCGCTGAAACATTTGGTCGTACGATTATTATGAGTAACGGACAGTTGTTATTCGACGGCCCGACTCGCAGCGCCTTTTCGGAAGTGGATATTCTCCACACTGCCCGTCTTGAGCAGCCCCATATTACCCAACTTGCTCGTCAGATGGGCTATGACGGGATTTTATTGAAAGAAAGTGAAATGATTCAGGAATAAACAAAAGCGGAAACGCCTGTTTAGAGGCGGCAGGCATAAGAAGGGCTGGCTATGCGGCGCACTTTACCGCATAACCGGACCTGCTTATGACCGAGCCTCTAGGCGTTG
>NZ_JADPRZ010000073.1 GCF_017347095.1 Sporosarcina sp. E16_8 | reverse complement strand
AATTGAACCGCCGTATACCGAACGGTACGTACGGTGGTGTGAGAGGTCGGGAGTTAATCACTCCCTCCTACTCGATTATAAGATAAGAAACTATAAGTTTTATCTACTTGGATTGGTGTCTAGACTCCAGGCGCAAACCCCTCGGTTCATAAGCCACTTTGCAGCGGGGGCTGAAGTACGCCTCCTCGCTAACCGGCTTATGTCTGTCGGGGCTAAACGGGGCCTTGCGCTTTTCTTATAAGAGTAGATGCAGCGATTGGATTATTCGGGTATTTTTTTGACATTCACCTTTGTCCCGAATAACATAGTTTCCACAGATATAAAGGTCCGATCTTTATCTAACCTTTTTAATTTAGCTAAATCAACACGATTATCGCGGTGATGGGGGACAGAAATGATTTCCCCTTTAGTGATAGCAGGAAGGTCGCCGCCATCCCAAATAACAGATGAACCTAGTGCATTAATTTCGGCTTCCCAGAGCATACTATGCAAGGTGGCCGGAAAAACTTCGTCAACTGTACGGAACCAAAGAGGTTTTACTCCGAACGTTTTTTCGAACTGCTCAAGTTGCTCTATGAATAGTGGAGTGTTTTGATCATAGATTAATCCATTATCCCCGAGAAGCCCGACAGAAATATTTTTTTCTTTGATGAGTTGTACTGTTTCGGGAAAACGCCCAGCCCAATTCATATCGACGAATAGGAGTGGATAAGGTTTACTGAGTTCTCGGATCCATTGTTCCACTTCTACATCCCCGAATGAAATATTTACGGTCAGTGCGGAACCGCTAGCGCCGCGTACAATAGCAGCAGGTTCCTCCGTTACGCGGAACACGGATACGAGAGACAGTTGCTTAGGTAAAGCGGGAAGGAGCAGGAAGAGCGCGCAGCAAATAATGGCGGTGATCATGTACTTGTTTCGCATATGTTGTCCCCTTTTTGCACAATCTACCGTAAGTTTATGAAAGAGTGTTGACAAATATGCAAAAGACGTGGTAATATATATAAGTTGCTGTCGGGAACAAAACAAACTTTTAAAAAAGGTCTTGAAAAATATTATTTGTTTGGTATAATGGAGTTTGTCCTGAACGACATGAACAAGTTTAAATGAATACATATTATTCCGCAGTAGCTCAGTGGTAGAGCAATCGGCTGTTAACCGATCGGTCGTAGGTTCGAGTCCTACCTGCGGAGCCATATGCTTCCATAGCTCAGTAGGTAGAGTGCTTCCATGGTAAGGAAGAGGTCACCGGTTCGAATCCGGTTGGAAGCTCCAGAGGAACTTTAAGAATAAGGCCCCTTGGTCAAGCGGTTAAGACACCGCCCTTTCACGGCGGTATCACGGGTTCGAATCCCGTAGGGGTCATTAAAACTTTTTCAACACGAAGTGTTGAAAATAGTTTACCTTAAATGTACTTGAAGTTTTAAATCTGATACTACATATAATAACATGGTGGGGTAGCGAAGTGGCTAAACGCGGCGGACTGTAAATCCGCTCCTTCGGGTTCGGCAGTTCGAATCTGCCCCCCACCACCAAAACTTTTTTAACACGAAGCGTTAAAAAGAGTTTACATCAAGGTTTATCCGCGAAGCGTTAGACATAGTTTACCTAAAGGTCTACACGCAAAGCGTTGAAAAACATACACCTTAGTTAATAGTGGGGTATAGCCAAGCGGTAAGGCAACGGACTTTGACTCCGTTACTCGTTGGTTCGAATCCAGCTACCCCAGCCATTTACTTGCTTTACCAAACCATGTGAATTGCAAATAGCTTTATTAACCCTTTCACGAAAGTGAAAAGGGTTTTTTTCTATTTCAACTAGACTCCGTATGGACCTAAAGAATTATTTCGATGTAAAATAAATGAAGGTATGACTTGAGGTTTTTAAGAGAGAAGTGATTTTATGCAAGTGGATAATAAAATGATAGATGATTTGACTCGTCACGATGGTAATCATAGTCCGGAGAAAATACTGAGAGACATTGCCTATGCTCTTGATCAGTCAGCTATTGTTGCTATTACAGACCGAACCGGAAAAATTGTGTATGTGAATGAGCTGTTTACAAAAATAGCGCAATACAGCGAAGAGGAACTTGTGGGAGTCGACCATCGGATTATTAATTCAGGTTTTCATCCTTCGAAATTTTTCAAGGATATGTGGGCGACAATTGGACGGGGACATACTTGGCATGGTGAAATCTGTAATAAAGCCAAGGATGGATCATATTACTGGGTCGATACAACGATAGTTCCGTTTTTAAATGATAATGGAAAGCCCTATCAATATATTTCCATCCGCTATGACATCACTGAAAATAAAGATTCTGAGCGGATGATACGCGATCTTGCTTATAATGATCAATTGACCAGTTTGCCTAATCGGACTTCGTTTCGGAAAATGTTCTATCAAGAAATAGAAATGGCAAAAAAACGCGGGACTAATCGAGCCTTTGTCTGTATGAATGTCGACCGTCTCCGTTATGTAAATGATTCACTTGGGCATGATGTAGGCGATTATATTCTGTCTGTCATTGCGAAAAGATTAAAGATAGTTCTAAAAGATAATACTATTATTGGTAGACTGTCAGGTGATGAATTTGCATTCCTTCTGCTAGACATACGTGATGCACAACACGCTGAACAGCTGACAAAAGAAATTCAGCAATATATTGAGGAACCTATTGAAGTAAAGGACCAAATGCACACACCATCTTTAAGTTTGGGGATTGCCTTGTACCCTGAGCATGCTAAAAAACCTACAGAGCTTGCAATGAAAGCGGAAAAAGCCCTTTCTATCGCCAGGGCGCATGGTGGCGGAGGATGTGAGATGTATCAGCACGGAACAGCGGCCAAAACATTGGAGCGGATCTTGCTGGAGAATGAATTAAGGAAAAGTGTTCATCTGGGTCATCTTCACCTTGATTATCAGCCTAAAGTGAACTTGAAGACGGGGATTTTGATAGGTGTCGAAGCGTTAGTGCGCTGGAATCATCCTGATCTTGGCAGGATACCGCCCGATAAGTTCATTCCCGTGGCTGAAGAGACAAAAATCATCATACCTCTCGGTGAATGGGTTCTGCGTGAAGCGTGCGGACAGGCAAAAAAGTGGCAGGATAGTGGATATGGATCGTTTCGTGTGGCTATCAATATGTCAGCTGTGCAATTGGAAGAACCAACTATCTTGCATACAATAAAAGCAATTCTCGATGAGACGGGTGCCACAGCGAATTTGATTGAAATTGAATTAACTGAAAGTGCATTTGCCGACCGGGAAGATATGCAGGGAAGAATTCGTGAGATAAGGGCATTGGGTATTACGGTGTCTATCGATGACTTTGGAACAGGTTATAGTACGTTTAGTTATATCAAAGAACTGCCGGCCGATACGATTAAAATCGATATGTCCTTTGTGCGAGATATACACTTTAACGAAGATAGTCAGGCAATCGTTAAGGCTATTGTAACTTTAGCGGATACCGTGGGCTTGAACGTCATTGCGGAAGGTGTGGAGTATGAAGAACAAGCTGTTATCCTAATGAATTTAGGTTGTCGCGAGGGTCAAGGGTATTACTATAGCAAGCCAACGTCTCCCGACGCCTGTGAACAGTTCATGAGGAGAAATTTGTAAACGAATAAATATTCAGATACCTGTTGAGTTGAGCCAAACCTTCCGATGGACTTATACTAGAGATATTAATAAGGGGAGGTAATTTGGTATGCAACATTTGAATATTTCATTAATTGGTGTACCACTTGATTTTGGACAAAGTCGTCGTGGGGTGGATATGGGGCCAAGCGCAATCCGATATGCAGGTGCTGTAGGAAGAATTGAATCGATTGGCCATCAGGTGACGGATGAGGGCGATGTTCAGGTAAGCGCTGTGGAACAAAAAAGACAGAGCGATTCGAATCTGAAGAACTTAGATGAAGTCATTCAAGCGACTACGGAGCTTGCACGAAAAGTTGGTGAAGTTGTGGCAGCAGGCAGATTCCCACTTGTTTTAGGAGGGGATCACAGCATCGCTATTGGAACACTCGCTGGCCTGTCGGATAAATATAAAAACCTTGGTGTCATCTGGTATGATGCGCATGCAGATTTCAATACTGCAGAGACATCGCCTTCCGGTAATATTCATGGAATGCCTCTTGCTGTAAGTGTTGGACTAGGACATGAAAGTCTCGTTAATATACATAGTGAAGGTCGAAAGATAAAGCCGGAGAATGTAGTAATCATCGGAGCACGATCTGTGGATCCGGAAGAACGTCAATTGATCAAGGAGCAAGGTGTCAAGGTGTTCACGATGCATGAAATCGATCGCTATGGAATGACTGCGGTCATGGAAGAGGCTCTCGCCTATCTCCGTTCGTGTGATGTCGATGGTGTCCACTTATCCCTTGACTTAGATGGGCTCGATCCCCTATATACACCAGGAGTAGGAACGCCGGTGCCGGGTGGAATTAGTTATCGGGAAAGCCATCTTGCAATGGAGATGCTAGAAGACTCAGGCATGATTACTTCGGCTGAATTTGTAGAAGTAAATCCGATTCTGGATGAGAAGAATAAAACAGCTGATGTTGCGGTGGGTTTAATGGGCTCACTGTTTGGAGAAAAACTACTTTAATCAGTTCTTGGAAGCCCGTCTAGTAACTTAGATGGGCTTTTTTCACACCTGTTGATTAACTAAAATAATCATTGAATAACATGATCACCTACTGGGAGCTATGTGTATAGTTGGCACTTAACAAATAGTGTGTTCTTCCAAAACAACTGCATTTTTCACTTGAATGTTGTAGGAACGCGACAGGCAACTATTCACAACATGATTACTGAAAAAAGTGTGTCTAGGAGTGACGGAGTCAAATCTAAACACACTTGGACACTAAGTAAATCTGTCATGAATAGTTCGCCGTAAGCGAACCGAGTAGGATCTAGTGAAAATAGGGGTTTTCGAGCCCTTCTCACTAGTGATTTATGCAAGCAAATGGTTAATCAACAGACGTGGAAATAACTAGCAATATCTGTTAAAATAAAATTAATGAAAAAAAATGAAACCTGTCGATACCTTCAAACGTATAGAAGGGACAGCCGCATAGAGCGGAGGGTGAAATACATTGGATGAACTGATCAATAAACGAATAAATGAAGTCTTGAAAGGCGATCAAAATGCATTTGAAGAAGTAGTGACTTTATTTCAGCATCGTCTATACCAAGTGTGTTACAGAATGCTTGGTAACGCACAAGAGGCAGAAGATATCGCGCAGGAAGCATTTGTCCGTGCCTATATCAATATTCATACATTCGACCAAAAACGGAAATTCTCAACGTGGCTATTTCGGATTGCAACGAATTTATGCATCGACCGAATCCGAAAAAAGAAACCCGATTACTATCTTGATGCGAATGTTCCGGGTACAGATGGTCTGAATATGTACTCACAAATTGCCGCATCCGGTGAGTTACCTGAAGATGAAGTCGAAAGAATGGAATTACAGGAGCGTATCCACTATGAAATTGGAAGACTTCCTGATAAATACCGTTCTGTCATCATTTTAAGGTATATCGAGGAATTGCCGCTGCAAGAAATAGGTGACATTTTGAAATTACCACTAGGAACCGTAAAGACCCGTGTCCATAGAGGGCGGGAAGCGCTTCGGAAACAGATAGGTAATATGTAGGAGGTTATTGCTATGAATACGTGTCCGGAACAAATCGTTCACTATATGCACGCGTATTTAGACGGTGACATTAGCCGTGACGAAGAGCGGCTATTGAAAGAACACCTAGATAGCTGCAAAGAATGTAAAGAAATCATGAACGGCTTAACTGAGTCTATTGTGTTTATAGGAAGTGCCGCAAAAATAAAGGCGCCGGACAGCTTTGTCAATGGCGTTATGGCGCGGCTTCCAAAAGAAAAATCGCAAGCAGGCGTTCAACGCTGGTTGCGTAGCCATCCATTTTTGGCGGCTGCAGCTATGTTTTTAATACTTATGAGTGCAACGCTATTTTCAAGTTATGGAAACGATCAGCAGTTTGCGGTGACGAAGCAGCCGAATCTTGTTGTTGAGGGTCAAACGGTACTCGTGCCCGCTGGTGAAATTGTTAAGGGGGACATTGTCGTTAAAAATGGCACGCTCCGTATCGAAGGAGAAGTGGATGGCAATGTAACTGTGATTAGAGGTACAAAATATATGGCCTCCACAGCGATTGTGACTGGAAAGAGCGAGGAAATTGACAAAGTGTTCGACTGGCTCTGGTACAAAATGAAAAAGACAGCCAAAGAAGTCTTCTCGTCTTCAAAAGGTGACATGCAAGATGAAGAGTAAGTAGAGCGACCTACGCGAACCGTTAAGAGTGGTAAGCGGTCGCTCTTTTTCACGGCTTAGGAAACTTTAAAATCACGTACTGTGGATAAGCTGCAATATAGAGATTTCACGTCTAAACTCCAGCACCAAGAGACTCGGAGGCCCACAGGATGTAGATTACGCAACCGGGAGGGATTGAACTGCATTCCTAACTATATCCCTCCTAATTGCCACAGGGAGAGGCGTACTTAGGCTGCGTTCATCTGTTACAGACGCTTGCGCTTTTGTTCATTTCTAAGAAAGGACAGTGCAGTGCTGTTATGCTATACTGTACGCATAAGAAACTGTTTATGAAGGTAGGCGAAGCACATGCCAAAATGGCAAGAATTAGTTGATTTCAGTCCAGTAGCGGCATTTATTAATATCGTAGATGTGCTTCTCGTCTGGTTTGTTTTTTATAAATTAATTACGGTTATAAAAGGAACGAAAGCGGTTCAACTTTTAAAAGGGATTTTCGTCCTTATCATTGCTCGCATTTTGACAGAGTATTTTGGCCTCAATACGTTGCTATGGATGATGGACCAGGTTCTGAGATATGGATTTTTGGCTATTATTATCATCTTTCAGCCCGAGTTGCGGCGTGCACTCGAACAGGTCGGCAGGGGCCGATTATTTGCTCGAACAATGATGCAGGAAGAAGAGGAACGTGACCGACTAATTGAAGCGTTTGTGAAATCTGTCAGTTATATGGCGAAACGTCGAATTGGAGCGCTTATTTCAATTGAAAAGGAAACTGGTCTAAGTGAATACATTGAAACCGGTACCGGCATGGATTCAATGATTACATCCGAACTTCTTATCAATATCTTCATCCCAAACACACCGCTCCATGATGGTGCAGTCATTGTCCAACGTAACCGAATTGCAGCAGCAGGATGCTATTTGCCGCTGTCGGAGAGTCCGTTCATCTCAAAGGAGCTTGGGACACGGCATAGAGCGGCCATCGGAATTAGTGAAGTAACGGATGCTGTCACGATTATCGTATCAGAAGAAACTGGAGCAGTAAGTCTTACTGCGAATGGGGATATAGATCGGAATCTTGATATGGAGGAATTTGAAGCGCGGTTGCGAAGAGTTTGGTTCGGCTTAACACCTGAAAAGAAGGATACTTCGATTTGGAAGTGGAGGTGGAGAAAAAATGGATAAGTTTATGGATAACCCATGGTTTCTTCGCTTTACAGCCTTATTCCTTGCAATTATTCTTTTTTTCTCCGTACAGGCAGAAGAAAAAAAAGGTAGTAAAGCTGTCGGTGATGCGATGGATATCATTCGTGATTTCCCCGTACAAGTCTATTATGACAATGAAAATCTTGTCGTGACAGGAGTCCCGGAAACGGTCAATATGACCATTGAAGGTCCGGCAAATCTTGTTCAGACGACGAAACTATTAAAAGACTTCACGCTTCGGGTTGATTTGTCGAGCTTACCAATGGGCAAGCATACAGTTAAGATTCAGCATGAGAATATTTCTGAAAAGCTGAAAGTACGGTTTGAACCCGCAACAATTGAAGTTGTCATTGAAGAGAAAATCACGCAAACATTCCGAGTAGATCCTGAGCTCAATGAACGTCTGCTCGCTGAAGATTACACTGTTGATAAAATAGATGTCCTCCCGTCAACCATCGAAGTGACAGGTGCGAAGAGTGTTATTGAATCAATTAGTTTTGTTAAAGCCTCTATAACAGGAGATAAGGAAATTAACAAATCATTCGAGCAGCAAGCGAGGGTTCGGGTCCTGGACAAAGATTTGACGAAGCTAAATGTGACGATTGTTCCTGAACAAGTGGCGGTCAAAGTTGATATTTCCGAATATAGTAAAGAAGTACCGATTGTACTTAAGTCGCGAGGAGTTCCAGTTGAAGGCGTCACTGTGGATACCATTTCAACTGTGGATAAGACGATTCGTTTATCCGGTTCACGGAAAGTGTTGGATAATATTAAAGAATTCAGCGTCGATGTGGATGTATCCGAAGTAAAAGGACAAGGAACAACGATGATTGATTTGAAAAAACCTAAAGGCGTTTCAAAGATGTCTTTTGATAAAATTAAAGTGGAAATAGACGCAACAGTGACCGATTCAGACTTGGAAGTAATCAATCCTGAACCACCTGTTGAGGACGTCAAAGTAGTTACTAAGGAATTTAAAGACATGCCTGTTACTGTAAAAGGACTTGATGAAAACTTTACGAGTTCATTTCTAAAACCAGTGGCCGGTTTGGTAGTACTAACCGTCACGGCAGAGCAGGGTGTCATTGATACATTGGAAAAATCTGATTTCACCGTCTATATTGATGCCTCTGAGACAACAGACGAAGGAGAACAAAAATTCCAAGTCTTAGTTGAAGGACCTAAAGATGTAGAGTGGATACTAGTAGATAAAGAAGTAACGATGCATATTGAACTTGCCTGACATTCGGTTGAATATGCAGGATTGAAAGGGAGAATGAAAATGACAAAGTATTTCGGGACCGATGGTGTCCGTGGGGTTGCAAATAAGGAATTGACACCGGAGATCGCTTTTAGATTGGGTAGAATTGGTGGGCATGTGTTAACGAAAGAATCATCAGGAAAATCACAAGTACTCGTCGGTAGGGATACGCGTATCTCTGGGGATATGCTTGAAAACGCCCTAATAGCAGGCCTTTTATCGACGGGTGTTGAAGTGATGACTCTTGGAGTTATTAGCACGCCGGGTGTCGCTTACTTAACGCGCGTCATGAACGCACAGGCCGGAGTCATGATCTCAGCTTCGCATAATCCTGTCGCAGACAATGGTATCAAATTTTTCGGTGCAGATGGTTATAAACTGACGGATGAGCAGGAAGATGAAATTGAGCAACTGTTAAACGTACAAGAGGACTCGTTACCACGGCCAACTGGAGCAGACGTCGGTTCTATTACAGAGTATTTTGAAGGCGGACATAAATATATCCAGTACTTAAAACAGACGGTTAACGAAGAATTCACGGGAATTCATGTTGCACTCGATTGTGCACATGGCGCGACATCAACATTAGCGACACATCTGTTTGCTGACCTTGATGCAGACCTAACGACAATGGGGGCATCGCCAAACGGTTTGAACATTAATGACGGTGTTGGTTCGACTCATCCTGAAGAACTGGGTAAACTCGTTGTTGAAAAAGGCGCTCATATCGGCTTAGCGTTTGACGGAGATGGCGATCGTCTTATCGCTGTCGATGAACATGGAGAAGTTGTTGATGGTGATCAGATTATGTTCATCATCGCACGTCATTTGCATGAAGAAGGCCGCCTTAAATCTGGAACAATTGTCTCAACGATTATGAGTAATCTAGGTTTCTATAAAGCACTTACGGAACATGGCATGAAGAGTATTCAGACAGCCGTTGGTGATCGGTATGTTGTCGAAGAAATGAGAAAAGGAAATTATAATCTTGGCGGCGAGCAATCGGGCCATATTATTTTCCATGACTATAATACAACTGGAGATGGGCTTCTTACAGGGCTTCAGCTCGTGAACATTATGAAAATTACTGGACGAAAGCTATCTGAACTTGCGGCAGGCATGAAAATTTATCCGCAAAAACTCGTCAATGTGCGTGTAACGGATAAAAATGCCGTGACGGATAATGCACTAGTTGCAGAAGTAATAGCGGACGTGGAAAAAGAGATGGCTGGCAACGGTCGTGTTCTTGTTCGCCCTTCAGGCACAGAACCACTTGTGCGTGTCATGGTAGAAGCGCCTTCTGAAGAAGATTGTATACGTCTTGTTCAGCGTATAGTTGATGTTGTACAACGAGAGATGGGAACTGAATAACGGCAAGTGATGGCAGACTGGAAACACCTTAACCTGAGGTGTATCCAGTCTTTTTTTTGGTTGTACAATAAATGACGTTGGTGAAAGAAAATCCCCATCCCTTTAAAGGGAGATGAGGAGGATCTTCACTAACGTCATTTTTTATAAGTATATTG
>NZ_JADPRZ010000072.1 GCF_017347095.1 Sporosarcina sp. E16_8 | reverse complement strand
ATGCTCGGTGCGCGGGTTATATGATCGCATTGGAAACCGATATGATCGGTGCGCGGGTTATATGATCGGATCGGCAACCGATATGCTCGGTGCGCGGGTTATATGATCGCATTGGAAACCGATATGATCGGTGCGCGAGTTATATGATCGCATTGGAAACCGATATGATCGGTCTCACTTTCTAAAGTTTTAAAAAACCTGCATGAACAATGCAGGTTTCACGTATTAATCGTTAGTTTATTCAAATGGACACCCAAAAGTGCTTCGGCTTCCTCGATTTTCATTTTTTCAACGGCTAGGAGAACAACTGTCGACGGGCCCGCTGATTTCATTGGATCCAATATGGTTTCGACGCGCGCTTCCTTCATTCCAGTTAGCAAACGGACCTCTTGTAAAATTCCCTTTGAGCCAACTGGCCAGATTTGATGGACGATTCCACTTTTCATCGCCTCGTGAATAAGCCGGGTGGACGCAATTTCATCTGCGCGATTTCGTACTTCATCTCCAACGAGTGGTGTGCCGTAAGTAAACCACGCACAATTTTCCTGAGTCAGCGCTGCCCTTTTTTTGCCGATGATCGTTACCGCCATCGCTGACTGAACAAGTTCCATATTCGTTTCTGAACTGCCATTGATCGGCGGAACCTCTAGCCCCGCCTCGTGGAATAAATCCGTCACACCTGCCACGTAACTTTCCCAACTCGCGTTACCGCTAAAATTGTGGATGAGGATTGAAACCGGTTCCGCATGCGACGCCCATTGTTCAAGCAATGCGACGCGGGCCGCAAAATATGCTGTGATGCGGTCCGGTACAATAACGATATCCTGCAGCTTTTCACCGATACCGCCTGAATTATCAGTTGTCACAATAAAACCATTGCCGATATCAATGGCATTCCTCATCGAAGCGCTCCCATGCGACCATCGACCACATGCTGAAGTGACGGCAGAACGACCGCCGCAACAACTGCGTTAGCAATTGTTGCTAGTAAGAGAAATGGAACTGCTCCCAAGAAAAACGCTGGTGAAATCAGAAAATAAAACGGTAGTGGTGCGATTAAACCGTTTGCTACGATGAAAAAGATCCACTTCATCACATTGCGTCCCGCTTTGTGCAGTCGTGCAAAGATGATTACGATGACGAACATTTCAAGTGCAATGAGTACATGAAAGGGTCCTAAAGGAAAACCGGCATACATCGAGGAGGCCGTGTGCCCGAGCATCGCGGCGATTCCTGAAAATACGGGTGGTAGAAAGGCAGCTGAGATAAGCGCCGGCACCGTATCCAGCGCCAAGGAACCGATGCCGGAGGGGATTTTGATTAATCCACCGATAACACAGAGGGCTGCAAAAAAAGCCGTCAATGTGAGCCGTTTTAACTGCATCGATTAGTCCTCCTTTTTCTTATCCGTTCTGAACACTTTTGCACTTCTTACGTATTCATTATCCGGTACGTTAACCCGAGAATTCGCAATGCGCGCTGCAACGAAAAGGTAGTCTGATAGCCTGTTCAAATAACGTTGAACAACTGCCGGCACATCTTCTTCTGCTTTCAAAAGTGTCACCGTTTGCCTTTCTGCGCGTCTCGCAACAGTTCGTGCAATATGAAGCGTTGCAGCAGCAGGTGATCCACCCGGTAAGATGAATTTCTCCAATGGCGGCGCCTCTTCCATTAGCACGTCAATACGTTGTTCGAGCACTTCAACCGGTTCTTCAGACAATTTGTAATGACGTTCTTTCATAACGTTTGCAAGATCGCCCCCGCCGTCGAATAATTCGTTTTGAATCGCTTCCAAGTCTGTCAGCATATCCGCGAAAATTGCAGGGTCTAGTTCCGTCATTGCTTTGCCGACAAATGAATTCAATTCATCCATCGTGCCATACGCTTCAACGCGAAGGCTGTCTTTGTCGACGCGGCCCCCTATTAAACTTGTTTTCCCTTTATCCCCTGTACGTGTGTAAATTTTCATTATTGTTCTCCCCTTTTCTTTAGTGTTTTTGCCAAGCCGTACCAAATTCTCGCCACTTCTTCCGCTTCTGCCATTAAGCGTTGATAAAGCCGACCGCAAGCATCGCGTAATTTTCGCTGATCGGCATCCATAGGAACGATTCCCCGTCCAATGTCCGTTAAAATGAAAACTACATGACGGTCCTTTGCAACGAAACTCATCACGTGATCAATGGCTGCCTGTTCCGCTAAATCCGTTTCCGCAAGCCATTTTTCGACTCCGGCTACGACTGTTGTCTGAATGGCTTCCATATCTACTATGAAACTGTCTTCTAAACAATTCCCTTCTATCCAGTGTACGTTTTCTTTCCCTTGCTCGGCCAACCATTTTTTCACATAGTCTCGTTTTCCGTTATGGGCACCGCCGATATAAACGTGCATAACTTCCCCTCCTCGAATGCTTTGTCGCTTTCCCATTCAAGTCGGTAGCCCGTTCCGTGCGGGATGTTCCACGACCAAAAACCTTTTTCTTCCGGTGAAAACTTCGTCAGGACTACGCGGATGGGACCTCCGTGTGTCACGACAACCGCTTTATTAGGCAATTGTTTGACTGCGGCCACTACTCGCATTTCTAAATCTGTTAAACTCTCACCGCCACGTGGTGCAAATGCATACGGATCATCAATCCAGTTTCGATAGTCCGTATCCTTTTCAAGTTCCGTATATGTTTTCCCTTCAAACTCGCCAAAATTACATTCACGCCAACTGGCAGCTGTTTCAATAGACGCTTGCGGGAAAAAGCGTGCGGCACTTTGTTTTGCACGACGAAGATCACTGCTATAAACGTGTTTCGGGGTTTCGGGTAAACGCCAGTTCCAGGTAGTCGATTCCAAAATCGGTTCATCCGTCCAGCCAATGTATTTCCGTTGTTTGTTACCTAATGTGGGAAGATGCCGAATCAGATGAAGCACAAAACCGCTAGCCATAACAACGCCTCCATTCCTTCAATGAAGGCACCACATAAGTCGCCCGTGACGCCTCCGAAATGCTTCAACGACCAGTTACGGAACGTGAAAAATGCTACTGCAATTACAATCGCTATCACAACTGGAATCAGTATACTCTTTAACATAAGCCCTACCGCGCATAAAACCACTGTACTGCTTACTAGCGTCCAGCTGATCAGCACAGTTGTTGATATCTTTTCTTTGAAAAAGTGCGCGATTCCTTTATCCTTTGCAAGACGAACAGTTGAGAAGTACAGGTTCATAGTCGCTCTTGCTAGGAAAGGAATTGCTATGAACAACGCAAGATTCCCTGTTCCGCGCATCAGTATTTCATTGAAAACAGCGATTTTCACGATGATTACTAACACCAGCGCCATCGTTCCAAATGCACCAAGTCGCGGATCCTCTAGAATTTCAAGTCGTTTCTCTCGGTCTTTGTATGAAAAGAATGCATCGCCCGTATCCGCCCAGCCATCCAAGTGCAAACCACCAGTCAATACTATCGCTGTCAAAACGATTAGTACCGACGCAAGAAGTGTACCGACATGCAAATAATTCACTAGAAGTTCTGACACACCGTACATCGCGAGCCCAATTGCCCCTCCAACGAAAGGTAGCGCCACATACATTGCCGTCACTTCTTTTCGGCCGAGTGGCAATTCTTTGCGCACCGGGATTGCGGTGAAAAATTGCATGGCTAACAACATTCCGTTCATTTCATCGCTCCGGATTGTGACAGAATCTCTTTCATCAGCGGCCAGTTGAGATGCGCCAAGACATGTTTTGCCCATGCATCGTAAACGTCGACTCCCGCTGGTGCTTCCGTAACTTGCCGATCCACGTCTTCCTCTTCGATGCCGTGATCGACTTTATAAGGGATAACGCCTGCCACTGGAATACCCGTGTAGGTTTCGATGAATTCAATACCTTCTTGAAATAAAGAAACGTCACCATGGAATTTATTGATAATAATCGCTTTAACACGTTTTCGATGCTCAGGTGGTAAAAGTTGCAGTGTCCCAACGATTGATGCGATAGCACCACCGCGATCAATATCTGCCACCAAAACGGCAGGTACATCCGCGATTTCTGCCACGCGCATATTCACAATTTCTCTATCATTGAGATTCACTTCCGCCGGACTTCCTGCACCTTCGATAATGACCGTTTCGTACGTTTCCACCAGTTTAGCAAGTGACGTTTTAATTGCCTCAATTCCGCGCGTGAAGAACTGTTCGCGATACGCCATTCCAGCTATTGGACCAAACTTCTCTCCAAAAAAAAGCACTTCCGATTTCATGTCGGCAACTGGTTTCAGCAAAATTGGATTCATATAAATGGATGGCTTCGTTCTAGCAGCCTGCGCTTGAATGAATTGCGCGCGGCTCATTTCTTCGCCATTGTCCGTTGTCGCTGAAAAACCGGACATATTTTGCGATTTGAAGGGGGTTACTCGCACGCCTTCGTCCGATAAAATACGGCATAACGCTGTACAAAACATCGTTTTCCCAGAGTCTGATGCTGTTCCTAAAACAATCAACCCATTCATTGCTTCATCTCCTGCCGCTCGTTTTTCCATACGATTGGGATTCCATAATCCATTTCAATTGCTGTAGCTGCTTTTTTGACAAGCGCTTGGTGAACACGACCGAGCCATTTTCGGTAGATTTCCGTTTCAGCGTACTTTGACGGTAGTTCGTCTAGGACTTCATTCGAAACAATTACGAGATGAGCAGCTTGTTTTAAAAGTGATTCAATTGTTAAGTACAACTGCATTTCCTTTTGCTCCATACAGCCCGCTTGTTCAATACAAGGTTTCCCGGACTCCCAACCCGCGTATAACTCATTCGCCAGCCATGTTGTTAGGCAATCCCATAACACATAATCACCTGATTGAATGGAGGGCAAAATCTTTTCCAGCTCGACAGGTTGCTCAAAGGTCGTCCAACTATGGGTGGAACGATCCGATTTATGACGTTCAATACGTGCCTGCATTTCTGAGTCTGTTGCGACGCCGGAAGCAATGTAAACAAGCCGTGCCGCGTTTTTCTGCGCTTCATTAACAAGCAGCTTTTCTGCATAGGAACTTTTTCCGCTTCTAACGCCGCCACTTATGAACGTCAGTTTTCCGCAAACCATTGCGTCAGCTCCTCCTTTAAGATGTTCATGTACGCATCGTTTTTCATGCCAATGCGCAACCATCTACCATCCATGCCGCGGAAGTTTTGAGAATGACGGAGGACGATTCCACGTGCCAGCATGTCTTCATACAACTTATTCGAATCACGGCCAGAACCCAGTGTGAATGAAATAAAATTCGTAACGGAATTAGTAACGTTGCAATCATTGTCAATTAAAAACTGCGTCATCTTTTCTCGTTCACTGTTACTATACTGAATTGCCTGTTCGCGGTAGTGCACTTCCTGAAGGCACACCGCTCCGATTTGTGCAGCTAGGCCATTAACATTCCAATGCGGAGCAAGTGCTTTAATCCCACTAATTATCGATGGATTTGCCACGATATAGCCGAGGCGTATTCCTGGAATGGCGTACATTTTCGTCATAGAGCGAACGACAATGACGTGGGAATTATTCTCTATTTCCGCAATGAAGGACAGGGATTCATCAACGAAATCGATAAAGGCCTCGTCCAATACGACGTCACAATCTACTTTAGCGCCGCGCTGTATAATCACGTTCAAATCCGTCCGTTCAGGCATGATGCCAGTCGGATTATTTGGTGTGCAAAGGTACAGAACAGAGGCTGAAGTCATGGCTTCAAGGATTGCTTCCAGTGGCAATTTAAAGCCATCACGCTCCGATGCTAAAACCCGAACAATCTCCACATCCTTCGCCAAAAGAGTCGCTTCGTATTCGGAAAACGTCGGGTGCACGACAATCGCTCGCTTTGAGCGATAACGCTCTGCCAGAAGTGCCAGCAGTTCTGCCGCCCCGTTCCCCGCGAATAAACAATCAGTCGAAATGCCATGATAATCGGCCGCCGCTGATAGAAATGGCTCCCCTTGTGGATTTGGATATGCCTTCAGCAACCCTAGTAAACTTGGCCACATCTCGGTAACTGAATCAGGAGGCCCCGCCGGATTGACATTTTCACTGAAATCCACTAACTGTGCTGGTGGTTCAATGCCCAGTGTGGCGTAAACGTTGTGCGGATTTGCGCCATGTTCAGGCAGTTGCATAAAAAACCACTCCAATCACCGTCATTACTAGCCAGAATATAAACGCTATGATATGCATCTGAGTAATGGTTTGTTTAATATGTATGGCGGTTAGCGGGATGTTTCCTGGACCAAGCTCAGATCGTTTCGATTCGATTCCGCTATATGTACTCGTTCCGCCAAGCGTAACGCCGAGTTGCCAAGCGGTCGCTGCCTCCAAATATCCGCTATTTGGGCTTGGATGTTTCCTTGCGTCTTTACTCCAGCCAGCAAAGCGTTTCCAAAAGGACAATCGACTTTTATTCGGCGCATATAAAATGATCAGAAAGCCCGTCACACGTGCTGGAATGAAATTCAAGATATCATCCGCACGGGCAGAAAACTTTCCAAACTTCTCATATCGTTCATCTTTATAACCAATCATTGAATCAAGTGTGTTCACCGCTTTGTACATCCACAGACCAGGGGCTCCCAGTAGGAATGCCCAAAACAATGGCGATGTAATGCCGTCCGCACTATTTTCTGACACGGTTTCAACAGTCCCTCGTACGATGCCACTTTCTTGTAGTTTATCGGTATCGCGACCGACAATCCATGACAACTTCGTTCGTGCTGCGGGTAGATCATTTGCGGCGAGCGGGTGATAAACGTCGAGCGCAGCGTCGCGTAAACTCTTTTGTGCCAGCCCGGTAGCAATCAGAATTGATTCCACGCCAATCCCTACATAGATATTGAATTGATAGGCAAAACCAACCACTGCAAAAACGACGCCTAACACAATCCCGACTGTGATGAAGAGTGTAGACGCTCCTTTTAACATGAGGAACCGACCTTTATTCATAATGCTAGTCAATTTGGAGATAAACGTTCCAATCCAGCGAACAGGATGGGGCCATTTCGGCGGATCCCCAATCATTCTGTCTAGTAGAAAACCAATGGCAATGGCGATAAAATGTGCAGGAATCAAGTCGTCCACCCTTTCGCTTTTTTATAGGCACGGATTGCCCGTACAGTACAATCAAAAACTCCGTGGCCAATCAGTTTTCCGAGCGGCGTGATTGGACCTGCATACGGTAGGAATTCCCCTTGCTGCGTTGCCGCGATAAGTAGGCTGTCCGTCGATGTACCCGTTGCAATTGTGCCGGTGAGCGGATCTGTTATGGATTCCATTTGGAGTGCTTTGGTTTTCGCTTCGGTTGCAGTTATCATTGCTTGGATAAATGCTTCATCAGGTAGCTGACCGTTGACGATAACCCATGTATTGATGGTCCCAACGCGAGGTTTCTGATCACGCGTGAATGCTTGCGACACATCGACAGCATTGCCGACGCCAGCTGTAACAGCAATCAGAATCGTTCCGAAATCCCCTGTGTATTCCTCGACTTCAGCATGCTCCGTCGTGACCGCGGTCATCATACCAACCGTATCCGTCAGATGAAAACCTTGCTGTTCGAGGTAGGAAGTATTTTCAGCTTTGACGTCGTCTACATTGTAATCGACATCGACATGCCGGTTGACAAACGACCGATACCAGCCCATTCCAGCATTATGAACGGCGGAGGAAATTGTTTTCAACGGGTATTTTGTTCGTAGTGCAACAAAGTCCGCTGCTATCGAAAAGTCATCTTTTACAACGGTGAAAGGCTTGATTTCCTCTTTGGTATCCGGCAGAAGTGTAATTTGAGGTTTTGGCAATTCGGGATGAGGCTGTGATTTAATACGTGCACCATAAACGGATTGGATGGCCTCTTCCTTCACTACGTCTTGTGGTACACCTATTCTGGCAATCCGCCCTTCACTCATCAAGAGGAGCCGGTCGCAGTATAAAGAAGCCAAATTGATATCGTGAAACACCGAGATGACCGTTAGCCCTTTGTCGATTGCCTGCTGGCGAATCGTATCGAGTAATTGTTGCTGATGGGCAATATCCAAGTGGTTCGTCGGTTCATCGAGCAATAAAATTGGCGCTTCCTGTGCGAGTGCCTGTGCCACATAAACGCGTTGCTGTTCGCCACCGGATAGCAGTTCTATCGAGTTTTCAGCATAGCGTGCGATGGACATACTATTTATGGCATCTGTAACAGCGCGCTCGTCTTCATCAGACCACGAGGAGAATAGTCCGGATTGATGTGGATAGCGGCCGAGTTCTACCGTTTCACGAACAGTGTGGGAAAAGGCGTGTGCATGGAGTTGCGGCAGGACGGCTACTTTTTTGGCAAATTCTTTTTGTGAATAGGTAGACGCATCTTGCCCATCGATTGTAACGGAACCCGTTTCCTTCGGGAGAATGCCTGAAATAATTTTCAACAGCGTTGATTTACCACTGCCATTGGGTCCAAGTATGCCGAGTACTTCGCCTTTATTGACAGTGAATGTTACTGCCTTCACGATTGATTCCTTACCATAACCGCCGGAAACATTATCGACTTTTAACATGTCACATTCCCCCTTTCCTTCGTTGTTTATAGAAGATAAATGCAAATACGGGTGCACCGATAAACGCTGTGATGACACCGACTGGGAGTTCTGTTGGCGAAATGATTGTCCGTGCAATTAAATCACAAATGACGAGCAACGTCGCACCGTTCATGAACGATAATGTCAGGAGATGGCGATGATCAGATCCCCATAGGAGTCGCGTCATATGCGGGACGACTAGGCCGACAAAGCCGATTGTGCCGGATACCGCGACTGCAGAACCTGTCAGGATGGATCCCCCAATCAGAATGGTAAACTTACGGCGTTTAACGTTGACACCTAAATGATGCGCCCGTTCTTCGCCGAATAACATCGCATTCAATTCGCGGCGATTCAACCACAGCATGAACGAGCCGACGACGACGAACGGCAAGATCATTGTAATATAGCTCCAGCCCCTCATCGAGACACTGCCGAGCAGCCAACCAATAATCTGGCGCAGCTCTTCGCCTGTGAGCGCTATCATAAGTGATAGCACAGAACCGAGGAACGAACCAAAAATGATTCCGGTCAAAATAATTGTTTCCATTCGCATTGCCCTATCAACGAGTCGGGCGAATCCGAGAACAAGGAACATTGTCAGTGCAGCACCAACCATACTAAATACAGGAAGCGTATAGATGCCTAAAAACGGAATGGAAATACCAAAAAAGAGCGTCATAACAGCACCTACCGAGGCGCCGGATGACACTCCGAGGGTATATGGATCAGCAAGCGGATTTTTCAGCAGCCCCTGGAAAGCAGCTCCTGATATCGCAAGCGAGGCGCCGACAAGTCCAGCAAGAACGACACGTGGCATGCGAATCTTCCACAAAATATTGGTAGCGGTTGCATCCGCTCCTGGGTTCCATAACGTACTAATCGGTATTTTTACAGATCCGATTGACACACCGAGCCATACCGCCACAAGGAGTGCGGCGGCGGAAACGATGTAGGCAACGCTGGATTTACTCACCAAAAGCCTCAGGGTAGATGGCTTTCGCTATTTCTTCTAAGCCTTCTGCAAGACGTGGGCCTGTACGGCTCGTGATATTCTCTTGAACTTGAACAACTGTTTTTTCTTTAATTGCCGTAATCGAATCAAAACCTGGACGTGCGTAAACATCTGCAACGGCCGTTTCGATGTAGTCATACAACACAATAATTACATCAGGATTACGTTTAACGATTTCTTCCGGATCTATCATGAACCAGCCTTCTTGATCGGCAGCACTATTTTCAGCACCAATCATTTCAAGCATTTGATCCATGAATGTATTTTTACCTGGTGTGTAAATTTCAGGAGCAGGTGATGTTTCAACGAAAACTGTTTTTTTTGTTTCAACTTTTGCCGTTTTAGCTAGAACTTCTTCGACTTTTGCTTTCATGTCCGTAATGATTTTCTCAGCTTCTACTGTTTTACCAGTCGCTTGACCGATTGTTTCAATCGTTGTGTACGTTTCTTCGAAATTTGCTGCGTTTTTCACAACAAAAACAGGAATTCCCGCGTCACGGATTTGTTGCAGCCCTGCTTCTCCTGATCCAAGTCCCGATTCATGTGCAAAAACAATTTCAGGATTCATAGAAACGATTTTCTCGACGTTAAATTCCATACCGCCGATTTTTTCTTTTTCAAGTGCTTCTGCGGGATAATCATCGTAGTCATTGACGCCGACAACTTCATCAGCAAGACCAAGTTCAAACAAAATTTCCGTGTTGCTCGGCATCATTGAGACGATTGTTGCCGGTGCTTTTTCGAACGTGATTTCATCGCCAACTGCATCCGTTAGTGTAAGTGGGAAATCGGCTTTAACCTCTTCCACTTTCGGTGTTTCGTCTACTTCAGGCTTTTCTGTTGTTGTTGCAGTTCCGCATGCTGCGAGCAGAAATACTGCCAGAAACGCTGATAGTCCTAATTGCCAAATCTTTTTCATGATGTTTTCCTCCTGTTTTATCCAAATAAAAATCCCCCGTAATTGCTACGGAGGAATAAGTTGAGTAAAAATCCGGACGTGCGGGGACGCCGATTTCCACTAATCCTATCCTCGTAGGGTACGTGTGATCCATAAAGGCAGGTCTCCTGGCTTGTGTTCAAGGCTTGTCGCGTCTTCACGGAACTTCTTCTAGACAAATTGCGACTAACTCACACTTACAGTGGCGGGACCGCGTCGGCATTGAACCGACTTCCCTTTTAACCCCATTTTTAATGCGGGGCACCTTTATGTTTGGTATGTATTTTGTTCAACTTTCAGTATACTACAAATTTTTATAGTGTCGATAGTGAGAGGGATTTGTAGACTGAGATATGTAGAATTAAAGAATCCCGTTGAATCTGTTGTGTCGCTCGATGATGAGAGAGTATTAATTCGGAACGTGGATTGTAGATCGCTTGGCGCTTTGGGGATGCCTTTGCCGCGCCTGCGCTAGAGTGGACATTAATCGGAAGAGTTGTAGTTCGGCGTGTGGATTACAGATCGCTTGGCGCTTTGGGGATGCCTCTCGCCAGGAGCCTGGATTGACGCTTCGCATCCAGTCTCATGGCTTCGGCTACCCCTTTGACGCGCTTGCGCTGGGGTGTACATTATTGAAAGTGATTTTGAGATGTTTGGACCGAGATTATAATGTGAGTACTATTTTATACTAATTTCATTGAAGAAAGACATACTACGAGCTACAGGTCTTTTCCCCGACAATGCAATGTGCATTCTATATAGACTATCCAGCGAAGGCGCGACTTCGTGGTAGCCGGAGCGATAAGACTGAAAGTGGTATTCTTTCCGGCTTATCGCGGGAGGCATCCACAAAGCGTCGAAGCGGTAT
>NZ_JADPRZ010000071.1 GCF_017347095.1 Sporosarcina sp. E16_8 | reverse complement strand
TTTATCTTTATGTCTGAAGTGACCCGAGCGCTTGGCGCCTGAATCCTAGACAACATAGAAAAGCGGAAGGCACCGTCCAGACGCGACAGGCACTGAAAGACATAAAGAAAAAGGCGGTCTTTGCCTTTATCTTTATGTCTGAAGTGACCCGAGCGTTTGGCGCCTGTAGCCTAGACAACACGAAAAGGCGGATCGCAATGAGTCTGCGATCCGCTTTTTCATCCCTAACTACTTCCTACTTTTTTCGTTTCATTCATCCATTTAACTCTCGTCGCCTCGCCGCCCCGTAAATGTCTGACAGACTTATGATAGGCAAGTATTTTTGCGACTTCTTCGGATAGTGCCACATCGACGTTAGGCAAACGTTCCGTCAAGTCTTTGTGGACCGTGCTTTTCGAATAGCCTGTCGCTTTTGCTAACGCCCGTACGGTAAGTCCAGTTTCCAGCAACATTTTTCCGAGGCGCACGCATCGCCTCCGTATTTGCTCGTGCACGCCCTCTTCCTTTCGTATCAGGTCCGATTCTTCCTTTATCTTATGCGATTAATGGGCTTGATATGCGGGCGGTCGTTGGGGAGACTGTAAATTTGTTGGCGCGTGGTTATGATTGGTTCGCTGTGGATATGCTCGGTTGGCACCTGGTAATGATCGGTTCGCAGCGGATATGCTCGGTTGGCATCTGGTTATGATCGGTTCGGCAGTGGATATGCTCGGTTGGCGCGTGGTTATGATCGGTTCGCTGTGGATATGCTCGGTTGGCACCTGATTATGATCGGTTCACTGTGGATATGCTCGGTTGGCATCTGGTTATGATCGGTTCGGCAGTGGATATGCTCGGTTGGCGCGTCGTTATGATCGGTTCGCTGTGGATATGCTCGGTTGCACCTGGTTATTATCGGTTCACTGTGGATATGCTCGGTTGGCACATAGTTATGATCGGTTCACTGTGGATATGCTCGGTTGGCGCGTGGTTATGATCGGTTCACTGTGGATATGCTCGGTTGGCACCTGGTTATATCTGATTTCATCCAAAAAAAAAAGCCACTCCGGATTGATTCGGGAATGGCTGGAAACTTACTGTTTAAAATGCAAGATATGAGCGCGGATTGACGGCTACTCCATCTTTTTGTACCTCGAAATTAAGATGGATACCGGCTACACTATTCCATTCATTTTCTGTAGCGGCACCGAGGGCTTGACCCTGTTCCACCTCTTCACCTTTTTTAACAAGAATACCTGAGACGGATCGATAGATTGTTTTCAACCCATCGGCATGAGAAAGTATGATTTCATCACCTTTAAATGGGTCTAGTACAACATCCTCCACTGTGCCGCTTAATGATGCCACGACTTCGAACGTCTTGCCCTGCACAGAAATCGTAACGCCTGTGTTCGTCACGTATTGCTGATTGAATACGAGCATGGCATTTTCACGCATGGCTTCTTCTCCATCTACATCATAATAATCTTGCACAATGGTCACATCATCAATGAGCGCTTCAGGGAATGGATATTTGACCATCTCCTTTGCAGCGTTCGTCTCGACCGTCAAACCGTCTTTAGGGTCCTTCCCTGCAACGTCTGCTAAACCTGGGGCATCATCTTTCATGAATGCATTATAACCCCAGATCATGCCGACGAAGACTATTGCGATACCGGAATAGACTACAGGCCAAAACCAGCTTTTTGTCTTTGCACTTTTGTTCTTCTGAGAAGGGGCTTTCGGTTTTTCTTCTCGCATTGTCATCACCTCACTCGCTATTATTTGCAAGTGAAGGAGTTTTTAAACATTGGGAATCAAGTAATGTAAACTTTTTTATTTGCGTGCCTGTGTAATAGTGTAAAAGAATTTTTTCAGCTGTCCATCCTTTCTGAGCATATGCTTCTGCTCCATATTGACTCATACCGACGCCGTGACCATATCCTGTCGTTGTTACATGTACTATATTATTTGTCACATCAAATGCGATATCAAAATCCGTTGATGCCAGTCCCAATAATTCACGCACTTCCCTGCCACTCGCTTGGAATTCAGAAGTTACGACCTTTTGGACACGGCCCGTTGGATTGCGTACAAGTTGTAAAGATCTGAAGCTATCGGCATCCCACTTACCGCCGATTGTTTTATTCCATTTAGCAAGCGTCATTTCGGCTGTTCGTTCTATCTTTGCCTCAACGTCCCCCTCCCCGG
The DNA here is from genome assembly GCF_017347095.1 of Sporosarcina sp. E16_8. Lineage (GTDB taxonomy): Bacteria > Bacillota > Bacilli > Bacillales_A > Planococcaceae > Sporosarcina. The sequence goes on along the minus strand of NZ_JADPRZ010000071.1, from coordinate 10,912 downwards.
GACTTTCCACACTTTGTAGATAGGGGATATCATTCCCGCTAAAGTTTTGCGCTGTCTCAGTCTTCCCATTTGATGTGGAAAAAAACATGGCTGATATCATTTTGTCTTGATAAACAATGGTATCCCCTGCAGTTGCTTCCACTGCCGCACGCACTTTCTTTTCATTGCGCTTAAATTCTTTTCCCCATCGCTCTTTCCGTTTTTCTTCTGAAGAATAGACTTGTGCGGAAACGTCAGTAGCAATTTTCTTTTGGCCGTAATCCGTTGTCTGAAGTGCATACGTACGGGCCGCAACCGCTTGAGCCTTCAGCGCCTCTTCATGGAACGTTGCAGGCATTTCAGCTGCGACAACCCCTACTATATATTCCTCAAGCGAGATTGGCTTGTCCGCACCGGCAATAATGATGTCAACGGGGCAAAGTTCCACTTTCTTTTCTCCGGGCTCTGTGATTTTTTCGGGCGTCTGTCTCAATAAAAAAGGGATGAAAAATAGGAGTATGATGAATAATGCTGTTAGTAGTTTGTCCATGATTAATTATATGAATTATATTGGGGTTTATTCCTGCTTTTTTGGGCATACTAGCAAAAGTGCAGGACGCCGTCTAGATGCGGCAGTAATAAGATGGGTAAACGAAAGCAGGCTAAGCACGTATGACTATGTAAAATGAAATGCGAAAAAGGCCGCAGTCAATGCTCTACAGCCTTTTCCAAATACATATTGAATTTGATTAAACGAGTTGTGCTGATTTTTCCGTTTGTTTTTCCGGTGAAACACGGATGATATCCGCTCCTAGAGTGGCAAGTTTACCATGGAAATCCACATATCCTCGGTCCAGATGCGATAATTCAGTAACACGAGTAACACCTTCTGCTACAAGTCCTGCAAGAATAAGGGCTGCAGCTGCACGAAGATCCGTTGCCGCCACTTCAGCGCCTTGAAGTTCAGATGGTCCTGTAATAATAACCGATCTACCTTCAATTTTAATAGAAGCATTCATACGGCGGAATTCTTCAACGTGCATGAAACGGTTTTCAAAAACTGTTTCAGTAATAATACCAGTACCCGTTGATGTTAGCATTAGCGCCATCATTTGGGACTGCATATCTGTCGGGAAACCTGGATGTGGCATTGTTTTTAAGTCTACGGATTTCAATGGCAGTTGTGCAGTAACACGAACTCCTTCATCTAATTCCGTAATTACGACGCCCATTTCGCCCAATTTAGAAATAAGTGCAGCATTATGCTCAGGTACAGCATTCTCAATGATGACATCGCCACCTGTAATTGCAGCTGCTACCATAAATGTACCTGTTTCGATACGATCGGGTATAATATGATGAATTGTGCCGTGTAATTTATTGACACCTTCGATTCGGATATTGTCCGTACCAGCTCCAACAACTTTACCGCCCATTTCATTAATAAAATTGGCGAGATCTACAATTTCAGGCTCTTTCGCCGCATTTTCAATGATTGTCGTTCCTTTAGCCAATGCCGCTGCAGTCATGATATTTTCAGTTGCGCCGACACTTGGGAAATCGAGATAAATCTTAGCACCTTTCAAACCGTTTTCCGCTTTCGCTTCAACATGTCCGTGGCCAAATGTAATTTCTGCTCCCATCGCTTCGAACCCTTTTAAATGTTGGTCAATTGGACGAGATCCGATTGCACAACCACCAGGCAGTGCAACGCGTGCAAAGCCATTACGCGCAAGAAGTGGACCCATGACTAGAATAGATGCACGCATTTTCCGTACATATTCAAACTGTGCTTCACTTGAAAGCGTCCCCGAAGAATCGATAATAACTTCATTCAATTCCGGTGTATGCTCCACTGTCGCATTTAAACTTTTTAGTACTTGATTTATTGTCCCAACGTCTGAAAGATTTGGAACGTCTCGTATTACGTTTACACCTTCTGATGCAAGAAGTGCAGCCGCAAGTATCGGTAATACTGCATTTTTAGCGCCTTCGACTCGGACGCTTCCTTTAAGTACACGTCCACCGTTGATAATTATTTTATCCAAAACAAGTCCCTCCGACTCCTAAGTTGTAGCCAAACATTTTGTAGTTATATATTATTTTTTTCAAATAAATCATCATCAAAACATATACTATTCTACAGTGCCCTTGCTCATTAAACAAGTAACGTCTGGTCTATTTTTCCGTCTAAGCGCCAAGTAGTTTATACTATGTGCACTTTTGCCGTTTTGTGTCATAATATCTGCCCACTTGTCACTTAAGTTCCCCGTAATTAGTCATAGCAAACCTTACATTAACACAAAGTGATGAATTTCATGTCATCGCCCCGAATACGAACTTCTATATCAAGCTTTAGTGGTATTCCTAACGGAGACATACTAAGGCTTTTTTTCGTACACGCGGCGACTACATGTATCTTATCAACTCATCATACAAAAATCACATATGTTGAATCAAAGTTAAAAGTTTACCCAAACATAAATGGCAGCCTTCCTGACCAATAGGATAGCTCTAAAAAGAAATTTGATACAGCCCAGCCTATTAAAATACTGAGTAAAATAAACAATAATTGTGCTTGGAAGACACGATTCTTTTTAATAATTTTTTCAGGCATGATAGCCTGTAGTGCGTAAAATGAAATAGCTATAAAAAAAGTATGCGATACGATGGCCAACAGTGGTTGAAATGCAATTATGTCGCCCATTTGACGCCCTCCCATGTTCCTTGAGTTAGAAAAAACGATTTGGTTTGACTACATTGAAAAGGCGAACAGAAGAATTTTTTCCCCTGTCCGCCATGATCAACAAATCATTTTTTTCTTGTTTCGTAGACATTGATACGATTGAGGGCACGTTCTAAATCCAGTGCCGCCAATTCGTGTTCTCTGCCTTCTTTTTTTGCCTGAAGTGTCTCTTCTGCTAGTTTCGCCGCTTTTTTAGCACGGTCGATGTCAATAGAAGAAGCCAGTTCTGCACTTTGTGCTAAAACAGTGACAACATCCGGACGGACTTCGATGAAACCGCCATGAACGGCAATTTGTTCCATCGAATCATCCTTCTGTAGGCGAAGCCCACCGATTTGAAGCGGTGCAACCATCGCGATGTGGCCGGGAAGGATCCCGATTTCACCTGTTTCGGTAACTGCGATGATCATGTTCGCTTCAGTTTCAACAACAGGGCCGTCGGGAGTGACGATATTGATTTTAATTGTCTTCATTTTTTTCCCTCCTGGTCCCTTCTAATAAAGTACGCCTCGGCTTATTAGCGTCCAGGTTTTTATCGAGTAAGCCCAATAATAATCTGTGACAACCACCGGAGGCTTTAAATTAATTCAGAAGGGGTTTAAATCCTGCTGAATTGAATTAAACTTCAACACCCATACCTTTAGCTTTTGCAATAACGTCTTCAATCGTTCCGACAAGTCGGAATGCGTCTTCTGGAAGGTGATCGTACTTACCTGCAAGAATTTCGCTGAAGCCTTTAATTGTTTCGGCAACTTGTACGTATGAACCTTTTTGTCCTGTGAACTGCTCAGCTACGTGGAAGTTTTGTGACAGGAAGTTTTGAACACGACGTGCGCGTCCAACTAACTGCTTATCTTCTTCTCCAAGTTCATCCATACCTAGGATTGCGATGATATCTTGAAGTTCACGGTAACGCTGAAGCGTTTGTTGCACTTGACGAGCAACATTGTAATGCTCTTCGCCGACGATTTCCGGGCTTAATGCACGTGAAGTCGAAGCAAGTGGGTCAACCGCAGGGTAAATACCCATTTCAGAAAGTTTACGCTCAAGGTTTGTCGTTGCGTCAAGGTGAGCAAACGTCGTAGCAGGAGCCGGGTCAGTATAGTCATCCGCTGGTACATAGATTGCTTGGATAGACGTAACAGAACCAAGGTTAGTCGATGTAATACGTTCTTGAAGCATACCCATTTCCGTTGCTAGTGTTGGTTGGTAACCAACTGCTGATGGCATACGGCCAAGTAGTGCTGAAACTTCAGAACCCGCTTGTGTAAAGCGGAAAATATTATCGATGAACAGAAGCACGTTCGCGCCTTGTACGTCACGGAAATGTTCTGCCATTGTAAGACCAGTTAATGCAACACGCATACGTGCGCCAGGTGGCTCATTCATTTGACCAAAGACCATTGCCGTTTTCTTGATAACGCCAGAGTCTGTCATTTCGTAGAACAAGTCGTTCCCTTCACGAGTACGTTCTCCAACGCCTGCGAATACGGAAATACCACCGTGTTCTTGTGCGATGTTATTGATCAATTCTTGAATTAGAACTGTTTTACCTACACCCGCACCACCGAATAGGCCGATCTTACCGCCTTTAATGTATGGAGCAAGCATATCAACAACTTTAATACCCGTTTCAAGAATTTCAACTTCAGTCGAAAGTTCTTCAAATACTGGAGCTAAACGGTGGATCGGATCGCGGCGTTCTGAAGCCGGGATTTCCTCACCAAGGTCAATAATCTCTCCAAGTACGTTAAATACGCGTCCTAGTGTAACGTCACCAACTGGGACAGTAATCGAAGAACCCATATCATCAACTACAGTACCACGTTGTAGACCGTCTGTTGAAGACATTGCAATTGTACGTACAGAATCATCCCCGAGGTGAAGCGCGACTTCAAGTGTCAACGTTTCAGGCTCAGCGTTTGGACGTCTAATTTGGACCTTCAATGCGTTATAGATAGATGGAAGTTGTCCGTCTTCGAACTTAACGTCAACAACCGGACCCATTACTTGAAGAACATGTCCTTTATTCATACTTTTTCCCTCCTGTCTTACTCTTTGCCGTACAGTGCTCGCTCTTATTCAAGAGCTGCGACGCCGCCAACGATCTCCGTAATTTGTTGCGTGATCGAAGCTTGTCGTGCACGGTTGAATGAAAGTGTTAAAGAATCTATCAAATCAGCTGCATTATCAGTAGCAGTTTTCATCGCTGTCATACTGGAAGCATGTTCACTCGCTTTTCCGTCAATTACAGCTCCATAAATAAGACTTTCCGCGTATTGCGGAAGAAGCACTTCAAGAATTGCTTCACCTGAAGGCTCAAACTCGTATGAAGTAGTAGCGGCAGTCGATGTGATGTCAGTGAGCGGAAGTAATTTCTTTTCCGTCACTTCACTTGAGATGGCGGAGACGTAGTGATTGTAATACAAGTACACTTCGTCATACTCGCCTTCTGTGAACATGCCAACAGCACGCTTCGCGATATCTTTTATTTCATCGAAAGAAGGATGGTCAGATAGACCGATCTTACTTTCAGTTATTTCGAAACCTTGTCTTGTGAAATAGTCATGGCCTTTTTGTCCGATTGAAATGATGCTCACTTCTTCTTTCGAAGCGTGACGCGTTTCAATCGCACGTTTTGCGATACGTAGGATGTTAGCATTGTAACCCCCTACAAGTCCACGGTCAGATGTAATCACGATATAACCTGTCTTTTTGACGGGTCTAGATATCATCATCGGATGACTCAAGTCACTTGTTCCAGCTGCGATCGAACCTACAACTTCTTGAATTTTTTCCATGTATGGGGTGAACGCTTTCGCATTCAGCTCGGCACGGCTTAATTTAGAAGCGGAGACCATTTGCATTGCTTTCGTAATCTGACTTGTCTTTTTCGTCGATTTAATACGGTTTTCTATGTCGCGTAAAGATGCCATTGGCAATTCTCACCACCTTTTGTTTTTTAATCATTTTGACGCTCTCCGTCAAGAATGTGTCGTTTTGACGCTTTCCGCCAAATACGATTCCGCAATTGACGTTCTTCGTCAAAGATGATTCCATTTAGAATTATTCAGAGCGTGCGAAAATCTTCTTGAATGCGTTGAGTGCTGTAGCCATCAATTCATCAGCTGGAAGGTCTTTCGTCGTACGAATATGATCTAAAACGTCAGTGTGGTTAGTTTCAAGCCAGCTTAAAAGTTCAGCTTCGAAACGAAGAATATCTTTGACAGCGATATCGTCAAGGAATCCACGTGTCAATGCGTAAAGAACCATAACTTGTTGCTCGACTTTAAACGGTTTATTCAAGTCTTGCTTCAAGATTTCAACTGTACGCGCTCCGCGGTCCAGTTTCGCTTGAGTTGCAGAATCAAGGTTTGATCCAAATTGTGAGAACGCTTCAAGCTCACGGTATGCCGCAAGGTCTAGACGTAGTGTACCCGCAACTTTTTTCATTGCTTTGATTTGCGCTGATCCACCAACGCGGGAAACAGAAAGACCGGCGTTAATCGCTGGACGTACACCCGAGAAGAATAGGTCAGATTGAAGGAAAATTTGTCCATCAGTGATAGAAATTACGTTCGTTGGAATATAAGCAGAGATATCTCCAGCTTGTGTTTCAACGAATGGTAATGCCGTGATAGAACCTGCACCAAGTGTGTCATTCAACTTCGCTGCACGTTCAAGTAAACGGGAGTGAAGATAGAAAACATCACCAGGATAAGCTTCACGGCCCGGAGGACGACGAAGTAGCAAAGAAAGTTCACGGTATGCCGCTGCTTGTTTAGATAGATCATCATAAACAATTAGAACGTGCTTACCATCGAACATGAATTCTTCAGCCATTGTTATTCCTGTGTAAGGAGCAAGGTATAGTAATGGTGATGGTTGTGAAGCAGAAGCCGTAACAACGATTGTGTAATCAAGTGCGCCGTTTTTACGGAGTGTTTCAACAACACCACGAACTGTTGATTCTTTTTGTCCGATTGCTACATAAATACAAATCATATCTTGGTCAGCTTGGTTCAAAATTGTATCGATTGCAACTGTCGTTTTACCTGTTTGACGGTCACCGATGATCAATTCGCGCTGTCCACGGCCGATTGGTACAAGTGCATCAATCGCTTTAATACCCGTTTGTAGTGGTTCATGAACGGATTTACGCGCCATAACCCCTTGTGCAGGGCTTTCGATTGGACGTGTTTTTGTCGTATTGATCGGACCTAATCCATCAACTGGTTGCCCAAGTGGATTTACTACTCGCCCGATTAATTCTTTTCCGACAGGAACTTCCATAATACGGCCTGTTCGACGTACTTCATCGCCTTCTTTGATGTCTGTGTAAGGCCCTAGGATAACGATACCAACGTTGTTCGCTTCCAAGTTTTGAGCCAGACCCATGACGCCAGTTGAGAACTCTAAAAGTTCCCCAGCCATGACGTTGTCGAGGCCATGAGCACGTGCAATACCGTCACCAATTGCGATAACTGTACCGACTTCGCTCACTTTCATCTCAGATTGATAATTTTCAATCTGCTGTTTTATGAGAACACTGATTTCCTCAGCTTTGATGCTCATGCATGTCACCCCTCAAATTTCAGATTTATGAACCGATAAGATCCCGTTCCAGTCGCTCAAGCTTCGCGCTTATGCTGCTGTCGTAGATAATGTTACCAATTTGAAGACGGATGCCTCCAATTAAGCTCGGATCGATGATGTTTTCAATTCGCAATGCCGTTTTACCAATCTTTTTGGCGAATGCAGTAGAGATAGCTTGGCTTTCATCAACTGTAAGCAGACGTGTAGAATACACTTTCGCGTCAGCGATGCCTGCTGCGTCATTCGCATAAGCGATAAACTCGTTAACGAGGTTTACAACCTCGTCTATGCGTTTTTTGTCGAGCATTAAGAATAATGTATTCAAAACGAGTTGATTCGCGCCTTTGAATAGATCTGCCATAAGCTCTTTCTTTTTTGCTACTTTTAATCTCGGTGATTGAAGTAATTGACCGAGCTCTTTATTTGTTTGGAAAACTTTTTTCAATTCAATAAGATCTTCTTGAATTGCGCCAGTTTGTCCGTTTTTTTGTGCTAATTCAAACAATGCTTGTGCATAGCGTTTTGCTACAACCGATTGGCTCATCGGCCTTCGCCTGCCTTCGCAATCGTCTCTTCGATCAATGCGCGATTATCTTCCTCGGAAATTTCTTTACCGAGTACTTTAGATGCTGCAAGAATAGAAAGAGATACGAATTCTCCGCGAACTGCCGCGACCGCTTTGTCTTTTTCAGATGCAATTTCAAGAGTTGCTTCTTCTTTCATACGACCCACTTCAGAACGAGCTGCTGTAATAATTTCTGCACGTTGAGTTTCGCCTTGCTTACGGGCATTTTCAACAATCGCCTGTGCGTTATTACGCGCTTCATTCAATAGGTTACGCTGTTCTTCAAGAATCTTTTGTGATTCTGCACGGCTCTTTTCAGCCGATTCGATTTCATTTGCGATCAACTCAGCACGTTGATCCATGATACCCATAAGTGGGCCCCAAGCAAACTTCTTCAGAAGAAGCATGAGAATCGTGAAAAACGAAAGTGTGACGATAATGTCACCTAAGTTTAGTTTGAGTACGCCGTTCAGACTTGCTAAGAATCCTTGATCGGCTGAATCTGCTGCCAATAGGACGAAGGTATCCAAAAACACGATTGTTTCACTCCCTTCAAGAGCTTATAATTCATCAGATATAGTTAGTTGTACTTTATTTCATAAGTTGTGTTACGCATTTTTCTCCATAAAGGAATGGCGAAGGACTTTGTAGTACGCTCTTCGCCATTTTGTTACTGTTGGTAATTATTATTTGTTCATAACGATGAACGCTACTACTACTGCGATAATAGGAATCGCCTCAACTAGTGCAACACCGATGAACATTGTTGTTTGAAGAACGCCACGTGCTTCTGGTTGACGCGCGATTCCTTCAACTGTTTTTGAAACGATAAGACCGTTACCGATACCTGCACCAAGTGCACCAAGACCGATTGCGATTGCTGCTGCTAAAAGACCCATAGTATAATTTCCTCCTAATATTTTCGAGTTTTTTTGTTTGTTCACCCGTTAAACGGGCAGTATATGTTTAATGGTCTGTTTTGACTTTATGCGCCATATAGACCATCGATAACATAACAAAGATGAATGCTTGGATAGCTCCGATAAAGAGCGAGAATCCTTGCCAAGCGAGTGCTGGAACGAGGGCGCCGACAAAGCCGTATACGCTTCCTGCTCCGAGTGTTGCAAGAAGACCTAATAGGACCTCACCTGCATAGATATTACCGTAAAGACGCAGACCAAGTGTCAGCGTGTTTGCAAACTCCTCAATAACTTTCAATGGGGCCATAAATGGCATTGGCTTTAAATAGCTATTCCCATATTCTTTGAGGCCTAACAATTTGATACCATAGTAATGCGATAATACAACGACCATTGCAGCAAGCGTCAACGTAACTGTTGGATCTGCTGTTGGTGATTTCCACCAAAGTTCATGATCATATTGAATCGAGAACGGTAGTCCAATTACGTTGGCTACGAAAACAAACATTAATAGCGTTATTCCAAGTACATGGAATCGACCGCCTGTTTTCCAGTCCATATTGTTCTTGATAATACCTTTTACGAAATCCATGATCCATTCCATAAAGTTCTGCATACCCGTAGGTTTCAGTTGCATTTTGCGTGTTGCAATGAATGCGATAAGGAATACAATCAGGCACGTAATGAAAAGCATAAGGATGTTTGACAAGTTGAATGTCAATCCGAGCCATTCTCTCGTCGGATTTTCATGAGTCACGTTTCGTTCACCTCCCTTTCACAATCGTGTTAAGCTCTTTTCTGCGAAAAGAAAAGTTCGATGTTAGCTATTTTCTACGAAAAAGAAAAAATCGACGCAAGCTCTTTTCTACGAAAAAGCTTTAATGGTTTTTTGCGCGGAATATAATCCCATCAGCCAATAGCAGGATGTAAGGAATCATTAGCCCGATAACCGAACTAACCAGGTTAAAATGTTCCGGCAGCGAAATCGCGACTGCCGCCGCAGCCACACCAGATGCGAAACGCATCGTCATTCCAAGTGATGCTCTTTTCTTACCCTCCGTAAAAATCTTGTCGAATCTTTCCATTCTACGGACAAGGATCCAAAAATTATACAATCCGAACAGTGATCCGAGAATTAAACCCGCGAAAATCTGTTTCAAATCGGTTAATGCCCATCCTAAAACGAACAATGCGAGCAAAAAAAATAAAGCCTTCTTTTGCTTTTTATGAATTTCTTGCAATGTTTGCATAGTAAGTCATTCTCCTGATTCGTATTTCCAAATTGTATGGAGCCTTGCAACTTCGATTGAGATAAGGCTTAGTAGCAAGCAAATCACAAGAAAAAGCGGGGTGGTCCCGTTTCGCTGTCCAGCCAGTTATTTGTCCAGTCTAAGCAGGCCGCTTACACTATTCTTGGCAAGACTCTGAAAAGGATGGAACCTGTAAGTTGTGCGAGTATTGTCGAATGGAAGGCAATTCGGCAGATGCTACGTTTACTCAAATGCATGATGTCATTTAAGCCTCTGCACATCCGTCGAAAAGCGATAGGATGTTAACACAGCCTTAACATTCACATTATGTTGCCGTTTCATATATGAAAACCCTATCATTCTTACCCTTTGTAAGCATACAATAGGCATATTTTGATGTCAATTGATTACAGTGAAATTTTTCACAAAGTCTTCACATTGTCAAACATTCGACAAAATTGGATGATTGGTTAACGAATATTACTGTTTAGGTTTGTCCATTAGAGGTTTCCCTTTTTTTCGGTTTGGAGTGACGTGTTAGTTTTTTTTGGGGGGGCGGCCATGACTAACTGGGCATGAGCCATTACTAACTTGCGATTTGCCATGATTTCGAGGCGGCCCCATGACTAACTGGGCATGAGCCATTACTAACTTGCGATTTGCCATGACTTCGCGGCGGCCCCATGACTAACTTGGATAGAGCCATGACTAACTTCCGATTTGCCATGACTTCACGGCAGCCCCATGACTAACTTGGCAGGAGCCATTACTAACTTGCGATTTGCCATGACTTCACGGCGGCCCCATGACTAACTTGGATAGAGCCATTACTAACTTGCGATTTGCCATGACTTCG
>NZ_JADPRZ010000070.1 GCF_017347095.1 Sporosarcina sp. E16_8 | reverse complement strand
ACGTTTTTCCTTTCTGTAGACTCTAATGGACAGTATAGCCATCAAGCCTTGGACAGATAACCCCGTCAACAATTGGACCTTTGAATGCAGCATTAACAGTTAAATTCTCTGGAAGCATTATCGTTAAGGAAAATAATGATGTATTAACAGAGTTAAGCTTCGGCTATGCTAATCGTTCTGAACAGATTGAAAATAGCACACATACAAGATATGGAATAGCATCAGGTTGCAAATTTTTCACATCCATAGCAATCTGTCAGCTTGTGGAAGCTGGAAAACTTTCTTTTGAATCGAAATTAGAAGATTGTCTTGATGTGCATTTCCTAAATTTTGATAAAGATATAACCATTCACCATCTATTAACGCATACGTCAGGAATTCCTGATTATTTTGATGAAGAAATTATGGACGAATTTGAGGAATTGTGGGTTAAGAATCCGATGTATCATATGAGAAACTTAGAAGACTTCTTACCCCTTTTCCAGAACCAGCCAATGAAATTCAAAGTTGGAGAAAGATTTCATTATAACAATGCAGGATATATTTTACTTGGTTTGATTGTAGAGGAAGCAAGCAAACTTAAATTTCCTGAATATGTAGAGGAGCATATCTTTAAAAAAGCGGATATGAGTGACGCAGGCTATTTTGAATTCGATACCCTCCCCAGACATACAGCACTCGGTTATATTGACCTTCCAAATGGTAAGTGGAAAACAAATATTTACTCATTGCCTGTAAAGGGTGGTTCAGATGGTGGAGCCTTTGTAACAGTTATTGGTATGGCGAATTTATGGGATTCTCTTTTGAATAACCGATTACTAAATGAAGAACATACAAATAAGTTACTAACTCCATATGTTCGAACGAATAACAAAAATGGCTTTTATGGTTATGGTGTATGGATTGAGAAAAAGGTTGATGAGATCTTTAAATTTCATATTATGGGTTATGACCCAGGAGTCAGTTTCCATTCTGCTTTTTATCCCAAAACTTCAATAAAAACAGTTATATGTTCAAACAAATCCAAAGGTGCATTCGATATTATGAGAGAAATTGAAGAAGAAATTCAAAATAATTTTGAGTTTGTGAAATAATGTACTTAAACTAACGGGTGCTTTACTTGAAGATCGATGAGCTGCTTAGACGGCTCTTTTTTCTTATTCAACTAAAGCGGCAGGTTAGTTGAATAACACAAGAGAAAAATAAACGAAAGAGAGTGGTTTAAAGTGGAATGTTTCGGCTGTAAGTTAGCAAATAAACAGGAACCAGTTTATGTAGTGTGGGAGGATGACTATGTTAGTTGCTTCTTAGACCATGAACCTTATAATGAAGGGCATATCTTAATATTACCTAAAAAACATGTAAGGTATTTTGATGAACTTGATGAAAACAGTGGCAATTCAATAATGAAGGCTGCAAAGCTTCTTTCAAAGGTAGTTAAGGAATTATTTAATCCTGATGGAATCATTATTTGTCAAAATGGAGGTAGTTTTGATGAGTTAACTCACTTTCATATGCACGTTGTTCCGAGATATGAAGGACAAAATTTTGCGGACTTTTATTCCGAAGAATCTGAACAAGTTGTAGTAGATGAATTTGGGCTATCAAATACCAAAAGGAAAATAATCAATGCGATAAACAGTATTTAGAGAACTAATTGCTTATTTCACTAACGGGTGCTTTACTTCAAGAAGGAGTAAAGCCTTTTTTCTTATTGAACTAAAGGGGCAGGTTAGTTCAATAAGTAATCGTTTATAGCGCTAATTTTTTCTGGAAAGTAAATAACTTCCTATTTGACAATTCTGGCAAAAGTCTGCTAAAGTAGATTAATTTGTGTATTTGGCGATGACTCGCCCGACATCTCAAATTATAGAGGAGGAGACGTTTCGATGGAATTTAAAGGACCTAGCGTTTACGATCAAACGGATTTTTTAAAAAATTACATGACTAGAAGAAACAGAAACGATAGTCCAAATAATGCCATCGAAGGACCCATTATCTATGAGTTAATTGGGAGCTTTCAAGATAGTAGCGTCTTAGATTTAGGATGTGGTGATGCATCGTTTGGAAAAGAACTCTTACATTTAGGAGCAAAAAACTACACAGGGGTAGAAGGTTCGGAACAAATGGTGGAAGTGGCACGCTCAAACATACTTGAACAAAACGGGACAATACACTTTGAAACAATGGAATCTTATGATTATCCAAAAGAGGCATTTGATCTTGTGACATCTCGATTTGCAATCCATTATGTTTCAGACATTAACCGTCTGTTTCAAGATGTTCATAAAACACTTAAAGAAAAAGGAATATTTGCTTTCAGTATCCAGCATCCACTTACAACTTCGTCTTTTGCTAGTAAGCAATCTGGAGATAAACGCGGTAATTGGATTGTCGATGACTACTTCCTTGAGGGGGAAAGAAAAGAGCCTTGGATTGACCAAATAGTGGTTAAGTATCATCGAACAATCGAACATTATTTTATAGCACTAAAACAAGCTGGCTTTTCAGTTTTAGATTTACGTGAAGGTACACCGAAGCGTGAACATTTTAGTAGTGAAGATGAGTTTATTAGAAGACAACGAATTCCAATTGTACTGGCTTTTTCGTGTGTGAAGTAAATAAATATCCTAATATGGAATGTTGAACTAACGGTTGCTTTAGTTGAACAATCGGCTGCCTTTACAGGGCAGCTTTTCTTATCGCGTAATGGAGTTAAATACTTCCGTGAACTGGCGTTATGTTAACCTGGTGTGCATGGCGTATACAAACCAGTTCAGCGATCAAATTCCTTCTTCAACTAACCGGGAATTTATGGAATAATAAAGATAACTTAGATATAAATGGGGGAAATGTTATGTATCATAAATCACTAAGGAATTATATTTCAATCATTAGAAAGAAGAACATTAAATTGAAAACTGGAGTCGCCCTATTTATTGTTCTTATTTGTCTTTTAGTTACAGGATGCTCTCAAGCCGAACCACAGGATAAAAATAAAGAGCTCATTCAAAGCTTCCTGGAGTATGAGCTGAATGCTCCTAATGAAGAAGCAATACGTACAATTAACGATCTGGATAAGTGGGTGGAAGAACAGAAGGAGGGTGGACCATTACCATTAGATAGCGAGTATAACACTTATTTAAAGGATACCTATGGACCTTATTTCACGGATAGCGGTTTCGATAGATTCGTTATGACGAGTCAAGCATTAATATTTCACGAAGGAGCCAACAAATACGACTATCAAACAACCGTAACTAAAATTGAAGTGGAGCAAAATAAAGACACTCCAACGAATTATAACTTTACGGCTTATATTGATTATGAAAAAAAAGGAAATGAGAAAATTAATGCAGAAATCACGGGTATAGCTATTATACGTGATGAGGGGATAGAGAAAATAACTTACCTTGGTGACAAGGAGATGTTGAGAACACTAACGAAAGGTGATTAAACTACAAAAGTATTTAATGAAATTTCAAAAGGGATTGCCTGACTAACGGATGCACTTAGTTGGAGTAGATAAGTTGTTGTGAAATGTCGCTCACAATTTACCTTCTGGAGTGTGTGCGGTTTACGATGTTATTTGTATGCTTTGTCCCCCAAAAGAGAATCCATTACTTAAATAATAGGGGCGTTTTTACGATAAGCAAAAACGCTTTTGCACTAACGGGTGCTTTCCTTCAATAAGAAAAGGACTTGTGTATGATTAAATTTCATATATGCAAGTCCTTTTGTTATGCTCTCACAGTCACTTCTCTAGCCCCACAGATAGCTCTATATCAACAATTAGACAACCTGCGCAACCCGATTCCCCCACTTTATTCTCAACGCTCACAGGTGCTACAGACTTGTCAAACGCCACTAAGAGGTTGCTACGCATGATTTGTATGTAACTCAAAGTTGAAGCGATAGAGTGATGACCCTACCGCCTGCTGTTAGTGTTTAGACTTCCTTAGGTAGCAGGAAATCATAGATTACATGTCTGTTGTGCAAATACCAATCTTCTATATCATCACGACATGTCTTGTTTTATAAACGTGTTACACTATACCAATAGACTGATTTTTAAGTTATTCAACTAACAGGGCAGGTTAGTTGAACAAGAAAGATATAATTGGAGATAAATACTGCTTGAAATTGATTTGTTGAATTGGGAGTGAAGCAGTTTGAATAATTCTTGGAATAAATTTATATATAAAATTGGTTCTCCAATTTATGATAAGTTTTTTAATTCGGGTATCTTTTTAAATGCTCGAAAACAAATATTCCAATCAATAACATTTGATAACAAACAAAAAATCTTGTTTGTTGGTGTAGGAACGGGTGCTGATTTAGAGTTAGTAAATTACTCGGGCTTAGATATAACTGCAATTGATTATTCACCTGACATGCTTGGAAAGGCAATAACAAAGTTCGAGGGTTCTACGATAAAGTTTTTAGAAATGGATGCTCAAAATATGGATTTTGAAAACGAATCCTTTGACTATGTAGTAGCAAGTCTAATCCTTTCAGTTGTACCTGATGCTAATAAATGTTTTCAAGAAATTACAAGAGTTTTAAAATACGAAGGAAAAATAATTATTTTTGATAAATTTGCTCCTAAAAATAAAAAACTTTCGTTAATAAAAGTGCTTTTAAGACCCATTATAGAAATATTAGGAACTGATATTGGTCGGAGTTTTGAAGAATTAATCCCTAAAAAAAATAGAAGTATAAAAGTAGAAGAGGATATACCAATTATGATGAATGGAATGTATAGGAAAATAGTAATTTCTAAAATTCATTGATTGTTCTTATTGAACTAACGGGGTGCTTTACTTCAATAAGGAGTAGAGCCTTTTTTACTAACGTGGCAGGTTAGTTGAACAAGGTAATACAGAAAAAAAGGAGAATTTGTTCATATATGGTATTATTCGTTTTATAGAGAAAGGGGTATTTAAAATGACAAGACGAGGTACTGGAATTGCATTTATTGCTATATCTGCTTTTTTAATATCAACGAAATATATAAGTGCTGCAATTTTTGGTTCAGGGGTTTCAAGTTGGAGTCAAGACTTATTCGATGGGATGTTATCTTATGTAGGATATACTTTAAACATTTTTAGTGTGCTGTCTCTACTTGTAGGTATTCTTTATATCGTATGGGGAGAATATGAAGAATTAAAACTTAAAAGGATAACTAATAAATAGTCTTCTTCAACTAACGGGTTGCTTTTGCGAAAGATCCTGGGTCTGCTTAGGTAGCTCTTCTTTCTTGTTGAACTAACGGGGCAGGTTAGTTGAAAATGGCTTAATTTCCAGAAGAGAGAATAAGTAAATATAGAGAGATAACTTGGAGGTGAGAAATTGGAGGAAAACGATAAAGGTATTTTATATATAAACATGTTCATTGGTACATTAGGACTCATCATTATTATAGTAGGGTTATTGAAATATTATGAAACTGTTGGTGGTATAGGTTCTTCATTTGCTTTGTTAGGTTTTCCTTTAACAATGATTTACATGAATTATCTTGAAGGGAAAGCTGGTATTAGTAAAAAAATATTATGGATCAAATCTATAATAGCTATTTTTTTACTGTTTATAATCTCCATCTACTTCAACTAACGGGGCAGGTTAGTTCAATAACTTTGTACATGGAATTTCCATTAAATTAGTAGGTTAACGGTATAAAAATGGACTTTTATTATACTAATAGTCATTGTGTTTAGTATCCAGAAGTATTTTAAACCTTCTTTTTACTTTTCCGTAGATATTAGAAAGGGGATGAAAAAATGGATTTTTTAATAAACTTCGTAATTATCACTTTATTTATCAGTCCTATAATTACACTAATTCACGAATCTGGACATGCATTTTTCTTGAAAATATTTGGTGCGAAAGTAAGTGAGTTTACTATCGGCAACGGTGATATATTTTGGAGCAAAAACAATTTTTTCATTAAGAAAGCCTTTTTCTTTGGAGGGAGAGTTGGCTCCAAAAACCTTAAGATATTAAGTAAAAATCAAAAAACCTTTTTTTACTTAGGCGGAGTTTTCTTTAATTTTCTATCTGCATTAGTACTTCACATATTAACTGGTTATGAATTCCTAGTTTTCCGAAACTATGTGGATAGTTTCATTTTTGTATCGTATCTAACCATTGTAATTAATCTGATTCCACTTAATACCATCGTGGGTGCTACTGATGGTAAACAATTAGTTGAACTATATAGGAATTAATAAGTTATGAGTTTCGTTCTTCCACTAACGGGTGCG
This sequence comes from Sporosarcina sp. E16_8, assembly GCF_017347095.1. GTDB lineage: Bacteria > Bacillota > Bacilli > Bacillales_A > Planococcaceae > Sporosarcina. The sequence goes on along the minus strand of NZ_JADPRZ010000070.1, from coordinate 8,071 downwards.
CGCAACAAGTTCTGTTATAAGCGCTTTTTAGCGTGAAACTACAGGAGATTTATAAAAAAAAAATTTCAACTTTACAACGGAGGATAGGAATGATGGAGCCATTTTTCCTGAAACTATCCCATCAATACTCCTGCATGCGTCATGATTGACTGGTCATGAGGTGTGAAGCACAGGTAGATTCGGTTGAACTAGGCTGAAGCCATTCTTATGGAAAAGGTATGCCGAAGGATAGACCGCATGGCTGAAAAACTAGATATGGTGAGAATAGTTCCCATATAAAGGAACTGACGAACTTCCGAAGGTACAGGTCTAAAGTTAGAACATGAGGAAACTTGTGTCCCATCCAACGATGGGGTGAATGGTGTAAAGTAAAAATGCACCCTCTGAAATACACTATACCGTACAATGGCGGTATCCAGTTCACAGGCTTAAAGGAAGCACCTACGTTTAGAATGTATAGCTACGTTGTAAGGTACTTGGAAAGTAAGGAACGTTGAATCAAGGGCTGTCACCCGAAACGGTTGCTATAAGCCTTATGGCAAAATGCATTTGTCCTTATGAGGGTAGGGGTACGACCAGTGAAACCTCTGTAATGGAGGTGGAGGAACAGCCCAAAGTCTAGCGATAGGTAATAATTATTTTTCAGCTGTGCATTGCACCGATCGGGTAAGAACGTGGGAACATTATTTCATAATGGAATGATGCCACAGTGCAAGCTCTTCGATGAAGAGTAACTTGAAACTTATAGTTAATAATACCGTCGTTAGATGGAACGCGGAATGACGGGAAACTGTCACGTTCCGTGCGGAGCAGGGGAAAAGCTGGAGATTACTTCAAATGCTTACCTATTGCCAACTTTACTTCAAGAAGGAGTAAAGCCTTTTTTCTTATTGAACTAAAGGGGCAGTTTAGTTGAAGAGCGCTGTTTAACTTGTGTTCAATCGGACATTATGTCGATTTAGAAGTGGCATAAAAAATCCTTTTTTTGCAGATTACAAGTTTTTTCAGAGTCCAGTTATACATTTTAAAAAGAGGTAAATAATATACACGTGGTCCTATGAATGATAGCCGTACAGGAGGTAATACGATGAATCATTTACGAGTTATTATTTACATTTGTATATTAGGAATTTTGATATTTCCCCAAATGTTATTTGCTGAAAGAGAAGAAGGAGTACCATTTTTAATTAACAATGGTAAGTGTCCTAACACGCAAAATTTAGGGCCTGTGAGTTCAGATAATGGCCTTGTAAATGCATTGAATACGATTATTCCTGAGGTTTATAAAGAGGCTAATTGTACAATCAAGTTAGCCACCTAAATTCAAACAAAAAAATGCCATTATAAAATTTCGTGTATCATTGAGGTTGCGAAACAAACAATGAGAGGAAGTTTTATAATGGCACACACCGAGAATACCATACAAAACCGTGAAAATAAACACCTATCCCCTTTTGAGCGTGGTCAAATTTAATTGTTTCGATAAATAGTTGTTATCTCTCAAATTAATTTTACACAATTCTCATAAAAATCGCCTTATTTTACATTACGGGTTCTTTTTAGGGATAATTTATATAGTTTTTTCTTATCGATACAGAAATAGTTCGGCTCCTGATTTTCACGGACAATTTTCTATGGTCCTTTCGTATCCAGGAGCAATCTTGATCATTCGCAATCCATCACAAAATTCATATTTCTCTTGATAGGTAATGGGATAGTGGATAGCTTGCCATAATACATTCTTAACTTCCTCCACTTTCACCTCACATAACACAACTCTACCTACTCTTTTCCCACCAAATCAATTAGGCCGTTTCTAACGGTCTCTTGTCGCTTTGTGGAGACAAGCCGCTCATCTATTAAGGATGCGTGAAAAACAGTTCTGATTCTGAAGCATTTTAGAAATGGCTCGTTTACTTTGTATAGGTTCAAATTGGGCTCGGTTAGATATTTCCCAATAGCTTCTATAACTACAGGGAAACGTTCGCTTAAATAGGTCAATCCTGTATGTTTTTTAACACCGATCGGGTCCTTAAGGGGCTCTTTCTTCTAAATGAACTAACAGGCCAGGTTAGTGAAAGAGCGTTATTTAACTTGTGTTCAACAATCGAGCCATTTAGTTTGTGAGGATGCTCGGTAATTTATTGCCGAGAGGTTCACTTGAATAGCTCATTCTAAAGATAAATGATTAATTGTAGGTTACGTGTATAGAGAATAGTGTAAGTAGCTTCACTTAAAATAACGTACAGGATAATTGAAAAAGGGCAGTAACTTCGCTAATATTACCAGGAACATATATTCTTATGCATGGAGTAAATAGGAGGTTGATTATGAAGAAACAACGGAAGATAGTATTGTTTATTGCTCAAAGCTTGGATGGTTATATCGCTACAAAAAATGACTCTCTTGATTGGTTATTTAAAGTTGAGGGGGAAGGGGATAATGGCTATTCGGAGTTTTTTGAAACGGTGGATACAATTTTAATTGGCAAAAGGACATATGATTGGATTATGGAACAAGAAAAAGGTCAATTCCCCTATCAAAATAAAGATTGTTACGTTTTTTCCAGGTCGCCATTTGACGATACAGCCGAAGTGAAATTTGTAAATGAGGACATTGTTAATTTTACTGATAACCTGAAAAAAGAAGAAGGTAAAGGTATCTGGATAGTTGGTGGTGGAGATATTCTACATACGTTTTTAAAAGAAAAGGTAGTCGATGAACTGATTGTGACAGTTGCACCCACGATCATCGGAGAGGGAATTCCTTTATTTAAAGCAGGCGATTATCAGCTAGATCTAACTCTTGTAGGTACTAGAACTTTCAATCAATTTGTTGAATTACACTACATAGTACATAAATGATCACGAATGTCTTGCAGCACACTGACGCAGTTGTCGCATAAGGTCTGCGTTTCAATCGGGCCAAATTGATGAGTATTGTGTTGGTGACAAGAAAACAGAATAAGTAACGTAGGGAATTAATGTTATTCAAACATTGCTGCGGGGGGACTTATGAAAACTCACTATTATTTAGGTTGGTTTAGCGAATTTTTCCCAGATAATCTGGGTAGGGTGTTACAGAAGGATATAACTGATAGAAAATCGCTTGCTATGATTAGCTCGAATCCATCTTTTTTTGAAGATGATGGAGCTACTGAAAGCTCGTGGCTTGACCATGCCGGCATTATGTTTGATGAATATCATTTAATTAATTATCGCGTACAGAAGGAAGATGCCCAAACGTTAATTCAAAATGCTTCAGTCATTTTCTTGTTGGGTGGAAATACCCTTATACAAAATGGTTTTTTGATGGACTATGAATTGTCGGATTTGATTAAAAAAAGCAGAGCCGTTGTGATGGGAGCTAGCGCTGGTGCGATTAACATGTCGGCTAAATGGTTATGCTCGAAAAACTTTGGATATAAAATTGAAATAAGCTCTGTTTACGACGGAATCGGCCTTGACGATTTTTCCGTCCTGTCTCATTTTGATCTTGAAAATAACATTGCGCTGGTTCAAGGCGAACTGTCTCCCTTATCGGAAGAAATGAATATTTATGCGTCGAATAAGGATTGCGCTGTACGTATAAAGGGAGACAAAATCGACATTATTGGCAATGTATATTTAATTTCCCACTCAAAGATTCAAAAATTGGATGAGACGCTCTTGTTGTGGTGAATGGCTCATTATAATTAAAGGGGATATGCACTAATGAAAACTATTTTTAATCATATGCATGCAGCAGAAATTTTAAGGCGTATTGATAAATTGAGTCCAAATTCACAACCGCAATGGGGAAAAATGGACGTTGCCCAAATGCTAGCGCATTGTTCATCTTTCCAAGACATTGCAATGGGGAATTCTTTTCCACCAAGGAGTTGGTTAGGAATAATAGTAGGGAGGTTTGCAAAACAAATCATTTACAATGACAAGACATTGCCCCATAATTTGTCTACTATTCCAACCATTTTGATCGCAGATGATAGAGAATTTGACACAGAAAAAGAAAAGCTTAAACAAAAGATTGTCACATTCCAAAATAGCGGACCAGAGAAGTGCACAACTCAACCTCATCCTTTTTTCGGGAAACTTACTTCTGAGCAATGGGGTAAAGGAATATACAAGCACCTTGACCATCATTTTAACCAGTTTGGAGTTTAACCATTGAAAAACAAAATGAAACGATGTGCTTCGTAAATTGAAGAAAGTATCTCTAAGCCTAATTACCATTCTCTTTCATAAGATGAACAATGCTTTGATTTATTCTCAATTACTATTTGAAGCAACCAACAGTATGTCTTTTTATAATCTTTTGTTTTGCCTTAAACGGGCGTGATTGTTTAATAAGCGTCTCTGTTCTTATTGAACTAACTGGGCAGGATAGTTCAATAAGGAAAAGACTAAATAGTGTGAATGGATAGGTAGAATAGAATGGGGCGGGAAAATGGAAAGGGAGTTTAGTAAGTATTCCATCATTTTAGTTGTCGTTGGAATTTTTGTTGCATATATGGCTTTCCCACCGATTAATATTACTATTTTGGGTTGGTGGGGAATATTCATTGGATTTGGTGTCTATTTAACAGGCATAATACTTGGTATCGTTGCTTTCTTTAAGAAAGAAAAAGGGTTTATGAAGTATATCTCGTTACTTTCCATTTCATTAGGTGTTTTATTTATTGCATTTCTCTATGCAATCTTGGGTAGAATTTAACGAAATTAATTTGATGACATAATTATACTAACGAAGCAGTTTTGTTCAAGAAGAAAAAATGGACTTTTGATAAATTAATTTAAATTTGGAACTTTTATTCATTTTAAACGTATTAAAGTGAAGGGGCAGGTTAGCTGAACAGTGTTGTTTAACTTGTGTTCAACAATCGGGCAATTTTGTGGGACAAGTTATCTTAGGTAAGGGAGTGAAAGGGTGTTAGTTTTTATTACAGGTGCTTCTATTATTCTTTTGCTATATATCTTAATTAGTCATTTCATTTTAAAAAGAAAATTAAACATTGAAGAAAAAAGGTTACGCCCATTTTCAAAAAACAGAAATAAATTGTTTTTAATTACAGAAATCATCTCAATCATTGCATTAACAGTCATTGGTATTGTTTATATAGATTTTGCTGAGCCAGCGCATTTTTCTCGGACCTTCATTCCGAAACTTATAGTTGTGCTGTTTTTCACTCAACAAGTAATCAGAGGATTGGAGCTCTGGGCGTTTAATCGGGAAGAAAAGTCGTATTATTATCAAACTTTAGGTGCTACGATGTTTCTTGCTTTGTTTCTAGTTTTCTATTTCACGGAAGGTTATCTACCCTAGTCTTTCAAATTATTTATGTCGATGAATCGATTGTATAACTTTTATTAGGAGAGGGTTATTCTTAAACTAACGGGTAGCTTTAGTAAAGTATCATGGGACTGCTATAGGTAATTCAAATTTTTTTCATACAACGCAGCTGTTTGTAGGAGGATTAAATGATATTATCTATTCATGATGGCGTGTTAATTGGGTACTCAGTAAATTTTTTGGAAAATGAATTGCTATTAGATATCGAACGGTGGCAGATGAAATTGTAACTGTTACATTCGAGAATTACTTAGCACATTATTTCGATCATGTAATGGCAGGAAGTATTTTATTTGATATTGAAGACATAGATTTGAATACATTTTTCGTAGGGAACAGAGAACAATTTGAGTCCCATAAATTATATGCTTGGCCGATTTGGTACGATGATACGAATGAACTCGAAAAATACTTACAAAAAAATAATTATAAATGCTATGTTATTAGTGCGTCACTAGGATTAAATGGTTATGCATTTGCTAAGACGCTTAAAATCAAAAAGAAATGATAAGTTGGGTGAGAAAAACTAAAGTTTGTGAAGTATTCTACTTGATCTAACTGGGGATAGTTGAAGAAGGATTAATTTCGAAACAAGAAGGAAAGATTATAATAAGCGTTGAATTTATATAGAGGTGAGTGATTACTGCATCTTTATATCAGGAGGTTTTTAGGTATGTCGAGAGAATTATGGTTGAACCTGCCAGTGCGAGAATCAGAACGGGCGAAGGCGTTTTATACCCAGCTCGGTTTTCGGTTGAATGAACAGTATGCGAGTCAAGACGGCTCATTCAGCGTGATTGTCGGCGACAATCAGGTTGTTTTGATGCTTTTCCCAGAATCCGTTTTCCGCGGTTTTACTAGTAATGCGGTCGCGGATTCGTGGCAGGGCACTGAAGTGTTATTCTCTCTGGGGGCGAACTCGAGGGATGAAGTTGATGAGTTCGCCTTGAAAGCTGAACGTGCCGGCGGAACTGTATTCAGTAAGCCGAGCGAAAAGGATGGCTGGATGTACGGCTGCGGTTTTGCCGATCCGGACGGTCATCGGTGGAACGCGTTGTATATGGATATGAGCAAAATGCCGCAGGGCTGAAAACCCGATTCGCCATTTCGTGACGAGTGTTTAAACTGCAAGTCAAATAAAGTTACTTAACTACCGGGTGCGATTGTTAAATAAAAGCAATCGCGCCATTTTAAGTTTGTGAAGAAATCTACTTAAAGTAACGGGTGCATTTTAGTTGAAGAAGGAACTTGATAATAATTGATAAACTAAAGATTTTAAGACAGATAGGAGTGAGTTACGATGATAAAAGGTTTCGGAGGAATATTTTGGAGAACTGAGAATCTTGATGTTATAAAGAAATGGTACAGTGAAGTGTTGAAGATTGAAATAGATAATTGGAATGGGACTATTATTAAACCCCATTCAGGAAATGAAACTGCCTTTTCTTTCTTTACTGAAGATGACCCTTACTTCCCAATAGAACAGCAAGTGATGTTGAATTTCCAAGTACATGATCTAAACGAGACTATTAAGCATCTTGAACATATTGGTGTACCTCTTGCAAAGGAAAAAGAGAGTAGTGAATATGGAAAGTTTATTTGGATTAAAGATCCTGAAGGTAGACAGATTGAGCTATGGGAGAAATAACGGGTTGTGATCATTTGCTATTAAACTAACGGGTTCGGTTACTGGGGAGAAAACATAAAAAACAGCTTAATTGGGGACACAATTCACATATAAATTGTTGTGCCCCTTTTTGTCGTTATATCAATACTTTAGTGACTTAATACACTAATTGTCATATAAATACGCATGCAAATTGGGGATACCACATAAATTTATGCGATGTGGTTAAAACTTTTGCTTAAACGGTTGCGATCTGGTTATCTAAATGTATGGTCAGTTTTGACAAGAGATAGAGTTTAATTCGAAACGACCTTGTTTTTTGAAGGAACTTGTAACTTTTATGCTAAACTAAATTTATTGATTGTGAAATGATGTTCTTAAACTAACGGTGCACAAAAAAGATGCAAAACAAAATATAAGCATTATTATATGATGGTATGAATCCCATATATAATATGCTTTTTTATTTTTCATAAAAATAATTTGGCACTTCTTGTAACGAATTTGATTTTCATTCTATATATAAGTGTCCAAGCCAACATAAAGGGAAAGGAGGAATTAAGTGGAGGATTTGAGCGATATTTATAAAACCTATGCAAATGAAGTAAAGCTTTTTCTTCTTTGTTTGACATCGAATGTGGATTTAGCAGAAGAATTGACCCAAGAAACATTCTATCAAGCTGTAAAATCCATCCATCGCTACAATGGTGCGTGCAAAATATCAGTTTGGTTATGTCAAATTGCCAAGCATACCTATTATGACTATTTAAAAAAGGAGAAATATAGGAATCATGCAAGCCTTGAACAACTAGGACAAGCTGGTGTAGACTTTCAATCCAATGAAGATTCACCAGATGTAGCTTTAATAAAAGAAGATACACAACAGTCAATTCATATGGAAATTCAAAGATTAAAAGAGCCCCATCGAGAAATTTTTTTACTTCGAACAAAGCTTGACTTAAATTTCAAAGAAATTGGGGTTATCTTTGGAAATACTGAAAACTGGGCGAGAGTTACATATTATCGTGCAAAGTGCACTTTAGCAGAAAGGGTGGATTTGAATGAACTGTAATATTATACAGGACTTATTACCTT
>NZ_JADPRZ010000069.1 GCF_017347095.1 Sporosarcina sp. E16_8 | reverse complement strand
CGGCGGGGATTGCCATGACTTCGGGGAGAGTAGCCATGACTAAGTCGGGGATTGTCCTTACTAACTTTGTTTGCCATGACTACGGCGGGGACGGCCATGACTACGGAGAGAATAGCCATGACTAAGTCGGGGATTCTCCTTACTAACTTAGGTAGCCATGACTACGCTGGGGATTGCCATGACTTCAAGGAGAATAGCCATTACAAAGTCGCGGGCTCGCCCTTACTAACTTTGGCAGCCATGACTACGCCGAGAAAAGCCGTGACTATCGCCTATACCACGCTAAAACCATAAGCGGTTTTTACCATTTAATGAATAATTCAATAACGATTCACATAGAGCGGCATTCTTTTGTTACAATGTAGAAACATGATAGTGTAAACGAAGATTGGATGGTGACGGTTCGTGTCCGAGAAAACGATATTTAATATAGTAGAAGCGGTTGCGCTGTTTTTCCTGAATCCATTATTGATAGCGGTTCTTTTTACAGCAGTTGGTGTTGGGTATTTCCGTGTGAAAAAAGAGCGTAGGAGTTTCAAAGTCCGTTTGTTGCCGGGGTTAACAGAATTGAAGCGGCTTTTGGCGGAGTCGTGGCCATATGCGCTTGTTTTGTCCGTTTTGATTTCCGGGGCGGGTTTGCTAGCAGATCCAGGGTGGCTTGTGCTATTTTCTGCGTCGGCGCTTATTGCCCTGCTGACATTCTATTATAAAGTGACTTCACCGATTTATTTCGCGTCGGCGGCTTTTTTCGCTCTTTATTTCATAGAAAAGTATATGGGAGATTTCTCGTTTCTCGGTTGGACGCCAGCTCAGGCGGATCTACTTGGCGATCTAGCGGTAACGATTCCAGTCATCGCGGGGTTATTCTTAATTGCAGAAGGACTTCTTATTAGACGTCATACGATCCGGTATGCGTCGCCGACCTTGGTGCATACAAACCGTGGACTGCGAGCTGCAGCCTTCAAGACGAAGCGGCTATGGCTGTTGCCAGTTGTATTTTTGGTGCCGGGGGATATGATTTCGGCTTTCGTACCGTATTGGCCGCAGTTCACATTTGGGGAAAGTGCATTCAGTTTTGTTCCGGTTCCTGTACTAATTGGGTTTTCACAAGTGGCGCGCTCGCTGTATCCAGATGTTTTATTCCCGAAAATCGGTCGTGCTGTCGTTTGGACAGGCGGTACAGTAGTTGTCGTTGGGATTGCTGCACTATGGCTCCCGATTTTAGGGTGGGTAGCATTACTGTTAGGGGTAGTGTGTCGGGCAGTTATTTCCATTACGGCTTGGGTACGTGACAGGCAAGGTGGGTTCGTTGTTGCGCCGCGTGAAGCGGGGGTTGTTATTGCGGGAGTTGTGCCAGGATCTCCAGGAGAAAAAATGGGGCTTCTGCCGGGTGAATACATCCGTTCTGTAAATGGTCTTCAGGTAAGCAATGAGAAAGAACTATATGACGCGATTCAGCTTAATGCTGCACATTGTCGCTTGCAAGTGATTGATCGTAACGGGGAAGTTCGACTTATGCAGCAGGTTATTTATCGACATGACCATCATCGCCTTGGACTTCTCGTCGTTCGGTAAACATTGAGTGAACGATTACTCTGGAAGGGATGTTGAAAATGGATTCATTCGAAACTAAACTGTTACTTGCTTTAATTTTGCCGGGTCTGCTTGTGATTTTATTTACACGTGTGACATTTCACCATGTTGTTGGTCTTATTTTAACGGTTGCACTGATTGCAGCATCGGTCTACGCGGGTTATACGCATAACTGGCTACTTTACGGGGCGGATGCGCTATCGCTCACCGTCGGATTCTGGTATGCGACCCGTATGATGAAGATTGCAAGGCAGCATGAACAAGAGGAATGACGAATGGAGCCGCTCGCTGTTAAAGGAGCGGTTTTATTGTTGGATGAAATAGGGATAGGGGGGTAGCATATAGGGTAGTAGACCGAGCATAACCACGGTCAACCAATCATATGTCGTGCCAACCGAGCATATCCGCGGTCAATCGATCATTTGTCATGCTAATCGAGCATATCCACGGTCAACCAAGCATATCCCGCGCCAACCGAGCATAACCCACGGCAACCAAGCATATCCCGCGGCAACCGATCATATCCCACGCCAACCAAGCATATCCCGCGTCAACCCGAGCATAACCCACGTCAACCGATCATATCCCACTGCAACCAATCATATCCCACGCCACCCAATCCACCCTCCCCCAACAAAAAAAGACCGCAACAAACCGGCCTCCACATCCTCACATAAACAAACTATAAACAGCCAACACAGCAATCGTACCAAGAACAACGGACATCACACCGCCGCCTAAAATGGCGATTAAAAACGCGGCCCCTGCTCCAAGCACCCCAAACAATATATTCCCTTCCTGTACAAACAGAATCGCTGGAAAAATGAGCGCGCCTAGGACAGCATATGGAATATTACGTAAGACGCCTGACACAACTGGTGGCAACTCTTTACCATCTAAAACAGCCAGCGGAATCATACGCGGAATATATGTCACAAGCGCCATGCCCAGAAGCATCCACCAATAACTTGGGCCCATTAGACTTCCTCCTCTCGTTTAAACATCGATTCAGCTGTTTTCCCGCGCCGCGAATAAACAATCTCAACAAGGATTGAGGACGCAAGCGTTGCGACAAGAATCGACCAGCCCGTCGACAATGCCTCAGTAAAGTACAGGACACAATGGATGACCGCCGCAAGGGCAGCGAGCATGACAACTTTGCGATTGCCTTTCATCGAGGGAACAAGTAATCCGATGAACATTGCGTAGAGTGCAATCGACATTGCGGCTTGTAAGAACTGTGGCAAATTAGCACCGATAATATGTCCGATGACAGTAAAGACGACCCAGCTGCCGTAGGCGATTAGCGTAACGCCGAATGCGAACGCTGTCGGGATCTTTCCCTTTTTACCTGTTGCGAGTACTGTAAATGATTCGTCCGTAATACCGAACGCATAGATCGCTTTAACCCATTTTCGTGCGGGCTGCATCTTTTCATTGAGCGAAGCCGTCATAAGAAAGTGTCGAATATTAACGACGAATGTGTTCATGACGATCAACAGTGGGTCGATACCTAATGTAATTAGGCTGAGCGACATGTATTGTGCGGCTCCGGCGTAGACGAAAATACTCATTGCTGTAGCTTCAATAATGGACAAGCCGGCAGTTTTTGCGAGCAGTCCAAATGTGAGTGCTACGGGGAAATAGCCGATTGCAATGCTCGTCCCTGCTTTTAGGCCAGCTGAAAATTGGTTAGTGTTCATTGTATTCACATCTTCCCAAAGTATATTTAAGTGATTATACTATACTTAAGGGTTTAAATGTTCATATTTAAAGGAAAACTCTAAATACGGGGTATTTCTATGTTGATTTGTATATAGGAGCCTTACGAAAACAGTAATTTTAGCGAGGGTGTTTCAGATGAATGGATGGTTGGATCCTGATAAAATTATCGAATTAGCACAACACTATAAATCACTTGGCCCATTCCTTGGGCTATTACTGCCATTTATCGAGGCGTTTTTACCATTTCTTCCCCTCTTTGCATTTGTTCTTGCGAATGCAAGTGCTTACGGTCTTTGGTACGGATTCCTTCTATCATGGGCGGGAACTGTGGTGGGTTCTTATGCTGTATTTTTAATTATCCGCAAGTATGGACGCAACAAGTTTCTTAATTTCCTGACAAAAAGTGCACGTATTCAAAAGCTGATCAAGTGGGTGGAACGCAACGGTTTCGGACCCCTGTTTTTATTCCAGTGTTTCCCGTTTACACCGTCTGCACTCGTTAATCTTGTGGCGGGGCTATCTGATATGAAGAAAAAGAATTATTTAGTCACACTGATGGCCGGAAAGTTTGTCATGATTTTCATGATTAGCTATATCGGCTATGACATAAAAGCGTTATTCACGGATCCAATTCGAACTGCGACTGCAGTAGTCGGCATCTTTTTACTATGGCTCATCGGCAAATATTTCGAGCGGAGACTGAATGCAAAAGTAGAAGCCGATTTCCGTGCATCCGCCGCTCCGCGTAATGACAAGTAATCACTCCCTATTCAGTTGAAACAGTTCCTGTCACCCCTAACTTTCTGTACAATGGAAGGTAGGGATGACAGGTTTTTATTAGTGTAATGAACAATACATACACATAAACAAAGGGAGGGAACCATATGTCACTGCGTTTCATAACCGGTAGATCGGGCGCTGGAAAGACGACGTTCATTGCGCGGGAAATGGCTGCTGAACTGCAGCGGAATCCGATGGGGGCACCTGTTATTGTCATTGTGCCAGACCAGATGTCGTTCTCGATGGAGCATAGTTTGTCCGTTAATTTCGGTTTAAAAGGGATCATCCGCGCACAGGTGTTGACGTTTAAACGGTTGGCATGGCGTGTGCTGCAGGAAACGGGCGGCATTACGCGCAAGGAAATAGATGGCTTCGGGTACCGGATGCTTGTGCGAAGCGTTTTGGAAGACAATCGGGATCAGTTCAAATTGTTTCGGCAAGCTGCGAGTAAACGTGGATTCACGGAACAAATTGGGGACTTACTGAAGGAGTTTAGTCGCTATTGTCTCGATCACCAAACGATGAGTAATCTCCACGATACGCTGGCTTCGAAGGGTGCACCGCGCACATTGCTCGACAAAGCGGAAGACCTGTCATTGTTGCTGACAAAAATCGAAGAAAAGTTGGGTACAACCTATGTCGATAGCGAAGGGCATCTGGCTCTACTCGCTTCACAAATACATCATTCAGACCTGTTAAAAGGAGCTGATATCTATCTAGACGGTTTCGAAAACTTCACGTCGAGGGAATATGAAATCGTCACGGAACTGATGAAACACGCCAACCGACTGACAGTTGTGTTACCAATGGAAGGCGCGCTCACAGGGTTTGCGGACCATGAATTATTTTTCAATCCTGTACGGACCTCCCTCAAATTGCGTGAACTCGCGCGTGCTGAATCGGTGGAAGTAGAGGAAGATATCCATTTGGCTGATTCGCCACGTTATCAAAATGAAGACTTAAAACATTTTGAGGCAGAATTCGACCACTATCCCGCGAAACAACAACCGTCTGGCGGAAATATTGTCTTGGTTGAAGCGGCGAATCGACGCGCGGAAATCCATTCAGTGGCGCGGACAATCCGCGAATTAATGATTGCCGGCAAGCGTTACAAAGACATTTCAATTTTGTACAGGCAGCCTGAAAAGTATGATGAACTCATAGAGACTATTTTCCCGCATTATGATATTCCGGTGTTCATTAGCCAGAAGAAACCGATGTTGCATCATCCGCTTATCGAGTTTTCACGTTCTGTGTTAGAAGCGGTGACAACGGGTTGGTCGTATGAAACGGTGTTCCGGGCGGTCAAAACAGATCTCTTTTTCCCGCACCGAGAAACAAAGTTATTATGGCGTGATCGCGCAGATAGACTCGAAAACTATGTTCTTGCACATGGGATTTACGGACAGCGTTGGTTCGATGACAGCCGCTGGCGCGTGAAGAAGTATCGCGGCCTTGAAATGTATACAGACATACAAACCGATGAAGAACGTGCGATGGAGCGGGAATTGCTTGTGATTCGCGATGAAATTCGGGATCCGCTTGCTGATTTTGAAAAGCAGTTGAAACGGTCCAAAACGGGACGTGATGTAGCGGAAGCTCTGTTTTTATTCATGGAAAACTTACATGTCTATGATAAAATCATCGATCTGCGTGCGGAAGAAGAACGTGCAGGACGATTACTTGGCGCAACGGAACATGAGCAGGCTTGGAACGGCTGGATTAATGTGCTGGATCAGTTTGTCCTTATGTTCGGGGATAAAAAAATGGATGCTGTAGAAGCGGCTCGAATTTTGGATGAAGGCTTTGATTCACTCGAATTTGCTCGCATTCCACCGTCGCTCGACCAAGTGACAGTGTCGACTGTCGAAGTTTCAAGTTTAATGGATATTGACGCTGTGTTTGTCATAGGGGTCAACGATGGCGTTATGCCGAAAAGGGTTGACAATGAAGGACTGCTGTCGGACGCCGACCGTGAATGGTTCTCGGAAATCGGCTTTGAACTAGCGCCCACGTCGAAGTTGAAATTGATGGATGAAACGTTTATGGCCTACCGCGCATTCACAGCGCCGCGCGAAAAGTTATATGTGTCGTATCCAGTTGCAGATGAGGAAGGGAAGGCACTTATTCCGTCGCTGTACATTTCGAGAATTGCACAGATGCTACCAGGAACTGCAACGAAAATTGCGGTAACGGATCCGTCTGAATTACCGCTAGAAGCCAATCAATTCGATTATATCAGCCACCCGCGATCTGCACTTCCTTATGTGTCCATGAAGTTGAAAGAGGCGGAACTGTCGGGTGTGTTTGAACGTGAATGGCGTGCGGTGATGGCGTATTATGACGAGGATCCGTATTGGTCATCTGTCATCAGTCATATCATACGTCCGATGAACGAGAAGAATGGGACAGAGCGGCTGCGTCCAGAGATTACGGAAGGGCTATACGGGGAATCATTCGTTTCCAGTGTGTCACGGATTGAATCCTATTACAGCTGCCCGTTCCAGCATTATGCGTCGTTTGGACTTGGCTTGCGTGAACGAACGGAATTTACGTTAGAAGCTCCGGCAATCGGGGATTTATTTCACGCTGCTCTAAAATGGGTGTCAGATGAAACAATGCGTCTCGATAAATCGTGGGCAGAACTGACGCGCGAGGAATGTTGGAAGCTGGCCAGAGCTGCGGTGGAAGATATATCGCCTTACTTCTTTAACCGGATTTTATTGTCAACGAATCGTTATGTATATATTAAACGCAAGCTCATGCACATTATTCAGCGAACGATTTTTTCACTTAGTACGCAGGCCAAATCGACGGTATTCAAACCGGTTGCTATTGAAGCAGGATTTGGACCTGGCGAAGAACTGCCAGCGCTTGAAATTCCATTGCGCCGTGGTGATTCGATGAAACTGCGTGGCCGGATTGACCGTGTCGATGCGACCGAAATTGGCGGTAAAAACTATGTCCGTGTTGTCGACTACAAATCATCCGCGAAAAGCCTAGATTTAACGGAAGTGTATTACGGCTTGTCCTTGCAAATGATGACTTATCTTGACGTAGCGCTAGAAAACGCAGACGAATGGCTCGGTATACATGCGGATCCAGCCGGTATTTTGTATATGCATATTCATAACCCAATGATTCGCTCTGGTTCGGAATTAACACCTGCACTCCTTGAAGCGGAAATCGCGAAATCCTATAAGATGAGAGGCTATCTGCTCGATAATCAAGACGTTGTTATCGGCATGGATGCTGCTATTGGTAGGTCCTCTGCAATCGTACCTGCCTCCATTAAAACGGACGGCACATTTGCGAAAACGTCAAAAGTATTGTCGGCAGATGATTTGCAGATGATGCGGTCGTTTGTTAGAACGCGTCATCAAAAAGCCGGAGATGCAATGCTTGCGGGAGATACCCGCGTTTATCCGTATAAATTAAAAAATAAAATGCCATGCGAATTTTGTTCGTATCGATCCGTTTGTCAGTACGATCAAACAGATCCGGCAGCACAACATCGGTCTTATGCTGAAATGGACCCAGAAATATCGCTCGATAAAATGCGTAAGGAGGTGGCGGATGATGCACATACCCGTGAAACCTGAGGGACTAACGTTTACTGATGCTCAGTGGAAAGCCATTTGGGCGACAGGCAAAGATATTCTCGTTTCCGCCGCCGCTGGTTCGGGGAAAACGAAAGTGTTAATCACACGGATGATTGAAAAAGTACTTGATGAAAACAATCCAATTGATGTCGATGAATTGCTTGTTGTGACATTCACCAATGCGTCTGCTGCGGAAATGCGCCACCGGATGGCGGAAGCGTTGGAAGAAGCGATTGCTGCAAGGCCGGAATCCGTCCACTTGCGCAGGCAGTTGAATTTATTGAACAAAGCACAGATTTCTACATTGCATTCATTTTGTATGAACGTCGTTCGCCAATATGCTTACTTAATCGATATCGATCCCGGATTCCGGATTGCGGATAGTACAGAAGCGGCGCTGTTAAGTGACGATACAATTGGGGCTGTTCTTGAAGATGCCTATAGTGCGGAAAATCCCGAAGCGATGTACCGGCTGGCAGATAGTTTTACGTCTGACCGCAACGATCAGTCCATCGAAACGCTGATTGACCGCTTGTACGATTATTCCCGCGTTCACCCAGTACCGGAACAATGGCTTCGCGAAATTCCCATGCAATATGAAATTGGCGATCAAGGTTCTATAGATGATCTTGAATTCATTGAACCGCTGAAAACGGCCATTCGCCATACCCTTGAAGAAGCAGTGGCGTTAACGGGTGATATGCGAAACATTGCGCTGATGCCAGACGGACCGGAACCACTTGCAGCTACGGCTGAAGCAGATTTGATGTGGATCAATGAAGCCATTCGGCGCGTAACGGATGGTACATGGGAAGAAACATATGGCTTTTTTAGCACGCTGAAATGGGCAAAAGCGGGCACAATTCGCAAAGACTCGTGTGATGAAGAACTTGCAAAACGAGCGAAAGTGCTGCGTGATGCGGTGAAGAAAATTATTAATACGCTGAAAGAATCCTATTTCACGAGAACGCCAGCGCGTCTACTTGATGAAATTCGGTTAATGGCGCCGACCATGCATACGCTCATTGACTTAGTGATTGAGTTCGGCAGGCGTTTTGAGCTAGTGAAAATCGACCGAGGGATTGTCGATTTCTCGGATTTAGAGCATTATGCGCTACGGATTTTATCGAATGCGCAGGATGGAGAACTGGTGCCTTCTGATATTGCAGTGGATTATAAAAATCGCTTTTCAGAAGTTCTTGTCGATGAATACCAGGATGTCAATATGTTGCAGGAGACGATTATCCAGCTGGTCAAGCGCGGCGGGGAAGAGGATGGCAATCTGTTCATGGTTGGCGATGTAAAACAGTCGATCTACCGCTTCCGTCTTGCTGAACCAATGCTGTTTCTTGGTAAATACAATCGATTTACGGCAACGGATGGCCATCAAGGCTTGAAAATCGATTTGAATGCAAATTTTAGAAGTCGTAAAGAAGTGCTCGATGCGACAAATTTCATCTTTTCACAAGTGATGGGCGCGCGTGTCGGAGAAATCGATTATGATGATGCGGCGGCGTTGAAATATGGCGCTAATTATCCTGAAAAAGCCGTAACAGCTGGTTTGACGCTGCTCTATGAAGAAGAGGAAGACGAGCAGGAACTAGACGCAGCCACGGAACTAGCAGGCCAAAGCTTGAAGAGTTCACAGGCGGAAGCGCGATTTATGATTAAGAAAATCCAGGAACTGATTGCATCTGGTGCTGAAGTTACGGATGCGTTTAGCGATAAAAAGCGTCCGCTAGAATATCGGGATATCGTAATCTTGATGCGTTCGATGACATGGTCGGGTGAAATTGCAGAGGAATTTAAACTGGCGGAAATTCCAATCTATGCCGAACTAAAACGCGGTTATTTTGATGCGCTAGAAGTGATGATTATGTTGAATACTTTGCGTGTCATCGATAATCCCTATCAGGATATACCGCTTGCATCCGTCCTCCGTGCACCGTTTATCGGCATGACGGAGAATGAATTGGCGCAAGTCCGGCTTGCTGGAAAAAGTGAGTCATTCTTTGAAGCTTTGAAGCGTTTTGTCACAACGGGCGGAGCGGGTGTCGCGGTGGCAACGCAGGAAAAATTGCAACGGTTTTTCAATCAGTTTGAGGATTGGCGTAACTTGGCACGACGCGGTTCATTGTCCGAATTGATTTGGCAAGTCTATTCCGATACGCATTATTATGAAATGGTCGGTGCGATGTCAAATGGAAAACAGCGTCAGGCCAACCTTCGAGCGCTGCATGACCGTGCAATCGATTATGAAAAAACGTCGTTCCGTGGGCTATTCCGCTTTCTACGTTTTGTTGACCGTATGCGCAAGCGAGGGGACGACCTCGGTGCGGCGCGATCGCTTACTGAAAAGGAGAATGTTGTCCGTATCATGACAATCCATTCATCGAAAGGACTGGAATTTCCTTTTGTCTTCATCGCAGGGGCAGGTCGAAAATTCAATAAGATGGATTTCAATGAACCGTATTTATTCGACCAGCATTTTGGTCTGGCTGTTAAAGCGATTGACCCGGACAACCGGATTACCTATACATCTTTACCATTTCTAGCAATGAAAGAAAAGAAAGAACTTGAAATGCGTGCGGAGGAAATGCGTGTGTTATATGTGGCTATGACGCGGGCGAAAGAACATCTTGAAATTATTGCTTCCGTAAAAGATATTGAAAAGTCGATTGTCAAATGGCAGGACGCCCAGTTGGTCGATCCTGAACTGATGTTGCCTGAGTATACGAGGTCACGAGCAAATGGATATTTAGACTGGATTGGTCCAGCAGTCGCGAGGCACCCGGCGTTCGAGAAATTCGGCAGTATCCCAGGCGGTCAGTCTGTAATTGATGCTTCAGTTTGGCAAATAGATGCGCTTCCTGTTTCCGCGTTATTTACAAAGGTTGGAGATAGCGATGAGGACACAGTGAAATCACTGGACGCGGTCCCAATTGAAGAGGTGGACGAGGGCATGCTGCTTGAAGTGAAACGCAGGTTTGACGCGATATATCCGCATCTTTCGTCGGTGACAAAACGGTCCAAGCAGACGGTCAGTGAGTTGAAACGGCTGTCGATTCTAGAACAGCAGGCGGAAGATGACTTGTTGGTGTCTACGAATGATGACGTAAGTAAGGCATATCTCCATAATCGACCGGCCTTCATGCAATCGCGGGCACTATCTGCGGCGGAAGTCGGGACGGCGATGCATACGATTATGCAGCATATTGATATCCAGAATGAAAGTAGCGTCGCTGATGTTGAGAAGCTCTTAACAGAATTGACGAGTCGTCAGTTGCTGACTATGGAAGAAGCCATTGCGGTCGATGCGAATGCGGTTGCACAGTTTTTCCAAACGGCGATTGCGAAACGACTTTTGACAGCGAAGCAAGTGGAACGGGAATTGCCGTTTACGTACGCTTTTGATGATAAAGACGGCGATTATCAAATATTGCAAGGAATCGCGGATTGTTTATTTGAAGAGCAAGATGGCTGGGTGCTGTTGGATTATAAAACTGACCGAGTTCGCGGACGTTTTGGTTCCGATGAAGAAGTCGACGCAGAAATGCAGGTCCGGTATGGCATCCAATTGAATTTGTACAAGAAGGCGATTGAAGAAATTGTGAAAATAGACATTAAAGAGATGGTCCTTTATTTATTTGACGGACAGAGGACTGTAACAATTCAGGGGGAATAAAATTGAAATTAACACCAACAACACTTGGAAATCGAATTGAGGCACTGGATATGCTGCGCGGGTTTGCATTACTCGGGATATTCATTGCGAATATGCTAGTATTCCATTCGCCGTATATGTATCTAGATCCGTATACATGGTTCAGTACGCCGGGTGATATGGCGACTTTTAAATGGATTGATATCTTCGTAGAAGCGAGTTTTTACCCGATTTTTGCCATGTTGTTCGGCTACGGTTTGAATATGCAATATGAAAAATCGATTGCAAACAAGATGCCATTTGCACCGGTTATGGCACGTCGTATGGGCGTATTACTCGGGTTCGGGTTGATCCATGTACTGCTCATCTGGATGGGGGATATTTTATTTACATACGCGCTGATGGGCTTTGTCATGATTGCGTTTGTTAGAATACCGAAGAAGTGGATGCTGCCTTTAGCAACATTCGTGTATATTGTGCCTTCGGGTATCGTGTATGGATTAGCTTATATAATGAATAAATTTGATCCGAATGCACTAATGGAAGGTTACGCGGATATTCATCAAATTGAACGATCGCTTGAAGCGTATGCCTACGGTAGTTATGGCGAAATCTTTAGCTTCCGTCTTTCTGAATGGCTAACTTCCGGATTGCCAGTAGCGTTACTGGGAGTGTTTTTCATTTTGCCGCTGATAATGATTGGGGCAGGATTGTCTAAGTGGAAAGTAATTGAGCGTGCTGGGGAATTAAAAGTGGGAATCGCAATCGTGACTGTTGTTTCGCTAGTGGCGGGTATTTGGCTGAAAGCTGCGCCGTTTATTGGCGATCCGACACTGGATGTGATTACCTTGCAAACACAATTTGGCGGACCCATATTAGCGATTGGTTATATCGGCTTGCTACTTTTACTTTACCAACTGCCGTTAGTTCGCACATTACTGCGACCTATTTCAAAAGTGGGTAGGATGTCGTTGACGACGTATATTACGCAATCGATTGTTGGGACACTTATTTTTTACGCCTACGGTTTCGGCATGTATGGCAAAGTAGACGTGGCAACGGGAGTAGGTATTGCAGTCGGTGTGTTCGTCATTCAAGTCCTATTTGCAGAACTTTGGCTGTCGAAATTCCGCATGGGTCCACTAGAATGGTTGTGGCGTAAAGGAACATACGGAAAAGTTTTGGCGAATAAAGAGGAAAAGGATCGACCTTTGTCGTAGTAATCAGAATAAGGGTTTTATTAATGAAGGGATGGGCTGACAGATGAAGTTATTATCGTTCCGTTACGACGGCAGGACGTTATTTGGACCTAAAGTGAAGAAGGAAGATGCAGTATGGGATATGCTAGCTATTGCAGAAGCGTTTGAGGATACTGATTTTCCACAAACAATCACGGAAGGTATCGCATCTGGTCTGGATTTCGTTGAAAAGATGCGGAAACTTGCTGAACAGGCGAGCGCGGATGAAAATTCGGAGCGATTCAAATATGCATTCACTGCTATAGAATGGCTATCTCCAATTCCGAGAACGCCTAAAAATATCCTGTGTGTAGGCAAGAACTACGCAGATCATGCGGCGGAAATGGGTGCAGATGCACCGCCTGAAAAACTGATGATCTTCACGAAATCCC
This sequence comes from Sporosarcina sp. E16_8, assembly GCF_017347095.1. Classification (GTDB taxonomy): domain Bacteria; phylum Bacillota; class Bacilli; order Bacillales_A; family Planococcaceae; genus Sporosarcina. The sequence continues at coordinate 1,403 of NZ_JADPRZ010000069.1, read as the reverse complement.
CAACCGCTATTGCAGCGGATGGCCAAGAAGTTTCAGTCCATGCCGATGTGACGGATAGCCTTGATTATGAAGGGGAACTTGCGGTTGTCATTAGCAAGGGCGGTCGTAACATCCCAAAACAATTGGCCTATGATTATATTTTTGGTTACACCATTGCAAATGATGTGACGGCGCGTGACGTGCAAGCGGCTCATGGCCAGTTCTTTTTAGGGAAAAGTCTCGACGGGTCGTGTCCAATGGGGCCTTATATCGTGACGAAAAATGAAATACCAAATCCACATAATTTATCGGTTGTGACAAAAGTGAATGATGAAGTGCGACAGAATGGCAATACAGCGTCGATGATTTTCAAAATCGATGAACTGATTGCCGAACTATCACGTTATGTGACGCTTGAACCAGGCGATGTCATTTTGACGGGTACACCTGCTGGCGTCGGCAAAGGCATGACGCCTCCGACATTCTTAAAACAGGGCGATACTGTAAAAGTGTCCATTGAAAGCATCGGAACTCTCGTAAATAAGTTTGTTTGAGTAGTTTCCCTTTTGTGAATTAGTCAATTGTGATACGATTATTTAGTATTACTAACTAAATGAGGTGACTAATTTGGACGTATTATCAAACACTACACATCTTCATATTTTTACATGGGTTGTTGGAATTATTTTATTCCTAGTTGCGGCTAGCATGGACACAGAAGCAAGAGGCAGAAAGATTCTTCATATGATTGCACGCCTATTCTACGTGCTAATTTTAATTTCAGGCGCATTGTTATTCTTCGAATACTCATCACTTGACGGCGCGTTATATGGCGTCAAATTCTTATTGGGCTTCCTGACAATAGGTATGATGGAAATGGTGCTCGTTCGTTCTTCAAAGAACAAGAGTGTCAAAGTAGTATGGATCCTGTTTTTCGTCTTCGTATTGGCGACCATGTTCCTTGGATTTAAATTGCCAATTGGTATTAGCTGGTTCGCTTAATTTTTAGTAACGGGGTGTGAAGATGGAATCTAGTATCGGGCCGATTTTACTTATCGTTGTTTTGATGTTAATGGTGCTTTTTGCTGTTTCCGTCTTCGTGTTTTCCCGGAAGAAGCGGTCATCTGCTGAAGATGATGATGATTTATTTGATGAATGAGACACTTGTCGGCTGTTTAGCCGACGAGTGTCTTTTTGGTTGTATGGATTATTGAGGCTGTCGTAAGGTTCGGAGTCGCTGTCGTACAGTTCGGGCAATCTGTCGTATAGTCTTGCGGCTGTCGTACAGTTTGAGCAATCTGTCGTAGAGTTCCGCGTCGCTGTCGTATAGTCTCGCGGCTGTCGTACAGTTTGAGCAGTCTGTCGTACAGTCTCGCGGCTGTCGTACAGTTTGAGTAGTCTGTCGTATAGTTCCGAGTCGCTGT
>NZ_JADPRZ010000068.1 GCF_017347095.1 Sporosarcina sp. E16_8 | reverse complement strand
ATTGTTCGAGAATGCATCTGTTCGATCTGTCCAATAATCATAGACAGCTACCGAATAGCCCTTGCTTTCGATGTTTAGCGCTAGGTTCATCCCCATCACGCCTAAACCAATAACGCCCATTTGTTTCTTAGTCATAATTCTACCCCATTCATTTATGTTATTCACCAGATATTGCTTTGCAAATAATAGAACTTTGTACTATGGATAATTTGCAGTATGGAGATTTAACGTCTAGATTCCAGCACCTAAAGGCTTGGAGGCCAACAGGATGTGGGTCACGCAGCCAGGAGGGATTGAACTGCATCCCTCCTGATTACCGCAGTACGCGTCGTACTTTGGCGTCGTTCATTTGTAACAGTCGCTTCCGCTTTTGCTCTTTACCACCATTTAAATTGATCAACCTGCAATAGTTGATTAGCAGCTTCTGGCCCATTTGAACCGGCAGGGTATGGATGTAAAGGTAGTGTGTTTTCTTGGAAAGCTTCCAGTAATGGTTGAATCCACTGCCATGATAATTCAACTTCTTTCCAATGGGCGAAGAATGTTGCGTTTCCGCGTATCGCATCAAATAGAAGAAGTTCATATGCTTCTGGCTGAACCTCTGAATTGGTTGAGAAGGAAATGTAAGTGGGCTCAAATTGTTTACTTGAAGGGTTTTTCATATTTACCATTAAAGAAATGCCTTCATTCGGATTAATTTCGAATATCAATAAGTTTGGAGTGATCCCATCAGCTGGAAGGGCATCTGTTTGTTTTACCTTGTTCTTAAACTCAATGACAATCTTGGTGGATTTTATAGCCATCCGTTTCCCTGTCCGTATATAAAAGGGGATTCCGCTCCAAGATGGATTGTCAATAAAGAGGCGAGCGGCGAAATATGTATCATTCATTGAGGAAGCAGCAACCCCAGGCTCTTCTTTATAACCAACAACCGGGGTATCGAAAATCTCGCCGGCTTCGTATTGACCACGAACAACATTTTGTTCCATCTTATCTTTATAGATAGGTCGTAGAGATTCCATAATAGTTATTTTTTGCTTTTGAATTTCTTTGGCAGTCATTTTTTCGGGTAGATGAAGGGCTGTCATCATAACTAACTGGAGAAGATGATTCTGAACCATATCTCGAATTGCGCCTGCCTGATCGTAATAATCGGCCCGTGTTTCTACGCCGACTGTTTCACATGCTGTAATTTGTATATTAGAAATTCGTTTACGATCCAATAATGAACCAAATATTGGATTTGCAAATTCAAAGGATTCAAGATTTTGGACCATAGGTTTTCCAAGATAGTGATCAATCCTATAAATTTCTTCATCATTAAAAGCGTTGTTTAATCTCTCGTTTAATTGTCGAGCCGTCTTTAGATCGTTTCCGAAGGGTTTTTCGACAATGAGCCGCTTCCAGCCTGTCGTTTGATTGATTCCACTCTTATTAAGACCTGATGTAATAACTTCAACTAGTTGCGGAGCAACCGACAAATAGAAAAGTCTATTTTGGGGTATGTTTAATTCTATTTCTCTGTCATGAATAAGTTCGTGGAGGTTTTGATACGAATCATTGTCTGCTGCATCAAATTTACAGTATCGAAACTTGGCTAAGAAATCATTCAATCCGTTAGTTTGGACAGCTCTTCTAGAATATTCCCGAAGTGCACTTTCGACTTTTGATTGAAAAATGTCATCTGGAAAGTAGTTTCTCCCTAAACCAATTACGGAGATAGAATCTGGCAATTTGCCGTCGAGAAACAAATTATATAAAGCAGGAAATAACTTGCGTTTTGCTAAGTCTCCTGTCGCACCGAATAAAATAAAGGTCATGTCTTGCATTGTCCATTCTTCTTGTAAATCAAATAATTGATTTTTCGCTTCAGGTTCAGTCGGGGCTGTTAGTTCATCCATTATCGCTTTCCTCCAATTTCAGTGTAGACACGAATAATACTTGAATCTGTTTCAAGTATATCATTAAACGATACGTGGTTCTAAGACTAGAGACGAAATCATATAGAGGACATGCATGATCATAGCATCATTTTTGGTATACTGAACAGGTAACTAAAGTATTTTTGCTAGACAGCATGCTAAACTACATGCGAGGATAGCTCTATAGTCAGACACTAAAAAAAAGGACGTGTTGCTAAAATGAAAATGCATGATGTAACAGGCACCATTTATGAAGGTATGACCGTTTATAAAAATAAACCTGAAAAACAACCGAAATTTAATCGGGTAACAAATGGCTATGTAACTGAAACTCGGTTGGAGATAGATGTGCATACAGGCACACATATCGATGCACCGCTTCACATGGTTGTAGATGGAGATACGTTTGAATCAATCTCAATGGAAAGTCTTGTGGGACAGTGTAAAGTACTCGATCTAACAAACGTAGAAGATGGAATTTCTAAACAGGATTTGGAGAAATTTGAGATTCAAAAGAATGATTTTGTCCTATTTAAAACGAAAAATTCTTTTGAGGAAACATTTAATTTTGATTTTATTTATCTAGCACAAGATGGGGCGAAATATCTTTCCGAGATTGGTATTCGAGGAGTGGGAATAGATACGCTTGGAATCGAAAGAAGCCAAGAAGGGCATCCAACTCATAAAACATTATTTGGAAATGAAATCATTATTATTGAAGGGCTTCGTTTAAAAGAGGTTGAACAAGGGGACTATTTCATGGTTGCTGCACCTTTAAAATTAACAGGTACAGATGCATCACCCGCAAGAGTTTTATTATTTGAGGGACTACAATAAATTTCATTAGTTGAGAATCAAATCCCACCGGATAACTATTACCGGTGGGATTTTGTGGTTCCTATAGGAAACTCTGAAATTAACGATCTGTGGATTACACATATGGTCCGTCGTGCTTAGGTAACGTCCATTTTTTCTATTGTATAGGAATGATGACTCGTATATAATAAAGTTACTATCCAGAACTTTCGGATAACTGTGATGATTCATGTTGCGTGAACACAAAACATACGGGGGGAATGGCAATGAAAAAAGGATTGCGCTTCATATCATTGGGGGTACTGTTGGCAAGTGTAAGTATTCTATTGTTCGCTTGTGGAACAGGCACGAAAGATTCTGGTGCATCGAAAGACGGAGACAGCGGAAAAAGGGTATTAAAAGTTGGGACCGATGCTACGTATGCGCCAATGGAGTTAATGGATGAGAAAGGAAACATCGTTGGGATTGACATTGATATCGTGAAAGCGATTGCAGAGGCGGCGGGATTTGAAGTTGAATTTAAAAACTATGGTTGGGAGCCTTTATTCCCGGCTGTAGATGGTGGAGAAGTGGACTTCGCTGTATCATCTATTACAATCACGGATGAACGAAAAGAATCATTTGATTTCACAGATCCATATTTCGCCGCAAATCAATTGATTCTTGTACCGGAAGATTCAACTGTTACCAAGTTTGAAGATTTGAAGGATAAAAAGGTTTCTGTTCAAATCAATACAACGGGTCATACCGTAACTAAAAAGCTTTTGGGAATAACGAGTTCCAAAATCGTAGCAACAGAATCTATGCCACTAGCAATCAGTGAAATGATTAATGGCAATGCGGATGCAGCCATAGGGGATAATGCAGTTATCATTGATTACAAAGCGAACAACCCGAAAGTGAAAGTTAAAACAGTAGAAGATGATAGTTTTGAAAAAGAGTTTTATGGATTGATGGTCAAAAAGGGCAATACAGAAATTATTGATATGCTGAATGAAGGGATTAAGATTATCAAAGAAAACGGGAAATTGAAGGAAATCACAGGATTTGATGTTGACTAATCGTTTGCGGTTGAAAAACGATATGCATACACCAAGTCAGTAAATGGGGGTGATTGAATTGGATTTCCTGGATATAAGATGGGATATGATTTGGAACTATCGCGATCTATTCATTCGTGGAATTGGAATTACTTTAGCACTTACCGTAATCGGCTATTTGGGGGGCTTTGTGCTAGGCTTATTCGTTGGTATGGGGAAACTATCCAAGAAAAAGTGGATTTACTATCCATCCAAATACTATGTCGACTTCTTCCGCGGAACGCCATTACTTGTACAAATTCTATTAATACATTTAGCTCTTATTCCAGGGATTTTCGGTCATTCATTAGGTTATTTTGTATCGGGTGTACTTGCGCTTGTTTTAAACAGTGCTGCATACAATGCAGAAATTATCCGTGCAGGCATTCAGTCAATTGAAAAAGGGCAAATGGAAGCGGCAAGATCTCTTGGTATGACACAAAATGTAGCGATGAGAAACATTATTCTACCGCAAGCTTTTAGAAGAATGGTTCCACCGCTTGGCAATGAACTGATTGCGCTTCTAAAAGATTCGTCACTAGTGACGGTCATCGCCGCAAATGATATATTGTATGCAGGTAAAGTAGTTGCAGGTGCTTATGCAAGATTTTGGGAGCCGTATATTACGGTTGCAATCCTTTATCTGTGTCTAACTTTCATTTTCGGTAAAATAATTTCGTATGTAGAAAAACGCTTTAGTAATAGTTATGTCCCAACACAAAGAAAGAAAATGTTCTCAACCCGGCGTTAAGGTAGGAAGGTGATCAGATGATTAAAGTGGAAGGCCTCTATAAGTCTTTTGGGAAATTGGAAGTGTTAAAAGGAATCGATTATGAAGTGAAGGAAAAAGAAGTAATTTGTGTTATCGGTCCAAGTGGTTCCGGGAAAAGCACATTTTTACGCTGTATAAATTTGTTGGAAGATATTACTGCAGGCAACATTTATATTGACGGAGTTAAAGTAAATGACCCCAAAACGGATATTAATGGAATACGGAAAGATGTGGGTATGGTGTTTCAACAGTTTAACCTGTTCCCGCATATGCGTGTAATCGATAATATCACTATTTCTCCGCGAAAAATTCGGAAAATGAATTCTGCGGATGCTGAAAAACTAGCTCACGAATTGTTGAAGAAGGTCGGGCTAGCTGATAAAGCAAATTCTTATCCCGAACAGTTATCTGGTGGTCAAATGCAACGTGTAGCAATTGCAAGGGCATTAGCGATGCAACCTAAAATCATGCTATTCGATGAACCGACTTCTGCACTCGATCCAGAAATGGTGAAAGAAGTGCTGGATGTCATGAAACAGCTTGCAATTGAAGGGATGACAATGGTCGTTGTCACGCATGAAATGGGCTTTGCGAGAGAGATGGGCGATCGCGTGATGTTCATGGATCAAGGAATAATCGTAGAAGAAGGTATACCTGATCAATTATTTAATAAACCCAAAAACGAGCGAACAAAAGCATTTTTAAGTAAAGTGCTCTAGTTTGACTAATCTAGCAAGCCGGAATCACAGAAAGCAGATAGGCGATGTATGTTCGCTTATACTGTTTTCTTTTTTAATGAAGGAATTATTAAATCTTCTTGCATGGTAAAGTGACATATATAATACAGGTAAACAAATGTGTGTGAGGTGATTTTTATATTGATGCATTATGATGACTATCAATACGGTTTGGGGCAACACAACATACACCGGTTACCTATATATTGAACGAGTGAATACTTATATAAACTGAACGAGGGCATCCCCTAATGACATAGAGGATTCATAAGGATTCTTTATTTCAACACTTATAGTAGATTACTCATGGTATATCTGGTAGGGCCAATTACAAAATATAGTTCAAGTAAACCAACATGATTCCAAGATCAGCTAGGATATGACTAATAATTGATGCGCTGATTGAATTCAATTTGTACCTAAAGAATCCCCACATAAGACCTGCTATAAATACCGGAATAACAGCAATGAAATTAAAAGGAAATGCGAAAATTGAAAAGAGCGGAACTAGATGATATAGACTATAAAAAAATGATGTAATCATAATCGTCTGAGCCGCACCTACTTTTTCTATAAGGCGCTTATACATTATGTCTCTCCAATACAGCTCTTCTAAAACAGGGTTGATGAAGATGAGGAAAGCAATTAACCAGAAAAGGATACTTCCTGTGAAATTCCACTCTACTAAAACTTGTTTTAGTTCGCCAAGATCGAAAACTAAATTATGTAGTAGAGCAACTGCCCCGTAAATTGCCGCCAAAGAAATAAGACCACTAGTCAAACCAACTGTGAAAGATTTGAGATTGAGGTGTTTTTTACAGTCCCAACGTATACTTTTATTTCCAATGTATAATAGAATCGGAACAAATAAAAGCCAACCATAGAATAGAATGAAGGTAATAGGGACACTTTTGAATATGATTAAACCTAAATAAATCATAATCGTAGGGCCAATTAATAAGACTAAAAGTTTCATCATAAATCCTCCATGTGTTATAAATCGTAATAAACATCCCTATTTATCGGGTCGCAATGAATATCATTTTCATAATCACTACATTTTAATCCACCTTCATTATATCGTATCATTTACTGGTTGATTAATCAGTATAATCTACCAATTGAATTTCAAGGGATATATTGATAACACTAAACAACTTTATGTAAGATTTTTATGTTTAACTCATCAAAACATATTTCCAATGAAAAAAGAAGTAACCACCCGTAATGGCGATTACTTCTTGTAGGAATCTTGATGTATAACGACAGCTATAAGTTCTGGACGTTGCCCTATTATCGTTTCGTATTCAACGGCTTGATATTCGCTTCAATTGCCGCCCGTTTACCTTCCAAAAATGGAGGTAGTGCAAGCGACTCACCCAGTGTTTCAAGTGGCTCATCTGTTGCGAATCCGGGTCCATCCGTTGCAAGTTCGAATAAGATGCCATTAGGCTCGCGGAAATATAAAGAACGGAAATAGAATCGTTCTACAAACCCGGAGTTTGGTAAGCGTGAACTGTTAATTTTATCAATCCATGCATGCAGTTCTTCTTCGTCGTCAACACGGAAGGCTACATGGTGAACGCCGCCTATCCCTTGAACCTCGGCAGGTAAATCAGTGCGTGGCTCAACGAACACTTCAGCACCCGTTCCGCCATCTCCAACTTCCATAACGATGATGTCATCTTGTCCTTCGACAAGTGCTGGAACTCGGTTCTTCTCCGTAAATCCAAGAATCTGAAGCGCTGCAATTGTCGGTTCTGGAGTGCGGACAGTTAGTCTAACTGGGCCAAGCCCGGTTATCCCATACTCAATGGGAACTGAGCTCTTATCCCATGGCGTTCCTGTTGTAGCAACAGAGTTTGTTTCATCGGATACGAGCGTCAATTGTTGGCCTTCCGCATCTTCGAAGAAAATAACATTGCGACCAGCAAATTCTGAAATAGGTGCATGTTTAACGTTTAATTCAGTAAAGCGTTCAATCCAATAGTTCAACGCCTCGTCACTAGCGACACGAAGCGATGAGTTGGAAATACTGCTAACGCCTGCTCTTTTTGGTCCAGCATTTGGGAAGTCAAAGAATGTCAGTTCAGTTCCTGGGTTCCCTTGTTCATCTCCGTAGAATAAATGATAAGCAGTTGTATCGTCCTGATTTACTGTTTTTTTCACTAACCTCATACCAAGAACCTCTGTGTAAAACTTAAAGTTATGTGCTGCGCTTCCAGTCATCGCAGTAAGATGGTGAATACCTTTTACGTTCATCTTCTTCAATCCTCTCTTTGATAAATCTTAAATTATATTACCTTGAATTCAAGGTAATATTACAGCGACGGGACGAACTTGTCAAGAGATGTGTCCCTTCGAGGTTTCAAGTTAAGACGGTTTCAATTGCCATATATATCTTGTGTTTCAAGTCTGATGATTAACCAAAGTAACGAGTGAATAACATGATTACCTACAGGGTGCTAGGTGTATCGTTGCGCTTTTGGATTGAATGACTTCTATTACAATTACCGAGATTTCTGGATGTGTAGGGATGCGACTTTGTTGCGGTACAAAGCATAAGCATAAGTATATGTAGTGCTGAAGCTTTTTTGGACGAAAGAGTAGCTGGCTTCTTACCTGGAGAAAAGCCGCCAAGCATGCCCCCGAAAAGGAGAAATGAACTGCAATTCCTCCCCAAACCTGTCGTGACTATTTTGCTGAAAGTGAGCCGGAAATGGTCCAGTGAAAATGGAGGTTATCAAGCCATTCTCAACGATATTCTATGCAAATAAATGGTTAGTCAAAAGACGTGCTTCTGTTTTTATCTTCATTGGTGTTCATCAGGATGATACTATAAACTGGAAAGAAACTACAAAATATGTGCAAACTATTTTTATGATTAGATAGCTTATTTACAAAGAAGTTGATATAATCTATATTATTAGAAAGTTATTTACGTACATGGATAAATGAAGGGATATCGTTTAAGCGTTAAGGTAACGCTTATCTTGATATTCCTTTTTAATCAAATAATATACGGAAATAACCAAATCAGCCAGCCTGAAACTTAGATATAGGGAGATGCTTACACCATGACGAACCATACAATCACTGTAACATTGAGTGAAACAAAAAAACAAAAACCGCAATCAGATCAATTAGAATTCGGAAGAGTATTTACGGATCATATGTTTATAGCTGACTATTGCGAAGGACAAGGATGGACCAATCATCGAATTGTCCCATATGCGCCACTTGAGCTGGATCCGGCGGCAACTATTTTTCACTACGGTCAAACAATTTTTGAAGGATTGAAAGCTTATGTAGGCAAAGAGGGGCAAGTTCTGTTATTTCGCCCTGAAGAAAACATGCGTCGCATGAACAAATCGAGTGATCGCTTATGCATGCCGGCTTTCAATGAAGAAATTGCAATCGAAGCATTAGAAAAACTAATTACTATCGATAAGGACTGGATTCCTGGAACAGAAGGAACATCCCTGTACATAAGACCATTCATGGTTGCGACTGAACCCTATCTCGGCGTTTCACCATCGAAGAAATATAAATTCATTATTATCCTATCTCCTGTTGGATCGTATTATAAAGAAGGAATTCATCCGGTTAAAATTCTCGTTGAAAATGAGTATGTGCGTGCAGTAGAAGGCGGAACTGGTACAGCAAAAACGGCTGGTAACTACGCGTCTGGACTAAGAGCACAAGAAATAGCAAGCAAAAAAGGGTATTCACAAGTTCTTTGGCTTGATGGAGTAGAAAGAAAGTATATAGAAGAAGTGGGAAGCATGAACGTCTTCTTCAAAATTAACGGTGAAGTCATTACACCTGTTTTAAATGGCAGTATTTTGGAAGGGATTACGAGGAAGTCAATCCTTCAATTACTGAGACATTGGGACATTCCAGTTATTGAACGTAAAATTTCTATGGAAGAACTTCGTTTGGCACACCAGGCAGGTATTTTAGAGGAAGCCTTCGGAACAGGAACAGCGGCAGTTGTTTCGCCAATTGGGGAACTTAATTGGGGCGATGACATAATGATCGTTAATAATAATGAAACCGGTGAATTATCTAAAAAACTATATGAGACACTGACTGGTATTCAAACTGGTAAAGTGGAAGATCCATTCGGTTGGGTAGTCGAAGTCGCTGATACGGTAAAAGCATAACTGTTCCTTCTATAATAAAGTAAGAAAAGGGTAGCCCTTCCAAGGTGCTATCCTTTTCTTTGTGCACAGTCTGGAAAGTCCCGCATATAGTAGGGAAGCGCCTAGTACTCTTAACAGGCAATTACTAAATGCATAACGGAAGGGGATTGTGTGGATAAATCATCATCAAATCACAAACATGTCGTAGATGAAAACAGTAAGGATAAACAGTTGGAACAATTCCGTGTGAATAATGCAGGTACAAAAATGACGACAAATCAAGCACTGAAAGTTTCGAACGATGAGGAGTCATTGAAAGCGGGTATTCGTGGTCCGACATTGATGGAGGACTTCCATTTTAGGGAAAAAATAACCCATTTTGACCACGAGCGAATTCCAGAGCGGGTTGTACACGCCAGAGGATATGCAGCTCACGGCGTTTTCGAATTGTATGAATCCATGAAGGAGTTCACAAAAGCCAAGTTTCTACAAGAGCCCGGAACAAAAACACCGGTTTTTACGAGGTTTTCAAATGTTGTAGGAAGCAAAGGTTCTGCGGATACGGTAAGGGATGTACGGGGATTTGCTGTTAAGTTCTATACGGAAGAAGGGAATTATGATCTTGTGGGCAATAATATTCCGGTCTTTTTCATCCAAGATGGCATTAAATTCCCGGATCTTGTCCATGCGATACAGCCAGAACCTCATAACGAGATGCCGCAAGCTGCCTCTGCACATGATACGTTTTGGGATTTCGTAGCCAACAATCAGGAATCAGCTCATATGGTCATGTGGCTGATGTCGGATCGGGCGATTCCAACAAGGTGGCGGATGATGGAAGGATTCGGTGTTCACACATTCCGATTCGTTAATGAAGAAGGAAAAGCCCGGTTTGTGAAGTTTCACTGGAAGCCTTTACTTGGCGTACATTCGCTTGTATGGGATGAGGCGCAGAAAATTTCAGGGAAAGATCCAGACTTCCAACGACGAGATTTATGGGAGTCAATTGAACATGGGAACTTTGCGGAGTATGAATTTGGCGTGCAGATGATTGATGAAAAAGATGAATTCATGTTCGATTTTGACGTCCTTGATGCTACGAAACTTTGGCCGGAAGAAATTGTTCCTGTAAAAATATTTGGCAAGATGACACTAAATCGTAATGTTGACAACGTCTTCGCCGAAACAGAGCAAGTTGCGTTCCACCCAGGCAATGTCGTACCTGGAATTGACTTTACGAATGATCCGTTGCTACAAGGGAGGTTGTTTTCTTATTTAGATACACAACTCATTCGCCTCGGGGGGCCGAATTTTACTGAAATTCCCATCAACCGTGCCGTCTGTCCATTCCATAATAATCAACGAAATGGCTATAGCCGCCAGAGAATTGATGTTGGTCAGGTAAGTTACCATAAAAACTCGCTTGCGGATAATACACCGTCCACCTCATCTGCGAAAGAAGGCGGATTTGTCCATTACGCAGAAAAAGTGGAAGGGCGTATCATTCAAGCGAGAAGTGATTCGTTCAAAGATTTCTTTTCCCAGGCAAGGCTTTTTTGGAACAGTATGTCGCCACCAGAAAAGCAGCATATCATTGATGCCTTCATCTTTGAAGTTGGAAAGGTACAAAGCCGTGACGTCAGACAGCAGGTCGTCGATATGTTCGTTTATGTTGATAAAGCAATGGCAGACATGGTGGCGGACGGCGTCGGAGTGAAACGTCCTACTGGCAATCAAGTGAACGTCAAGGCCTCATCACCTGCACTCAGTCAGAAAAATACGACGAGAGTTCCTTACACGTTGAAAGTCGGCGTGCTGATAGGCAATGACTTTAATGGTGAAGAGGTGAAAAGAGCTGTCAAAACGCTAAGGAAATATGGCGTTACTGTGGATATCGTTGGTGAAAAACTGGGCAAAGTGAGAGGTGCGGATGGTCTTAATGTGATCGTTAATGAAACATTTCTTACGATGGATCCGGTATTATTTGATAGTTTATATGTTGTTGGCGGTACGGCTGAAAATCAAGCAAAGTTCAATTCCAATATTCAATATTTTATTAACGAATCGTTCAAGCATTATAAACCGATAGGGTTTGCATCGACAGGCGCGCCTTTCTTCGAATTATCAAATGCAAAGGTGGGGCCAGGAATTGTATTTGCGACAGATAATTCCGATTTTGATAATGATTTTGTGAAAGCAATCGCACAGCAACGTTTCTGGGACAGAGAAATTTATTGAAGATTGGCTGCTCCTATTACAAATAGGGGCAGTTTTTTCTTTTGCTAGGAAATTATAAAATTTCGTACTGTAGATAAACTCCAAAAGAAGCTATTTCACTTTTGGCCTCTGATCAGGCGCTTGCGCTTTTGTTCTTACTCGTTAAACTAGTCTGAAATCATGTATACTAGTTTATATAGCAGATAGGGGATGATTTTTTATGATAAAAGCGATTATTTTTGATTTGGATGATACGTTATTATGGGATAAAAAGAGCGTGGAAACGGCATTCCTAAAAACATGTGAATACGCGGCCCAAGTACATGACCTTAATCCCGCTGAACTTGAAGAGGCTGTCAGATTGGAAGCGAGAAAGCTTTACGAAGCGTATGATACATATGAATTTACACAGATAATTGGTATTAACCCGTTTGAAGGCCTGTGGGGCACATTTGATGATGAAGGCGTTTATTTTCAAAAGATGAAAGCAATTGTCCCAGGCTATCGTAAAGAAGCATGGACAAATGGGCTTCAGCGAATAGGTATAAATGATAAAAATCTTGGCAGCACGTTAGCGGAACTATTTCCACAGGAACGAAAAAAGCATCCTTTTCTATATGAAGAAACATTCAAAGTATTGGACCGTCTAAGAGATACATACAAACTCGTTCTCTTAACAAATGGTTCACCAAGTCTACAACATACGAAACTTGAAATTACATCTGAACTCGTCCCTTATTTTGACCAAATCATCATCTCAGGCGCATTCGGAATAGGGAAGCCAGACGCAACTATTTTTCAACATGTGCTTGCTGAAAGCGGCGTGACTGCAGATGAAGCAATTATGGTAGGCGACAATCTAATGACCGATATCTTAGGGGCGTCACGTGTAGCAATGCGTTCTGTTTGGATTAATCGGGAGAATAAACTGCCAAGTGAAGAAGTTGTACCAACTTATGAAATTGATCATTTAGAGAAGCTATTTCCAATTCTTGAAGAGTTGACGAAGAAAGAAGTCGTACAGTAGGCAACCTATTTACTTTATAAGTTCCAAAAGTGGATTGACAAACTACTAACATTAAAAAACGAAAAGGCGTGCCTATTTGGTTAACGGATTCGATTGATGGGGAAAAAACATCGAGTAACAGCTCAATAGGGGACATAATTCGCATATGAATTGGTGTCTCCTATTTTGTTGTCTTATCAATACTCTATTCAATTTGACATGTTTATTAGCATATCGATAGGCACGCAAATTGAATACACCACATAAATTTTGAGGTGTTGCTAAAACCAGTGCTAAAATTGAGGTAGTTCGCTTAATAAAGAGCGAACAAATTTTTGAAGGGATTTGGAGATTTTACGTTTAATTAAATCTATATATTGTGAAAGTTTACACTTAAACTAACGGGGCAGTTTAGTTGAAGAAGGAAACAGTGATTATTTAAAAGGGGGTAAGCACCAATTATGTGGAAAGATTATTTAATAAGTATTTCAAAAGAGTGTCAGTTTAAAGCACCCGCAACTGAAGCGGATATATCATTGATTAAAAGGGAATTAGATATTGACCTACCTAAAAAATTGGCTGATTTATGCAAAGAAACAAATGGCGTATTTGGTAACTACGGAATTTCTTTTATTTGGTCAACAGAACAGATGGTCAAAGAAAATTTGTTTTTGGGGGATATTCACAAACAGATTGACTCTATGAGGTCATTAGATACTTTTTTATTTTTCTCCGATGCAGGTAATGGTGATTTGTTTGGATATTCAATTGAAAACGGAAGTATTCAAAATGATGATATTTATGTATGGAACCATGAAGATGATAGCCGATGTGTAATTGCATCATCGTTAGAAGAGTTTATCAAAGGTTGGATTCTTGGGGAGATTTCCATCTAAATCTAGTCTCCTTGTTCAACTAACGGGTGCTTTACTTCAAGAAGGAGTAAAGCCTTTTTTCTTATTGAACTAAAGGGGCAGTTTAGTTGAACAAGGAATGATTTGAAACATATACACTATCTTCTCGTCTAACAAATCAAGGAGGCGACTATGTGAAAAAATTAGCATTCACTTTTATATCACTGTTCTTATTATTAGCGTCTTGCCAAGCAAATGATTCCGATGCAATTACACTGGTGGGTCAAGACAACGAACATCCTATACACGGTTCTGATAATGAAAATTTCACCTTACCCGACGGTGAAGAATTAGCGGTAGCCATTTCTGACATTGAAAAAATGAATATCGGTCCCGAAATACCCAGACTTTTATATACCGATAACAACATTGTGGTAATGCAGGGTACATTTGGTGTAGTCGTATATAATATGCAAGACTCGATAGTTACGAATCGTATTTCATATGAACAAATTAAGTCATATGACCTTCCAATGATGTTGGCATCAGTTTCACAAGATGGTAAGACCATCTTTATTGGGAATGATGATATGTCTAATGAGTTTATATATACTTATAAATACAATATTAGTACGAGAGTAATCAAAAAAACCACACAACAGCCATCAAACTTATTTAGTCCCATAACGATTGAGACACCTGGTTACAACGAGGAATACGATAAATATTTCGATTTACATTATCTTACGGGTGACAAAATTGTAGAAATGGATAATTCGTTTATCTATCTACGCTCTAAAGACTGGAATATGAAAAACCTACAAATCGTTATTTGCCAGTATGAAGATGGAGAAAACAAAGTTTTTGATGTGTTCAAATGAGATGAATAGCCATAGCCTTTGTTCACCAATCGGGGGCGTTAATCCAGGAAGAATTAACGCACTATCTTGCTGAACTTATTAAACTAAAGTACGCTGTGTATTTTGCAAAAACGAAGTACAGAGAATTGCAAAGGATTCGTACATAGTATTGCAAAGTATACTGCAGACTCCAAGTTGATTTGACATGGAGCCTCTACGGGCAAGATGCACGAGCCAAGAAGCCAGGCACCACAAGGACCTGGCTCTG
>NZ_JADPRZ010000067.1 GCF_017347095.1 Sporosarcina sp. E16_8 | reverse complement strand
GAGTTTCCAACAAACGCCTGGAGCTTTCCAACCAACTCGGCGAAGTGTCCAACGAAATCCTCAAAGTGTCCAACCAACGTGGAGGTTTCCAACAAACTCGGGCAAGTTTCCAACAAAGGCCTGGAGCTTTCCAACAAACTCAGCCAAGTGTCCAACGAAATCCTCAAAGTGTCCAACCAACGTGGAGGTTTCCAACAAACCCTTCGAAGTGTCCAACAAAGGCCTGGAGGTTTCCAACAAACTCGGCCAAGTGTCCAACGAAAGCCTCAAAGTGTCCAACCAACGGGGAGCTTTCCAACCAACTCTCTGGAGTGTCCAACAAAAGCCCCGAGCTTTCCAACCAACTCGGCCAAGTGTCCAACGAAATCCTCAAAGTGTCCAACCAACGTGGAGGTTTCCAAGCACCCCCCCCGAAGTTTCTAATTTCAGTCACCTATGCACGATGCTACTCCGACAATTATATATTTATAAGGCGTGAATTAGTTATTTACTTCAATATCCAAACTTAATTACCATTCCACCCTGCACCAATTACTAAACGTCTTCTATTCCCCCCAAAAAAAAGCCTGTGCAAAAGACATATTACGTCTCCTACACAGGCATTGTGAACAACTATCCCTTATAAAATATACATACCAATTACACCGCATAGGATCCCCAGTAATACCACGGATCCTGCTACAAAAAACAAGACTTTTGTAGGGAACGACTTTGCAACTAACAACAGGGATGGCAGGCTGATTGAAGGCAATGTGATTAACAGTGCTGCAGCCGGACCACCGCCGAGCCCAAAGGACATGAACGTTTGGATGATAGGAATTTCCGCAGCTGTCGGAATCACAAATAACATACCTGCAATTGCAAAAATGATAATTGTGAAAATGGTATTGGCAGAGGCTTCGCTCACATGCGGGAATAACCATACACGAACGGCCCCCATCAATAGAACGGATAGGATATAGGCCGGAAGAATATACAAAGTCATTCTTCCTAAGCTTTTCATCCATCTCGAAATGAAGGAGCCTGCTTCCACCTCTTCCGCTTTTTCCATGATTTTATCAATATCCACCTGTTTTACAGCAGGCACAAAACGATTGGCCAGATAGCTGACGCCAAAAGTCAAAATAACACCGAACACCAGACGGAGTAAAGTGAATTTCCAAGACAAAACAAATGTCATGAAAATTAGCGTGGCAGGGTTCAAGGTCGGGTTGCCGAGCCAAAAAGCAAGGCTAGCGCCTACAGAGACATTTTTCTTGCGTAGTCCGACAGCAACTGGTGCAGCACAACAGGTACACATCATGCCTGGAAGTGAGGAAAGGCCCCCAATTGCGGTGCTGCCAAAAGAAGTTTTACCAAGTACTCTGAGCAACCAGTTTGCCGGCAATAAAACCTGCACTAAAGAGCCCAATAGAATACCCAGAACAGCCGCTTTCCAAACGGAATTGAAATAAATTAAGGCATAGGACCAAGCGCCTTGCCAAGAGAAAGATCCTGACTCAGACGGATCCCCCAAAATGGAATCCCCGATTGAATGGGAAGTAATGGCCAAGATGCTTTTGCTATAATACGGAATCCATTTCAAATAGGCCAATCCCGCAATGGCAATCAACAAAAATATCAAAATGTAAACAAACGTCTTTTTGGAACGGGACGTTTGAGAAGGTAATGAATGATTCATCTGTACATCCTCCATGAAAATGAAATAAAATATCTAGCTAATTATATCACTATATTAAACAAATAATTAACTATTTTTTCCTCCACAGATGCAAAATTAAAGCGTCTTGGATTATGGATTCGATACGTGGATCACATTATCATTCGTTATCTTTTCAAGTGCAGCATCAATGTTTACATCAATCGTTACTATTTAGTTAATAAATATATCAGTGTATGGAAATCAATTCAGTTACGATTTTACCGTCTGGATCTACAGCTTTAATGACACCATAGCCAGGGGCGAAGTAATACGTTCCACCATTTGAGTATTTAATGATCACGACATTTTTAAATGTTCCAGCTTTTACAGTGACGGTGCTCGTTGTACTTTTGACATGTACATATTCGAAAACTTCATCCCAGTCTTCATCAAGGTAAAATGATTTCGTTTGTTTTCCTTGAATCATTGGGTATGCAAAATCAAATAAAACCCAGTCAGTTTCATTGACCCCCATCGAAATACGTCTACTACTTTCTGTATAGGAGTATCCACCCGTGAAAGAATTTCCATAAATCAAAGAAATATACTTTTTGCCTCCTGAAGATTCATTGGAAACAGTAAATCTCCTTTGTGAGTCGTCAGTGAAATTTGGATAATATGTAAGATTTAATCCGATTTTTGGGGCAAGCCCACCTGATACTATAGATAATGAAACAAGTTGATTTTTTGAAGGTGTTTCATACTTCACCTTAGAATTTTTTTGTACAAAAGTTCCGCCACCTATGCCATATAAACCACCATTTTGGTTTTTATATTGATACACTCTAAATCCTTCACCTTTTTTCAGAGTTCTTACAGTAGTTAATTTACCGTTACTACCTACCTTTACTAAAGGCGTATTAGCTAATACTGTGATTTTCCCTATTTGACCCGCTTTAAATTCTGTTTCACCCCACATAACTTTTGTTTCTGCATTTGCCGTATCGACGTTGTATAAACTGACTCCAAACAGCAAAACAACTAGTAAAATAACTTTAATTATTTTATTCAACATTCACTGGTCATCCACCCTTCTATTTACTCTAATACTACATTTTGGCAACAGGAAAGTATATAGCAGTATTGAAATTTCAGCTAACTAGGTGTTGAATTAATCAGATAAATAAAGAGTATTACATCATGATTTTCAGGTGGCAGCACATAACCCCTTGTCTACATGGCACCATGGCAACCCTGATGAAGGAACTCTACTATGAGTTGGTGGAAGGGTATATGAGGTAAGGGGATAGAAGATAGAGGTCTAATTTTAGCTTTAGGTACGTGTAGAAAAATACTCTGTCTATTTTGTATTTCCGTTCATTTTATTGATGCACAGGCACCAAATTCAAATAAAAAAGGCAACCCATTGGATTACCTACAGCTCACCAGCTTGAACCAAAGCCTGTTGATATAGTTTCTTAGAAATATGGAAACCATTACTTAACAAAGTATCTAAAAACGGTTTTACCTTTTCAATCTTATTTAACTTCTTAGCCAAGATTAAAATCCCAATCGTTCCAATGGGCTTCAAAAGAAAAGTTTTAGTCAGTGTTCTTGCCGCATGTTCATCAATCGCAACGAATTGTAAATCAAGTTCTTTTGCTCCAACGATGACCTCTAATTCACCTTCATGTAGCTTTCCATATAATTTCTTTACCATTACGCTATTATCAACATTATATAATGTGAAGATACCCCTACTAACCAACCTTTCTAATTCTTTTTTGCCATACTGCCGCGGGGAATCACTATGAACAATTTCCTGATAAACAGCTGTTGGAACATATACTTGTTCAAATAATTCAGCCAAAAGATGTAGTTGCCCTAAAATAGATAGTCCAATAATTGGTGTTGAATTAGTAACTATTTCACTTTTACTCATTACTGCTATCTCGTAATAATTCACGGATTGCTCGTTCGTCATCATCCAAATGTTCCTCAGTATATTCCATCCATGAAATTTTCTTTAAACGTAATAGGTCAATAAATTCACCTACTGTTTTACCCGAAAGCTCTGCTGCCTTTGCGAGAGTCACCTGCTTTTCAACAAAAAGTCCAATGGCTAACGATACTTTTACCTTACCATCAATACTTATTCCGTCCAACGAATTGATTAATGGTAGAAAATCCGTTGGTAAATTCACTTGAAAGAAATCCATACCCACGATAATCACGCCCCTTTACTACTATTATATCATCAATAAACAGTATTCTCTCAGTAATTACTTTTCATCAGACGATATTGATTAAATGAGGATTGAATGGCCTATAGTGGGTACCCCCTTCATGTCATCCTACACGATCTACTTGAACGTAAGGCAGTAGTGGCAATAAGCATTCGAATGCCAGTTTCGTTTCCGTCTAGTCACTTTTAGCTTTAGGTATGTGCACTAAAATACGCTGACAAAGTCACTTATCTTATTGCTCGGTTTCCAGGTAATTCTATAGCGTTCACCTTGTCCACAGCGACCTGATAATGGACAGCAGGAGAAGGCGGCGCATTGAGCCTTTATACTGTGTACTAATTCAACCTATTATTACCATCATAGATGTTTGGATAAATCAACTTACACGCTATATCTTTATGTTAAAATAGTAGTCCAACTAAATTTGCAGCGGCGCTTGGGTATGCCTCCCGTGTTAAGTCAGGGAGAAAAGTGCTAGCTGTTCTATCGCTTTGATTACCCCATGCAAGTAGATTTTATACATAATCCTAACTCAACATTTGGTGCGAAAGTTGAGTTAGTTAGTAATGGGTAGGCCGTTTGCCCCGTTCTGTCAGGGCTTAGTTGTCGATTAAGCCCTAGTAAAGGTGAAGGTATTAGTGTCTACAGGAAGAACAAAAATTGTTAGGTAGAAAAGATAGAATTAACGTATGACGGACTTAAGAAAGCCTGAGAAGAGGTATCGTCCGGAAATTAAAGGAATCAGAACTATCGCAACTTTACTCATTGCTGTCTATCATATTTGGTTCGGTAGAGTATCTGGAGGCGTAGATGTATTTTTTATTCTTTCAGGGTTTTTAATGACGACATCTCTTCTATCCCGAATGGAAAGAATGGGTACGATTAAACTGGGAGAGTATTTTTTAGGGTTATCTAGAAGATTATTTACGCAAGCTTTGTTAGTCATTGTTGTAGTCGGAGGCTTTTCGTTACTGTTTTTACCACAAATCCAGTGGGGCGAAATCATTACCCATATGACTGCGTCTATATTTTATTATGAAAACTGGCGCTTGGCATTTGATGCGGTTGATTATTTAGCACAAGATAATTCTGCTAGTCCGTTTCAGCATTATTGGTCACTCGGAGTGCAAGGACAGCTATATAGTAGTTGGCCAATTTTAATCATAACGGTCTATTTTCTTGCACAAAAGGTTTTCAAAACGCCTGAGCGTAAAACATTTTTAGTCGCATTGATCATTATTTGTGCGGCATCGATTAGTTATTCGGTTTATCAAACAAATGTCAATCAACCATGGGCCTATTTCGATACATTTGCACGGGTATGGGAATTTGGTATTGCTGCCAGCTCAACGATCCTGATTTCATTGTATATCGATGATGTGAAGGCAGACATGCTTGTACCTGTTTACGATGAAAAGGATTATCCTGGTGCGAGGGCTATCTTCGACAAGACTGAGGCACCTAAAGGGTTTGAACCCATTCCATCTCCGTTAGCTATTAATCAAGATTTACCAGCATTTTATGGCCAAATGGAATGCTTAGGAAAGGGTCAAATTCACGTAAAGAAATGTTCTTTTAATGAATCAGACAATCCAGATTATACAATCGCATTAGTTGGCGGATCGCATTCAGGGCATTGGTTTCCAGCGCTAGAGATTTTGGCTAAGGAGATGAATTTTCAACTTGATTTGTACAATCATGATGGTTGTCGCTTTACAAATGAAGACACGGAAAATCATTTAACCAAAACGTGTTTAAAGTGGAATGCGAACTTACTAAAACATTTACAAGAAAATCCACCTGATTTAGTATTTACGACTTCTACGTTAAATAAGCATGATACAGTTCCAGTCGGGTATATCGGTCAGTGGAGGCAACTTGAAGGCATCACGACAGTATTCGCTGTGCGAGATAATCCGCGTATGAAAAAGGATATTCCGAGTTGTTTAGAAAATGCAGACAACCCATTAGAATGTGCAATAACACGAGACGAAGGGGTATCGAAAGTATTGCCATGGGAAAATACAGAGGGGATTCCATCAAACGTGATATTTGCCGATCTGACTGATTACTTCTGTGATGATCAAATTTGTTATCCTGTCATCGGGAATGTGATTGTTTATCGCGACAATAACCACCTTACTGCGCAGTACGCAAAAACATTGGCACCATTTTTAAAGAAGCCGTTACAGGAAGCGTTAGAAAGTTTAGATGTAATGAGTGAAAAAGATTCATTTTAGGTAGCTAGTATCACTAGTGTTGCATAAATGACCGCGGAAATTTCAGTCGTCCAGTTTATTCAGTAAGGCGGGAGCATCAGGTGAAAGATGCTACCTTACGGGACGTTGGTGTTCGCGAAACGCTGAAACAATAGTGAAGTGAATTGTGTCACACAATTGAAACCCCATGCACATCTCACAGCAATGGCTATGACATATTCGGGTGGTATGCTAGTGCTTGTTAGTGAGAAGGAGGAAATTCATCATATGAAAAAACACATCATTGCAATTGCAGCAATTGCAGTATTATCAGTGGGGGCGGCAGGACAAGCTTCTGCATCTAGCGTTCACACGGTACAATCAGGAGATACATTATGGTCTATTTCACAAGCGAGTAATGTTAGCGTAGAAGAATTACAGACATTGAACGATTTAGACTCAACACTTATATATCCATCCCAAAATCTTAAAGTAGAAAATAAGGTAGATACATATGTGGTTGCGAAAGGCGATACACTGATCGGCATCGCCAATAAAAATGGCATTTCAGTAAATGAATTAATGAAGTGGAATAACAGTTCAAGTGATTTAATCCACCCAGGTGATCAGCTAGTGTTGCAAGGATCAAAAGTAGATTCAAAGCCAGCAACTAAACCAGTTCATACATCAGCAACTGCCGATCCAGTAGCAAAAAAGTTGACTGTGACAGCAACGGCGTATACAGCTAATTGTGAAGGCTGTTCGGGAATCACGTCAACGGGAATTGACATACGCTCAAATCCCAACCAAAAAGTCATCGCAGTCGATCCGGCAGTCATTCCACTTGGCTCGCGTGTATGGGTTGAAGGCTACGGTGAAGCAATAGCGGGAGATATCGGCAGTGCTATTAAAGGCGACATTATTGATGTCTTTATTCCAGATGAACAAGACGCACTTGAGTGGGGTCGCAAAACAGTTAACATTAAGATTTTAGACTGATAAGGTACTACCTTCAGGGTCGCTATGCTCAAAGTTAGTCAGTTACTGCACTATAATATAATCACGACTAATGATTAATCAGTTATTTTCAATAACACTGTTACGACTAGTTGCCTGTCGCATACCTACACGATTTAAGTGAAAAATGCAGTTGTTTTGGAAGAAAAGAATAGATGACTTTCTATAGAGAGTGCAAGTGCCCGAAGATGAAATTTCGGGCACTTTTGCTCGTTGTATAATGTGCTTCTTGCTACCTTTTAGCGAAGAGTATGTATCTAATCATGTGATGTCTTATAGAAAGTGACACTTCTTTAAAATGAAAAAGAGAAAACCATAAAGAAAGGATCAGCCGCCAAAATTGCATCTTTGGCGGCTTTTCTCCATGTAAGATGCCAGTTCTTCTTTCGTCCCCGAAAAGCATGGGCACTTTTGTACGAATGCTTTTGGAGTGGGGTAGATGAAGGACCACCAAAGTGCCAACATGCATTAAGTGGATTTCTGCATAACGCTCATGTGCGTATACGGTTGTTTTGCTGACAAATAGTGGTTTGTTATAGGATAATGGAGATGTATGTAATGGGCAAAATAGTAGGGGGAAAACACCAACAAAAAGGGAGTGCTAAACGATGAATTTAGAAATGGTTATGCAGGAGCTTGAAGGCCTTGGCAAAGAACGAATGAAGAAAATATATATATCCAATGGAGCGCACGAGCCGCTTTTTGGCGTGGGTACAGGTGCTATGAAACCAATCGTCAAGAAAATTAAACTAAATCAGCCTTTAGCCGAAGAGCTTTATGCCACAGGGAACTACGATGCCATGTACTTTGCAGGCATTATTGCAGATCCAAAAGCCATGACGGAGTCGGATTATGATCGTTGGATGGATGCTGCGTATTTTTATATGCTGTCCGATTTTGTAGTGGCCGTAACTTTATCAGAATCGGATATTGCACAACAAGTTGCTGATAAATGGATCGCAAGCGGTGAAGAGCTGAGAATGTCGGCGGGCTGGAGTTGCTACTGTTGGCTTTTAGGGAATCGACCCGACGTTGAGTTTTCAGAGAGCAAGATTTCCAATATGCTAGATAGTGTGAAAAATACGATTCATGATTCGCCAGAACGAACGAAATCCGCTATGAATAATTTTCTATACACCGTGGGGATTTCATATTTACCGCTCCATGATAAGGCAATCGAGACCTCAAAAGCAATAGGAATAGTAGAAGTCAAACGGGACAACAAAAAAACCAGTTACCTAAATGCTTGTGAAATCATTCAAAAAGGAGTCGATAAAGGAAAGATTGGTTTTAAACGCAAGCATGTAAGATGTTGAAATAAGCCTTAATTTCAGGTGCCGTTCTGTTTGTCCCACTTTAATGGGTAGTAAGACCCCTATATGATTGAAGATTAACTTTATAAGATGAAGATTGGACATGTACGCGGATGTCCAATCTTTTTTGCGTGGTTATTCATTTTCAGGTGAGAATATATACCACGATTTAATAATAATATAATGAAAATCAGGTTTACGGGGATATGTCAGACTACCCCGTATTTTTATTTGGTTGAGTGAATTGCTTGTCTTTATTTGATGCACAGGCACTAAACTTCGACAGTATTTCCGAAATAAATGGACCATTTTACAAAATGTTCATAAATGCCAGAATAGTATAAATAAAAGAAGGTATTTACATTTTTATGTCGAATTGAATGAGTTGTATAGGTGTAAAGTTGTGGTTTGTTTTAACTAGTTTTTTTCTTGATTGTGGAACTTAATCCGAAGATACGAATTGCTATTTCGGAGCACGGATATCTTAAATGGCCGCAATTTATGAATGTATAAAAGGAATGAAAAAGTGGTTAATTTGTCCCGCATTAACGGGCAGTAAGACCCCCACTTATTCTTCTAGTCTACAAGGACACCAGAAGAATAAGTGGGGGATGAAGAAAACCCCCTCTGATTGAAGATTAACTTTATCAAATAGGAAAAAAGAGTGTAGCATTGATTATTTTGCTACACCGTAAAGGAGGTGACGGAAGTGGTAAAGTGGGTCACAAGAATAGTTCCTGAATCACTTAAATTTAAGCGGCTTAATTCGGGAGTTGGATAGATAGATAAGTGGTATCGATAAAGGGGGGAACTGGGAATGGTGAATTTGACTAATTATGTGATAACGTATAGCACTATTTTATTTTTACCGAGGTATGAATCTGGCAATTTGTTTACTACCGTTTTGGATAACAGCTCACCGTTTGTAGTGGAGCTGGAGCCAACCGCACTTATAGATTTAAGCTTAAAATACTATGGTTCTAGTCTCAGGGGCGCCGGCGATGGGGCTAATATGATTTTGGGGAAAGGGAAAATGTATCCCGTCATCGTGAATGAAAAATTAGATCTCTATTGGTTTCCGAGTAAATCACCTTTGAAATGCGACTGTATCTGGTTTGCTTTACATCATATTGAGGAAACAATTGAGTTACCAAATAAGCGAACGCAGATCATTTTTAGTGACGGCAGTACCATCACCATTGCTATAAGTAAAATGTCGTTTGATAAAAAAATACAAATCGCTTATAAATTAAAAGGCAAGCTTGAAAGCAGGACTAGGGGCACTCCGATGCATGTTAGTGAATCAAGGGGACTTTATCACATTGCAAAAAATGAAAAAGAAATTAACTTTAACGTAATAGCTCAATGTCAGGAATGAAACCCTAGTTGAAGACACCCCATTCACGTGAATGGGGTGTCTTCAGTTTTTCGATGTATCGGTAATGTCGATGTTGGTAATTGACCAATTTCCTGACTGATCAGCCAAAAGTATGTATGTTTTATATCGTTCATATAGTGTTATTTTGCCGACGTTGTCTGTAAAGTGGAATACTTCATACGACTCTGCAGACATATTATGAATGTTAGTAGAAATCTGGAATATACTATTTTCCTTGAAGTCAAATGTATAACTATTACCGGAAATGTCGCCCATATATTCTTTTATTTCATGATAAGCTTCACTGTCATACGATAGAAAAGGCTCAACATAGGAAAAATCATCATTATTCAAAGCGATACTATACGCGTCGCGAAATTGGATAATAAAGTTTTCAACTTGGTGGTCTAAAGCAGTGTAATAGTCGTAATCATCATTCACTACTTGTTCTTCTACTTCTACTTCTTCATAATCCTCGTACGAATCATCATATGAATTCGTCACGATTGGCGTTTCAGCTGCTCGTTCTTCATATGCCATCGCGACGCTCTCTGATTGCTGTACAGATGTGGATTCTGAGTCGGGTTCTGGGTAGCTGGATATATCATTATTTTGAACAGAATCATAGTCGTTATGCTCAACAGCGGTGGAAGGGTTTGTTAAAGTTTCAGTAAATTCAGAAGCTAAATCGGATATGCTATAACTGTCACGATCCATTTTAAACGTTATGACAAGTATAATGACGATGGTACTAACTGCGATAATTGCTGTAAAAGCTGAAAGGTAGGTAGCATTTCCTTTATTCAACTTGAAAATATCAGTATTCCCGCAATTATGACATGATTTTTGATGAGTCGACATTTTAGTTCCACATTTGGAACATTTCATAATTCATACCTCCTTACAATTAAATATATAGTCCTATTATATCATGTTTAGTGAAAATGTGGTTAAATAGTAATGACTATATTATTTGGAGGTATTTAGAGTTATGGACTTTATTAATAAAAGTAAATTGACAAAAGAAGAGATTCTTCTGTTAGATTTTGATTATGCAAATCGCAAGAAAAGACCTGAAACAGCTTATCTGTTACTAATTTTTCTCGGTCATCTATTTGTACATCGTTTTTATATCGGCCCAACCCCATTTTCTGTTTTTGGACTGACATATGCATTTCTACTACATATCACAGTTATTGTATTTGGAATTGTAGGGTTATTGAATGGAACTCTTATTGATTATATGTATCTATTGTCAGAAAATATATATATAGTTCTCATCGCTTTGGCGCCGTACATATGGCTTTATTTTGATTTATTCCGGATATCCCAAATGGTTGATGATGTTAATCATAAAACGGAACGTGCGCTTTTGGAAGCAATGGAAAGAGTGAAGGAATAACGTCGAAAAGCAGCGCATCCCAATTATGTGGTTTGCGCTGCATTTCGGTACGCTGTGCGTGGAAGGATTCAGAGTATACACTGCGATTTTATTATAATAAATTCAAAATCAGGTTTACAGATGGATGTCCGACTAACTTGTTTTTTATTCAAATGAGTAAATTATGCGTCATCTTGTCAAATATAGATACCCTTTTGAGATTGGACATGTACGCGGATGTCTGGTTTTTTTTGCGTGGTAATTCAGCTAGCTAAATTCATAATTGTATGGAGCCTCACATAAATAATAGAGTATCTTAGGAAATTATCTTGTGGGTACTACAGGAGGCAGAAATAACTATGAGAGAAAATAAAGGAGGGGAATCAGGCCCTTCCACGCATCTAAACAGAAATAGTCCAAAAGTAAGTGCTGAGGATATGCATTCACAGACTGTGGGTGAAAGAGGTCCTGTACTGGAGCAGGACAGTATTTTGCATGAAACATTGGAGACCTTTATCCATTCAACAATTTTAGAAAGACCAGTGCACGCTAAGGGTTTTGGTGCATTCGGTTACTTTGAGACCGTGTATTCTATGGCGACATATACAAAGCTTTGCTTTTTACAAAAACCTGGGCAGCAAGTTCCAGTTACGGTAAGATTTTCGTTGGCCGTAAGCAATAAAGGGACTCCGGATACCTCACGAAATGTGCGTGGCTTTTCTACTAAGTTTTATACTGAAGAGGGTATATTTGATATGGTCTTCAACCATATCCCGGTATTCTTAGTACGAGATGCCATGCGTTTTCCAGAAACCATAAGGGCTTTTTCACCCTCGCCAGAAACTAATTTGATGGATCCCGAACGGTTCTGGAGCTTCGTAGCCAGGGCGCCAGAATCAACTCATTTTGTTGTTCGGCTTTACTCTGATGCAGGCACAGTAAAAAGCTTTCGCCATATGCCGGGCCATAGTGTGAACACCTATGTCTGGAAGAATAAACAAGGCATTCGTAGCTATGTCAAATATCACTGGGTTCCTTATGCAGGGGAGCAGTATATTGACAGTCAAGAAGCCGCTAAGTGGAACGGCGAGAATCCGGATATTGCAGGTAAGGATTTGCACGATACAATAGCAATGGGAAAGCCAGTTGTATATGGGCTTTATGTGCAGATTATGAATCCCGAAGATGAAACCAATCTTCCTTATGACCCGTTAGATGATACTAAAGTTTGGGATGAACGGCAGTACCCTCTTATACCAGTTGGCCGCATGACATTGAACCGAAACACGGACGACTATATGGAACAAGTGGAGAAAGTGGCGTTTTCACCTTCCAATCTTTTGGAAGGAGCAGAATTGTCAGATGATAAAATGCTGCAGGGACGCGCCAATATTTACTCAGATTCCCAGCGTCGTCGGCTTGGACCAGGTTTTCGCAAAATACCTATCAATCATCAGGCAAACTGGACGCCAGATTCACTTGTGACAAGCGGCAATGACAGATATGTGGAGGGGCATCTTGTACGATCTGATTTGTCAAAACAGGATGATTTTACGCAGGCCGGGCAATATTATAACGCACTTCCCCCTGAGCAACAAGACCATCTAGTAACTAATCTTTCTGCTGATCTTGCAGGCATATCCCATGAAACGCGACGCATTGTCTTGAAGTATCTGGACAATGCATCGCCGGAATTGGGAGAACGGGTCGTAAAGGCAATTGAAATGCAGACAAAGGGTTAGCTCTATAACTTAGGAATGATTAAACTGTAAGTGACAGGTACCTGCGGATTATAGTGTTCAGGCAACTCGCCGTATTGGCATACTAATAGAATGAAAACCAGGCAAATTGGCGAGAGTCCACTGTCTGGTTTTTTTGTATGGTTATTCAATTATTTGCCGTTTCGTCAAGGATAGGGAACTTTCACTACAATGGTAATTTACTTAGGTTTCATTATAGGTGAAACCTCCTGTATACTAGAGTTTTGTGAACGAATTTCTTATGGGGTATAGATACATGTAGAATTTACGCAGATTCTATCACGAATTCACTGGTGGTGAAACAGATGGAGTTTATGGAATACCTGAAGATCAGGAACACGCTCAAACCAGTAGATCAAGGATCGTTTTGTATAGCAATACGCCAGCCGGCTCCTATAATCTACAAAAATACACTAGTTACAACGGTGAACGTGCTGTAACGGATCAGATGCTGCGACAAATTCAAGAGCAATATAAGGATTCAGGCGATTTATTACAGAGAACGAATCACTACAATATAAAGTTTATGGCGTATCGCGAACAGTAAAATATCGGGAAATATATGTATGTGTAATTTAAATGGAAATTAAAGTACGCTAGCATATCTTGAAGAATAGGTGGAATGAAAAACGTTGGACTATACCGTTGAAATAACCAATTATATAGAAGTAGCTATCTCCTCATTGGAGGAAAGTTTGAAGGAAAAGATTTTTTCGGTGTTGTGGAACTTTGAATTGACCGCAAAGCTAAATGGTGACAAGAAAGAGTTTTCAGAACCCCCTACTAGATGGTGTAAGGTGAAGAGATATTCCCCTAAACTTACAAACCAAACTAACCCTGATGTGGTGTTATGGTGTTAACTATTCGCTTGAATGATGGATTGATTGTAAATGCAAATAAAGAGTTTACAACTCTTTTAGGTTATGCTCACGAGGAATTCATCGGAAAAACCTGTCTTGGGATAAATCTGTATGCAAATCCTGAGGAACACAATAAGAGACTAAATGAACTAAGCGAAAAGGGTTCATGTGATTCTAAAGAAGTGATTTTCAGACGGAAAGATGGAACCGTCTTCACAGGACTAATGTCATCTGAAATAGTCGAATTGAGTGCTGGTAAATATATATTCAAAACTATCCACAAGATTACAGAGCACGAGGTGGTGGAGGAAAAAGAGGATATTGAGAGCGAACTCAAAGCGAGGGTTCAAGAACTTGTCTTTCAATCGGAAGAGAGAGCCGACCGTGCAGCAGAATTAGTCATTGCGAACAAAGAACTTGTCTATCAAACGGAAGAGAAAGCGGACCGTGCAGCAGAATTAGTCATTGCGAACAAAGAACTTGTCTATCAAACGGAAGAGAAAGCCGACCGTGCAGCAGAATTAGTCATTGCGAACAAGGAACTTATCTATCAAACGGAAGAGAAAGCCGACCGTGCAGCAGAACTAGTCATTGCGAATAAAGAGCTTGTCTATCAAACGGAAGAGAAAGCCGACCGTGCAGCAGAATTAGTCATTGCGAATAAGGAACTTGTCTTTCAAAACGAAGAGAAAGCAAAACGTGCGGCAGAGTTACTTATTGCGAACAAAGAACTCGTCTTTCAAAACGAAGAGAAAGCAAAACGTGCGGCCGAGTTACTTATTGCGAACAAAGAACTTGTCTTTCAAAACGAAGAGAAAGCAAAACATGCAGCCGAGTTACTCATCGCGAATAAAGAGCTTGTTTTTCAAAACGAAGAGAAAGCAAAACGTGCAGCTGAGTTACTCATTGCGAACAAAGAACTTGTCTTTCAAAACGAAGAGAAAGCAAAACGTGCAGCTGAGTTACTCATTGCGAATAAGGAACTTGTCTTTCAAAACGAAGAGAAAGCAAAACGTGCAGCCGAGTTACTCATTGCGAATAAAGAACTTGTCTTTCAAAACGAAGAGAAAGCAGACCGTGCAGCCGAGTTACTCATTGCGAATAAGGAACTTGTCTTTCAAACGGAAGAGAAAGCAGACCGTGCAGCAGAATTAGTCATTGCGAATATAGAGCTTGTCTTTCAAAACGCTGAAAAAGTAAAACATGCAGCTGAGTTACTCATTGCGAATAAAGAACTTGTCTTTCAAAACGAAGAAAAAGCAAAACGTGCAGAAGAGTTACTCATTGCGAACAAAGAACTTGTTTTTCAAAACGAAGAGATTTTATATCTTAGCCACCATGACCAATTGACAGGATTATATAACAGAAGATTTTTCGAAGAAAAGTTAAAGAGACTAGATACAACTGAAAACCTGCCTTTGACTATAGTTGTAGGAGATATAAATGGATTAAAACTGATCAATGATTCCTTTGGACACGCCATGGGCGATGAGTTGCTGAAAAAGTCTGCAGAAGTAATTAAAAAGGGCTGCCGGGCTGAACATATTGTTTCTAGAACTGGTGGGGATGAGTTTGTTATTCTATTACCTAAAACGGAGGCTTTTGAAGCAGAGCTAATTATCAAACGCATCAGCGAACTGTTATTACCAGAAAAAGTAGGTTCTATTGATGTTTCTATTTCGTTTGGTTATGAAACTAAGAATAATGAGGAAGATAATATTCAAGAAGTATTAAAAAAAGCAGACAAACATATGTATAATAATAAACTTTTTGAAAGCCCAAGCATGAAGGAAAAGACCGTTGATATTATCATTAAAACACTTCATGAAAAAAATAAGAGTTTGGAAGAGCACTCCCAAAGAGTTTCAAAACTATGCGAACGCATGGGAGAAGTTCTGGGACTATCTACATATAAAATTATGGAACTCAAAACAGTTGGATTACTTCATGATATAGGTAAAATAGCAATAGATGAAAATATACTCAATAAGCCAGGTAAACTTACGGACAATGAATGGAAAGAAATTAAGCGCCATTCAGAAATAGGCTTTAGAATTCTAAATACAGCCAATGATATGTCTAATATGGCAGAGTATGTATTATCTCATCATGAAAGATGGGATGGAAAAGGCTATCCTAGAGGCTTAAAAGGCAAGGAAATACCATTTGAGTCAAGAATCATAGCTATAACAGACGCCTATGATGCTATGACCAGTGAAAGAGCGTATCACAGAGCTCTGTCAAGCGAAGTTGCAGTGGCAGAACTGCAAAAAAATGCAGGTATTCAATTTGATCCAGAGCTGGTCATCTTATTTATTGAAAAGGCTTTGGGGAGTAGTGATTTTTAGGTAGCCTATGCGCGGGGATATTTGGAATTTAGGATGTGGTTTTAGATTGGAGTTTCCAACGAAACTATGGAAGTGTCCAACCAAGCTCCGAAAGTGTCCAACCAATCCCTGGGAGTCTGCAACCAACCCGTGAAAGTGTCCAACCAACGGGGGAGTGTCCAACAAAACTATGGAAG
>NZ_JADPRZ010000066.1 GCF_017347095.1 Sporosarcina sp. E16_8 | reverse complement strand
GGCTTTCGTTGGACACTCCAGAGGGTTGGTTGGAAACCTCCCCGTTGGTCGGACACTTTGAGGCTTTCGTTGGACACTTGCGCAAGTTGGTTGGACACTTCAGAGGGTTTGTTGGAAACCTCCCCGTTGGTTGCACACTTTGAGGATTTCGTTGGACACTTGGCCGGATTGGTTGGAAAGCCCCCGGCCTTTGTTGGACACTCCATAGGGTTTGTTGGAAACCTCCAAAAAATCGGTGCCTGTGCAACAAACAACAACGAACAATTCACTCACTTCCACGTAAACGCAAAAAAGATTAGGTAGTATAAAAAATACCTAATCCACGCCTTATAAATATGTAATTGTAGTGAATCCCCGGTATAGCTTCATGCGCAAATACCTGACACTACCGGAATCTAACAGTCCCTATTTAAATTCAACAGGTCCCACATTCATTTTAAACGTTCCGTCTTTATATAAGAGAGGGGATCTTTCTGCGCCAAATTTCGAGTAGGTCTCCACATGGCTTACTTTCATTTCGTCCATATCTGTGAATTCAATCTTGGCGATCGCTACCCAGTATGCAAACTTATTATTTTCGAATAATGGAGTTGTGATTTTTTGTCCCATCTGATTATCGACAACTGCTATTGCTTTCATAGCTTTGAAACTGCCGAAGCCATTGGAGAGCGCGCTGTACGCTGCAAACAAAACATAGCTTAGCTGTGATGGATTATGAACGGTAACCGTCTCTTTCCCAGAATCCTTCGAGTCGCCATCCAGTGTGATGAATGGCGGCTTACTAGAGCTGCCTAGATTTTTGTAATACACTTTTCCCTCTTGTCCATCTTTCGTGACGTAAAAACAGTATAAATCCAAATCCTTTTTACTTTTCCATTCCAGTGTCGCCACTACTTTAGCCGTTTTCTTGATCGATATAGTTTCTTTCTTTTTCAGTGTAACGATTAAAGGTTTCACTATTTCTTTTTTCTCAACAGGCACAGGAATGGTGGCTTCATTCATTACATCCAACCCGTAATTCCCGCATAATGAAGGAAGTCCGCCATCGAAGCCACTCCCGACTGGGTTCAGTTTCCATTCGCCGTTATGCCGATAGAATTCACCAACGACAATGGCGGTCTCTTGCTGTAGTTCTTCCCCGAAAGTAAATGAAAACAATACTTCCCCACTCAATCGATCTTTCAAAATTAAGTTGGCGGAAGAAACTGCACTAAAACTTTCCCCTTTGTTCTCTCCCTCATGAATTGTTAAGGTAAGTGCGACTTTATGAATAGTATCTGGAATCTCGTTCAAAGATAAATGGATTTCACTTTGCCTATTTGTAGTACCAACATGCTTTACGGATCCCTCTTTGCTTGAAGGCTGTCCATAAAATACAAAGCTCTCATCATTTTTACAAAGTCCACTTTCCTCTAACAAGAATGCCGCCCCGTCGATTTCCATTTCTTTGTTTGCGGTCGTCCATTCCATGACGGCAACAATATTAGTAATTGCTGAATTTTTCGTTACATCAACTTTTTGACCTCGTGAAATATTCATGTTTTCGCTCCCTATGTATTATCTAGTCCTAACGTAAGCGCAAAACGGGGTCCGCATCCAGTAGATAGGTGAATACCCCATTTTACGCTTCCCCCTCTTCTTAAAAATCGGCACCTGTGCAACGACGAACGAAATTGCATAAAAGGTAAAAGAAGCTTAGATATTGAAGTAAATACCTAATCCACGGCTTATACATATGTACTTCTAGTCATTTATCGGCATAGATAACCTGAATTTATTCCAAATCTAAAAGAGTATTTAAATCTAACTTATAAGTCTATTCTATCACTTTCCTCTCAATAAAATCCATTACATACATACCTATCGAATTATTAAATTGTGCTAATTCACCACATAAGTTTAAATTTTACCTATTATTTGGGCCAAGTTATGAGATAATGGTAGTTAGACTATTCGATTTATTGTCCAAAAATATGAAATGCGAGGGATTTATATGACCAAAAAAAGTTTCGATCTCAAATTACCAGAAGGTTTACCAGGTGAATATAAAGTTCACGACGTCTTACTTTGTCCTGCTATCAATGACGCGAGAGTATTGACTATGATTCATGATATGTCAGCGGATGGTATGGGTCATATTGTGAGGGTGTATATGTCGAGGCAGGAGAAGGATGATTTTGTTTTCGACTTCGAACTAGAGGCATTTGTATTTCCAAGTCATGAGTCTGCGGTTTCATTTGCAAATCGGCTGCCAAGCCTAACCGCACTGGAGTTGTTAATGGTTCAAAACGGATATGACTACGAATTGATGGAGGGGAATCCTCGTATTCTTCAGTAAAAGTTCCGTTTAATTGGATAAAATCAAGGTAGTCAGACAAACACCAATAAACCTGATTTTGATTATATTATCACGAGATTGTAATGTACATACTGAATAAGTTCATGCATAGGTACCTGAAATGGAAATTAAACTATTGATGTAAATACCTACTACATTCCTTATATACGTAATGGTAGTTAACTTTGCAATAGCCCCACGCAGGTACCTGAAATCAAGCCTAATTCCCCCTTTCATTCATGTTGTCATTGGTATAATGGCTTTCATTGCAATTTAACGATTTAGTGTATTAGAATGAGTAAAGGAGTGATGACTAAATGAAGAAATTTATTAATGCGAATATATATGGGGACCCAGAATCCCATGAATTTTTAGTAGAAAACGGTCAATTTACAGCAATCGGTAATAATTTAAACAACGCAGATGAAGTGATTGATTTAAAAGGCTGTTTGGTGTTGCCGCCTTATGTTGACCCTCATTTACACTTAGATTATATCTTTTCAGGTATAGGAGAAGGAAATGCGAATGTTTCAGGGACGTTATTTGAAGGTATTCAGCGTTGGAGTGATAATAAGAAATCTTTGACTGAAGAAATGGTGCGTGAGCGTGCGATTAAAGGAATTCAAAAAGAATTGAGTAATGGGGTTCAATTCATCCGTACACATGTAGATATTACTGATCCCAATTTAACTGGGATGAAAGCTTTAATTAAACTGCGAGAAGAATTGAAAGATATCGTTACATTACAAATTGTGGCATTTCCTCAAGAAGGTTTCTTCAGGTATAAAGGTGCAGAAGCTTTAATGGAAGAAGCACTTAAAATGGGCGCTGACGTAGTAGGAGGGATCCCACACTTTGAAATTTCATATGAACATGGTGTTGAATCCTTGCAACGTATTGTCAACATGGCGATAAAATATAACGTGATGATTGATATTCACTGTGATGAAAACGATGATCCAAATAGTCGATTTTTAGAAGTGTTAAATGCGCTCGTTATGGAAAAAAACTATGGTATATATACCACAGCAAGTCATACCTGTAGCTTCGGTTCAGTAGATAATAGTTACGCCAATAAAATGTTAGGTTTATTTAAAGAATCAAAAATTAATTTCATTTCTTGTCCAACTGAAAACGCGCATTTACAAGGACGTGGCGACAGTTATCCTAAACGTCGTGGCTTAACACGAGTAAAAGAGTTATTAAATAATGGCAATAACGTTGCATTTGCCCAAGATTCAATTGCGGATTACTGGTATCCATTAGGCAATGGAAATATGATGAACATTTTAGATAATGGTATCCATTTAGCACATTATACACATATTGATGAAATCAATAAGGCGTTCAACCTGATCACCTACCACGGTGCAAACCTTATGAGAGTTAACGATGAGTATGGCATTGAAGTGGGAAAACCAGCTAACTTTATCGTTTTAGATGCACAAGATACTTATGAAGCAATTCGTGAGCGTGCAGAAGTAATTGCATCAATTCGAAATGGTAACTATCTGTTTAGACGCGAACCACGAAAAAATGAAGTAGAAATAGATTTCTTAAAACAATACTAAGATTCCTTAACAATCCCTAAAGAGTTCATTCCCCTCGACACTAAGTTGAGGGGGATTTTTTCGTTAAAAATCGGTTTCGGTGTGACAACGAACAATCTAGGTTGGACGCTTCGATGGTTTCGTTGGACGCTTCAATGGTTTCGTTGGAAACCTCCTTGTTTGTTGTACACTTTCCGGGGTTGGTTGCACACTTTACTAAGTTCGTTGCACACTTGCTGGGCTTTGTTGGACGCTTCGATGGTTTCGTTGGAAACCCCCTTAAGCTCATTAGACATCTTAGTGAGCTATCCAAAACTAAACCCAAAAAAAGAAAGCAGGTAAACTCCCCCACTTTCATGAATTATTAGTTTATAAATTCATTCTGTATCTTAAGAACCTGCTCCATATTTAACTCTGTTACTTCGATAACACCATCAATATCCACTCCTTTTGCCAAGAGACGCCTAGCAGTTATCTCTTTTTCCTCTTGTCTGCCTTTTTACCGTCCTTCTTGTTCACGAAGTTCAGCTTCACGAACGGCTGCTTCTTCATCCAACACTTTTTTCAGACGGGCTTCGTATGCAAGCACTTCTTCTTGTGAACCACTGAGTGCTTCCCAACTTTGAAAGGCTGTACGTAATGTTCCATCATTCATGGCAATCTCCTCAGGCCCGCACGAAGCGGGTCATGCAGACGTTGCCGCAGGACGCGGTGATTCTTAGTCTGCCTTCCATCCTTAAAGATATCATCATAGACTTTACCTTCACGGCGATCGACAATTCCCAATAATAATAACCAACGGGCCAACAAGTCATCCCACGGATTTAGCTTTTCTGCCTTCCAGTCACGATTAAGCTTTGACATTTCTATGAAATGAAATTCCATATATCATTTTTTGAATGAAAAAGAGAACAGCAACCGCCAAGCCCCTAATTTATTCCACCTTAATTATCTAGGTGCAACAACCAATAATTCACACGATCATATAAAAATAAAAACAAGATTAGATATTGAAGCAAGTACCTAATCCACGCCATATAAATATGTAATTCTAGTGAATCCCCGAAGTAGTGCCGTGCACAGGCACCCAAAAACTTTCTCATGTTCAAGATATCTCACATTCCATGCCTAAGGCGCATATAGTGAAACTTGTCGCACTAGTGAATTGTCTGAATCCCAACTTTCACACTGATCCTGAAATTATCGCTAAATGTGCTTTGACCGCAGGTAATTTAGGGTATACCATTATTATGGTACTAATAAGGGGCGATTATCTTTGAACAAGAAGTTTTGGAAGAATCCAGTATTTTCAATTTCGGCATCAGTAATTTTTGTGCTTGTGGTATTAGGTGCGACAATACCAGTTAAGTTCCGTCATGTAGCAGATATATTATACGATTTTACAACAATAAACTTCGGGTGGTTCTACTTACTCTCGGTTTTCATCATAGTTGTATTTTTAGCTGGTCTAGCAATTAGTAAATACGGGGCAATCAGGATTGGAGGAGATGAGGAACGTCCAGACTTTCCTTTCTTCACGTGGATCGGCATGCTATTCTCAGCCGGATTTGGAGTCGGACTTGTTTTCTGGGGCGTTGCAGAGCCGATGAGTCATTATTTCACTTCCCCGATTAATGGCGTAGCGTCTCAATCCGAACAGGCTGGACGGATTGCAATGGGGTATTCGTTTTTTCACTGGGGCATATCCCAATGGGCCATCTTCGGTATCGTAGGTTTAGTCATTGGTTTTTTACAGTTCCGCAAGAAAAAGGATGGACTCATTTCAACTGCTTTGGAACCCTTGCTAGGAAAAAACAAAAAAGTGAAGATTGGAATCGATTCCTTCGCAGTTATTGCGACTGTCATGGGAATTGCCACGTCACTGGGTCTCGGTATCTTGCAAATGAGTGGCGGGCTTGAGTCCGTTTTCAACATAAAGAGCTCGTTTAGTGTTCAGCTAATCATCATTTTAGTCGTCTTCATATCCTATATGCTGTCTTCTTTAAGTGGCTTGAATAAAGGCATTCGCTACTTAGGCAACTTTAATTTGGGTCTAGCCATTGCAATGCTGGCATTCTTTTTTATTGTCGGCCCAAAAGTATTCATTTTAGAAAGTTTTACATTGGCGATTGGTGATTATATAACAAACTTCATCCAATACAGCTTTCGATTACAGCCCTATCAAGGAGGTACCTGGATACGGGATTGGACCATATTTTATTGGGCATGGACGATCGCATGGTCCCCTTTCGTAGGTGCATTCGTTGCACGCGTATCGAAAGGAAGAACGATTCGGGAATTCATCATCGGCGTAATGGTTCTTCCGCCAGTATTTGCCTGTATGTGGATTGCTACACTGGGTGGAACTGCGCTCTACAGCGATATGAATAACGGCACAAAAATTGCTGAAGCTGTCGACGCAGATGTCACGTCTGCCATTTTTGAAACGTTTCAACATATGCCATTAACGGGACTCATGTCCGCGTTGGCAATTCTCTTGATATTTACATTCCTAGTGACTTCCGCAGATTCGGCAACATACATTCTTGCCAGCATGACAACAAACGGAAGTCTACTGCCTCCATTAATTGTGAAAATGGTTTGGGGATTCCTCATGTCCGCCATTGCGGCAGTATTATTGTACGCAGGAGGTCTGGAAGCACTGCAATCAGCATCACTCGTGGCAGCATTACCATTCACAGTACTCCTTCTACTGCTTGTATTCGGAATGAGTAAATTATTAAAAAAAGAACCTATTACAGTTCGGCCTGTAGATATAAGAAGTTTTGAACAGGTTGAACGACAAGTGAAGATAAAAGCTGGAACGGATAGGCCAATACCGCCATCCTCTAAGAGAAGGAACCAGCAGAAGAAGTAATTCACACCTACCTAAAGTGCCTGCCTCCAATCAGTTTTGGGGGCGGGCATTTTGTTGCGTGCCTCTACACGGTTGAATTATGACAACTCAAAGTTCTGTCTAAAAACCTAGTGAAAAGGGCTCGTTCCCTACATTATTCAAGTGCAAAATGCAGCTATGTTTAATAGGAACGACTAGTAGACTTTCTATAGAGAGTGTAAGTGCCCGAAGATGCAATTTCGGGCACTTTTGCACGTCGTACAATGCATTCCCCGCTTACGTTTAGAAGTGATCTCGCACCTAATCATGTGATACCTTAAAGAAGTAGACACTTCTTTACTAGTAAAAAAGAGCAAAACCTATAGGAAGTTTCAGCCGCCAAAATTGCATCTTTGGCGGCTTTTACCCCGGTAAATGTCCCTCTATTCTTTCGTCCCACAAAGCTTTAGTACTTCATGTACTGGTCAAAAAGATTACTAGTTTACTCGTTTCAAATAGGTTTTGCAGATTGCAAAAAAGGGGATATGTAGTATGAATCTATTTACAACGAAAGAGGTGCATAACTTTGAAAATGGGCGTAAAATTAACTTCCTTCAGTATACTAGTTTTAGTGACGCAACTATTTTTTCCGCATTCATCTTCTGCAAATAATCTGGACAGCCCTACATATATGGTCGTTTCATTTGACGGAATGCGTCACGATTTCACAAAAAACTACATAGACGAAGGAGTGCTGCCGAACTTTAAGAAGGTGCAAAATAACGGACTTGTGGCTGAAGATATTCGAACGATTTATCCTTCTTTAACGGCGGCTTCCCATGCGGCGATATCCACTGGGGCAAAGCCTGGAATGACGGGCATGATTAGTAATCATCTGCATATGCCCAACATGGATTTAGCTGATACTAAAAGCGCATTTTTCTCACCACTTGATGCTACACCGATTTGGGCTGAAGCAAGGGAACAAGGAAAAACAACAGCTACTGTTCTCTTCCCAGGTTCGAATCCCACGGAGGGAAATAAAGCCACATACGCCGTTTATTTCGGTACGACTTGGGCTGAAAATGCTTTGGATAAACTAAATTTCAAGTTACCTACTGAGTGGACTGAACTTCCCGAAAGTTTTAGTCCTGTAAAAGAAGCAACAATCGCATTGAAACTTAAGGAAACCGTTGATCAGAAAGTCTATATTTTAGCTTCAGATTCTACGGATAACAAAAAAACGGACTATGATACTTTTTATTTTTATACGAAGAAAAATGGTCTTTTGAACGATATGATTTCAGAAAACGATTGGGGTTCAATTTCATTTCCAATCAATACGAATCACTTCGCCGGCTTTTCATTCAAGCTAAGAGGTGTGGATCCCACGCTCAAAGACGTTTCACTTTATAGGACCGCTGTCACTTCAGCAGTCCTACATGGACCGGAACAATTCCAAAAAAACATTGCATCGAAATTTGGATTTCTTCCCGTCGAGTACGATGATAAGGCGCTTGAAAAGGGTTGGATTACACGCCAGGAATATGAGGACATCCATGAACGTTTTGCGAAGTGGACAACCGATGCATCCCTTTATATTAAAGAACGATACAAACCGGATATACTATTCTTTTATTATCCCGAAATTGACCATGAAGAGCATAAATACTTATTGGTAGATCCAAGGCAGCCGGGTTATACGAAGAAAAAATCAGAAAAACTTATGGAGTACATTACTTGGTCTTATCAGCTTGCCGACCGAACGATTGGCACTGTTTTAGAGACCATGACCGACAACGATCGACTTTTAATCGTTTCGGATCACGGTATGGAACCCGTTCACACGATGATTTCGCCTAATTATGAACTTGAGCAAGCCGGTCTTTTACTACTAGATAAAGACGGCAATGTGGATTCTAAAAAGTCGAAAGCATTCAGTGTCGCAAGTGGCGCCATTGCACATATTTATATTAATTTAGAGGATAGAGAACAGAATGGTATCGTGTCAGAAAAGGAGTTCCCCGAAGTTCAAAAAGAAATCGCGGATATCTTTACAGCATTCAAAGCGACAGAACCCTCATTTATTAACAGAGTTAAGTATTTATATCATAGGCAGCGTGAAAATCTCCATAATGAGGATGAACGATCTTTATTTCAAGTGTTGGTTGGATCGAAAGAAAACCCTTTTGAAAAAATAGTTGTAGCAGGCGATCAGGATCAGGATCAGGACATGGAGATTCTTCAACATGAACAGGCCGGTGACGTATTGCTTATTGCGAAGCAGGGCTATTACATCGGTCAAGATGATGTCGGATCTGCAGTTAAAAAAGCAGCGGACCGCGGAAGTCACGGAGGCGATCCGAAGCGGATGGAATTACGCCCTATTTTGTATGTGACGGGCGGTACTTATTCAAAAGTGAAGATTACAGAAAAAGTATCCACACTGGACATCACACCGACCTTATATCAGTTAATGGATCTAAAAGCACCTGATTTCGTTGACGGAAAGGTTATAGCCGAAATGATTAAGGGCGAAAGGAATTAGTGATTGATTGAGATTTGATAACCATGCGCCTATATAATCTTGAGTTCATAAGTATGTCGTTATGGCGAAAAAGCACAAAGATCTTGCGTACAGGATCTGTAATTCAGTAGAAGTCATTCAACCCAATTTATAGTGCCTGCCTCCAATTAATGTTGGGTGCAGGCATTAACTATCTCCAATTCAAATATGAATTTAGGCTTAGGAATAAGTAATGGAATAGCCTTTATCGTTGCGTACTAAATGAAGTCTGCGCCAAATAGGCCGTACCCTCAACTTTCACCCCACACTACTTGAACTCCGTCTCCATTTCCGCCCATCCCTACGCTGCATTATCGGTATGTGGTGGTAATACACGAAGGGGAGATCCATGTCCTTGACGCTATCCACATAACTACCATCTACATAGGTAAGGTCCCCTTTTCTAGATAGCCCATATTCAAGATCTTCGTCAACAATTGTAATCGTCCCACTATCTCTCTTTCTCAGATTATCAATCAATTCTTGAGTATCTTTATTGTTGCCCAATATAATAAAAGCCCTCATCATACAGATAACCCCCCTTCTCTTTGTTAATAAACACCTGATTCAAGTGCAGTGAGTTAGCCTTAGGTCGAATTCCTCGTACATAATATACAATCTAATGTACATGTTTCCTATAAGTCTATAGTATCATAATTTCTGAATAAATAGATAGTTAAGGATTGCATTTTTCTATTGATTGGGTGGGTGTGCAACGAACAATTAACCCAATTCTATAAGCATGCAAAAAAGAGTAGATATTGTACTAAATACCTAATCCATGCCACATAAATATGCAATTGTAGTGTATTACCAACTATCCATTTAACATAATTGGTACATGAAATTCTAAATCCGTTGCAAAGGTCTGTACTTCTATTCTGCTTCACACAGCGGGTTCATAAACTGCATTATTGAATATATCTTCGAACATCCTCTACACTTTCGTATCTAAAAATATTGAACAACACAAGTTTTAAAGTAGTCGTGTCGGAATTCATGATGCCGTCTTTCATGTCTTGAGGGACTTTCCCAAATTTTTCAATCAACAGTTGAATCGCAGTTTCGGATAAAGCCGCTGCTCCACCTTCTTCTCTGCCTTCTTCTCTGCCTTCTTCTCTGCCTTCTTCCATCCACATTTCAGCTAGTGTCATGGTTACTTCACTCCCTTCAGGATAGGTTGTTTCAATTTGGTGAATCATTTTATTGACGTTGCGCTTAGTTAAGGATTTACCTGCGCTAAATATATAGCGAATGATCGTTTCTAAATACTCGGTTCCCGTTTGCCTGTCTTCTAATTCGTTCAAATATTGAATTGAGCGAATAATAGACTGCTCTAGTTTGTCCCCATCTTTCGTAAATATATCACGGAGAAGCGTCAATAAGATCTTTGTCTTTGCTTTTCCTTTGATTTCCTCGTCGGTATAAACAGATACGTTATAAAGCAAGTAGTCAAAGGTAGGCACGTAGACTTTCAAGTTTTCGGATAGTTCGTCGTAACCGAGCAATAGTTCGCCCAAATTCGAAGGAGTGTTCCATTTATCTACACCGTGGTAGATAACGAGCGGAATGATGATTGGAAGCGGCTTTTTTCGCTCTTTGTTCATTTTCGCTTCCCATATCTCCACCATATATTTCAATAGCTGAAAAGCGATGCCTTTGTCTGTGTAACTTTTATGTTCAAAGTACAAAAGCGCAAGCGCCTGTTCAGCCCCGCCAGAAGCGACTCGAGGGGCTAGGCGCTCGAGTCTAGACGATAAAATATTGAGATCGCCTTTATTTCAAGTCTTTCATGGCTTGAAGATTGACGCGCTCCATGAAATCATGGATCACTTGATCACCATTTTTTCCACTACCGAGTTTTAGCATGGCACGCCCTACAAAATTGATGCCGCGGTTCGAGCCCGAGTAAATCAAATTTGTCTGTGTTTCATTTACTTTTTCCAATGTAAATCCTAAAGTCATTTCAAACGCACGTGCAAGTTGAAATTGAATTCGCTTATGCTTTCGATTAACTGTATCTTCAAATTCCATAATTTCCACCACATACGTTTCTTTTCGTTTTCCTTCTTGATAAGTTTGGTTGTAGGTTGAGCCTGTCATTTCAGGTTTCTTATCAATCCAGCGATTCTCCACTACTTTCGGCATAATTCGTGTTGCCTGTTCTTCTTCAAATAAAGCCCAGATCACGTCGATTGGGGCATCAATCAATCGTTCTTCTTTCCAAATCATTCGTCGAGCTCCTCTCTCCCAGTTCGGATAAATGCTTCAATATCCACTATCTTTTGTTGTTTTTCACTCATCTCAATTTGCAGACTTTGTTTTTTCATTAGTAATAGTGCCTCTAAATTCTCAAACGACTCATCGCGCATGACATCTTTCATTTCTTGAATGCTACAGCCAAAACTTCGGATTTTTTGCAACAATACTGCCAGAAAAA
The DNA here is from genome assembly GCF_017347095.1 of Sporosarcina sp. E16_8. Taxonomy (GTDB): domain Bacteria; phylum Bacillota; class Bacilli; order Bacillales_A; family Planococcaceae; genus Sporosarcina. Next base: position 4,756 of record NZ_JADPRZ010000066.1, on the reverse strand, counting down.
TTGAACCATCATCATAATAACGGTAGTTGTTTGAAGGATCCACGAATGCAGGTTCAAGTAACTGTTCCTGTTCATAATAGCGTAGCGTTTCCTTGCTCAATCCTGTCATTTCGCTGAATTCGCTTATTTTATACATCTAATTCCTCCCCTCCTAAAATCTTAAAGGATAGGGTGCACCACTGAGTCAACCGAAATATTGTTTAGCGTTGTGTGCCTGCGCAAAAAACAACCAGCAATTCGCCCTATTGTATAAAATCCAAAAGAGATAATTATGCGATGCACAGGCATAGCTTTTATTTCACATCTAGCCTTTACCATTAGATATCACAGTACCCACTAGTAGCCCCACTGCCGAACCAATCGCTATGGTTAAACCAAGGTTTAAAGAAAACAACACACCTATGATTATTCCGATTCCTGCACCAAAAACCATTCCAATACCTACAATTTGCTTTAACAAAACGATGCCCCCATTAGTGTTGTGTACCATAATACTCATAGATTTCAAAGTTCAATGAGCACCTGGCTCCCCAGTCTTCTCAAAATATCGTTTGTCTGCCTGTGCAATAAAAAAACCTACAATTCACCCTTTTGCATATAAAACCATAGAGTTCAGGTAATCAGTTACCTATCTAATCTCCTGTTCATATATATGAAGTTGTAGCGAATTACCTGAATACATTATCGCACATGCACCTGAAATTTAGTTGGTTGGACAGCTCTGGGCTTTTGTTGGACACTTCGAAGGGGTGGTTGGACAGCCCCGGGTTTTCGTTGCACACTTCACCGAGTTGGTTGGAAACCTCCCCTTTTGTTGGACACTTCGAAGTCTTTGTTGGACACTTCACCAAGTTCGTTGAAAAGCTCCAGGCTTTCGTTGCACACTTCGCCGAGTTCGTTGGAAACCTCCCCGTTTGTTGGACACGTCGAAGGATTGGTTGCACACTTCACCGAGTTGGTTGGAAACCTCCCCATTTGTTGCACACTTCAAAGGCTTTGTTGGAAACTTCACCATGTTCGTTGGACAGCCCCAAGATTTCGTTGCACACTTCACCAAGTTCGTTGGAAACCTCCCCATTTGTTGCACACTTCAAAGGCTTTGTTGGAAACTTCACCAAGTTCGTTGGACAGCTCCAGACTTTTGTTGCACACTTCAAAGTCTTTGTTGGACACTTCACCAAGTTCGTTGGACAGCCCCAAGATTTCGTTGCACACTTCACCGAGTTGGTTGGAAACCTCCCCGTTCGTTGGACACTTCAAAGGCTTTGTTGGAAACTTCACCAAGTTCGTTGGACAGCTCCAGACTTTCGTTGCTCACTTCGCCGAGTTCGTTGGAAACCTCCCCGTTTGTTGGACACTCCGAAGGGTTCGTTGGACAACCCCATGCTTCCGTTGCACACTTCACCGAATTCCTTAAACACCCCCCAGCTTTTAATCCATCCCCAGTAAGCCTAAAACAACCTATAGGTTTTATTTTTTGATAGCAGGGTATTTCACATACTAGCACCAACACTAGTAAAATAATATAAATCTTAGGAGGAAAATTGACATGGCTGACAAAAAGTTTGTAGGCACATTCCAAAACGAAACCGAGATTTTGAATAAGATTGACCAGTTAAAAATACAGGGATATTCTGATAATGACATTTACATTGTGACAAATAATACGGATACATTATCGATCGTCCGTGGGGAAACAGATGTCGATCTTCGCACACCCGAAGGTAATTGGATGGACAAATTCATAGCTTTTCTCAGCGGCGATGAACCCGTCAAAGGTGCATTTACCAACATGGGGTTCACTGCAGAAGAATCCAACCGCCATTTCGATGAAGTCAAAGCCGGTGGAATCCTGCTTTACGTGGACCGGGAATACGGAGATTTCTATGCAAATCCTAGGCCGGAATTTCAAACCGGGTATACAGATCCTAACATCGGCTCAAATCTTGTCGTTGATGATTATGATAATACAAATATAGCTATGGATGCAGAACGGGAAGAACGCTATCAGGCGGTCGAAACGAACATCACTAAGCACGTTGTTGAAGATACACAAACGGTTGAAGCGCCTATTACGCGGGAGGAAGTCCATATTGAGCGGCGCGCCGTAACTCAAGAAACTGCTACTGATGAATTATTTGATCATAGTGAAGACATTCATATTCCCGCCATGGAAGAACGGATTGAAGCGACAAAACGTCCTGTCCTCAGTGAAGAAATCATCGTTGGCAAGCGCGAAATCCATGACACGGAAACGGCCAGTGAACCAATGGAAACCAATCGATTTGAGCACAATGAATTAAATGACAATCCATTGGGTCGTAATCGATTTTAAACGTTATAAAAGGAGCTTGCTTAAGTAGACAATCTGCTTAAGCAAGCTCCTTGTCTTGATTGACGTCCATTCCTTTTGAGGCTGGTTCAATTACCAGGAATTATTAATCGCGCTGAAGAATCCGCCATAAGAACCTCTCCATCCTGTATTAGCTATTCACAAATCCGCTTAATGGCTACTTCCCTGTTATGTACTGAAACCTGGAATCAAGAGGAAAAATACGCTTGCTTTTGATAATGAATGAATAGATTCTTCCCTATAAACTTTCAAAGCGCCCGAAGATACAATTTCGGGCGCTGCCCCCCACTACTATGGTTTAGCCATCGCCATCTACCTAAAGTACATCTTTAAACAGTTGATTTCCACTAGATATTTTCAACAAACACCAATCATTTTAAAAACACTGTCCCCTTTCCCTCCCCATTACTCTATATAAAGGGTGAGAGGAGGTGATTCACATGGCAGCAACAATCGAATTTCAACAAGCAGCGGGCCGCGTTTACTTCGACGGTGGTTTGACAGAGGACGGCAAGATTATCCGCAAATCGAAGACGTACCGCAACATCAAGGAAAATGCACCAGCTGTGAACTTGTACAAAGCTCTGGAGCAACTTGGTCAGCTCTCAAATTTGCCGTTCATCGGAGCGGATATCGTGGAAACATCGAGTTTGATTGATTGATTAACAAATTAACTAATCACGAAAAGCGCAGGGCGCCCCTAGACGCGACGGACATAAGTCAATCTAGCGACGTGGCGCCCGGAATCTAGACAATACGAAAGGAGGGATAAAACATGGCTAAAACACTACAATTGAACTTCAACACAGCAAGCGGGAAAAAGGTGAGTTTGACGGTGGATGAACCCCGTACAGATTTGACGCCGCAAAGCATCGAAGCGGCGATGCAGGAGATCATTGCTGCGAACGTATTTGAAATCAACGGCGCTCCACTAGCAACTGTAGGTAGCGCTCGGGTTATCGAGCGCAATGTAACAGAACTTGTAAACGGCTAACAAGTAGCAACGACCGGTTCACCAGTTTTCGAACTGGGGACCGGTTTTTTATATTTATCGAGAGGAGGAAACGGGATGGAACAATGGATGAGTCTCATACAGGAAGTCGGTTTTCCGATATTCGTATCATTCTATCTTTTGCACCGGCTCGAAACAAAACTCGTTGCAATCCATGATGTGTTAATTTCATTAAAAATGCAGTGAATGTTAGTCCATCGTTAATCGTCGAAAATTTCAGCTGGGCTACTCGCTAGGTTCTATATGTGCCAATTTGGAGAAAGGGGGTAAAACAATGTTTAGTAAACCATGCGAGGGTCGTGTCACATCTCCTTTCGGTTACCGCATCCATCCGATTACTCATATTCGAACGATGCACGTTGGTGTCGATTACGGAAATTCTTCATTCAACAATACGATCGTTGCGGCAGCTGCTGGGGAAGTTACTTTTTCTACGTCTACAAATGGGTATGGAAATACGGTTATGATTGTCCACTCGATAGGTGGCAAGACGATTGAAACCGTTTATGCACATCTACAGTCAATAAGTGTAAAAGTCGGACAAACTGTCAAACAGGGCGAACGTATCGGCGTGAAAGGGACGACTGGAAACAGTACGGGGATCCATCTTCATTTCGAGGTCCACATCGGTCGTTGGAATAACAAATTTACGAATGCAGTTGATCCGCTACGTTATGTTGTGGACCCTGAAGTGAAACAACTACAAAACTTGCTTGTCAAAGTAGGTTACAAAATAGCCGTGGACGGACTAAACGGGCCCGCTACAAAGTCTGCGGTTCAGTCGTTTCAGAAGGCTTTTGGACTTGTTGTAGACGGAATTCCAGGGAAGTTGACGACAGCTGCACTTGCAAGTGTGGCGAAAGATAATGTGCTGCCGAGTTAAAGTAAGCATCTAAAAAGCCCGATTTCTCATTTCCATGAGAGATTGGGCTTTTTTTAGTGAGTCTAGGACTGGTTGGTTGGAGACTTTCCGAATTTGGTTGGACACTTCACGAAGTTGGTTGGACAGCTGCCGGGCTTTGTTGCACACTTCGATGGTTTCGTTGGAAACTCCCTTGTATGTTGGACACTTTCCCGGATTGGTTGGACACTTCACGAAGTTGGTTGGACAGTTGCCGGCTTCTGTTGCACACTTCGATGCTTTCGTTGGAAACCCCCTTGTATGTTGGACACTTTCCCGGATTGGTTGGACACTTTACGAAGTTGGTTGGACAGCTCCAGGCTTCTGTTGCACACTTCGATGCTTTCGTTGGAAACTCCCTTGTTTGTTGGACACTTTCCCGGATTGGTTGGACACTTCACGAAGTTGGTTGGACAGCTCCAGGCTTCTGTTGCACACTTCGATGCTTTCGTTGGAAACTCCCTTGTTTGTTGGACACTTTACGGGATTG
>NZ_JADPRZ010000065.1 GCF_017347095.1 Sporosarcina sp. E16_8 | reverse complement strand
CCAGCGGGAACAGCGCGAGCTGAAGACCCCGCAGGAACGCAGTGACGAGGAGGCTGAAGCCGTGCCCGCGGAAAGCGTCCGCTCGGAACGGAAATCAACCGGATTGAACGAAATCCGACTTTTTCAGCCCCCCCTCTGATTGAAGATTAACTTTATTGAAATAGAGTTCTGATTTGTTCGTTGCTTAAATGTCCAGGTTGCGTTTTGATCAATTCTCCGTCTGCATTAATGAAGACAGAAGTAGGGTAACCGCGTACCTGATAGTGTTTGGCTATGGAGCCACCCTCATCTAAAAGAACAGGTATAGAAGAGACATTTTCAACGCCTTTGAACCATTTAATAAAGGCATCACTTTTCTTTTCATTGTTAAAACCGGGTGAAACAATTGTAAGGACGACAAAGTCCTTTTCTTCTGCAGCTAGCGTATTTATTTCTTCTAGACCCGATAAGCAGATTGAACACCAAGAAGCCCAAAATTTAATATATACTTTTTTGCCCGCATAATCCGAGAGGTTGTGCGTATTTCCATCTACATCCATTAAGTCAAAGGTTGGTGCTTGCTTTTCATTGTTTGTTTGCTTAGCAGTTTGATCCTTTTCGCTGGAGCATGCTGTCATTAAAAAGACGAGAGCGAGAAGAATAGGTATTATTTTCATCACAATTAAACTCCCCTTTACTGTGGAATTAATGATACGAATAGATTTAAGTTGTTCGTCATCAGAATAAGGCCCATGATGACAATAATGACACCGCCAATAAAGCGTATTTTACTCATATGCTTGTTGATTTTCTTTACTTGTCTTAGTAATAGATCCGAGAAAATAGAAAGCAGTAAAAAGGGTATTAACAAACCAAGTGCATAAAATGACATGAGCATAGCCCCATATAGTGCATGACCTTCACTTGCCGATAATCCTAATACTGCGCCAAGGATTGGGCCGATACAAGGGGTCCATCCAAAACTGAATGTAAAGCCGAGTAAATAGGTTCCTAGTATATCTCGCTTGCCACTTCTCTTGAGTTCAACCTTTTTTTGTCGGTTTAATAGAGAGAGGTTAAATAACCCCATTTGGTGTAATCCAAGCACCACCACGATAGCGCCGCAAAAACCGATAAACCAATCTGTATTAATAAAAGAGCCAAGAGCCCCAGCACCAAATCCTAAGATGACAAAGCTTGTGGATAGTCCGGAAACGAAAATGATTGTCTTGAAAATTAGCCGCGGATTTACTTTCCATTTGCTGCGTGGTTTAAAAGGTTGCCGATCTTGTGTGCCAATTTCATCCGTTGAAAGAATGGATATATAAACAGGCAGTAGGGGAAGGATGCATGGTGAAAAAAAGGATAACATCCCAGCGATGAAAACTGTGCTGATTAAGATTTGCTCGCTAATCATAGGTGTAGAGCACCGCCTTTCATCTGTATAGGTTTATTGTAGTGTGAATGCTCTAGGAATTACATAGATTTAGGTTATATAAATCTTAGATATGGTTTGGTGTTTTGGGGATATGCATGTTGAAAGTGATGATTAGTGTTAGTTCGTGCGACTCAAAGCACAAGTACCATTTAATGCAAAAGAACGAAGATGTTTATCCTCGTTCTTAGAGTTAATCAACAGTAAGGCTGTTATTTTTTAGAATAATTGAATATAAATGATACCTCTAATTTAGTAGGAATACTTGCCGATATAAATAAGTATGCAAATTAGGACTTGAATGAGGAGGAATACCAGTGTCAATTGGTAAAAAACTATATACGGGCTTCGGTATTATTCTAGCGATTATCGTGCTCTCTTCAGCGTGGAATCACTATGAATTGAACAAAATGGAGACCAGTTACAAAGAAATGATCGAGTATCGAGTTGCCCAAGCGATGCAGGCACAAGTAATTCAAACGGAAATCGGCTTGCAGGGTCTTTATATCCGTTCCTACTTACTGCAAGGAAAACAAGAGGATTTAACAACATTCAATGAACACTTTGACAAAATGGAACAAATTAATGGTGAATTGCAAAAAATGGTTCGTTCAGATGAAATGAAAGGCTATCTTGAAACAGTTACTGCAAATTCGGAGGAGTTCAAGTTAATTGCAGATCGTGCCGTTACTTTGAAAGATGCAGATGATATGCAAGCTGCAATGGTATTGGTAGAGAAAGAGATGCTCCCCATCAATTTGAAAATTCGAGAAGCGGTGGACGGGATGATTGGTTACCAATACAAGAACCTAGACATTGCAATGGCAGGTGCGGATAGAACGGCTAGCGTGGCGAAGGTAGGATTGATTATTGCTAGTGCGTTGGCCTTGATTTCTGGGGCGTTGATATCCGCGTATCTTACGCCCCATATATCGCGACCACTGCGTATGATTACTGCGGAATCAACAATCATTGCTTCAGGTGATCTTTCAGGACCAGATATTGAAGTCAAATCCAAAGATGAACTCCAAGAATTGGCCATGAGCTTCAATGAAATGAAGCATAACCTTCGTAAACTGATAGGTAATGTCAATGATAATGCCCTTCACTTGACAGCTTCTGCTGAAGAATTATCAGCGAGCACGAATGAAGTAGCGGATTCTTCTGAAGAAATTTCTAAAGCAATTGAAAACATATCCATTGGTTCACAGACATCTGCTACAGCAGCCCGTGAAAGTTCAATCGCAATGGAAGAAACAGCTTCGGGTGTGCAGCGGATTGCAGAGTCAACATCAACTTTGCATACGAGTGCAGAAAATACAATGCGCATTGGTAACGAGAGCGAGAAAACAATGCAAACGGCTAAAGAGCAAATGGCGCTCATCCATTCAAACTCATCTCAGACGAATGAAATCATCAAACGTCTGAGCCAACAATCCGAGGAAATTCAAAACATTACAAGTGTTATTACTAACATTACAGAGCAGACAAATCTGCTAGCGCTCAACGCTGCAATTGAAGCTGCTCGTGCTGGAGAACATGGTAAGGGGTTTGCTGTAGTCGCAGATGAGGTTCGTAAATTGGCGGAGGAGTCTAAACTATCTGCAAGTCAGATTGCCGAAATAACAGTGGCCATTCAAAAAGACACAAAGGATATAGAAGCTTCTGTCCAAGAAAGTTTGACAAATGCTACACAGGGAGTTGAAATAATCGAAGAAGCGGGTAACTCGTTCTTGACTATTGTCGACGCTGTCCAGCAGATGAATGACCAAATTGAAGAAATATCAGCGGCTACCGAGCAGATTTCTGCAAGTGCCGAAGAAGTGTCTGCTTCTATTACGGATATTGCGGGACATGCTAGCAATGCTACCGAACAGACAGAGCAGAACTCGGCAGCGATGAAAGAGCAAATGGCAACAATCGTAGAAATTAATATCGTTGCAAATGATCTTAGTAAAAAGGCAATAGACTTGCAAGAAACGATTCAAGAGTTTAAAATTTAGGCGCCTGTGCATAGCACTATTCAGTGAATACAACGCAATTGTATACTAATACCAAGTACATAAATAACTATACGGTTTTTCTTGTATTTTTGTATAATCACTCTACTATGTGGATTATTCGTCTTTGTGTCTGACACAGTACCTCTTTTTATGCACAATCAAGTTGAAAACTTTATGCCCTGCTTTCACGTCCAATAGAGTGGAGACATAATAGATAATACCGTTCTAGAACGGTATCCTAATTCAAGTTGTCTCCTTCATCTATTTGATGATGAAAACACCTGAAACCCACCTGAAATTAGGAGGGATTCAGGTGTTTTTTTGAGTGACTAGCATTGGTGATATGCTAATGTGGAGTGTATGGACTATAAAACAAGCGCGTTCAGTAATCCATTTTGTTTCGGATGTTGCTGGGACAGGTATCAATTGGTACTTCTGAAAATAAAACCCCCTGAACACCTAGTTCGGGGGCGTGTGATAACTGATTATTTTAAATCTGAAACTTTGACGAAGGTATAGCCTTCACTTTGCAAGTAGGCTAAAACTGCGTCGAGGCCGTCTGCTGTCGATTGATGGATATCATGCATAAGGATGGTACTTCCGTCTTTCGTCGCATTTTTAACATTGGTAAGAAGTTGGTTTGCATCACGGTCTTTCCAGTCAAGTGTATCGACATTCCATAAGATGATAGGTAAGTTTGTTTGGCTGCGAACAGTCTCGTTTACTGCGCCATAAGGAGGTCTGAACTCAGTTACTTTCTGACCAGTAATATTTTCAATAATGGCAGAAGTCTTGTAGATTTCATTCTGCACCTTTTCTGCACCTAACTTTGTCAAATCAAGATGACTCCATGTATGATTTCCAAGCTCGTGGCCTGCTTCATGTACTTTTTTTGCGATTTCCGGGTAGTTTTCAACCATGTTGCCGAGCATGAAAAATGTTGCTATTGCATCGTATTTATTCAACGTCTCAAGAATTTGCATCGTCACTTTTGGATGGGGACCATCGTCGAATGTGAGGGCGACTTTCTTAATGCCGTTGTCTTGCTCTTCTTTTGTAATCGTATTTCCGTCCGTATCTTCAATTACCGATTGGAATTCCTCAGAAAGTAAGTTGGTTAGTTCACTTAACGGAATTGCTACAACCGGAGGACCGACTTTTCCTGCTGCCAGTTCATATTCATCAAAATAAAAAATCAAAGATTCATCTGTGATCGCGAAATTATCGAAGTTGGCCCAGATTGGTTCTGTCTGGATATGAACTTCTTCTGGGAAAAGGTAGTCTGCGATTAATGGATCATTGTATATTGCTTCACGTACTAGGGGAGAAAGAATCTCAAGGTGTTTCGAATTGCCTCCGAATACATCCGAGATTGTAAAACTTCCTCCTGTTTCAGGATTCAAATGGAATGATTGAATCCTAGTCTGTTCGTTTGACTTTCCAGTTGTACGGCTGTCGATCATAACAAAGGAATAGTTTCCTGAACGATGGGTAAGAATTTCTAACGTGATGTTCATTTTTCTTTTCAATTTACTACCGTTATGTTTAGTTAAGTAACCTTGCTTTGCATCTTTTATGTAACTAGCAATAGCTTTATTGAAAGGACTATGTAAACTTTGGGGATATTGAATGGAAAATGGTGTATATAAGTCATTCGAAGTTTCAGTAATAATTTTAATGTCTGGATAATTTGAGTCGGTAGTATCGACCACTACCGGAGCCTGAGTTGTAGCTTTTTTATTTTCAGGGTGCGAAGCAGTCTCCTTCTTAGTAGTTAGTGAAGCTAAACTGATAGCGGATACGGTTAGTGCGATGATAACAAGTGAAAATGTAACGTCAATCCAGAAGGAACGACGTTGTCGATGCGTTTTTTTCAAGCAAAAAACTCCTTTACTGTTTATAGAAAGTTAGACGGGTGAGCCTCGTTAATAGTTTTAAAAAATGATATATTTTTGTCGAAATTTATCATAAAATATACGAGGATTATATGTCACTAGCGTTATGTCTACTAGACGTGAATTCAGTTAAATAATCATTCGAATTAAGAGTGCACAAAAAACAAAAATTAGTAGTGTGACTAGCGGGATATACGAAAAAACTCCCCACGACTAGTAGGAAGTTTATGCTTTCATTCAAATTTACTTGAGAGGGATTTCCACAATGGCTATAGTCTCTAATTCATTTATTGAATCAATTGAGAATTTCCCATTATATCTATTCACAACTTCCTTCACAATAAATAAACCTTGCCCCCTTATCTTTCCTTGTTCTGCTATTTTTGTTGAATATCCTTGTTTTAAAATATGTTCATTCTCAATAATTTTAGGCCCAGTATTCGTAATCTTAAATACATACTGCGTAACATCCGTTTTACAGCTAATGGCTATTTCACGTTTAGCTACAGGTAATGCAAGTGTTGCATCAATTGCATTATCAATTAAATTCGACAGAATTATGATTAAATCTGTTGTTTTTATTTTATCGAATGCATCATGAGAAACCGCGAAATTCATATCAATATGATAATTTTCTGCAGCCAGTTTCTTTGTTTGCAATAGGATTGAAAGACCAGGATGATCTATATTTAACTTTAGAGATTCTATCGCTAAAACTTCTTTAGACAAAGATGATATGTATTGCTGAGCCTGCTTAGATTCCCCTAGTTGAAGGAGTCCATGTAAAACCTGAATATGATTGGTAAAATCATGTCTTAATGAAGATATGGAAGTGATTAACGTTTTAAGTTCAGCTTGGTAGGTATCTTCTGTATACCCGACTTCCTTTGCCACTTCTTTTTGATACCATCTTTGCAATAATAAGAAGGATCCGATAGCGACCAAAATAAAGGCACCATTAAAGACGAAGAGAAGGATATTGTTTTTCAGTACTTTCCCTTTAATATTATTAAGTGTATCAACACTAATATCGATACCTAAGAAGCCCATGACCTTTCCTGCTTCATCCTTTATCGGTACTCCAACAGAAAGATAAGAGCCATGATCGGCATCTTCAATTACAGTAGTAACATATGTATTTCCTTCAAAGGCTCTTTTGACCTGCTTTTCGGGTACTGTACAAACCACTCCAATACTATACCTCTCGTCTAACTCCTTGGGTAATCCGCCTATCATTACGTTCGATACTTTAGGATTATCGATTTCCAATGTATATACAAATAATGCACCCAGTTTTTCTTTTGCATCCACTAAGTAGTTTGTTAATTCCCAATAATAGTCGTTTTTCACGGGATTACTCAAAAATTTTCGATACGTTTCTTTATCTAACGCAGATGCAATGGATTCTGCTGCTATAAGACTTTGATTGCCGATTGACTCTTCAACCGTCTTTTTCATCTCAACGTAAGAGGTAAAGACATTTATACTTGTAAACAACAATAACAAGACAGTAGCTAATACTAAAATTAGTTTTATTTTACGGTTTTTCATACAATTTGTACTTCCTCATCTTTTTAATTGAAAGTTTTGCCTATGAGCCTATGAAATTAAGAATTCTCTTTTCACAATAGTATTAAACTATCATACTTTCTTGAAGACATTGCATGTATAACATACTGTAATATATTCAAAAAGTCTAATAATAGACTTCGCTTCTTGTACTTAGTGTTGGCTGCCTGTGTAAAGAGGAAGCAACCGAGCCTTACGACAACTTGAGAAATGGATTGGATGATCTGGACAGGTGACTATAATGTTAGCTACTTATGAGACACATGATAAGTTACGACAATACGGGTTTGTCGGAACTTAGAAAAACGGATTCACATTGCCTCCGTAACTTTCCGGGAGGGTTTTTCATCTACTCATCGTTGAGGTCAATCTGCATAACTATTCAGTTAGATAGGTCTGACGTTCACCAGAAAGGCCGTTAGTTCAACGATGATTCTTTTATGCATAAAGAAATGGAGGGGCCATAGGAGGGGGACGGTGCGTTGCCCGTCTCGTTCAACTGCCGAGAATTGGTGTTATGTCAGCTACTGGTGCATATTGAATGAATGGCAAAACTCAATCAGATTAGATTATTTGTAAAGATACTTTTTCACGATTTTCTCAAAGTGATTGAACAAACAGAAGGTTAAGTCTATAATTTGTGAAAGGGACCATTTACCAATATGTGGTTATTCTGCAAACGGGCGATTTTGTATTATTGTTCAGTGATACATTCGCCGTATTCTAAAATGAGGGAGTAATAAAATATGTCTAAAAATATACTGTTGTTAACTGTAGGAATCTTATTTGCTTGGTTAGTAATTAGTATCATTACAAAAAACTTCGATGGGGATTTCTTGCTTATACTACTGTTGGGCGTTTTTATCGGATATGGTGTCGGAAAAAAAGAGCAAAAAGTTTAGCTTTGTTTGTAACTCATTGCTATAATCGGTTGCCTTTACAGGGTAGTTTTTTCATATTGCGTAATGGAGTTAACTACTTCCGTGAATGGGTGTTATGTAAAACTGGTGTGTATGGACTATACAACAGGTTTAGCGATCGAATTCCTTCTTGCACTAACTTGCAGTATAGTTGAAGAAATACATGTAACAGTTTTCTATATATTTCGTCCGATATAAAAGCAAGCAAGCAAGTTAGTTAGAGGGAGGTCAATGTCGATGGGAGATTATGTGCTTGAACGATTATTATTGGGATCAATTTTGTTCGTTCTATTCCTGATTGCTATTTTTTTAAGAAAGCGTGGAAGAATAGTAATTTCTATATTATTCGTTGCAATATTGATTGGTTACGGGGTGTATTTTGGTATCCGAGAACAAGTCTTGGAGAACAGATATGAAGAATCTATTGAAATAGTTGACACTTACCTTCAAGATAAATATCCGAATGAAACATGGACATTTGATACACAGGTAGAAGAAGGAAGAAAAATAAGACCTGCAAAGGTGAAAGTGATTTTTGATAACGAACAAAATGTTGACTATATTTATAGAGTTTTCGAAAAAAATCGAGTCATCTTATATGAATTCGGTTATCCCGAAAATATGGATAATAAAAATTTCAAGCATGATGAAACGCATAATTAATAAGAAGTAACAAACATTACCTTGTTTCATAACGGGTAATTTAGTGAAGATTCGGCTGCCTTTACAGGGCAGTTTTTTATTGAATAATGGAGTTAAACGCTTCCGTGAACTGGCGTTATGTTAACCTGTCGTGTGTAGACTATACAAGCCTGTTCAGCAATCAAATCATAAGGAGGTATTTTAAATGCCGTGGTCAGAAATAAGATCAATAATAATTATGCTCTTTCTTTTAGGTTGGTGTGTTAGTTTAATGCGTCAAAAAAGTGCATTAAAAAGGGAAAATGCTAGACTTTTGGAAAAGACCGGAGAATATGGAGATATGAAAATTGAAGCAAAGGAAATATTAAAAAATTTATCAGAAGTAAAAACCGTTAAATCTTTGAGAGAGAAGTACGGTTTGTCCTTGATAGATGCAAAGAAAATCGTGGATTCAGTAAAATAGCAGTGATCTTATTAAACTAATAGGCCATTTAGTTGCAATTATGGAACCATTTACTACCTCGCTTCGTCTGGATTAATAAGAATTTTCAGTGTGAATGGAGGTATAATTATGTGGGTAATATTCGGTCTTATCGCAATAATAGCAACTTGTATAAATCTTTATATGTATGGAACAGGCAAAGATTATAAATTGGCAATGGCGATGGGATTATCATTTACAGCACTAACAATTGTTGCAGATTACAGTATGGTGTCCGATTGGGTAGAGGTGAAAGATTGGGCTGCATTATTAGATGTAGTACCTACGATGGAAACAGCCTTATGGGTTTTGACGATGATATCGATTTTATTAAATATTACTCCTATACTTTTAGAGTTGAAAAACAAATAAATATTACTCCTATACATTTATTTGCAGCTAACGGGCGCGATTGTCGTACAGAATTCGTGCTTCTGTCGGGCTAAATAATACAAGAAATGCTAAATAGTATTCTGACTGTCGAGGTGCTTGATATTGAAAAGACCAATTGGAATTAGGCTAGATGGTTGTATTTATACTAGCAATGGTGAAGATTTAAGTGAGGAAGAGTTTTCTAATGCTTTTATTGAATTTATTGAAGAAAAAGGATGGTATTTCGGTGGTGGCCTTTTCCAAATAGACGAGGAAGGAAATCACATAAAGGATATTGTATAGCTTGTAGCGCAATCGGGCGCAATTCTTGAAAAAGGATTTGCGCCTGTTCAGTAAAAGGAGCCATTTAGGAGGAGCAACATATGAAAAAACACTGTTGTGAAGATATGGATTACCATGCAAATTTCAAATGTGATATGTATAGCGATCCATTTGAATGTCCTGATAAAATAATGATTTTCGATGATAAAGATAACGACTACGGATTGATAATCCATGATGGTGGCTCTTCAAGTATAAGTATTGATTTCTGTCCGTGGTGTAGTTCGAAATTATAAACTACTATGCAGCTATCGGCCGCGATTGTTTAATTAAGCGTCTCTGTTTTTATTAAACTAACGAGGTGATTTAGTTTAAGATTCAGCTGCCTTTACAGGGCATTTTTTTATTGTGTAATGGAGGTAACTACTTCCGTGAACGGGTGTTATACTACTAGGGGTACCGTCAGGGAAATGCGGATTTACAACGCTAAGCACATTTTCAAGACGATTCCTCCTTAAAATGATAAGATAGTAACTGAAATAATAGATAAAACAGCGAAAAAATGGATACAGACTAAACTGTACCCATTTTTTCTTCGTAATAAAATACCTTATTTCAATCGCAGTTAGTTATTTCATTTGGCTTTAATCTTTTTCGTTTGAAATCAATAGCATGCCACTCTAGGGTTTTTTCATTACTAAAAGTGATTGTCACTAAATCATTAGGAGGATCGTGAGCACCTTCAAATGTACTTACCTGGACAGTAACATTAAACATGTGAGTGCCTACGGGCAGCTTTTCAACTTTGATAATTTTACCACACTCATTTTGTGTAATTTCGCCATATTGCTTCTCCAATTCCTGTTGAATTAAGGGATAAAGCATAATGAGAATCACGCCATCACGCCATCACGCAACTGTATATCATTTTCAGTTACGGTTTCGGCTTGGACGGGAGAGAATAGGGTTAAGAAGGTAATTAATATTAAAAGGATTTTTTTCACAAGTCATATCACCCTCACTTATTTCACCTTATTTTATCCATACCAATATGTATTATACTAAGGCATTTGGCTTTAATTTTCTCTTCTTTTAGTAGGTGCTGCCTGTGTATGGTGCAATTCATGCACAATTCAGAATTAATGCGAATTGTGTGGTGCAACGGGGATTTAATTGAGAAGTTCCGGCGATACAGATTCGAAAAGAACCCAGAGCATTTAAATAGGACACATATACAGAACCTAATGTCTTCAATACCAGTAGGCTTTGAAATTAAGAAAGTTGATGACGAGATAGCAAATGAGCCGTCTTTTTATGAGTTATCTGAAGACTTTGTAAGTCAGTTTGAATCCATTGATGATTTTATTAAAAGAGGCGTAGGCTATGCCATACTCCATGAAGGGAAAGTAGTTGCTGTAGCGACATCTTTTAGTGTATATGATAGTGGTATTGAGATTGAAATTGCTACACATCCCGAATATAGAAGAAAAGGTTTAGCGACTATTGTAGCTTCTGCTCTGATTTTGGATTGCCTGGACAGTGGGAAGTACCCCAGTTGGGATGGAGCAAATTCTGAATCTGTTGAATTAGCCAAAAAGCTGGGTTACGTATTAATGGTGATGGCTGTGCACCACGCAATTCAAACATAATCATGAAAGATTCGTGCACTGGCACCACACATGATTAAAACTCAAAAAATATTTAGAATCAACCACTTTCTAACATGAAATGCACTGTATTTACGCCCATTTCATGCAATATCAATTATCTATAGGGAATATTATGTAAAGCCAATTACGTATCAATGCATTATGAAACGTGTATTCTAGCAGTTAACTTTACATAATAGCCATTTTTCGTTTATGAATAGACCTCAAGAATGGGCGGCAATTTTAAATCTATGTTATGAGAAATCAATGGAATAAGCATTTTCATAAGGATAAACTTCCACTCTGCCTGTGCACTACACGATTCCAAAAGAATTCAGAATGCACTCTGTTTGCAGAATGAATCTGATTGTTGGAACAAACATGATATTTTTGTGCACAGGCACACGACAATCCATATAAGTGGTCCATTCTTATGGCCATAATCACTTTCTTGATTTATAGTATTGCGTAAGTTTAGCCAGCGATTTTTCGTTAATTGAACGAGAGAATAGTAATCATAGTAAATAAAAGAGTGCCTGTCGGCCATACGGTTTTCATCTGTATGGTTGGTAGGCACTCTTTATATTTTGTAAAGTTTGGTTCTTATGAATAAATAGTGGAAAGACCCTTTATGTAACCGGTTCTCTTTTGGGAGACTCAGTGATGGCTGCCTGTGTACCACGCAATTCAAACACAGTTCTGAGTTGTTCCTTCCATGATGCAGATCTGAATATAGAAACATACATAAAAGCATCGTGCACAGGCACCACACAATTAAGGCGCTTTGAAATGGATGGCAGTTATAAACTAAAAATAAATGTCACCAGTTGTCCCCTTTTTCAGATGGTTTGTCTATATAGAGGGTGAAGGCTTCGTTCGTCTAGGCCAAAGACGTCGTGCTATCGTCAAAAAACACTAGTGAGTAGGGAGACGTGTGTTTGGACTTCGTTCAAAGAAGGATTCGTGATGCATTTATTAATTAAAGAGTCGCCGCTTCAAGTGCTTCCGTCGCTCGCGATGGCAGTTTGATTAAACGCGGCGTTTTTACTTTAGCAACTGCATTTTAGATCGCTCATCTCGAGGAATGTGCGGGATGGGCATAAGTGGGTTTACAAAACGTATGAAGAATGGCGAAACGAAGAGTTCCCCTTTTGGTCTGTCGATACGATTAAAAGAGCGATTCGTAGACTGGAAGATAGCGGCTATATCATTTCGACTTCTTCGTATAATCAGATGAAAATGGACAAGACGAAATGGTACAGTATTGATTATACAATTCTGCACGCTCATGGGGGGCAAGATGCACCATCGACGACCGCAGAATCTTTCCAAGAGGAAGTGCATTTTACACCCTCTACAGAGGGCAAAATGCACCTAGCAATAACCAAAAAGATTAAAAGAATTAAAAAAGATATTGTCGAGAACGATCTCGACGTTGTGTCTGTCATTGAATATTTGAATGACAAAACCTGCAAACAATTTAAAGCGTCTTCGAAGGCGACTGCATGATTGGTGAAAGGGCGTTTCAGTGAAGGGTACACAGTGCGGATTGCAATTAGGTCATTGACACGAAAGCGAAGGAATGGTTGGAGGATTCACATTGGCAGAAGTATTTACGCCCTTCCACGTTATTCAATGCGACGAATTTTGAAAACTATTTGGAAGAGTCGAGGGTCAGTGAATTGCCAGAAAGCAGTCCGCCAAAGCCACTCGAATTAGACTTTAGCATAGGGGAGGCGTAACGGATGGATCGTCATGAGCAGATTGAGAAGAGTGTGTTATGAACGATGTTGGCGGAGAATCATTTAATCGTCGATGGTGATGTGAGACAAGACTTCTTCATCAGTCAAATTCACAAAAACATTTTGGGGTGCATGCAGGCGTTACTGGCGAAAAAACGAGCACGAAGTAAAATACCGAAGACAAAATCACCTTTTCAATTCATTTTCGCTTATGAATAAACAATTCGAAAATGGGGAGCTGAATACCTCTTTACTACTAAGCTTCACAATATTATGGAAGAGCAGAGACAATGGCAGTGTGGTAAAATAAGACTATAATGAGAAATTCACACGGCTGGAGGAAACGTAACATGGACAATCAACCATACTTCTTTAAATTTCTTGAACCACTATCAAAAGAACTCGCATACGTTGCGCGTGAACTTGAAAATAGTATATTCACAAGCCCACGCACAATGCTTACACACGCAAGAGTATTCGTTGAAAATATATTACAGCAAGTCATCCAGGCAGAAAAGCTACCAGATGAATCGTGGACGAATTTTAAGGAAAGGCTTGATCTGCTCAATGAAAACGGCTACTTAACGCCCGAAATCAGAGACGCACTTCACCACGTCCGTCAAATTGGCAATAAAGCAGCACATGATTCCCGGATGTTCCGCTACTCCGAAGCGCTGTTGTCATGGGAGGCAGTCTATACAATCGTTAAATGGTACGTCGAAGTGTACGGTCCCGTCGACGTCATAGTCCCTGATTATCAAGATCCATCACATCGGGTGGAACAGGTCTATGGCATTACCGAACTTGAAGTACGGCTAAAAGCACTTGAAGAATTACTAATTGCATCCGTACAGAAGCCAGTGGAAGAATCTGTACACGACGAAGTGGCGGCAACTAAAGAAATGGGAGCAGCAACAGAATCCGAACGACCTGGCTTCACAACAATCCGAACGATTACATATAAGGGCCAAATACTCGACGTTCCGTATTTTTTGCGTGATGCATTTTTGTTGCCACAGCGGTTCGATAAATCCGAAACGTTTCTCATTAGGCTGGGAGCTGAGCAACAGGCGCGCATCATGAGTGAATTTCCAAATAATCTCGAGGGGCTCCACAAACATGTAAAACGGTATGGTGAAAAAAACGACGAGAATCTATTCGATGAACTGAAGGTTTATATCGAAGAAGAAAATATCAGGAGAAAACTCGCACTCGAACGTCCTGGTGAGCTGTTCTTTTTTTATAAAGCAGATTACATCGTTGTAACAGAGGAACTTTCTGAAATTCCATTTACTGCAGATGAGTTTACAGGTAGTCCAAGCCTTCTTAGACAACTGAATGAAGACCAGATAGAAACGGTTGGGCAATTGCCGAAGGAATTGGTGATCCTCGCGAAGTATGAGAATGTTGGGGTTGGGACTGTGGAGAAGTTGTTTGAGCAGTTGAAGGGGAAGCAGCCGACCCAGATGACAACTTGAGAAATGGATCAGATGATCTGGACAGTGGGACGATATTGTTTGACGCTTATTGAGACGCGTGATAGGTAAAGACAATACGGGAGTCTTAACTAAAGGGAGAATGTTATTTTTGGTTTTAGGGTGATTGGTTAATTAAGCAATAAGTCTTACGAAATATGGTAGAATTGTCTTATACAGATTAACTGAATGTAAGGAATATACAATGAATTATTAATTAGAAATATAACTAGAGAAAAGTATGTATGAACAGTAAATTAGAAATGATTATTAAGGCTTCAGATGATCTTCAGTATGCTTACTTTAATTAAGTTTTGATACCTTAATTTAAAAACTGCTAGAGCGTGAATCTACTAAGTGGAGTCTTTTTGTATTTTGATGTTTTCATTTATTAATTACAAGGAAAGAAGGTAATCAAGTGATAGAGATGATTAAAATAAAAAATTTTAAATGTTTTAAAGGAGATATTAGTCTTGAACTTAATGAAGGAATTAATATTATAGTTGGACAAAATGATGCAGGGAAATCAACCGTTTTAGAAGCCATTCATTTGGTACTTACCGGAGTATTTAGAGGAAGATATCTAAATAATAATTTAACTCAATATTTATTTAATCGTGAAGTTGTTTTAGAATATTTAAGTAAAGTAAATAATAATGAACCTAGTGATCTCCCAGAGATTTTAATTGAAGTTTATTTTAAAAAAGAACATCCCCGTTTTGAAGGAGATTTGTTTTCAGAAAAAGATAACATTTCAACTGCTCAAGGTATAGCAATAAAAATTGAATTTGATGAAGAATATAAAGAAGAATATGAAGAGTTAATGAAAGCCGAAGAGTTGAAAAGTTTACCAATAGAGTTTTATAAAGTTAATTGGTATTCTTTTGCCCGTAAATCCTTAACCAGTAGAAGTATTCCTATTAAATCAGTATTAATTGATGTTGGATTTGGCAAGTTTCATAATGGGTCAGACATTTACATATCGAGAATTGTTCAAAATGCATTAGATCCCGCCGAAAAAAACAAAGTAGCACAAGCTTATCGTCAAATAAAAGATCTTTTTTCTCAAGATGAGTCAATAAGGGCAGTCAATGATAAAATATCAGGCATTCCAAAGTTAAGTGATAAAAAAATAGAGCTCTCAGTTGATTTGGGAAACAATTCCACTTGGGAAGGGAGCTTAATCACACAATTAGATGACATACCGTTTGACTATATTGGGAAAGGTGAACAAGCAATTATCAAAACAGATTTAGCTTTATCCAATAAAAAATCAGAAAATGCAACCGTGATATTACTAGAGGAACCAGAATCACACATTAGCCATTCGAGATTAAACCAAATGCTTGGAAATGTGAAGAATAACTATGGCAATAAGCAACTCGTTATTTCAACGCACAGTAGTTTTGTATCAAATAAATTAGGTTTAAATAACTTAATACTATTAAAAAATCAGAAAACGACAACGTTTAAAAATTTAAAATCCAAAGAGTATTTTGAGAAGATTTCAGGATACGATACATTAAGGTTGATTTTATCTGAAAAAGCAATATTAGTAGAAGGTGACTCAGATGAATTAGTTATTCAACGTGCATATATGGATTCGAGGGAAGGGAAACTACCAATCGAAGATGGTATTGAGGTGATTTCAGTAGGGACATCATTCTTGAGGTTTTTAGAAATAGCTGAGCATTTGGATATCGCCGTCATAGTTGTTACTGATAATGATGGTGATTTAGAAGCAATTAATAAAAAATACGAGAATTATTTAGGTGAAAATAAGAAAGATAATATAGAGATTTGTTTCGATAATAATATTTACAGCGGGGAGTTAAAGATAGGGAATAATAACACCGCATTTAATTATAACACTTTAGAGCCGTTATTACTAAATGCAAATAGTCTTGAGAAACTAAATAAAGTGTTTGAAACAACATATAAATCAGAGGACAAATTAAGATTGTATATGAGAAACAATAAAACTGAATGTGCTTTAAAAATATTCAAATCAGAAACTAAAATTACATATCCAGATTATATAAAAAGGGTTATCTTATGAGTAATAAATTATTGATTGCGTCTGCAGGTGCTGAGAGTGTAAAATATCTTGTGTAAATGAATAAATGCAAAAAGGAAGACCTTTTCTTGGTAGAATTAAGTCACCACAACCAATCCTAGAAAAGAGGCCTTCCCTATGACCCAGTTTACA
>NZ_JADPRZ010000064.1 GCF_017347095.1 Sporosarcina sp. E16_8 | reverse complement strand
TTAACAGATTCGTTATTTGGGGGCATCATTCTAACGAGGACAGCGTCCTTCATTTCCTGCGTATATCTAATTGTAATTTCATTCTTCATGTCGCACGACCTCCATCTATTATTTAAAGTATAACAGGAGAGTTCCCTACGACAACTAGCCTAACAGAGGGGGGAATGACGATTTGATACAGAAATTATAGGGATGACAAGATTAAATGCCGCAAGTAAGATGTGGCAAAAAGCTTACAAGATGAATGGAGTAATTGGGTTCAGTGACACTAGGGTTGGAAATTCAGGGCGTCCTAGGGAAGAAAAGTTATCTCTCGAGTAAAAAATGTGCGTTTAGAATGTAAGCGTCAAATAACGCCCCCTGAAAGACAGGTGGGCGTTATTTGACGCTTACAGATAAAAGAGTCCAGTTCAAAGCACCCCAATAATTTAAGTGAGAAATACTAAAATAGATATAACAAAGAGAACAATTACTAGTAATAAGGGAACTAATGCCTTTCTTATATCTTCTTCGCTTTCAGCCTTCTTAACCTTCTTTCTATAATTTATCCACCCAATAATCATTACAATCGAAACTAAAATTACATATGGAAGTTCTTTCAAGTGAATCCCTCCTTATCCTGGAAAATTGATGCAAAAACTCTAACCCTATGTATAGCTTCTTCGCTTAACTTCTTTTAATGCTTTAATAGCTTTATATATATATTAATGATCTTTTTATAGTAAAGGCTAATTAACTCATTTTTAGAACTAACCTCTAATTTTTCAAATACGCTGTGCAAATGTGCTCTTACAGTAGATTTACTAATAAATAATTCTTTTTCCATTTCGACATCTTTATATCCATTGACGGTCATCTGAAATATCTCACTTTCTCTTTTACTTAAATCATTCTCAAATACATTAACAGGATCGAATAATATTTCTTCCATTTTTCTTAATATGGTTGAATTAATTAATTCACTAATAATATATTTTTCCAATATATCTAGATACATCACACTTTCCTCATGAAAACCATTAGTAGCAAAAAAACCTATAAAACCTAATATTCTATCTTTTAGAATCAAAGGTGTAGCAATCGAGTTAAAACCTATCTCATAAGATGATTCATGACTGTAACTAACTAAACCTTTCTTTTCTTTTGATAAGTGAAATGCATTTTTAGTATCTAAAATCGATGAAATATTATGACTGACTTGAAGTTCATCACTTAGATCTGAATGATTAAAATAAATAGGGTTCAGGTCAAAATCAGTAAATACTATTAAACAGTTTTTGAAGTGAGGATAAGAGGGGGCATATAAGTCAATTATTTTGTTTAGTATCACCCCAATACTTTCATTAGTTTCATCTTCCATAAATAGTCACCTCTCTATTGACGTAATTGTATAACATTTAAGATATTAATGCCAATTATAAAAATTGTAACTTTAATCTACAATTATATGTGTGGTTAATAAAAAAATAAAGGGAGGCAAAAATTTATGAAGAAAAAACAGTTTTTAGTAACTCTAGTAATGATGGTAGTAATGATTGGCTCTTTATTTTCAACTACAACATCCGCATCGGCTGCCTATTACAATGATCCAGTATTAGTAAAAGGAAGTGCTAATTACACAGGTTCATCTGTACCGATTGATGATGTATATTTACCTAGAGCTCATGCGGTAAAATTTGGAAATGCACTTGCTCCAAGTTCAGTAGGATGGCTTACTATAGCCATAAGTTTTAAGGCTAATCAATATGTTGGTGCAGGTTTAGCCGTATCTTATCAACAGGCTTCTGACCTTGCTAGTAAAATTAAAACTTATACTGATAGAGGACAATCTGTTAGGATTGAATTTATAAAAGATCCAGTTTGGGGAGTTGATTATAAAGTTCACTATTGGAATAATGATGATAGTTATTCGTTGACGCATCCTTTTTCAATTGGGCGATATCAATGGCAACTATATGAATATAGGGTACTTACAGATGTTGTAACGCAAGTCAAATGGTAATTACAAAGAGAGAATTCCAACCACATGTTCTCAGAAAAGCAGATAACAAAAAAGTGAATAAGGTGTAGCCTTTTCCCGATTTTTAATCGGGGAAAGGCTTTTATTATTTTCTTGAAACCTTTCATAGTTCACTATGTGAGCTTGCTCGAATGTCCTCAATACCCCTATACCTAGCATATCAGTCTTGCGTGGAAAAAATGCGAGCTTTTGACATTAAAGATCGCTTCCTTGCTATGGTTAAGGGTACTTGCTTCACGGTGTGCAAACTGAAGAGGCAACATTACGGATAATCTTTAGTGGCTATGTGTTTGAAGACTCAGCAATGCGAGTTGCGAGTACTTTATATTACTATTCTGAACAGTAAGGAATCATGAAATGAAAAGCGACCCGTCCGCACACAGATATAGTAATTAATAATGATGTATATGGAAGATGCTTACGAACGAGAGAAAACGTAAAACCTATATTTGTTTCCTGTGGTAACTGGATTGATTTAGATACGGCTACAGAATTAACGTTACACTTTATAGAAAAAGATAGTCGTTTACCGATTACAACGAGATATGCGGATTTAGCAACACATCAGAGTAGGAAGAGAGTATTGGGAGATAAGTAGAAAACAAATTCCTTGCCTAAAAAGAGTGAAACTGTGTTTTCTATAAATAAAATTGACACTAGCTAAATGGAGCTATTGATGATTCTCTTGATAAAGTACCGGGGATCCTGTTGTACATTCAATCCTGAAAGTTTAAAACAATTATGCTCCAGTGATAGTAGTCCGTGCAATCACAAGGATTGTTTAAACATGAAAAGGATGATCTGGATGCTCAAACAAAGTTTTACATAGAAAATGATGTAAACTTTACGGATTTCTACAAGAATTCCAACAATATAAAATCCTGTGGTGCCTATCAAAGACAAGATAAAGAGTCATGTCTTTGATAGGCACCTTTTTAAAATATATGAAAGTAGTAGATGTCAGCCCTTTCCACGATGGCTTGCGGCGAAATTGCACCATGCTAAATCGTTTGGAAAATGAAATGAAAGCAATAAAAACCGCAGTCGAAGGACTTGTTGCGCTGGAAGATTCATTGAAAGGACAAGGAGGAGATGCGATCCGTGCATTTTATGCGGAGTGCCACTTGCCTTTTTTACAGTTTTTCATGACATTCAAAAGCAATTATGTAAATGTCCTGACCCAAATGGATTCCGCACTTGATTCATTGGAGCCTGATATGAACGGGTTCATCCGTCGAACGTTTTTTGAAGGAGAAGTTTAAGAAGGGCTTACAGGGATTTCTAGAATGACAAGCCATCACACCGACGAAGCCAACGTCATTATGAATCAGGTCGCCTACATTGTTGCTCTTTCACATTTGTATGAATTTGATGCGAACCAGACTAGGGATTTGATGACGATAAAGACAAAGAAGGATCTTTCTATTCTGGAGAGATGGCTTGAAGATATCGAAAGCCCGGTAAAGGATAGACTCACCGGCATCCGTTTTGAGTCGGAACATTTGGCTGCAATTTCGCTAAACGGCGGATTAAATCCAGCCAAGGGCGATCGGAGAAGAATGAAGAAAGAAAATTTTAAAATCTCGTATTTATAATGGTCAGTATGACCGATTCGGAAAACTGATCTGAAATAAAGAAAATTCCCTTTTTTAAGAAAAATGGTCTTGACTGGAGCGATTTATCACGATACGATACACGTACTAACTAAAACTGAATAGTGAATTCTTATCAAGAGAAGTTGAGGGACTGGCCCTATGACGCTTCAGCAACCAGCCGAAAGGTCAGGTGCTAAATCCAGCAGGCGAGCGATGTCCTGACAGATGAAAAGGAACGAAGTAGATATCGTACGCCTTCTTTTCATAGAAGGTTTTTTTGTGATTTAGCAGGATTAGTAGATTAGGTTTACTAGATGAACTGAAGCTGCAAAAGGTGTTTTAGTAGCCAATACATAATTATGTTTTTCATTCGAAATGACACATTACTGAAATTAATTCACCATTTTCACTAAATTAACGCACAGAGAGAGAGAGATCAGCTATGTCCACTCACCTAATTAAAGAGGAACTTCAAAAAAGAATTCTTATCATTGACGGAGCAATGGGAACGATGATTCAAAATGCGAATCTTTCTCCGGACGATTTTGGCGGGGAAGAATATGATGGCTGTAATGAATATTTAAATATCGTTAATCCAGGGGTTATTGAAACTATTCATCGTGGTTATTTAGAAGCGGGTGCCGATATCATTTGTACGAATACGTTCGGAGGAACGCCAGTTGTGTTGAATGACTACGATCTTGGAGACCAAGCGTATGACATTAACTTCCGCGCAGCACAATTTGCGAAGAAATGCAGTGCTGAATTCTCTACAGTTGAATGGCCACGTTTTGTAGCAGGTGCAATTGGGCCAACGACGAAAACGCTATCTGTCACAGGTGGAATTACGTTTGACGAATTGACACAGGACTTTTACATACAAGCAAAAGCATTAGTTGAAGGTGGAAGTGACCTGATTTTACTAGAAACAAGCCAAGATATGTTGAACGTCAAGGCTGCAACAATTGGCATTAAAAAAGCGTTTGAAGAAACGAGGAAAGAACTTCCGATTATGATTTCGGGAACAATTGAACCGATGGGGACGACGCTAGCTGGACAAAGTATTGAAGCTTTCTATATTTCCATTGAGCATATTAAACCACTTTCTGTAGGCTTAAACTGTGCAACTGGACCCGAATTTATGAGGGATCATATCCGTTCGCTGTCAGAGATATCTGATGGCTACGTTAGTTGTTATCCGAACGCTGGATTACCAGATGAAGAAGGGCATTACCATGAATCGCCAGAATCACTTTCTAAAAAGCTAAAGGGTTTTGCAGAAAAAGGGTGGTTAAATGTGGTAGGTGGATGTTGTGGAACGACTCCTACACATATTGCAGCACTACGAGAAGCGGTGAAAGATATAGCGCCACGTAAGCCGTCAAAATCAGGCCGTGGTCATGTTTTATCAGGGATTGAGCCGCTTCAATATGATGAATCAATGCGTCCTTTATTAATTGGCGAACGCACGAATGTAATAGGGTCTCGGAAATTTAAACGACTGATTGTAGAAGGCAAGTTTGAAGAAGCATCTGAAATTGCACGTGCCCAAGTAAAGGGTGGTGCGCATGTTATTGATATTTGTCTTGCGAATCCAGACCGCGATGAGTTAGAGGACATGTCTGAGTTCATGAAAGAAGTTGTGAAAAAAGTTAAAGTACCACTAGTCATTGACTCAACGGATGAAAACGTGATTGAAGAAGCGCTAAAGTATTCACAAGGTAAAACAATCATTAACTCCATCAACCTAGAAGACGGGGAAGAACGATTTGACGCAGTGATGCCGCTTGTGAAAAAGTATGGGGCGGCTGTCGTGGTAGGGACGATTGATGAAATCGGAATGGGCGTTACGCGTGAACGAAAACTCGAAATCGCTGAACGTTCATATGATTTGCTTGTCAACAAATGGGGCCTTGCGCCGGAGGATATTATTTTCGATCCGCTTGTATTCCCAGTTGGAACTGGCGATCAACAATACATTGGTGCAGCAGTAGAAACGATTGAAGGCATTCGTTTGATAAAAGAAAAAATGCCGCGCTGTCTAACGACGTTAGGTGTAAGTAATGTGTCATTTGGACTTCCGCCAGTCGGACGTGAAGTGTTGAATGCCGTTTATTTATACCATTGTACGCAAGCAGGGCTTGATTTTGCGATTGTGAATACAGAGAAATTGGAGCGTTTTGCGTCTATTCCTGAGCAGGAAATTAAAATGGCAGATGAGCTTTTATTCACCACAACGGACAAAACACTTGCTGATTTCACTGATTTTTATCGCGGTAAGAAAAAAGAGAAAACAGAAGATGATATTCCAAAAACAGTTCCTGAACGTCTTGCTTACTATATTATCGAAGGAACAAAAGAGGGGCTACTCCCTGATTTGGAAGCCGCACTTCAGATGTATGATACGCCGCTTGACATTATCAACGGACCGCTGATGAGAGGGATGGCTGAGGTAGGGCGTCTGTTCAATGAGAATAAACTCATTGTTGCCGAAGTACTGCAAAGTGCAGGTGTTATGAAAGCATCCGTACTTTACCTAGAGGATTTCATGGAGAAAAAAGAAGATGATTCCGGTAAAGGGAAAATTGTATTGGCAACTGTCAAGGGCGATGTGCACGATATCGGGAAAAACTTGGTCGAGATTATTTTAATTAATAATGGCTATAAAGTAATAGATGTCGGAATTAAAGTAACGCCTGCTAAACTGATTGAAGTTATCCGTCAAGAAAAGCCGGATATCATAGGGTTGTCTGGCTTACTGGTGAAATCCGCACATCAAATGGTAATTACTGCGCAAGATTTTAAAGAAGCGGGTATTAATGTACCGATACTTGTAGGTGGAGCAGCTCTATCTCGTCGTTTCACAGAAACAAAAATTTCCGCTGAATACGATGGTCCCGTGTTATATGCAAAAGATGCGATGCAAGGGCTCGATCTTGCAAACCGTCTGCAAGATAAGCTAGATAAAGAGGTTTTATTAGAAGAACTGGTTATCCAACAAGAGAAACGTGTAGTAGCAGAGGCGGTACGTGCTTCCAAACAAGCGGTTGCTGTTTTAGAGAAGCCAGTGAAAACCGTTCGGGAAGATGTGAAAGTGTACATACCGAAAGATCTTCGTCGACACGTGTTGAGAGATTATTCCGTTGCTCACCTTCATCCTTATGTAAATATGCGCACATTGATTGGTCATCACTTAGGCCTAAGGGGATTTAGTGATAAGCTGATCGAACAAGGAGATGAACGTGCAACTGGGCTCCACGAACTCGTCACTGGATTCTTGCGTTCGGATCTATTAAAACCACGAGGGTTGTATCAATTCTTCCCTGCGCAATCAGATGGCGATGATGTAATTATCTATGATCCGGAAGATGCTAAAACAGAAATCGAGCGTTTCACATTCCCACGCCAATCGGTAACACCTTTCTTGTGCCTAGCTGATTTCTTAAAATCAGTTGACAGTGGAGAAATGGACTATGTTGCGTTCATGCAAGTAACGGCAGGTCACGGCGTGCGTGCTGAAGCAACTAGACTTAAAGAACAAGGGAAGTTTTTAGAAAGCCATGCATTCCAGTCTACTGCCCTTGAATTAGCAGAAGCTTTTGCGGAACGAATTCACCAAGAAATACGGGATCAGTGGGGCTTCCCAGACGCAACTGACTTTACGATGAAAGACGCTTTCGCTGCCAAATACCAAGGGCAACGCTTCTCCTTCGGCTATCCAGCTTGTCCACATCTTGAGGACCAAGCCAAGCTATTTAACTTGGTTAGACCTGAGGATATTGGCGTGGAGTTAACAGAAGGATTCATGATGGAGCCAGAAGCTTCGGTGTCTGCGATGGTATTTGCTCACCCGGATGCGAGATACTTTGTTGTGAATTAATGTGTATATAGTCGGCCCTTAACAAGCGGAAAATTATTCCAACACTGCTTTGTCGCTTGGTGATGGCCTTACGCAATAAGCCCGTCAGAAGATCACTGTCAGTCTTATTGCTTCGGCGCCTGCAGGATGCAGGTGTGCAGCCTTTCATTGGTGTCGCTCCTTCGCTGGATTTGTTGGTTATACGGGTGAGGCATACCGCCTGGTTAATTTTAAATAAGTAGTGCCGAATATATAGATGTTGAAATAAAGGATTTCATTGAATCGGCTGCGGCGCTGGTTAAATAGTTATTCATACATTCAAAATATGTAGAAGAGAAAATACACCGCTAACAGATAGTTAATCTGTAGGTGGTGTATTTTTGGTTCCTCGAGTGATTAGTTCTATTTATCTTTTATTTCTCTACCTTTGGCCATTTTATCTCGTAATATCATACATGTACTCGTGGAATAGGCGACAAGGCTTTTCTCTGCGTCATACACATGGCATTCAAGTAAACTAATATTCGTTCCTTTTTTTATCACTTTACTAACTGCACGGAGCTTTGTTTTCCATATCGGTTTAAGAAAGTTCAATTTAATTTCCAAAGTCGTAAATGCTTCATCATCCGCTAATGTACTTGCAAATGCGTAGCCCATAGCCGCGTCTGATAAATCACACAGTATTCCACCATGAAGTGTTCCCATAGGGTTATACAGACGTTCAGAGGTATCCATTTCCAAAACAACCATCCCCTGTTCCACCTCAACAACTTTAAAACCGAGAAATTGGCCGATTGGTGCATCAGGAATATCCCCGTCCTTCATTTTTCTTAAATTCTCATAATGTTTCAATAGAAAATTCCCCTCTCTGATTTCAATTAATTCTAAATTCATAAACATTATAAAGATTATACCATGCAAACAATCTGAAATGAACGGTTATTCATTTATCAATAATGTTTTTCGATTTAAAAATTTATGCACGATAAAAATCAAATGCTTATTTTAAAGTAAATGCCAAATAGCGCCCACTAGTTGGCAGGAGGCGCTTATTATATGCTTTATTTAGTTTTCTTTGGGACGCGGCAATCTGTTGGGGGTCTTCGAATATGGAAGTTAAAAAGCTCTGGATTACTCACTGAATTCTGAATAATCCGGATTTTGATGCTTTTTTTACATACCTGTACGAAACACAAATGGCCTTGCAAAGGTACTACAGCCTAAGCTCTAATTTCATACGATTCAACTAGTTCAATTGATTCGATGACGGATTGTGCCATGGAACAGTTCTTCTTGGTCAACTCGAAGACTTTATCCATTTTTGACTCATCGATATTTTGACCTTGAATGATAAAATGGAGGTGGATTTTTTCAACTCTGTTGGCTATCTCCGCATTACGTTTTACTTCTATCACTTCAATTGTTACATTATCGGCGGGCATTCGCATTTTTTCTAGTATATTTCGTAATACACCACCACTACAAACCGCAACAGATGAAACAAGAAGTTGGTAGGGCCTAAACCCATAATTCTCATTGCCTGAAATGGTTAGTTGACCAAATGCCGTCGTTGTTTCAAAACCGTTTTCTGTCATTTCAAATTTCATAAATAGTCCCCCTCTTGATGATAGAATTATATATGATTTTCGGCAATAAAGCGTGAAAAACGTTCATAACTTTTCGTTGCTCACCTTTATCTAATGGGATGTGAAAAGAAGAACGAATCCGATTGCTAATGTGGTGAACTACTACCAAATAGACAATTTACGATCATTGGGGGACATGTTGGATGAACAATCAAACTTACTTGGAATTTAGCTGCTTCGGCTGTTCTATGTAAGGGGAGCTCGTTTAGGAAGTACCTGGCATCGAATAGGACACTGGTAATAAATATAGTTAATTTTATTAATTACAAAAAGAATATAATTTTAGTTTAGGAAGGAAAATATGTAAACTAAGGTTGTAAATTCAAACTAAATACTGTACAGTTAAGTAGTATTTAATAGACTCATAGTCGAAAGGTGAGAAATAATGAAAAGCACAGGAGTAGTAAGAAAAGTAGATCCACTAGGAAGAATAGTCATCCCCAAAGAGCTTAGAAAAACAATGAACATAAACGAAGGTGATCCAATGGAGATATTTGTCGATAACGATCTAATACTTTTTAAAAAATACAATGCTCAAGGGGCTTGTTTGGTAACCGGTGAAGTTTTAAATGAAAACATAGAGTTTTCCCCCGGGTTAATCTTGAGTCCTAAAGGCGCGGAAATCCTATTTAGTAAGCTGAAGGCATCTTACGAAGCTTAATGTGAGGTGGAAAATTTGAAGTACCTGTGCAATAAACTATAGTGAATGTTTAAACAAATAGGATTGTTCGTTTCACAGGTACTAAAATTTAATGTGTATGATACGGACTGCCCTTATAGGGTGGTTATTTTTTTTGAGCCGTACCATTGTTTCAATATAGAAGTGCGGGACAATGGCATTGCGTGAAGTATCACTTGGCACTTAATGCGACAAACACACTATTGATATCGTATTGGAGTTAGTCTAGTGTTGAATGTCAGGTATAGATTGTCAAGAATTATGTGTAACTTATAGCTTCATTATTTCAGTTGCAACAAAGTAGAAGGTGGTATTAGTTTGGGTAGAATGGGACGTAGGAAAAAACAGACACGAGTAAGCAGAACTAAAAAATGGTTTAATTCAAAAAAACGCATCAATAGACTAGTAGTTGTCTTCATAGGTATCATCTTGTTTGGTCTATTGGTGTTTTCTGTTTTAATATCGTTTAGCGATGTAAGTAAATTGGATATTGTAGAACCAAGACCAACATTTATTTATGATATAAATGGCGAGGTAGCCAGTAAAGTTTCTAACTCAAAAATTGAAGGAGTTAGTCTGGATCAAATACCAACAGAACTCATTGAAGCTTTTGTTGCTACAGAAGATCAACATTTTTATAAGCATAACGGTATTAATTACTTTGGTATTACCAAAGCATTCATGCAAAATCTAGTTAAAGGGAAAGTTGTTGCTGGTGGTAGTACAATTACGCAACAACTTTCGAAAAATGTATTTCTAACTACGGAACGCACGTATACACGTAAATTCAAAGAACTAATATTCACTAAAAAAATTGAGAGAAAGTACTCAAAAGATGAAATCATGGAACGGTATTTAAATCAAATCTATTTTGGTGAAGGCGCATGGGGAATTCAACGAGCAGCACACGTCTATTTTGGTAAAGATGTGAGTGAATTATCATTAAACGAATCAGCTACACTAGCGGGACTAATCAAGGCTCCGTCTAACTTATCACCTTATAAAAGCATGGAAAAAGCGGTTGAACGAAGAAATATCGTGCTGTCATTAATGAAGAGTGAAGGCTATATCAATCAAAAGGATTTCGAGGAAACAATAGATCAACCCATTGCATTAACGGATAAAGAGACCATCGATTATAAAGGGAAATATCCGTATTATGTGGACTATCTAATCGAGGAAGCAGTAAATAAGTACGGATTAACTGAGAATGAAGTGTTATCTGGGGGACTTCACATTTATACGGAACTTAACCCTGTTATTCAGGACGCTACGGAAGAAGTCTATCGGAATGAAAACAATTTTCCAGTTAGCAAGCCCGATCAACTTATTCAAAGTGGATCCGTATTTCTTAATCCTAAAACGGGTGGGATTAGCGCGTTAGTTGGAGGAAGAGGGGACTATACGTACAAACGATTTAATAATGCGACAAAATTAGTAAGGCAACCGGGATCCGCATTAAAACCGCTTGCTGTTTACACTGCTGCTTTGGAGCAGGGGTATGACTTTGGCGATATGCTGGTTGATGAACCAATCAATATAGATGGCTATCAACCACAAAATATTGATAAACGATACCGCGGTCAAGTCACACTGTATGATGCACTCCTTAATTCTTATAACATACCCGCAGTTTGGCTATTAAATAAAATAGGAATTGAGGAAGGTTTTAGCGCAGTTGAACGGTTTGGTATTCCTTTAGAAAAAGAAGATCATAATCTCGGGCTAGCACTTGGTGGCTTACACCAAGGAACGTCACCTTTGTTAATGGCCCAGGCTTTTTCCGCATTTCCTAACGATGGAATAATGATGCAAGCTCATGCTATTTCTGAAATAAAGGATGCAGGAGGAAAAGTAGTTGGAAGCTGGAGTGAAAAGTCTGCTCGAGTTACGGAACCGGAAGTTGCTCAAAAGATGACGTTTATGCTAAAAGGTGTAGTGGATGACGGAACAGCTAGAATTGCACAGATACCCGGAATAGACGTAGCTGGAAAAACCGGTACTACACAATTGCCTTTCACTGGTGTAGCCGGTTCAAAGGATCACTGGTTTGTTGGATATACGCCAGAGCTCGTTGGTGCGATTTGGTTAGGCTATGATAAAACTGATCAAGAGCATTACTTGACAGCAACAAGTGGTGTCACAGTGACAACTATCTTCCAACAAATAGTGACTAAATCCATGAGTGAATTGCCTACCAAGGACTTTGATTTATCATTGGTTGAAAAGAAGAAACAGAAACCTAGTAAAAAGATAAACAACGGGCAGAAGAAAGATCAAGAAAACAAAAAGGATAAAGAGGATAAGAAAGATAAAAGGAAAGATAGAGAGAAAGAGAAGAAAAAGGATAAGGAGGACAAGAAAGATAAGGGGAAAGACAGAGAGAAAGAAAACAAAAAGGATAAGGAGGACAAGAGAGATAAGGAGAAAAACAGAGACGAAAACAAAGACAAAGACAAAGACAAAAAGGATAAAGATGACTAATGAGACATGATTACCTGCCTGGAAAAAGTATGGGAAGCTTTCCTGCACTTTAATGTTTACCATTCTTTCATTGAAAAAGCCCTTGGAAACTAGGATCTGTCCTAAATTTCGAAGGGCTTTTTTCATTCAAATGGTATTGATATAGACAAGCGATTTGATTTAAATTGTGTATGATTCCATCATAGGAGGTTTTCAACGTATCCTAACGAATCTACATTTGTTGGGCCAATAATACGCTGTAGAGCTACTAAGTCATTAGTGTAGCTTTTATTAGTTGTAATGAATGAATTTCAATTCTGCCTGTGCACTACACAATTCCAAAAGAATTCAGAATGCACTCTGTTTGCAGAGTAAATCTGATTGCTGGAACAAACATGATATTTTTGTGCACAGGCATGCGACATGCCCAACTATTCGCGTTTTTTGCCGTCATGTAATCAGTGATAAGAGGACCTTTATATGGGGGCCTTCAACCATTCAACTGCCCGCAGTTCTGTGGGATTTTAATTGTTACGGTCGTTCCACTTCCGACAATTGAATCTATGGTTATACCGTACGCTTCACCATAGTAGAGCTTGATGCGCTCATCAACATTTTTAATACCGACTCCGCCAAGTTTAGCGCCATTGTTTGAAACATTCTGGTCAATTTGCGCCAAGTCAAAGCCTTCTCCGTTGTCTTTTACGATAAGGAGAATATCACTAGCACTTACTTCTGCCCGAATCTCAATATGACCTTGACGTGCCATACCACGGATGCCATGATACAAAGCATTTTCAACGATGGGTTGTACTAAAATCTTCGGCATCTGCATCGGCACTAATGCATCATCACAGACAATATCATAGGCCAACTGATCCCCATAGCGCTCTTGCTGTATAAAGAGGTATTGGCGTACATGATCGAGCTCGTTTTCTACAGTCGTCAGTTCCTTGCCACCACTTAGTGACAAGCGGAAAAATTGTGCAAGTGCCTTCGTGATTTCAATGACCTTTTCACTATTATTAAACTCCGCCATCCATACAATTGTATCGAGCGTGTTGTATAAAAAGTGCGGATTGATTTGGCTATGTAGTACATTAATTTCAGAAGATCTAAGATGCTTTTCTTTCTCCGTAATTTCCTGCATGAGCTTTTCAATTTTTTGAATCATGAGATTGAAATGTCTTGCTAAACTTTGTGCTTCATAACAACCTTTGCCGTCAATTGGCACTTCTGATAAACCATTCTCAATTTCTTGCATCGCCTTTTCTAATTTTTGAAAAGGTGCAGTTATTCTCCCGGCAAATAAGCCGACACTTATAGCTGCGAGGATTTGAAGGACGATTCCTACCAATAAAAAAATTTCAAGTAGTTGTTTTTTAATAGCGAGTAGACCATCTTGAGAAGACACACCGACAAGGAGCCAATCCGCATTTTTGAGAGGATAGGTATGTGTAAGTGTATTTTGTTTCGTGTCATAACTATCTTTATTCTCAACAATATCTCGAAGAGTGTTTTGTTTCGCCACGTCTCTAAAGTAAACAGGATCCTTATGGTAAACGACCTCGGAATTGTCATTGATAATAAAAGAGAAACCGGTTTTACCTAAATCCAAATTAGCTAAGTAATCATCAATAACTTTATATTCGATATCAATCAGCAACACACCAATATTTTCGCCTTGAGTGTTCTTAATCTCGCGACTGATGGATATTACCCAACTGTCTTTGTCCATAGAAAACTTCTGCATCCTCGCAGACGTGAGTACAGGCATGCTCCCACTATGGACTGCGGAGGTATACCATTGTTCCTTCATCATATCACTGGACATGCTCATAGTTAGATTGCGTTCATTCGAAAGGATTTGTCCGTCCTTACTGACGATAATGACCGATTTAATGAAGGAGTCTGTAGAAATTGTTGTGTCAATACTCGTATATATATCTTTCTTTGCTAAAGGATCACGCTGTGTGTTGGATAAATAGCTAACAAGTTGTGGATTTTCAGAGAGTAAGCTTGACACAGCTTTTAAACGGTCAATATATAAGTCAATATACATCCCACTTTTATCGACAGCCGTCTCCGTTGTAATTACGGCTTCTTTTAAAACAACTGATGAAATACTCGTATAGAGAATGAATCCCATCAGTAACAGGGTGAGTGCACTCGCTATTAAATAATGGAGGGCGATTTGCACGCGCAGTTTTTTCATCAGTTTAGATGTAAATAGCTTCATTCTTTTGCCTTTTCCTTAAATTGGTTTGGAGAAAAACGGAATCTCCTTTTGAAGGTTGCACTGAAATAGTTAGGATCGTCAAAGCCTACTGCAGCAGCAATTTCATATACTTTCATCTCTGTACTTAGCAACAAAATTTTAGCGCGATCCAGTCGAATGGAAAGCATATGATCTTGGAATGTAGTGCCATAAAGCGACTTAAATAGAGTGCTTAGGTATGAAGTGCTTAGAGACATTTGTTTCGCTAAATAGGTTAAAGAGAACTCGATATTTGAGATGTTTAGAGTTAGTTCATTTTGAATTTTAGATTTGTAGCCCGTATCTTCAGAAGAAATCGAGGTGCTGATGATATCCTTTACAAGTCGCGAAACCTCTTGATTACTTTGGTCATTTTTAAGTTTATCAATGAGCTTTTTTAATGTTTCTTGAATGTCTTTTCTGGATACGGGTTTTAATACATAGTCGTCAATGCCATTCTTTAACGCCGTTAACGCATAGTCAAAATAATCATAGCCAGTTACGAGTGCTATTTTAACATCTGGTTTAATGGCTTTTGAAGCAATGGCAAAATCAAGACCATTCATTTTAGGCATATTAATATCAGCTAAAACAAGATCCGGTAGATGCTCCTTAAAGACTTCAAGCGCCATTTCACCATTGGATGCTTCGTAGACAGCTGAAATCGAGAGTGCTTCAAAATCTACAAAGGAGCGGATGCCTTTAATTATGATAGGTTCATCATCGACTACTAATAATGTGTACATGGCTTTCTCCTTTCTATCTAAATGACTAAAAAGGGGGCAAGAACCCCCTTATTTTGTACTGTTTTTAAGATAGCCGTAACCAGCTGCTTCCATTTCTGCTTGTGGAACAAAAGCTATCGCAGCACTGTTAATGCAGTAGCGTAAGCCGCCTTTGTCTTTGGGGCCATCGTCAAAAACATGCCCTAAATGGCTATTTCCTGAGCGACTTCTTACTTCTATTCTAATCATATTAAAGCTTTTGTCTTCCAGTTCAACGACTACATCCGGGTCAATTGGTTTTGTGAAACTTGGCCAACCACAGCCAGAATCATATTTGTCTGATGATGAAAAAAGGGGTTCACCAGTTGCAATATCAACATATAGACCAGGTTCATAATTGTCCCAAAAATCATTAGAAAAAGCCATTTCAGTTCCATTACCTTGGGTCACATTATACTGAATGTCAGTCAACTTTTCTTTAAGTTCCTTATCGCTCGGTTTAGGGTATAACGCGGGATCAATGAGGCTAGGTATTTCCTGATCTTCAAGCGAATCGAATTCGATATGGCAATAACCGTCTGGATTTTTCTCCAGATAATCTTGATGATAATCCTCCGCAAGTGTATAGGATAGTAAAGATTCAACTTCAGTCACAATGGGGTCATCATATTTTTTCTGTTCTTTTGCGACTACTTGATCAATTATACCTTTATCTGAGGCTTTTTTATAATAAACGCCCGTACGGTATTGTTCTCCGCGATCATTTCCTTGTCGATTTAAGACAGTCGGGTCAATCACTTGGAAATAGTGTGTTAATAGTTTTTCCAAGTCAACGCGCTCCGGGTCGTAACGTACATGTACTGTTTCCGCGTATCCCGTGTCTCCCT
The DNA here is from genome assembly GCF_017347095.1 of Sporosarcina sp. E16_8. Taxonomy (GTDB): domain Bacteria; phylum Bacillota; class Bacilli; order Bacillales_A; family Planococcaceae; genus Sporosarcina. Next base: position 551 of record NZ_JADPRZ010000064.1, on the reverse strand, counting down.
TAATTACCTTTTCATAGGTTGGGTCTTCCGTATGTCCGTTTGCGTAGCCAGAAGTAACATCAGCTACACCGTACACCCGCGCCATATAGGCTTCAACTCCCCAAAAGCAACCGCCTGCAAGCCAAATCTCCTCTAATTTTTCGGGATCATACGTCACTTGTGAATTTGGGTTTTCAGGATACTTGGAAGCCGATCCAGCTGAATTAGGTGAAGTATCTGTAACGCTTTTTAATGTTGCGTTCGATGTCGAACAACCCGCAAGTAGAAGCAGAAGTCCTAGTAATCCGCCGATAAGTTTAAATTTCATTGTTCTTCAAGCTCCCTTCGTTAGTGATATTATCCCGCATTAACGGGCAGTAAAACCCCAAATGGTTAAACAAACGATCAGTGGGGGATAAAGGCCCCCTTTAATTGGAGGCCACTGAAAAAGTTCTTTGTTAATAGTAAGAACTAGTTGATTGTAGTGGAGAGCGGCGACTCCAGCGGGAACAGCGCGAGCTGAAGACCCCGCAGGAACGCAGTGACGAGGAGGCTGAAGCCGTGCCCGCGGA
>NZ_JADPRZ010000063.1 GCF_017347095.1 Sporosarcina sp. E16_8 | reverse complement strand
TCATGTCTAGCTCCAGCGCCTAGCCCCTCGAGTCGCTTCAGTCCTTAAGTTAAAGGCAAAGTGCGCCTTTCTCTTAAGGCCCTCCAGCGCTTGTCGGATCTAACAAGGCGCTTGCGCTTTTCTTCATTCAATTAATTTGTCACAGCACCCGCAATAGACGGTTTGACGGCAATACAATCATAGTACGGGAACGCAACCGCCAATCGCTTTGCCAGCTCGCTCTCGTCGCCTTGCTTCACAGTCACGAATAAAGACGGGCCCGCACCACTGATTGTCATTCCATACGCACCGTACTCATGACATACTTCACGGATTCGGTCGAACTCAGGAAATAGCTTTTTACGGTACGGCTCATGAAAGAAATCCTTTTCCATCATACGACCCGCCATTTCCCAATCTTCCCGAGCAATCGCTGCCGAAAGTACATTCCCTGCCGCACTGCTACGCGTTGCTTCTGCATGTGCGAGTTGACTTGGTAGAAGCCCCCTAGATGCTTCCGTCAGCAATGCTTCTGGCGGAACAAGTATCACAGCTCCCATTTTTGGTTCTGGAATATGAACGACATCCATTTCCATGCCATCAAAATAAGATATAGTCACTCCCCCAAGAAGCGCAGCCGAGATATTATCCGCGTGCCCTTCATATCCACTGCCTAGAAGCACTTTTTCCTTCGCGGAAAGATTCAATTCAAGAAGCCGATTTGCAATTTCAATTCCTGCTGCAATTGCTGTCGCACTGCTTCCAAGTCCTTTACCAAGTGGAATATCCGACTGAATGATAAGTCGCGATACAGGCGCAACACGCCCTTTTCGCTCAGCTATATCAATAACAGTCTTCACGATTAAATTATCTTCTCCAGTCGGTAAATCTTGAAAACCATCTTCTTTATACGTAACTTCCCAGTCCTCTGACGGCGATACATCCACCGTCATATAAAGGTTTAGTGCAAGTCCGATACTATCGAAGCCTGGCCCAAGATTTGCCGTCGATGCAGGTACGACAACGGAAAAATTGGATTCTGCCATTACTTTGTCCCCGCCTTTAACCCACTAAGAAACGCATCAAATTGTTCCCGTGACATCATTGGTTTTTCTTTATTTACTTCAATCGCTGTATCAGGATCTTTTAAACCATTACCAGTCAATACTGCAACTACAGTAGAACCTTTTTTCAACAAGCCGCTCTCCACTTGTTTTTTAACGCCCGCGATTGATGCACACGAGCCAGGTTCTGCAAAAACACCTTCAGAAGAAGCAATTAAACTGTATGCTTCCAAAATCTCTTCATCAGTTACAGCAAGAATTGTTCCATTCGACTCTGCCAAGGCATTGTTGGCCAGGTCCCAACTTGCGGGATTACCGATTCGAATCGCTGTTGCAACCGTTTCAGGGTTTTCGAATACGCGATTATAAACAATCGGTGCGGCTCCGTCAGCCTGTACACCAAGAAGCACCGGTAGCGCAGTACCCTTCTTATCCGCATATTCTTTGAATCCTTTCCAAGCCGCAGAGATGTTACCCGCATTCCCAACCGGAAGTGCGAAAACATCTGGCACTTTTCCAAGTTGCTCAATCGTTTCAAATGCAATTGTCTTTTGACCTTCAAGTCGATACGGGTTAACCGAGTTAACAAGCGCAACTTCGCCCTCGTCCGCCGCACGTACCATAGCCAACGCTTCGTCAAAGTTACCTTCGATTTCTACGATTTCTGCACCATACATTTTTGCCTGTGCCAATTTACCAAGTGCGATTCGACCTGCTGGAATAACTACAATTGTCCGCATTCCAGCACGCGCACCATATGCCGCCGCCGCTGCAGACGTATTACCCGTTGATGCACAAATAAGAACTTTTTTTCCTTCTTCTTTCGCTTTTGCGACCGCCATAACCATGCCCCGGTCTTTAAATGAACCTGTCGGATTCGTTCCTTCCGTTTTCACGTAAAGGTTGATTCCCCACTGTTCGGATAAATTTGTCATGTGAATTAGAGGGGTATTCCCTTCCTGCAACGTTAACGCCGGTGTATCTTCTGTCACCGGTAACCATTCTTTATATTCCTCAATTAATCCATTCCATCTTTTCATCATTCTTCCCCCTCTACCCGGTAATGGCTTAGTACGCCGATTACCTTTGGTGTCTCATTCAATTCAGTCACAATATCTAAATGCTGTTGTCGCGAAATTTGATGCGTGATGAAAATTAGGTCTGCATCGGCTTCCTTTTTATCGGAATGCTGAACAACTGTCGCCAGACTTGCACCGTGCTTGCTATATATAGACGTTAATTTCGTCAGGACGCCTACTTCGTCTCTAACGCGAATTCGGTGGAAATAACGTGCGAACTTGTTACTATCGCTTTTCACTTTCCGCTCATACTGCGGTGCGTGTAATCTTTTGCCGTTGACACCTAGCAATAAATTACGGCACGCTGCAATAATATCTCCCGTAACAGATGTGGCAGTCGGTAGAGATCCAGCGCCCGGTCCATAGAACATTGTTTCTCCAACCGCATCTCCATAAATATACACCGCATTGAACTCATTGTTCACTGATGCCAACGGATGCGAATTCGGGAAAAATACAGGTTCTACAGCCACTTCGATACCATCCTCGTTCTTCTTAGCTGACCCTGCTAACTTCACCGTATAGCCAAATTGCTCGGCTAGTTCTAGATCGCCTTCTTGAATTTCTTTCAACCCTCTTACAAACACGTCGTCCAGGCGGACTTCCGTGGAGAAAGACAACGAAGCCAAAATAACCATTTTGCGCGCCGCATCAATGCCGTCAACATCCGCCGACGGATCTGCTTCCGCATAACCCAGTGCTGTCGCCTCTGCCAATGCATCTTCATATGACATCTTTTCATGTTTCATTTTCGTTAGAATGAAGTTCGTTGTCCCATTCACGATGCCCGTCAATGCACGGATCCGGTCGGAAGCAAGTCCATCTTCAAGTGTGCGGATTAACGGGATCCCGCCGCCAACGCTTGCTTCGTAAAAGAGATCACACTTGTTTTCATCCGCAAGCTTCAATAATCCAGGTCCGAATTCTGCCATAACGTCTTTGTTAGCTGTTACGACACCTTTTCCAGCACGCAAAGAACTTTCAATCGCTTCTTTCGCATCGAAGGTCCCACCCATCACTTCTACTATTAAATCGATAGACGAGTCTTCAAGCACTTCATATAAATTATCCGTGAACGTTTCCAACGAAAGCGTTGTTTCCCGATCTTTATGTAAGTTTTTCACAAGAATTTTTTTTATTTTGACAGGAACGCCAAGTTTATGATGCAGGTCTTCTTGATGATCCTGCAAAATTTTAGCCACTCCGCTACCGACAACCCCAAATCCTAATAACCCAATGTTAATTTCATTTTTCATTGACGATTCTCCTAACTGTATGTACACTATGAAAAAACAATTGTTCTTCGCATAAAGACATTATAGTGAAATATTCGGATAATAACAAGCCTATTTGTGATAAAGTCATAGAATTGATAAGATTACCCCCACTATAAAATAGATTGGATTTGATGATTATGAAAGTTTGTAAATTCGGTGGCACTTCGGTCGCATCGGCCGATCAAATAAAAAAAGTTGCTCAAATTGTAAAAGCTGATCCTAGTCGTAAAATCATTGTTGTCTCTGCACCCGGCAAACGGTTTGGCTCGGATGAAAAAGTAACGGATCTACTAATCCAACTTGCTGAAAAAGCCCTTAAAGGGGAAGACACGGAAGTAGAACTGAAAGAAGTAGTGGCCCGCTATCAACAAATTGCTGCCGGCCTCGGTCTTTCAATGGAGATTGTATCCGTTATCGAAAATGATTTGCACGAACGTCTTGTTAGCAATGAAAACGACGCCAGTCTTTTCATGGATTGCTTGAAAGCATCTGGTGAAGACAACAACGCAAAGCTAATTGCCGCCTACTTCACACTTATCGGAATGGATGCACAGTATATATGTCCAAAAGAGGCCGGTCTACTTGTCAATGAACGGCCTGAACGGGTACGTGCATTGCCTGAAGGCGATGATCGCCTCGTACAATTACGTGATAAACCAGGTATTATCGTGTTCCCTGGTTTTTTTGGCTACACGAAAGACGGGACACTGAGGACATTCAACAGAGGAGGATCGGACATTACAGGATCCCTACTTGCGGCAGCGACAGAAGCCGAACTGTATGAAAACTTTACAGACGTCGATTCGGTATTTGCGGCTAACCCGAATGTCGTCGATAATCCAGTCGGTATCGAAAAAATGACGTATCGTGAAATGCGAGAACTAGCCTATGCGGGATTCTCCGTCTTCCACGATGAAGCGCTTATGCCCGCATTCCGTCGTTCCGTTCCTGTATGTATTAAAAACACTAATAATCCGGAGGCTCCGGGAACACTTATTGTCAATGAACGAAATTATTTTGCACAGCCGGTCATTGGTATTGCTGCCGATAGCGGATTTTCCACACTGTTTGTCGATAAATATTTAATGAACCAGGAAATTGGTTTTGGTAGAAAGTTATTGCAAATCTTAGAAGAAGAAGAAATCCCATTTGAACACACGCCTTCTGGTATCGATAACTTGTCCGTCATCATCAGAAGTAAATTCCTCAATGCAGATAAAGAAGCGCGGATTGTGCGCCGGGCAAAAGAGGAACTGAATGCAGATCACGTCCATATGCATTCTAATTACTCCATGATCGTTCTTGTAGGCGAAGGAATGCGTCATTCCACTGGGCTGGCTGCACGTGCCGCCTCAGCCATCGCACGCACAGGCGCCAGCATCCAGATGATCAACCAAGGTTCATCAGAAGTAAGTCTTGTCTTTGGCGTCCATAAAGCTGATGAAAATAAAATCTTGAAGGAATTATACGCTGAGTTTTTCTTGAAATCTGCAGTACTTTCTAATTAAATAAAAAACACCATTGAATTCACTACGACGCTCGAGGATGCCTCCCGCCCTAAGCCAAGCAGCTTCTCCGCCTGACTTAGGGCTTCAGCTACCCCCGTTAAGATGCCTGCGCTTAATGAGTTTATAGGTATTCAATTAATCGATATACATATAGAATAAACGGCACACCATCTCATTAGATGGTGTGCCGTTTGTCTTAACATAGTGGCATAAACATACCCGGAAATTGCTTAACAATACCACCCGCTATCATATCCGACATTTCTAAAGCTTCCGCTTCAATTTTATCGAACACTTCAATATCAGCCTTATAGTTTTTTTGAATCATATAAACCGCTTCTTGTTTGGTTAAAGCCAAATGACTATAAAACATTTTCCTTACTTCTTCTCTGCTTAAATACGGGTTGATGCTACTTAAATAGTCGGCGATATCATCTGCATTTCTATACCATTGCTTCTCTGCTTCCGACGCTGTTTTTGCATCCCCCTTTGTAGCTGCCGTTACTAATTCAGCAGCTAACACTAAATGTTCTTTAATCAGTGCGGCGTATCTATCCGCAATTTTATCGCCATAAAAGGGCCGTAAACAATTTCCCATATCTGTCGCATTTCTCAAAAGACGCTCTTGGACAGACGGTAAATCCGGTAAAGCGAATACGACACCCATAATCGTCATCCTCGTCCAGTTGACATGCTCCATCCAGAGAAGCCGGTTCATACTTATAAATTCGACTTCCGCCTTACTTATGCAACTTCTGCCATATAAATCAGTTTGGTTATTCAAGATATACCTGACGGGCGCTGTATATTGTGAATATGGCCCCTGGTAGCTAGAGTTAATAACCGCCCCAACAGGATATGAGGATAGTCCATTTGAATAAGGTTTCACTCCACAACCCCTCCTTTTATCCATATTGTATTGGATACCAACACACTACTTCCCAACAATGATTCACTCATCTACACTCTCAACCATCACGCAGGTGTAAACACTACATAGTATTCGAGATGGGTAAAATTTGTGAAATAAAAAATGCAGCCCATGTCAATGGCTGCATTCCCATAGTTAATTTTATTTTTTCAAAAGGGATGTCTGCTTGAGGGATTGTCCAATTTTCTCAACAATCGAATCCACTTCTTCAGGTTTATTAATAAGATCATAGTCATTAATATCAAGACGCAATACTGGGCACGCATTGAATGAATTAATCCAATTCTCATAACGACCGTACATCTCTTCCCAGTAAGTAATGGGTGTCTCCTGCTCCATCACACGACCACGTTCTTTAACACGCGAAATAATCCCGTCCAGCGGCCCCTCCAAGTAAACAAGCAAATCTGGATGCGGGAAATACGGTGTCATAACCATCGCTTCAAATAAATTGGTATACGTATCATAATCAACGGGATTCATCGTTCCTTTTTCCATATGCATTTTTGCGAATATACCTGTATCTTCATAAATCGAACGATCTTGAATAAAGCCTCCGCCATATTCATAAATCCGTTTCTGCTCTTTGAAGCGCTCTGCCAAGAAATAAATTTGCAAATGGAAGCTCCATTTCTCAAAGTCCTTGTAAAAAAGATCAAGGTACGGATTCTGCTCAACATTTTCAAATGATGTCCTGAAGTGGAGCGCATCCGCGAGCGCCTGCGTCATCGTCGACTTGCCGACGCCTACTGTCCCTGCAATTGTAATGACAGCGTTTTGTGGGATGCCATGTTTTTCACGTAAGTTCATTCAAAGTTACTCCTTTTCGTATCGTCGCATCGACAGTATCTAAAATAAATTGTAGATCCTCTTCACTATTGACGAAATCAAGATCATCGCCATTAAACCTAAGAACAGGAATTTCTGGATGTGCCAACTCGAAATACGTGATGAACGTCTCGTAATCTTCCGTAAGCTGCTGTAAATAAGCGGGATCCATATTTTTCTCAAATTCACGTCCCCGCTGTGAAATGCGCTTCATAAGTGTGTCTAGGCTCGCATGTAGGTAGACAATTATATTAGGAACGGGCATGTCCTTCGTCAAAATTTTATAGATTTCCTCGTACTTCACATATTCTGTCGGATCTAATGTACGTCTTGCAAAAATGAGGTTTTTAAAAATATGGTAATCAGCAACAACCGGTTTTTGTTCGATTAGTATCTCGTTTTTTGTATCGCTAAGCTGTTTATATCGATTACACAGAAAAAACATTTCCGTTTGGAAACTCCATTCTTCGATGTTGTCATAAAATTTATTTAGAAATGGATTTTCATCCACGATTTCTTTTAGTTGATGGAATTGCTGTGTGTCCGCAATTGCCTTGGAAAGTGATGTTTTTCCAACTCCAATCGGACCTTCGACCGCTATAAACGGAACAGACATCAGAAATCCTCCTTCACGTCGTATTTATATAATGCTCTTCATTTTATCACACAGGTGAAATGAAAAGTAGAGTGCAGTCAACGTTCAGACTTTTTCCACGTGGAACAATCGAAAGGCGGAAGCGACCAAATAAAGGAACGTAGCCTAAGTACGCCACTTCCTGTGGCAACAGCTGCATCACCTACATCCTGCAGGCCCAAGCGGTGCCCTTTACTCCGGAAGGATGCAGTTCAATCCCTTTCTAGCCGCGCAGACTTGTGACCCGAGCATCTGGCCGCTGTAGCTAGACAACACCTCGACAGGGAAAACCCCTTCATTCACCACTAGAAAATGCTACACTATCACCAAGGAGTGATGACTTTGGATACTTTTAATAAAGACCGACTATATATGCAGATGGCAATTGACGAAGCGATGAAAGCACAAGCTCTTGGCGAAGTACCAATCGGCGCGATCATCGTTCATGACGATAAAGTAATTGCACGGGCACATAATTTGCGGGAAACCACCCAAAACGCAGTTACTCATGCGGAGCTATCCGCAATTCAGGATGCATGCCAAGAAATTGGCAGCTGGCGCCTTGAAGATACAACTTTATACGTGACACTCGAGCCATGCCCAATGTGCGCAGGTGCTATTTTACAATCTAGAATTCCGCGCATTGTATACGGCGCTCGCGATCCAAAAGGCGGTTGTGTAGACTCACTCTATCGCTTATTGAATGATCCACGATTTAATCATGAATGTGATGTAGTTGAAGGCGTGTCCGCCGATGAATGCGGGGAGATGCTAACAGCATTTTTCAGGGCTATTCGTGAACGGAAGAAGAGTGACCAAAAGCGTAAGCGCCTTGATGAAGGTGCTGGAGTCTAGACAAGAAAAAAATCGTGCAGGTCGTCGAGTGACGCCTTGCACGATTTTTGTTTTTAAAGGGTAATAACTTCTTTTCCGCCCATGTATGAACGAAGTACCTCAGGAATAATGACAGAACCATCTTCCTGCTGATAGTTTTCAAGTATTGCCGCTACAGTACGACCAATTGCTAGCCCACTGCCGTTCAATGTGTGAACATATTCTGGTTTTGCACCCGCTTCACGACGGAAGCGAATATTTGCACGACGCGCTTGGAAGTCTTCAAAGTTTGAACAAGAAGAGATCTCGCGGTACATATTTTGTGTTGGAATCCATACTTCTAGATCGTATTTCTTCGCTGCAGTGAATCCAAGGTCAGCAGTACACATTTTTAGAGCACGGTAAGGTAGTTTCAATAACTGCAACACTTTTTCAGCGTGTCCTGTTAGTTTTTCAAGTTCATCATAAGAATCTTCCGGTTTCACGAAACGAACCAACTCAACTTTGTTGAACTGATGCTGACGGATTAGACCGCGCGTATCACGGCCTGCAGATCCCGCCTCTGAACGGAAGTTCGTGCTATACGCTGCAAACGCAACTGGTAATTGTGCAACATTCAAGATTTCATCGCGGTGGAAGTTCGTTACAGGCACTTCAGATGTCGGAATAAGGAAGTAATCCTCTTCGGTGACTAAAAATGCATCTTCCTCAAACTTCGGCAGCTGCCCCGTACCCGTTAAACTTATGCGGTTTACCAAATACGGCGGCAATATTTCTTCGTAACCGTGTTCTTCAATGTGGAGATCAAGCATGAAGTTAATCAATGCGCGCTCAAGGCGAGCTCCAAGACCACGGTAAAAGACAAAACGGCTTCCAGTCACTTTTGCAGCACGTTCGAAATCAAGGAGATTTAAATCCGTTCCCACTTCCCAGTGTGGCTTCGGCTCAAACCCGAATTCAGGTTTCTCTCCCCACACACGAATTTCAACATTGTCGTCCTCGCTATTGCCAATAGGAACGCTGTCATGTGGAATATTAGGGATGCGCATCATAATATAATTCAACTCTTCTTCAACTGTATGCAGTTCCTCATCGAGTTTTTTTATGTCATCCCCTACTTGACGCGTGCGTGCAATAACGTCATCTGCATTTTCTTTGTTACGTTTCATTTCAGCGACCTTTTGAGATACTTCGTTACGTTCCGCCTTCAAAGCTTCGACTTTTGCGATTAGTTCTCTACGTTTATCATCAAGCGCTTGGAATTTATCAAGCTGAGAAATATCCTCCCCGCGTTTAGAAAGCTTCTCTTTCACTTCATCAAAATTTGCTCGGACTTTTTTAATATCTAGCATGAATAATTCCTCCTTGATTTTTAGACGATAATGGAAAGTTAGAAAAGTGCTCGAAACCTGGACAACAAAAAAAGCCCTCGATTCCCTATAAAAGGGACGAGAACTACCCGCGTTGCCACCCAAATTGACCGGACAACCAAGTCCAATCCACTCCATTGAAATAACGGTTCAACTGCCGGCTCAGGCCTACTAAACGGTTCAGCCCAGCTACTCAGGGACGGATTCACAAGTGTTTCTATCGGCTCACACCACCCGCCGACTCTCTTTAAAAAACGCGCTTGTTACTGCTTCCCATCATCGTCTCATGTTTGAAATTACCCTTACTTTACTACATGGTTGTTTTTTTGGCAAGTCGCACAAAGAAAAAATGTATCCGCTTTCTTAAATTATTCTTTAAACATATGTGCAACTTGTTCAAAATAGTTTTTTTCATGTGGAACAAAGTCGATTAGACTAATTTCCGCCAATGTCTCATCAAAAACATTGACGCATTTAACTGTCATTACTGCATTAACAAAAAGATCAATCAGTGCTTGCCGCTCCACGATATGCACACTCTCTACTTCCTCTTGTTGCAATGAAAACTCGCTTGCTGCAAAAGATGAGTCATATAAGAAGACACTCGAAAACTCACGGTCAATAAAGTTGGGCAGTTTGATAATGTTCTGCACGACACCTTTAAAATGTAGCTTCCTTTGGTCAACTTCTATCCCTAATTCCTCTTCCACTTCACGGATGCCATCTGCCACAGTCTCAGTCGAGAGAATATGACCGGCAGCGGTAATGTCAAACAATCCTGGGAAGTCTTTTTTCACAGCGCTCCTTTTTTGAATATAGACAAACTGTTCATTGACTAACCAGCAATGGAATGTTTCATGCCACAGACCCTCACGGTGGATCTTGTCTCTATTTTCATCTCTCAAATAGGTATAGTTTTCGTCGAAGACTTTTAATCGTTCCATTCATATCCCCCCTACAATTAAGTATACAAAAAAGCGAAGGATTTCTCCCCCGCTTTGTTCTTAATTGATCACCAGCCGCGTTCTGACATACGCTCTTCCACTTGAAGGGTTCCGATTTCTAACCCTTTCATCGGTTCGCCAATGTCTTTAGATAGCTCGCCAATCAGTTTATAGTCTTTGAAGTTTTCTGTTGTTTTAACAATTGCTCGTGCAAATTTTTCTGGGTTCTCTGATTTGAAGATACCTGAACCTACGAAGACGCCGTCTGCACCAAGTTCCATCATAAGTGCAGCATCTGCCGGTGTTGCCACGCCGCCGGCTGCATAGTTTGTTACAGGGAGTCGTCCGTGTTTTTTGATGGCAAGAAGGATTTCATAAGGTGCGCCAAGATTACGCGCTTCCGTCATGACTTCGTCGTCATTCATATGAACAAGTCTGCTCACTTGGGCATTTACCATACGAAGGTGACGTACCGCTTCAACAATATTACCCGTTCCCGGTTCGCCTTTTGTACGAAGCATTTTAGCGCCTTCACCAAGACGACGTGCTGCTTCTCCAAGATCACGCGCTCCACAAACGAATGGCACACTGTATATACTTTTCAGCAAGTGGAATTCTTCATCCGCTGGAGTAAGTACTTCACTTTCATCAATGTAATCAACACCGAGTGCCTCAAGTATGCGCGCTTCAGAAATATGACCGATACGTGCTTTCGCCATAACTGGAATCGAAACAGCACTCTGTACGTCCGTGATGATGCGTGGATCCGCCATGCGCGCAACCCCGCCCGCTTTTCGTATATCAGAAGGGACACGCTCAAGTGCCATTACCGCGATTGCACCTGCCGCCTCCGCTATTTTTGCTTGTTCTGCATTAATGACGTCCATGATGACGCCGCCGTATTTAAAATTCATGTACCCTTCCCCCTTTTGTTATTGTCTAGAGGCTCGGAGGCCCACAGGATGTGGGTCACGCAGACATTGCCGCAGGACGCGCCGAACTTCGGCCGTGATCATTGATTGCCGTATAGCCAGCCCATCTTATGTCTGCCGCCTCTGTACAGGCGCTTCCTTCTTTTCTTATTTTTCAGTATAATGGATTATGACCTTATTAAAACACCCAGTTACAAACAAGTTAAAGGGGTCAGTCGGAGGAATTGCTGTGGAGATGTTATTAATCAAATTGGAGAAAAGTACAGATACTCCGTTATATGAACAAATGTACAACCAAATACGACGGGATATTACGGATGGCAAATTGCCAGTTGGCATGAAACTTCCTTCGAAACGAAAACTCGGTGACTTTCTTGATGTGAGCCAGACGACGGTTGAACTTGCTTATGCACAGCTCGCAGCGGAAGGGTATATTTTATCGAAACCCCGAAAAGGTTTTTACGTGCAGGCGATTGAAGAACTAGCTTACGCCCAACCGTTGCTGCTTTCCGTGAAAAGGCCGGCTGAAAAAGTTGAAGATATAACCTTCGACTTCTCGCCGGGTAAAATCGATACGGAGTCATTCCCTTTTACGCAATGGAGAAAGTACGCAAAAGACGTTATGGATGAATCTTCAAAGGACCTTCTACTTCTCGGTCATCCCCATGGTGATTGGGAACTTCGCCAAGAAATTGCACGCTATTTATATCACTCTCGCGGTGTTGACTGTACCCCGGAGCAGGTTATCATTGGTTCTGGCACAGAACAGCTTATGCCGCTCGTCATCCGGGTTCTCGGGACTGAAGCTACATATGCAATCGAGGACCCTGGCTACCCGCTTACTCATCACGTTTTTTTTCACAACAACCGGGAAGCAATTCCGATTGCAGTCGACGAAGAAGGAATGGATGTAAGGTCTCTACAACACTCAGGAGCGACTGTTGCCTATGTGACTCCCTCTCATCAATTCCCTACCGGCATCGTTCTCTCAGCGGCGCGCAGGACTGTTTTGTTGAACTGGGCATCATCAGGTGACGAACACTTTATCATCGAAGACGATTACGACAGTGAATTTCGATACATTGGAAGGCCAATACCTTCCTTGCAGGGTATGGATAAAGGCGGAAACGTCATTTATTTAAGCACATTTTCTAAATCACTGATGCCCTCGCTACGGATTGCTTATATGGTGCTTCCCCCTATTTTGCTAAACCGTTATGAAAAGGCATTCATTCATTATTCAGCAACAGTACCGCGGCTCGACCAGCATATCCTTGCACGCTTCATGGCTGACGGACACTTCTCGCGCCATTTGAACAGAATGCGAAAAATATATAAACGCAAACTTCAAGTTCTCACGGAAGCCCTGTCATCCTACGCTCCACACGTTTCATTTTCCGGCGATGAGGCAGGCATGCACATTATTCTTACCGTCCATACCGAAATAAGTGAAAAATCCCTAGCGGTAGCAGCAGAGAAAGCAAATATTCGCGTATACGGCTTAAACGGCTACAGAACCGCGCCTCAAAAAGGTGAACCATCCTTCTTGCTCGGCTTCGGCGGCCTTTCTACAGAGGCCATTAAACAAGCCATCGATGATCTTATGTGCGCGTGGTCCATTAAAAAAGGCGAAGAATCCATTTAAGGATTCTTCGCCTTGATGTTTTAAAAGAATAAGAAAGTAAAAGTTTTTCACCTGGAGCAATGTCCAGACTCCAACGCTGTCCTTATTTAAACAAACCTTTTACAAATCCTGTTGCACCATTCCAAACGCTTGCGAAGAAGTCACCGATTGCGCTCATTGTAAGCGAGAACCATCCAGCCTTCTCAACTGCATCCTTCGTAACAACATCGGCTCCAGGATTATCGGAATCGATGAAGCCATAATCCGTTCCTTCTTTTTTTACGAGGTTCACGTTACCGACAACTGTACCTTTTTTAATAGGTGCCTGAAGTGCGTTGTCCTTCATTTTTGATTCATCAATCACAAGTTTAGGTACATACTGATCTTTTTCACTCGTTTTCACCATCATACGGATCGGTTCCTTTACCTCTACAGCGACAGTTTTCGCTTTCCCTTTGACAACGTCGAGCGTTTTAGAATCTTTGAACTGATAACCGGCAGGAACAAATTCCACTTCTGAGAATTGACCAAAACCGTAGTCGAACAAAGCACGCGTCGCATCGAATCGTGCTTTGTATGAACCTACGCCTTTCGCATCAACCGCTTTCATAACAACTGCAATGACCCGTTTACCATCGCGTGTCGCCGTCCCAGTGAAGCAGTGGCCTGCAAAGTCAGTCGTACCTGTCTTGAGACCATCAACGCCCTCATACTGATAAACAAACCCTGGAAGCATGAAATTCCAGTTGTCCATTTTGATAGCGTCAGACGTACCTTCGCGGAATACTTTACTGTTGATTTTCGTTGTTTCCAAAACTTCCGGATAATCGTGTAACAGATGGTAGGCCAGTTTTGCTACTGACTTTGCAGGCATAACGTTCTCGTCTTCGGCGCCTGTCCCTTGTGGATGCATACCTTGAAGGTCGCTATTATTCAAACCCGTGGAATTGACAAATTTATAATCTTTTAAACCAAGCTCTTTTGCTTTCGCATTCATCAGCTTCAAAAATTCAGTTTCTGTTCCTGCAATTGTTTCAGCAACAGCTATCGTCGCCCCGTTTGCAGAATAAATTGCTACTGCTTCATACAATTCACGAATTGTATATGTACCATCTTTCCTTAGTGGAACATTACTAAGCCGACGGTCTTGTGAAACGGCATATGTATAATCGTTCACTTTATATTCCTGATCCCAGCTTATAGTACCTTCTTCAATTGCTTCGAAAAGAATATATTCAGTCATCATTTTCGTCATACTTGCAATGCCTAGTGGCTTATCTGCATCTTCTTCGTATAATATTTTACCACTTTCCGCGTCAATTAAAATTGCACTATCGACATGGAGTCCTAGTGCCGAGTCGGCGTAAACTGGAACCGTCCCGAGTGTCATTATTAGTAGTAGCGGCACTAACAAAAATGCCACCCATCTTCTCATTTCTCGCTTCACCATAATACCTCCATCATTGCTATTTCCCTACGTCATTTTATCATATTTCGGCTACTCTTTGGGGACTAAACAAAATAAGCACCTTTCTGCTCATATGTAGACGCAGGAAAGGTGCTGATGTTCCTTCATTCCGATCCAAAACTCAAGAAACATTAATTCTTCAGTCGAAGTCTTTTATCAAAGCGAATAGTTCGGAGCTTCTTTTGTAATTTGTACTTGGTGCGGATGGCTTTCACGTAATCCTGCACCCGTCATACGGATGAACTGTGCTTTTTCACGCAGTTCATTCAGATCTTTTGTACCGCAATAGCCCATTCCTGCACGAACACCACCGATTAGCTGATGAATCGTATCAGACAAGGGACCTTTGTAAGGCATACGTCCTTCGATTCCTTCAGGTACAAGTTTTTTTGCATCGTCTTGGAAGTAACGATCTTTAGAACCACGCTCCATTGCAGCAATTGATCCCATACCACGATAGACTTTAAAACGGCGTCCTTGGAAAATTTCAGTTTCCCCTGGACTTTCCGTCGTTCCTGCAAGAAGGCTTCCAAGCATGACAACATGTCCACCAGCAGCAAGTGCTTTGACGATATCACCAGAATATTTAATGCCGCCATCAGCAATTATTGTTTTGCCTAACTTACGTGCTTCTGAAGCACATTCGTAGATAGCTGTAATTTGTGGAACACCTACACCTGCAACGACACGTGTTGTACAAATTGAACCAGGGCCAATTCCAACTTTGACAACATCAGCACCCGCTTCGAAGAGCGCACGTGTACCTTCCGCAGTCGCAATATTACCCGCGATAATTTCAAGATCTGGGAACTGCCGTCTAATCTGAGCAACCACGTCTAGAACACCTTTAGAATGCCCGTGTGCCGTGTCAATAACGATAACGTCGACTTCTGCTTTCACAAGCTTCTCTACACGTACCATCGTGTCAGTCGTAACCCCAACCGCAGCACCGACTAACAGACGACCTTGTTTATCTTTCGCCGCATTTGGAAACTCGATTACTTTTTCAATATCCTTGATTGTGATCAAACCTTTGAGGATTCCGTTGTCATCGACAATTGGAAGCTTCTCGATTTTATACTTTTGCAAGATTTTCTCTGCATCTTCTAATGTTGTACCTACGGGTGCTGTAACCAGGTTTTCTTTCGTCATAACATCATCGATAACAAGCGAATAATCTTGGATGAAACGAAGATCACGGTTCGTCAGGATACCGACAAGTTTCAATTCTTCATTATTATTCACAATTGGAACACCAGAAATACGGTATTTACTCATTAAATGCTCAGCGTCGAAAACCTGATGCTCAGGTGACAGGAAGAACGGGTTAGTAATCACCCCATTTTCAGAGCGTTTTACCGTGACAACTTGTTCAGCTTGTTCTTCAATACTCATGTTTTTATGGATGATACCAAGTCCACCTTGACGTGCCATGGAAATTGCCATCTTCGACTCAGTAACTGTATCCATTCCTGCACTAATAACAGGAATGTTTAATTTTATCTTACTCGTCAGGCTGACAGAGAGTGACACATCTTTAGGCAATACTTCAGAAGGTCCCGGTACAAGCAACACATCATCGAAAGTAAGTCCTTCACGCGTAAATTTTGATTCCCACATTTCAATATACCCCCTGTTAGTTTCAAATGAATATTATTAAAAGGTTATCAGCGGCTACAATAGCTGTCAAGTCAGTTGCGACAAGTAAAAGTATTCCTATTATTCACTGAATAATTTTGTTAATTGCATCCTTCATTTTAAGCGGTGAGGTTTGGGGTGCAAATCGCTCCACTACATTCCCTTCGTGGTCAATCAAAAACTTTGTAAAGTTCCACTTGATGCCTTCTGTAAGCATCCCTTTCTTTTGAGAGGCAAGAAATACGAAAAGTGGTTCCGCTTTGTTACCCTTGACATCGACTTTTGCAAACATCGGAAAAGTTACACCGAAATTAATTTCACAAAACTCCATTGTCTTTTCAATGTCATCGAATTCCTGGTTATTGAAATTGTCCGATGGAAAACCAAGAACAACAAGACCCTGCTCTTTGTTTTCTTCATATAACTCCTGTAATTCTTTGAACTGACTAGTAAAGCCACACTTACTTGCTGTATTTACGATAATCAAAGGTTTTCCTTTATAGTCTTCCATCGATTGAATTTCACCGTTTACTTTTTTGACTGAGAATTCATAGATTGTACTCATAGGATTGTCTCCTTTAACTTTAGTTGTCTACAAACAATAGGCTCTATTGAAGACAATTACAAGGATTGGCGATTGAATGACGGCGTATATTGCTCCGAACTGATCATATAGCGTTCAAGACCTCTTGAATAATTTGGTTGGACAATACCATATATATTTTTTTGAAGATAAATGGTTGGTTTCGACTTCTTTCTTCTAACCGTAACTACATTTCCCTATAAACTAATCCTATAAACATCATTAAAAATAAACACAAAAAAAGCCACTACCTATAAGGTAATGACTTTTCAATGAGACCGGCGACGTCCTACTCTTGCAGGGGGAAACCCCCAACTACCATCGGCGCTGAAGAGCTTAACTTCCGTGTTCGGGATGGGAACGGGT
>NZ_JADPRZ010000062.1 GCF_017347095.1 Sporosarcina sp. E16_8 | reverse complement strand
AATCGGTGCCCGAGGTTATATGATCGCTTGGCCGCAGATATAATCGGTGGCCGAGGTTATATGATCGCTTGAATAGTAGATATGATCGGTGGCCGAGGTTATATGATCGCTTGAATAGTAGATATGATCGGTGGCCGAGGTTATATGATCACTTGGACTGTGGATATGATCGGTGTTAGAGCTTATATGATCGGTGGCCGAGGTTATATAAGTCCTACATCACAATACGAAAACAGCCACAAAAGTGAGATTCACTTTTGTGGCTGTTTTCTGTCATTTCACTATTTCTTTATTGCCTTAACAAACTGCTCTGTTCCCTTCATCGATTCATCATACAAATCGTGAGAGAGTTTCTTCGTACTATCAACCGTCGCAGACCAGTTTTCTTTCATTTCGTTGAATGCATCCAGGAATAATGAGTGTTGTTTGTTGATGTCCCCGATTGGAAATGCATACTTCTCTAAGTCGGCTAGTTTCATGAAATCATTCACTTTATGATGATAAGAAATTGCCATAATGGGTGTTTCGGTACAAGTTGCCAATATTAATGAATGGAGCCTCGTGCCGATAATGATGTCCTGCTGTGCTGTAAGTTCAAGTATTTTATCAGGCAAAAGGTTATCATCGATAATCGTACTGTTATCTTTGTAAATCATTTTCTTTTCAATATCCTTTGTAACATCTGCATCTTGCGGGAATTTTGTCGCGAAAAATGTCAGTTCAACATTGTGTTTCGCAGCTAGACTGTCCAGATTTTTCGCCATGCCTTCTACATAATCGTTATAGATAGCAGGATTCCCTTCTGGCCAATAACCTGCATTATAATAGGGTACAGCCGTAATACCGATTTTTGTTGGCGCAGCTGATTTCTCCAGGCCAGGTTGACGCAAGGAAAACGCTGGATCGCCGATAATCAGAACTTGTTCTTTCACACCGATTGACTGCAATAGTTCAGCAGATTCGGGATCGCGTACCGAAATACTGTCCGCATGTTTAGCCATATAGCGAATGAACCATTTTCCTATACCGCTGCTTAGTGGACCCGCGCCACATCCGTAAACAACATAAGGCGTCTTCGAGTTTTTAGCCATCATTGCATATGACCCAAACAATGGCGCTTCTCTTTTATATAAATCCATTAAGATTCCACCGCCGCCTATAATCAGCAAATCAAACGTCTTAACGATTCTCTTATTATTTTGGTACGTTTTAAAAAATGTCTTTACTGCATTCCCATTTTTATAATACAGTGGAAAACTAGTTACGCCATACCGTTCTGCTGTCTGTTTAGGATTATTACTAAATACAGTTAAATCAGTACTGCCTATCTTGAACGTTGACGTCACTTGTTTAATAATGCTGAGCAAAATCGCTTCGTCTCCGTTATTATCGTTGCCATAATTACCTACAATACCTATTTTCATTAGCCGACTTCCTCTACTACATGATGACTTTATTATAACATAGCTATGCCACTCCATGAAAATGGAACCAATCATGAATGACTGGTTCCATCTCGTTTATTTATTAATACTGCGGTATAGGAATGCGCTGAATTGTGCGCGGTTGACGGGTTTATTCGGCTCGAAATTGCCTTTTTCGTTCCCTGTTGTAATACCGCTTTTTGCTAGAATATGAACTTGTTTATACGCCCAGTGACTTGTAGGGACGTCTTTGAATTTCTTGGACGCCTCACCCTCGAGTTTGTACGCTTTTACTAGAATCGCTGCCATTTGAGCACGTGTCAGTTGGCCAGCGGGATCGAATGTTCCGTCCCCTTTACCGCCTACTAGATTCGCACTTGCGATAGCATTGATTTCATTGTAATAACGGTGTGTTTTAGGTACGTCTTTAAACTGTGGTGTACTTGCAGCAGTTGTATCTAAGTTGAACACACGACTTAAAATGACTGCCGCATGTTCTCGAGACAATGTATTTCCTGGGTTAAACTTACCATCCAAGTCTCCTTGAATATAGCCAAGGTCTTTCAGGTAACTTATTTCTGTATAGTACGCGTAAGTAGAAGGTATATCAGAAAACGCTGGTGTATCATCAGACAAAACGATAGGAATGCTTGTCGTTTTCGACCCGAGGGTTACGTTTACTGATCCCTTGCCTGCTTTATTAACAGCTTTGAAGGCCCCAGATGATGAAATCGTTCCGATATCACCCGTAACGCTCCACTTCACTTGTTCCGGGGAATAAATGATTGGCTTTCCTAGTGCATCCGTTGCATTTGCTTTGTACGTCACGCTTGCACCTGGTTTCACTTTTGTTGTAGAAGGTACAATTGTTAACTTAGCCGGTGCATCGACAACTGTTACAGGGAATGATTGCTTCGCGTTTCCATATTGTACGGAAACCCGGTCTTCGCCAGCTTTCAGAGCACTGTACGTAAGTCCTGAACCAGCAACGCTACCTTTTTCTGCTGTCACTTGAATCTGACTGTTGTCCACTTTTAATGGATTATAATAAGCATCCAGTAAGTAATTCACTGTCAAAGATGTTGTTGAACCTACTAGCATCGTACCAACTTGATTGCGAGAAATGCTAAGTTGTGCAGGTTCGCTCACAGGTGCTGTACTTATTGCTTCCATAATTGCAGATACTTTACGTTCCGCAGAATTTGTCGTTCGGTTGGCCAACACGACCGTATTGCTGCCATGATTTCGTACGCCCATCGCGGTTGAACCACCACCATCGAAATTGAGTGCCCGATCATAGCCTTGTTCTGCTAAATAGTTTGCGAATTGTGTAAGCGACATCCCATTGCTATAGCCCTTAAGATTGTCGACTGTTACAAGATGCACTTGTTTTTTGTCTTTACTAATGGCAATTGCTGTACGCGCCGTTAATGTACTTGCCCGCCAATTAGATGTGTTCATCGTAATGTTCGGCTTGCCGTCTTTCACAAGCATCGGACCGCTTGCTAACATGAACTCGGAGTCCATCCATTTATCGTCAATAGACAATGCAAGAGAAACATCTTCGCCCACTTGCATATTCTTGAATTTCTCAAGACCTTTAGCGCCGTGAACAGATAGAACGAAACCAGTTTTAGGGATTTCAATTTTCTCTTTCGATCCATAACCACGTACTTTCACAACTTTCCCGGTCAGTTTTTGGCCGTATTGTGTAGTGGTTACCGGCTGTCCTGTATCGATGACAATTTCAATTCCAAACTGATTGGAATTTGTATACTTATCAATATTCTGCGGTGTGAAAATAATTGTTTCATCATCTTGACGCTGACGATTTATCCCCGTCAATAAATGATTCGTCCCTTTGTAATCGATACGAACACCAAAATTAAACTGATCGATTTCAGCAAGCCCATCTTTCGTCACGCCAAACGCAATCGGTTGGCTTACATAATTGCTTGTCGATTTGGAGATGACTCCGCCATTCACAATATCGTTGCCTTGTGAAATTAAATACATCGGCAAGCCGTTATTCATGTCGAAAAATGAAGCATTGATCGCTCCAACAACACGATTACCATCTTTTGAATCTCGATTTGCAAGTACTGTCGTCGCTTGTGTTTTCGCGAGGGGTGCAGGAAGACCTACTTGTAATTTCGTATATGGATCCCCCAAATTGACAGATAGATGATTTATGTATTTTGTTGAAGATTGCTTATATTGTGAATAAGTTACCCCCGATGATACCGGATAACTCTTCACCGCATTCTGATTGGCCGAGGCACTTGCTGGTACAGTCCAAAGAAGCGCGGCTGCTACCGCCGTCATTGCGACTTGTTTACTAAAACGTTTCATTGAAGCTACTTTACTAGTGATAAAACGACACTCTCCCTTCCTATGAATATACAGCTTACCAAAGGATTCGCTATATTACCATAATCCATAAGAAGGAAATTACGAAAAGCGGAAGGCGCCGTTTAGACGCGACAGGCATAAGACGGACCGACGGAGTGGCGTACTTTGCCACGCAGTCGGGCTGACTTATGACCCAAGCGGCTGGCGCCTGGAGCTAGACATTAAGAAAAGCGGAGGCGGCCTGCATAAATGCGACAGGCATAAGACGGGTCGGCGAAATGGCGTTCTTTGCCATGTAGCCGAACCGGCTTATGACCCGAGCATTTGGCCGCCGGAGCTAGACACTATGTATAGAGTAGACACAAAAAAGCCATGCAGGGCAGATAAGACCCTAGACGCTACGTGTATCGTATATTTGCATCGCTCTGGATTGAATGACTTCTATCAGATTACCGAGATGTCTTTATGTGTAGGGATGCGAATCTGTCGCATCCCTACACACTTTTTTCGGTAATCGTATGGTGGTCCTTCATCCGTCGCACTCCAACAACACAGATACACGAAGTACTAAAGCCTTTTGTGACGAAAGAATAGCTGTCTTCTCTCCTGGATAAAAGCCGCCAAAGATGCAATTTTGGCGGCTGATGCTTTCTCTATGTTTTTCCTTTTTCACTAGTAAAGAAGTGTCACTTTCTAGTAGGCATCATATGAGTAGATACATACTCTTCGCTAAAAATAAGCAAGGAACACATTGTAAAACGTACAAAAGTGCCCGAAATTGCATCTTCGGGCACTTACACGCTCCATAAAAAATCATCTATTCTTTTCTTCCAAATCAACTGGACTTTTCACTTGAATAGTGTAGGAACGCGATAGGCGACTATTCGTAACAGGATTACCGAAAAAAGTGTGGCTAGCTATGACTTCGTCATTGCTAGCCACACTGGGGGCCACGGTAAATCTGTCATGAATAATTAGCCGTAAGCGGGCCGAAAATGTACTAGTGTAAATGAAGGATTACAGGCTCTTTTCACTTGTTTTTCATGCAAGTAAATGTCTACTTAACAGACGTGCTCTATTATAAGTCTTTAATCTTAAACTTCACATACTGACTTGTATAGGATGCAAATACACCAAAGATGATGAAATAGAACATCGTATAAAATTTCAGTTCCCAAATATTATAGTAGAATCCGGAGAATCCGGTCGCAAACCAGAAGGCAATCATGAATTTACCAAACACTGTTTTTCGCTCTTTCCAGAACATCATAAGCATAGCTAGAAGAAACGCCGCAAATAAGCCCACGCCTACAACACCCGTTTCGGCAATTACTTGAATGTACTGGTTGTCTGAGTAGAAATACTTCCCACCATAGATATCTGAACGTATTCCGTAATACTTATAGATCGGTGATCCGTATGACAATGTTGCAGATCCACCGAATGAACCGAATCCAGCTCCTGCAACCGGATAGTCTTTAAACACTTCAAACCCTTTATTAATATAGAAGAAACGACCACTTTCCGTCATGAGCGCCAAATTCTTTTGATCGAAAGTCTCCCCAAAACGTTCGCCTATACTCCCTGAACTAGTGGCTGGTGCAATAAGACCAAGCTCTTTGAAGTACTGTACGCCGAGATTAACAGGGTAATAAATCAGTAAAATGGAGGCTATGACTGCAAGAATAAGTCGTTTCATCAGATGCCAGTTTTTCGATAGGATAATGAAAATCGCACCAAGAATAAATGCTGAAATCCAAGTTCCTCTTGAATAGGTGAGGATGAATACACCAAGGAACAAGACAAGATTAATCCTTAGGAACCATTTATACTTCTCGGTTTTGTAGATTGCTTGAAGGAACAGGACCGCAATAATTCCGAACAATAGCAATAGCGCAAGTGAATTCGGATTTCCTGGCAATCCATAGATTCTAACAAAGTTTGTTGCAGATAACGTTTTATACTTCCATACATCCGGCAATAGGAACTGCCTCATAGACAGCTTTTCAATAATGCCATGAACCGAAACGATTAGGCTTGTCCATACAGTTACCCATGCAAGCCGTTGGAACCATCCTTCCGGCAATAGCATCCGTGAAACTGTATAGTACAGCAAATACATAATAATAAATGTCCGTAGTTGAAAAATGACCGCGGAAGGTAAAACGCCCTGGACCAGACCACTGATAGCCCCGAACAAGAGGAAAGCAAAAAATGCCCATTCAAACCATTTGAACGAAAACAGAGACTTCCAATCTTTTCTAGCTGCAATGATTACTTTTGCAAATGCGATGAACGTGATGAGATCCCCGATTAGCTTTAGCCCCGGATTCACTTCAACAAGAAATGGACGGATACTAACATAGACTACGAGGAATAGCAGACTTTGCTGCGGCCTGAAAAATGCGAATAACGCAAAGAACAGGGAAGTTAAGACAAGTGCAATCGATGATGGGAGCACGAGGGCTATGGCGATAACTGCCAGTGCTGCAATGAAATACACTGTTTCTTTATCTTTTAAATTCTCTTTTATAAATGTCATGAAATATATTTCCCTTTCTACGACTAAATCGTCTCATAATAATGAACAAAGTCCTCCATAATTATAGCATCTTAATAAGACGTTGTGGCTTATTCTTTAGTTTCATATTTATTCACATCTGTTGATTAACCTTTTTCCGGCATAAAATACCGGTAAGGTAGGCGCAAAAGTCTTCATTTGGACTCATACGTTTTCGGCTCACTTTCGCACAGTGATTGAGTAAGTCGTTTTTTAGTTACTTTTAGTTATTCAACACCTGTGATATGTAGTACAAATCCTTGTTATTCAAATTGAACCTTATTATTCTAGTGAAGTTCTGCTATCATTAAGTAAGATAATAGAAGGAGGTTTACGAGTGAAAAAATTAATTACTTTCACTTTACTCGCACTACTTATGTTCTCCCCTGTCTTCCAGATACAAGCACAGGCGAGTGACATTAAAGGTCACCAAATGGAAAGCGACTTGAATTATTGGATTGAAAAAGGCGTCATTCGAGCGGACGCAAAAGGGAATTACACACCGAATAAGGCTGTTACACGAGGCGAATTTGCTTCGTACATCGCACGTGCTCTTGAATTACCTGTTTCAACAAAGTACAGATTCAAAGACTTAAAGACAAACACAGGTCTTACAATCGAAATCCAAAACGCGGCTGGGGCAGGTATTCTATCGGGTTATCCCGATGGTACATTCAAAGCCAGCGAAAAAATAACCCGCCAACAGATGGCAGGTATGATGTATAAAGCCATGCGTTATATGGACCTTCCTGTACAGAAAACAACTTTAAAATTCAAAGACTCAAAAAAGATTTCAGCTAACTTTATAGATGCAGTCTCAGCTGCTGTAAACTTGACTATTATCCGAGGGGATCACCGAAAAGATGGTGTTTATTTTAACCCGAAAGATAATGCAACAATTGCACACGCTTCAGCATTCCTATTCAGGTTGTTCGCTGCAGCGGAAGTGTTGAAACCAACAAAACCGACGGAACCTAGTGAGCCAAGTGTTCCCGGGATTCCTCCGGTGGACATTCCTACTGTTGATCCTGAAGTATTTAAAGTAAGTACAATTTCAGGCGGACAACTTCGTCCGACAACTGCGCTGTATAAAACATATGAGGATGCATTGGTTACTTACAATGCATCTTCATCCATTCAGGCGATTGTCAAGGATAATAAAGTTATCAAAATAAAAGCAGGTAAAGCTTTCGGTTCGAGCAATACGAATAAAACCACTACCCTCTATAAAGATTCTTCTTTTCGCACCGTAGTGACCTCTATTCAAGAAGGCCGTGAAATCAACTATATAGGAAGCAGCCCTGAACACGTTATTGTTGAAATCGGCGGATTGACTTACTACGCGAAACACAATGAAATTGATCTTGTGCCGACTGAACTTGTCACGGCTTCTGACTACTATACAGTAGGACAAGACGGTGTATTGTATCACTACACCTACGATAATATCTCAAAAAAAGTGCTTCCTCAATATTCAATTGGAACTGCTTCCCCATCAATGGGGATAGGAAAAAGCTATACAAGTCTCGATGGTGTCCATTTTAAAGAAATGAATTCGACTAAGACGGTTACACACTACCCATACTTCCAATTCCAATCCGTGCGCCAACCATCATCATATAGCGGTGCGGAACTAGATTACTTTATCAATGTGATTTTGAAAGATCGTCAGAGTACGGGTGCTGCCCGTTACAAAGATGCTACAACCAAATCAAAGTTGATTGGTCTTGGTAATTATCTAAAGGCAACTGAAGAAACACATCGTGTCAACGCATTGTTTATTCTTGCGACAGCCATCCACGAAAGTGATTATGGGATAAGTGGAAATGCACTAACGAAAAATAACATTTTCGGCATTAAAGTATTTGATTCTAGTCCGGAATCAGGTCAAATTTACGCACATCCTGAAAATAGTATCAATGCATTTATTAACGAATACATGAACAAAAATTACGCTAACCCGTTAGGCGGATATTCGTACGGAGCAATTCCAGGAAATAAAGTTGTCGGTTTTAACGTCAGATACGCTTCTGACCCTCACTGGGGGAGTAAAATCGCCGGACATATGTGGCGTATCGATACATTCCTTGGCAAAAAAGATTACAAACAAGCAGATCTAGGCCGCATCATTTACAACGGTCCTGCAGGTGTCAATGTACGGACAAGCCCTGATGCGCTAAGTGTTAAACTATTTTCTTACAAACCGAAAGACCCAGGCACCAATGCCGCATTCGGCTACCCAGTAGTAATTGTCGATGAAACAGTCGGTAGCGACGGTTTCAAATGGTATAAGGTAATCGCAGATAGCAATCCTCCTGCAGATTACGGCTGGATTCGTTCAGACCTTGTAGAGCGTATTACGCAGTAAAAATAGCATGTCTGTTGATCACCCTAAAGTAACTAGCAAATAACTTGATTACACACTGGGCGCTATGTGTATAGTTGCATTTGGGTTGCTTTGGATTGAATGACTTCTATACGATACCCGGGATGCCTGGATGATTAGGGATGCGACTTTGTCGCATCCCTAATCAGTTTTCCCGGTAATCGTATGGTGGGCTTTCATCCGCCCTGCTCCAAATGCATAAGTACACGAAGTGTTGAAGCTTTCTGGGACGAAAGAATAGAGGGGCAACTACCTGGCTAAAAGCCGCCAAAGATGCAATTTTGGCGGCTGATGCTTTCTCTATGGTTTTTCCTTTCTTTATTAAAGAAGTGTCGCTTTCTAGTAGACATCACATAATTAGATGCATAAACTTTACTAAATGTAAGCAAGGAACACATTGTGCAATGATAAAGAGTGCCCGAAATTGCATCTTCGGGCACTTACACTCCCTATCGAAAGTCATCTATTCTCTTCTTCCAAAGCAACCGCATTTTTCACTTGAACATTGTAGGAGTGCGACAGGCAACTATTCACAACAGGACCCCTCAGTAAATCTGTCATGAATAGTTAGCCGTAAGCGGGCCGAAAATAGTCTAGTAAAAAATGGAGATTATCAAGCCCTTCTTACCAGTATTTTATGCAAATAAATGGTTAATCAAAAGACGTGTAAAAATAGGTGAATCCTATCCACTTGTGTTTGAGTGGATAGGATTTTTTTGTTGATGAAATCTGACTTACCGTGGTTAATATGAGGCTGGTCATTGCTAAATTCGAAACTGTCAGGGCTCCCCTTTTTTTAACCCCATCAAAAAAATCCCCCGTACTGAATAATTCCAGTACAGGGGATTTCCCATTTCAATCACTTTACCTCAAAGAGCATCCGTATGTTCGCTGCCAGCTGGAAGAAGATCCAACATGTCAATACGCTCAAGGCCTTTTTTAATCTTCGTCGTATATCCTAACTTGTTTTTGTTCAAATAATCCGCTTTAGAACGAATCATTTCTTCAAAAACAGGCAGCTTCGTCTCATCGACCGCCGACCATAATTCATAAGATTTGATCAAATCTTCTAATGTTAGATGAACATAATCGCGTCCGGAAAATTTATGTTCCGGCGAAACTTTATACCAAATGTCACCGTCAGGACGAATCCACTTATTCTTTTCCTTGTCTATCGCTGACTGGATACTTGTCGCAGTAGCTAAGTATGCAGGATCGTTTACCTCCTGATACGCCAATAAAAGAATGTTCATCCCACCAAGCGCATGGTTCATGGACGTATGTGTTTTCACTTTTTGCGCCGCAGGGAAATAGTCGGAAATGTAGAAGGACTCCTTGTCCACTTCGATGATATTCCCTTTCTCCTTTTGCGATACAAGCAGATTGGCATAGTTTTTCAGTCCGACATTGTAGTCCGTATGTTCAAACGCTTTGCCGCCATTATACATGAACAATGCAATTTGTTCGTTGAACCGTGTATCGACGAACGGAGCCGTTATACCGTACAAGCTTTTCAGATAAGTGCTTGTTACTTCTGTTTCCCAGTACGTCGATTTCCCTCTGAATACATCTAAATTGGCAAATGAATTATAGAGAAGGTTTTCATAATACCGTACACCAGTTTCGGCATATAGAGCCATAACCCGGTCTTCTTTCACTAGAAGCAGATTGCGCCCATACCCCCTGCCCGATTTCGGCATTGGTTCAACCGTTACCGCCATCTTATTGTAAGGGCCCTCGGCCGTGTACCATTTGTTTCGTTTTTTATAATTAACTGCTGACTCAAGCATCCAAGAGTCCATTTGCTTCCGGTCTTCAAACAATCGTTCTTTAGAAGCCAATAACCATTGGTCGACAACATCGAAGCCTCTTGACTGTAATCTATAAACGGAAAGTTGCGTTTCTCCGAGCATAACGCCGCTAAACGCTTCGCTTTCCTGATGCAATTCCCTCGTATGACTTTCCGCACCTGTAGGGTATTTCTGGTTCAGTTCAGTTGACTGGTATGACTTCCCAATCATCCGCTGAGATACGTTACCGTCTGTTTGTATTTTTTCTAAAATACCTGTCGGATACGTCATCAAGTCATAACCAAACGTCTCATCAACACTTTTCTTGATTGGGAATCGGCTATATTCATGAAGCACCGCTTTTGATAATCCCTCTTCCGTCTGGATAACATCAACAGTTACCGGTACATTCTGAGGATTTCTCAGTTCGTTGAATAAAAAGTAATCACCATTAGGCAGTTCCCTTTTCGTCATTTTCACCGTAACGGACGGAAAACCACTTATGCGGTATGTGTATATAAAATCGGTTGCATGCGCATATTTGACAGTTTTTTCTCCTGCAAACTGCATGACATGATTTGAACGCAAATATGTTTTACTAGTAGTCGAAAGTGGAACTTCGACAAATTGCTGCTCATGTCGGACTGATTCAAATGTACCGAACGTAGTAGGCTCCGTAAATACTGTTGCAGGCAATTTTTCAATCAACCCATTTTGCAGCATCGCCCTGTGTAGGAATACGACATATGTCGCGCGGTTGACAGCTGTTTTCGGATCGAATGTACCGTCTTCCTTACCAGTTGTGATACCATGCTGTGCAAGTACTTTTACGCCTAATTTATGAGATTCACTGATTTTGTTATCGTCCTTGAATGTGATTTCTTCTCCCGTATCCTGCAATTTGAAGGCCCGAACGATGACAGTCGCCATCTGTTCACGAGTCAAAGAGTCACCAACGCCGAACGTCCCGTCTTCTTTCCCTAAGAAAATGCCGGCTTCATATGTAGCCATTGCACCTTTTAAATGGGATGACTTCGCACTGACATCTTTAAAAATCGGCTTGTAGGACGAATATGGCAACTTGAGTGCATTTGTTATCAAGTTTGCTGCCTGCGCCCGTGATACCTCTAAACTCGGCCTAAACTGCTTGTCCGGATAACCGTTAATAATTTTCAAATCGATAAGTTGTGTTACTTCATCTTTAGCCCAAAAATCATTATGTACGTCCGTAAAACTTGGACTGATTGGATTCGCGCTGGCACTCAAAATACCAAAGCCAAACAACGATAAAACTACAATAATTAATCCGGTTTTCATTGGACCTTTTATTTTTCTCTTGTGTAACATTTACAAATATCCTCCCTCTCATTTACTTAGTCTATACAGTCATCCATCTATAATACCATAGAAGAGCATAGAAAAACCTCCCATTTACCAGGAGGCTGATTCGTTATTCTATTGCCTTTTGCGCAAATGTTTCTCCATTTTTACGGGCTTGGACATCGATTTGATAATCTGGGTATTTCTCTTTTAATTTTTTAGCGAAATTCTCGGCAAGTTCTTTCGCCTTTTCTTCTTTCACATCTTCAGCAACATCAAAATCAGTTAGAACGAAGCCACCGCTATCTTCTGTCACGATAATACTGACTGAAGACACACCTTCTTCTTTACCGAACTCTTCTTTCAAGTCGTCGTCTGATTTTGACGTTTCCGATTTATCGACGGCTCCTTGTTCTTTAAGGTTTTTTTCAACTGCCTCAACTTTTTTATCTTCATCAGTTTTCGGTTCATCTTTCTTATCTGACTCACCGCATGCACCAAGTAAAAGAGCTGATCCTAACAATGCTGCGAACAATAATGATTTTTTCATAGTAGGTTCTCCTCCTTTAGTTAAAGTATATGTTATCCTAACATACAAAAAGTGTGAGCAACAAGGCTCACACTTCTTGATATTTCTGTTGGCCGGCATTCTTTGCTAGCCGATCGAGTAAATAGTCCTGCGCGGTTTTCATGTCCAACTGCTCTTTTTGTTTAAATAATTGTTCAATAATTGTCGAAGTACTGAACTGTTGGATAATCTGCTCCGCTTGCATTAAAATCGCCTTATTTACAACAGGTTGTTCTGTCTGTTGTGCCGTTTCTATTGATGACGCTAGCTTAACTTGTTCAGTTGACGGGCTGATCAAATTCTTCTCTTCTTCTTTTACAGCCGCTCCAGCAATCGCTTGGGTAGCCCTCGCTATGAATGATGTCGATGCGGCATTTCGTTCATATGCGCCTTTATTGATTTGAGCGGCAATTTTAGCGATTTCGGGTCTGAATTCCTTCACCGATTCCATTGCAAATGTCAGTTCTTTAGGGTTGTCGATGAAATAAGGATTGTCATACCAATTCTGTTCCTCAAATCGGCCTTGTGATGCTACAAGCGGATTATTATAAGGAGAGTTATACCAATCACTAGATGGTTTTCCAATCCCGTGCTCTGCCGCAAGTGCTGGGTCTGTAATGAACGCGATGACATGCGGAACTTCACCAGGTGCTTTCTTGAAGTCGGAAATTAACTCATTCAAATGTGCTTTTCGGTTGGCAATTTCTGTTTCATCGCCAGACTGAATTGCCTCTTTTAACGAACGGTTTTGCACATCGATCAGATTGCTGTAATACATCTTATTCTGCTTAAATTCGCCATTTACTTTATCGTACCAAGCGGGTTGTTGTTTCGCCTGGAAATCATGATAATTAGACCAATCATTCGTTCGGATCGATTCGAGAATCAAGCTATTACGACCATGGTTGACAGCCGCTAACGGATTTACCGCAGCCGCCTCTTTGCCAAATACCTTACGCCACGCATCACCTGATGTACTAGTCGTATCACGAACTTGCATGGAGAACGATTGCTGATTACTTATTGAAGAAACAAACACAAATACACCTCTTATTTATGATTTTCATTCAAATTCATATGATGCTTAGATAATAGCATTATATCACATCTGTTGATTAGCCACTTATTTGTATATAATACTGATGAGAAGGGCTTGATAGCCTTGATTTTCACAGTACTATTTTCGGCCCGCTTTCGGCTAACTATTAACAAAGAGTATGTATCTAATCATTCGATGCCTTATAGAAAGTGACACTTCTTTAGAATACAGGTTGTAGGTTGAATGACTGATTCCACTCCATACCGCTTCGGCGCTTAGGCGATGCCTCTCGCCATAAGCCAGGTAGCTTCACCACCGGTCTTATGGCTTCGGCTACCCCTGTAAGGCGCCTACGCTAGTCTATATACCGTATTCAATACTTCACCATATATAGTGAAGTAGAGAAAACCTTATAGAACGTTTTAGCCAGGTAAGAAGCCGGCTATGTACTGTCCACTACCACGGTTATAATCATGAGGTTCTTTTTCGCAAGCATTTCCCGAAAAAAACAGGGCCCCTTTGCTGTCACATTCGACGGCGGGGCCCTGTTTCATTATGCTTTTCTATTCAACCATTTATTTTTAATCGCCATTAGATAAATAACGAATGCAAATGCAAATGTGATAGCAACAAAGACAAATCCTTGTGAATTTAGTACAAGCATCGGAGCGAATGTCACGAGCATAATTTCAACCGGCGCAATTGGTATATAGGCCAAGCTGTAATCATCCAGCGTCTTACTTTCCGATTTCGGATCAACAATTCTAAGTAGCGCCATACCCATAGCGACTGTTCCTGTTGTCCAGCCCCATGTGAATATCCCTTTTTCAAACCAGTACTGCGGGAAAAACTTCTTCGAAAAGACTGCGAAGAATAAGAACGCATACACCAGTCCAAACACGAACAATAAGATTAAGGGAACAGCATAATCAAGCACGACTGAAATACTGATTGAACCAATTCCGAATGCAACGAGAATATCCGTCGCACTTCCACTAATTCTTGTCACTACATCCTTACTGACATATTTATCCGTATTCGTAGAGTTCAATATCTTCTTCACCAACAAACCAACAAGAAATGCCAGTGAAAATGCTGGTATAACAACGCTTGGTATTAGCATCGCGCCTAATTGGCTTAAATAATAACCGCCCATGGCGATAATCGTAATGATAGATAGGTGAAAAACATATGGATCAATCGAGATCGACGATACCGTATCTGTTTCAGACTTCGTTCTTGATTCAGGTGGGATTAATCCCGTTCTAAGCTCGTCCGGCAAATCTTTGAACGAAGCGAGGAATGACGTATGCCCCTTCGAAGAACCCCATTTAATGAAGAGGATCCCTATTAGGATGGCACTCATAATCCCTACAGTGGCAGATGTCATAGCTAAAGAAGTCGCTTCTTCCCAGCCATTTTGCTCAAATGTCGCACCAATAGCCGCTGCAGTTCCGTGTCCTCCTACGAAGCCGGCTGCAAGTAACAAACCGAAACCGTCATGTACATCCCAAAATGGATTAATCAGTAGGAGCGCGAATAACAATCCTCCACCCCACATTAATACCATTGCAATTTGAGAGTATGACCACATGCTCCCGACTCTTGTCTTAATCGCATTCCAGTCAATCCGTGGTGACAATAACGGCAGTGTTCCGAAAATGATTGCTATCAAGATTGCCGGATAGACTTTAATTTGATCTGAAAACGGCAAAATCCCCAAACCATTCGGCCCAAACAGTAAAGCCAGAAGCCCTGCAATAATACTAGCCGGCAAAAACATTTGCTGGATGAACTTAACCTTCGCTCGAATAATCGTCCCTACAAGTAGTAGCAATGAAATCAAACCGATATCCGTAAATAATACCCATGGTGAAAAATCCATATAACTATTCTCCTAATCTATACATTATTTTTTGCTGAATTAAATGCCCCTCTCTTAACATCTATGTAACCGATTACACGAATATAAAAAGCACAATTTTTTATCAACTTTCACTACAATAACATCTTTTAAAGGTCTAGTAAACTTAACGGACAACTCCGAATTGCTTAGTGAATTCACAATTAACAAGCAACGTAAATCCCTTGTAAATAAAGGGATATATTCGTTACCATCAAATGACATCCAGCACTATTTTCTTCGAAAATTATATATATATTTGTAACACTCGGTGACGCTTTGCCCGTCAATAACTCGGTAACTGCATATAAATAGAAGGAAAGCTTGGAGGGATAACTAATGATAACGATAAGTTTATGTATGATTGTTAAAAATGAAGAGGAGGTAATAGGGAGATGTTTAGATTCTGTCTGCGGATTAGTGGATGAAATTAATATTGTGGACACAGGATCGACTGATCGGACAAAAGAAATTGTGGCAGGCTATACTAATCGAATTTTTGATTTCAAGTGGGTTGACGACTTCTCGGCCGCACGGAATTTTTCATTCCAACAAGCAACAAAGGATTATGTTCTCTGGCTTGATGCGGATGATGAATTTACAGTGGAAGATCAGGAAAAGTTCAAAATCCTGAAACAATCTCTACAACCATCGATTGATGCTGTTTCAATGAATTATCACTTAAGTTCCGATCCGGAAGGAAATGTAACTTCTCTTTTGAGAAGATATCGTCTAGTTAAAAAAACAAAGGATTTTAAATGGATAGGGGCAGTGCACGAGTATCTCTCGGTGTCAGGAAATCTATACGCTAGTGATGTAGCAGTCACCCACTCCCCTTTAAGTCATGATGCAGAACGCAATATCCTGATTTATAAAAAGTTGCTGGATTCAGGAAAAGTGCTCTCCCCGCGCGATACATTCTATTACGCCAATGAACTGGTGGATCATAGTGATTTCGAAACAGCAGTCCTTTACTACGAGGAGTTCTTAGATTCCAAACTGGGCTGGATTGAAGACAATATTAGGGCATGCTTCAGACTTGCAGACTGCTACCACACATTAAATGACAAGAATAAAGAACTTAGTTCTACCTTACGAACCCTTGCCTACGATGTTCCTCGGCCCGAAGCGTGTTGCCGACTCGGCTATTACTTTATGGAACAGTTTAAAAACTCCGAGGCTATCCACTGGTATAGTCAAGCGCTCCTTTATGAAAATCATCAACAGATAAGCTTGCAAAACACTTCATTTTCCACCTGGCTACCCAATCTTCAATTATGTGTTCTTTATGATCGTCTAAAACAGTATGACAAAGCCTATCATCATAATGAATTAGCCCGGAAATACAAACCAGATAATGACAGTATAGTGAAAAACAAAAAGTATTTAGATGAAGTCATTAGAAGTAATCAGGATAACAGTTAAGAGTCAGTTCAAATCACTATAGGGTTAGCCCACAATTGAAGTTCATCCTGGGATTACTTTCATCAGCTTCGCCTATCCAACTAAAACAGCCGCTCTGACATTTGTCAGGCGGTTGTTTTTTTGGAGCATCAATGTTCAAATCCAAAGCTCTTTTCTTAACCAAAACGAACAAATAGTAGTGAAATCGCCCGCACTTTATTATACATTTCATTAACTATTATTTTCACATATGGTTGATTGCCCGTCCCCCCCTTCTATTGCTCGAATAGGATGTTAAAGAAAGGAGGTGAAAAAATGAATTTTTATAACTATGAAAAAAATTGTTGTAATAATAGAGAGTGTATTGTTACTTGTAATAACAACAATTTCCGTAAAATAATATGTACAACAGGACCTGTTGGGCCTCCAGGAAGACATTGTGTTGATGGCATTGACGGTGCTACCGGTGCCACTGGAGCTACAGGACCTACTGGTGCTACTGGTGCTACTGGTGCGACCGGTGCTGATGGTGCTGATGGTGCTACTGGCGCTGATGGTGCGACTGGTGCTGATGGTGCGACTGGTGCTGATGGTGCGACTGGTGCTGATGGTGCGACTGGCGCTGATGGTGCGACTGGT
>NZ_JADPRZ010000061.1 GCF_017347095.1 Sporosarcina sp. E16_8 | reverse complement strand
CTTAATATTAAGAGCAAATAAGTGCTACTCGTAAGTTATAAAAAAGCAATAAGTGTATTCACAATGAAAAGGTTGGATTGTCATTTACACATAAATATTGACACTCCCTTTGTAGATACAGGTAATGAAATTGAAGTAGAAGTTATAGATGAAAGTAGTATAGGTAAGGTTCTTTTAGAAGTTTAAAATTATTTATAATCCTTTAGAATTAAGCCTATAATCAAAGCGACTACTAATCAGTCTACTTAAAAAATGAGACAATATAGACAACCCATTTTCAAAATCGGACGTAGTATTTCAGAAGATGATAAACCTAATCCTTCGCTATAGATGCGTAGGATTAGGTTTTTTCTTATAACATACTTAATGTTATAAGATTCACTTTCTTGTCATTATCCCACTGGTAAACTCATTGGCAACTAGTGGTTAGCTTTTGTGACAATTACTGGGAAATAATATTGTGAGAGTTATACTTTTTTATGGCCAAAATCAATTAATCTAATTGGAGGAGAAATCTATGTCAACTAGTGCTTTTTCTTTATCCCACGAATGGAATTTGCATTGGACACGAATACCATCAAACATAAAAGTTTCAGATTATATCAACGGTGAATCACCAAAAGAGCGTAAAGCATTGGAGGCACTTGCAGCAGTGGGGATAATAGAGGGAGCACAACTCTTTAGGTTATTTTCATTGGATAAGAAACGGCTCATACGAATGGTTTTGGAAAAGAAAATTGTTAGACATGAATTGAAAAGGAACAAACAGATCATACCGATTTTTACACTTGGGATAAATGGGGCTGTCATTGTGGGGCTGAAAGATTGTTATGACAGTAATTATTGGGTTGAATACAAAATAGAAGGTGTTTTGAAACGTCTTTTGTTCTTTCAACTGTTTCAACATTTTCCAGGATCACAAATATTGCCGACGCAAGACCCGTTTAGTGGGGCAATTGAGTTTAAAGGAAAGCCGATTTATGTGTATGTGGTACGCGGTGATGTGAGTG
This sequence comes from Sporosarcina sp. E16_8, assembly GCF_017347095.1. GTDB lineage: Bacteria > Bacillota > Bacilli > Bacillales_A > Planococcaceae > Sporosarcina. Next base: position 16,545 of record NZ_JADPRZ010000061.1, on the reverse strand, counting down.
ATTTACTTAATTATTTGAAGTGGAGGGTCCAACATTTTAATGAGCGTCTCATTATCGTTGCAGAGTCACTTCAACATTTACAGTCAATCATAGTGAATATAGTAAAGATAAAAGTTCGTGTGATAATTGACATGGATATGCGTGGAGAAGTAGACGATGTTCAAAGTCAACTTTATTACCTTAATAGTAAAGGGGAATTTGAAAAAGAAGCAGAAGGCGTAAAATAGATACCTTACTAGAATAATCTAGACCAAGGTAAGAATTGAGTCAGAACTGGGTTTCAAGCCGCTAGCATTCTCTAAAAGGCAGTGCATATGAAAAGTTGTATGATTACTATTGCCTGTTGATTATGGGCGGCAAATCTACAGGTATGACTTTTAACATTAACTATATGGAACTGGTAAAGTCTTGCGGTTCCTTGCAAGTCAAATACAACAAATTAAGCTATGTATGTAATATTCTGAAGATTGATTAATCTGGGAGTCTATGGGATAATTTTAGGGTATACGTCACAGAATGAGTTTATTGAATACATAAAAACACGTAACAAAGCAATTTATGTTATAAGAATCTTGACTAGAAAATATAATTTGAAGGAGAAGATTAAAGTGGCTATCGATAAAGTAAAAACTAAGGAGTTATTAGAGACAATTGATGAACTATTTGATGCAATACCTGTTAAAAACGAAGCAATAAAATCTCAAATTAAAAAATTGGTTTTGGGACCAGCTCTTGATGATATTAGAAAGTTGGTTGATGAAAGTAGACCGCCAGTATTAATGTTAATGGGACAACGCGGTCATGGTAAATCGTCACTGATTAATGCATTGGCTGGAAAAGATGTAGCGGAAACTAATGACTTCCAAGCCCAAGAGCCCCAAGACGAACCCTATTTGATTACATTTGCTGAAGAGTATTCAACATGGAAGGTTGTTGATACTAGAGGTGTTTTTGAGTCGTCAAAACCTGATGAATCAGTAGAAGATGATGCAATATCTGCATTAAAAAATAGCATTTTGAAGCATAAGCCAGACGTAATACTACATGTTATGGCAATGCCACAAGTAAGCGCAGCTGAAAAAGATATGGAATTTAGAGCTGAGCTAAAGAAATTTATTAAAGAAAATCTAAAGTATGATATTCCATTGGTTATGATACTAAATAAAGCAGATACCTTTAAGAATCCAAGACAGTGGCCGCCAGAAGAATTTGCAATTAAAGCGGCTGACTTAGATGAACAAATGGAATATGTAATAAGCAGCATGTTGAATGCGAGTAAGAAGCCGCTCAATGCTAACATTCCATATTACGGTTATGAACTTAGTGGTAGTGATTACTTAGGAATTATTCCGGTAGCATCACTGAAAGATGATCTTTGGAATATTAATACTTTGTTAGACTTTATAGGAAAAAACTTACCTGAGTCAGCGCAATTAGATTTTTTTCAAGCGCAAAAAAGATCAATACCATTAAAGAAATTATCCTCGGATCTAATTAAGAGGTTCTCAACTATAGCTGGGGGTGTAGGTTCTACTCCCATTCCAATTGCTGATATAGCATTGTTAGTACCGATTCAAATGTTAATGATTAGTGTGATTGGCGCGTTATCTGGAAGAACAGCAACAAAAGAAACTGCTTTGGAATATCTAGCTGCAGCGGGTATAAATGTCGGTGCAGGTTTTGGTTTAAGGGAAGTTGCACGACAAGCGGCCAAGCTAATTCCAGTAGGAGGTTTCGCAGTATCAGGATCGATTGCTGCTGCAAGTACATGGGGTATTGGTAAATCCGCGGAAGCTTACTTTTTCAATAATGAAATAAAGTCTCCTGAGTCATTCAAAACTTTGGATAAAGGAAATAAAGAATAAAAGTCTCATTAATTCTGTTAATTATAAAAGTGATTCAAAATTCTACTTCTCTTGTTTCTAAAAGAAAAGAGAGGTAGAGTTTTATAAACTTTTTATAAGATTTCGCTTCAGCTTGCTATCCAATTTTTCGTTAGATATAATATATACATATTTCATTAGTTTTCATGTCACCATTATTTTCAGGTGAATGTCGCCATACCTTTTACTTACTAAAGGAGATTCGACACAAATGTTCAGCCTTCGTATTTTCATTCTCTTTGAGAAAAGTTAGGCAGACGTATGACGTCACAAAACTGCTTTACGCACACGAGATACTTACGCATTATTTGCGTGATATATATATTTAAAGCCGATTGATCCCATTTTGGGCGATATCGGCTTTTTTTGTTTCAAAAATTAGAAAGGAGTACTGCAATGAAATGATATGAAAACAAAACAACTTTCGTTTTCTGCCAGAGTAGGTTATTTAAAAGTCGATTGATCCCTTATGGGTAAAGTCGACTTTTTTATTTATAAAAAATACAAAAGGAGATGGTTTAAATGGAAAAAGTATTGACGTTTACAAACGAACAGAAGTCGTTGATTTGGAATCGGTTTGTACAGCCAGCAAAAGGAACGCAAGAAGAGGCGAATCATTTTATTGAAGTGTGTGAGACATTCGGCTTGAATCCTTTGCTTGGTGATATCGTTTTTCAACGTTATGAAACGAAGAATGGACCGAATACATCTTTCATTACTACTCGCAATGGGTTGCTTCGTGTAGCGACTACACAAGAAGGCTATGTAGGGCCTCCCAACGCTAACGTGGTTAGAGAGGGAGATACATTCGAGTTCATCCCTTCAGAAGGAAGTGTGCGACATGAATTCGGTCAGAAACGTGGTCCAATACTTGGTGCTTACGCAGTCATGCATCATAAACGTTTTAGACCAGTTGCTGTATTCGTTGATTTCCAGGAATACTTTCAAGCGAATTCAGGAGAAATAAACTCGCGGTATAAAAATAAAAACGTTTGGGATAAAATGCCCTCGGCTATGATCCAGAAAATAGCTGAAGTCTTCGTACTTCGTCGTCAGTTCCCATTGGGTGGTTTGTACACCCGTGAAGAAATGTCACTCGAAGAAAATGAAAATGGTAATAGTGGAAATGCAGACATTCCGAACCAGTCTAATCCAGCCCCTGAAAAACAAAGCGAAGTGGTTGAGCATCAACAGACTCCTGAAGCACCTATTCAACAGCCAAAGGAAAACGCTGTCGAAGGGGTATTCATCCTACAAAGTTTTGAAAAAGGCGTAAGTCCACAAAATGTTCCGTTTGCAAAATTAAACGTAATGAACAAAGCAAGCAGTGAAGTAAGTCTTGTTTTGGTAAAAGAGAAAGAAGAAATAATTGAATCTTTGAGTCATTTTCAAACGGGGCAAGAGTTGTCTTTGGTCATTAAAAATGAAAGTGGCTTTAATTTTCTTGAAACGTTCACGCTGGTTCAAATGGAAGAACAAAATGTTCAAGTTGAATCATCGCCCGAACAAGCAGAACCCGGTCAAAAGGAAAAGCAATTAGTTTCTGATACTGCTGAACCACTTGAAGCATTCATTATGGAAAAATACGAACCAGGTACAACACCAGCTGGCGTATCTTTTGCGAAAATGTATGTGAAAAACATTGCGGATAATAAGCAATCTATGGTTTTTGCACAAGGTCAAGAAGCGGTTGAGAAAACGAAGCATCTATTCGAAGGTAGCGAATTTGCAATGCAGACTCGTATTAAAAATGGATTTACGTTTTTCGTGAAATTGGAAGATGCAGATAAAAGGAGTGCTTAATTATGCTCCCAGAGATCCTAAAAGTTGCCGAGGAATATGGACTAACGTTCAATCCTCGGACTCACGTTAAAAAGGAGATACTTTGCAAATGCACGTTTTGCGAAGAAGATTCTAAGCCTGGAAAAGGTCATAAGTTTTACCTATCTTTAAATACACAAGATCAAGTGTACAAATGTTGGTACTGTGGCGTTTCCGGTGGTGTTTTGGACTTTGAAGCAAAGTTGTCAGGTCTTCCTTATAACAAAGTACGTGAAAAGTATTTTGGGAAAAGAAAGAAACCAGTACATCCTGCTGAAAGTTTAAATGCACGTCAGCTTCGATTAATCGGATGGGCTGAATACAAACGAAAAGATCGTAACGATTTTAAAAAGAATCGAGAATCGGTTTTAAGGGATTGGAAAAAGTATGAGCATGGTGAGTTGGTAAAACACTTTGCTTTGTTCATGGTCGTCGCTCATATTGAAAATCAAGCAGAACGCCAAAATGAACTTCTTCAATATGTCATTCAGTCGTGTCATAACGCACGAATTTATTTGTTGTTCAATCAACTGTTGGCTGAATACGTGAAAGATGAAGAGGAACGTAGCGGTTGGGCTAAAGAAGGTACTGAAATAGCACGGAGGGCATGGAAAGCGTCGTTATCAACCTACGACTTCGGCATGGATAAGGTCGTGTACAACGTCGTATTTCTTTATTACATGCTTGAAATGGATAAAAAGAAAACGCCCATAAAAAGTACTCATAAAAATGAAACATTCGTGGAAGATGAAATGTCTTTCGCTAATTAAAATATCCGTCACCCTTTACGAAGGAGAAATAGGGACGTGACTGTAAAACAGTTACGAGAAAAGGAGAACATTATGAATAACGTAAGCCTAGTAGGCCGATTAACGAAAGAGCCAGAATTGAAATATACACAAAACGGTGTGGCAGTATGTAACTTTACACTTGCGATCAATCGTCCTTTTAAAAATGCGAATGGTGAAAATGAAGCAGACTTTATCATGATCCAAGTTTGGAAAAAGTCGGCTGAAAATGCAGCGAACTTCCTTAAGAAAGGTAGTCAAGCGGCTGTAAATGGTCGTATTAATACTCGACACTATGAGAATGATAAAGGCGACCGTGTATACGTTACAGAGGTAGTCGCTGACTTTGTACAGTTCCTAGATCCGAAACCACAAGGTCAGGTCAATCAACCACAGCAAGGACAAGGGAACTACCAGAAACAACCCAATCCATATGTTGGTAACAGTAACGCTCAAAATCAAAATAGTAATCAATTCGAAACAGGTGGAGGTCCTATTGCGGTAAGTGATGATGACCTGCCGTTTTAGCTGATGGGAATTTAGTAGAAGGAGATTGGGTTTCCAGTCTCCTTTTACTTATTGAAAGAAAATGAAGAAAGGAGAGATCATCATGATTTACTCTTTTTCACGCATAAATCTTTACACAACCTGTCCTTATCGATTCTTCAAGAAATACATTGAAGGATACGAAGAACCAACGACATATCCTTTAGCATTGGGTAAGGGTGTTCATAAAGCAGTCGAAGATAAAATTAATGGGGTATCTCATTCAGAAGCCGTTTTAAATGGCATGATTGAAGCTGAGTTTCATCCAGAAGTAACCAAGGATGAATTATCGCAGTTGGTGAGTCATGCGCCGTTAACAAAGGATATGGGGAACACGGAGATCCATTTTCAACTACCTTTATCCGATGCAGATTCTGCCCCGATGTTGCAAGGCTATATTGATCTTGTTTCACCAGATGGAAGTAAAATAGTCGATTGGAAAACGAATCGTGTGAGATACGATGTTCGTGACAATCATCAATTAGGACTGTATGCGTGGGCTATAGGACAATTAAAGAATAGACATACGGTTGAAGGTAGCTTATATTTTCTCCGGTTCAGGAGAGCGAGTAAACATGTTTTTAATCGGTCTGACATGGAGGATTCAAGACAATGGGCTTTACGTGTGGCGAATGAAATCAATTCCAAGCAGGAGATCTTAGACTTACTACCAGAAGAAGCGGAAAATTTATTCCAATCAACACCTTCTAGCCATTGTAGGCACTGTCCGTTTGCGATTGAATGTTTTCGCAAGTTTAGTAGTTATTAAAAGATGAATATAGAACAGAATTAGCACCGATGTGGATTAATTCCTTCGGTGTTTTTTGCTGAATTCTAATCTCTATGAATTGGAAAACATTCATCTTTTGTGGGATGATTATAGAACGAATGTTTTGTAAGGTTTGTAGAATGCAATTTCTAAAGTTTTATTCCTAATTATTAATATTAAAATCTGGTTGAAAACAATAAATTACTTTGAGGAGTGTTTGTAATGATAGCGGAATTAGATGGAGAGCTAACTAAAAAATTTAGATCCTTTGTTAATTCTAACAATTCATATGTTCGTATTTATTCAACTCAAAATAAAGATGCGAATGCTTGGAGCAAGATTTGTTCATGTATGGATTGGTTAGACGTAGCAATTGAAGGAATTAAAGAACCAGTATTAGACCGGAATATGAATAAAAGTTCATTGAATTTTGCTCATTTTTTAATAGATATCGATATGATCATTGAAAGTATAGAAAATCTATGGTTAGCCTTTAGTTCAGTGTTTAAAAAAATTAAAGAGTACAAATCTGATTCTAACGAAATTTTCAATGCGTTCGAATTTGGTAAACCGTATACGGACCGCGAATACTTTAAAGAAGTTAGAGCATGGTTTGGTATCCATGCAGTAAACGGTAACTCTAGGAATTTACCTGGCTTTAAAAATTCAGTAAGATTTTTTAGTAGTTGGTCAAGTTCGCATGCACTAGGCGAGTATGTTTTAATCCTGTACTCCAATAACCAGCAAGCAGAAAAGGAATATGGAGGTATAAAAAAAGTCCTTGTAAAAGATTTAGTTAGACTGGCTCAGGAATATTATTTCAGCCTAGAAAAGTTAATGGAAGAACTTCAAAAAAGTTATGAAGTTGAAATGGATACCTTGCGTTCTGATGCCATTTATTTAGACAGGGAACTTAGCGATTTGAAGAAATTAAAGTATTTAAGGAAAGTATCACTTGAGAGAAAAATCACCCGTGAATTTTATGAACATGATGTTGAAAGGTACTTGAAGTTTTTGGAAGTAGATTTATCGGTATATAGGCAAGATGATAAGAAACTTATTTTGGACTACTTAGGTTCTTTATCTCCTATTATACAAAACTATAAGATCCTACTAGAACAAATAGATATTGATGATGATAATATTTTTGAACTAATGAATCTGAAATCTAATTGGTATAGAGAAAATCATTATGCAGCTTCAAAAGCACTGGAGAAAAAAGAAAATCCTGAGCTTTCATGCTTTACGGATGACTTTGAAATTCGATTGCTGATTGGCGTTGGATTACCTGAATATATTCAAAAACTTCAGGGTTTTGAATTTTCTTTATTAGTTTATTCATATGATAATATGTTTTATAAAACAGAACCCCCGAAAACAGCTTTTCTGAAATCAACGTTAATAATTGACGACACAAATGATGAATTGGAGATTATTACAATACCAAAAATAGAAAGTTAAAGAAATTTGTAGATTTACTTAGCTTTTAAGTAGTTAATCGTTTCTGTTTCCAAAGTGTTGCGACGCCTACATTGATTTGATAAACTTAAACTATATTCTATTAGTTTCCAAGTCATCGTATTTTGATGAAAGTCGTTATACCTTTTCATTATACAAAAGGAGATTCGACACAAATGTTGCAGCCTTTGTATTCTCGTTTCGGGAAAAGATAGGCAGATGTAATTGTACGTCACAAAATTGCATACAAGCATATCCATATGGGTATTTCCGCATTTTTGCGTGATATATATTAAAAGTCGATTGAATCCTTCGGGGTACGGTCGACTTTTTTTGTTTTCAAAAATAAAAGGGAATGGAGTGATTTAAATGGTTGGAAAACAATTGGAAAGTCTAATTTCCGATGTTAAAAAGGGGGGTACAAAGAAATGTTTCATCTGTTATGTGGATGAAAAGAAAGAAAGGAAATTCCTTGTCTTTAAGTTTGGTGGTATCTATCAACTTGATAGCAAAGGAGAAGTTAAAAAGCTAAACTTGCTTACCGACATTCAAGAGATTTTCTTGTCCATAGAAAACGGTGATGTAAAAGTTATCGGTAGCGGAAATATTGGAATCTAAAGGAGGAATTCAATCATGGTACTAGCAAAGACAGAGGAAGTTAAAAGCATGGATCATGCAGTAAGTTTAGGTAAAGAAATTGAGCGCGTTGAAGCAGCTTTAAAAGCAATGAAAGCAGAGTTGAAAGCATTCGTTGATGTAAATGGTTCTGTTGATACTGGTGATGTGATTTGGGATTACAGTATATCTGCATCGTGGAGTTTCAATGAAGAGGGGCTTAAAGAATTAGCGCAAAACATGGTTTTGGAAGGCGTTAATCCATGGAAAGTGTTAAACATCACTGCTTCTAACCTTAAGAAGTTGGGCTGGAATGATACCGTGGTAGCAAAAATGGGTGAAAAAAAAGAGACAAGAAGATTCTCGTCTCGTAAAAAGTGATTCTTTAAAACAATGTAGATTAATTATAACATAAAAAACCCTCCACCGGGTAGGGAAGAGTGGCACATGAAAGGTAGTGCCACTCGGCGCTAGCTTTGTGTGAGAAGGGACAATTAAAATGAATACTAAAAAATATATTTCATCTGCTCGTGAAGCAGTAGCAACATATGATGCAGTCGGTTCTGAAGCGGTCATAGAGTTACAGGACATTCTTGCTGTCTTAATCGGACCCTCTTCAACACCTGAATTTACAGGTCGTTTAGCAGGCCATGGGTTAAGGACTTTGATAGAGATGACAGTTTCCGAATTGGAAGAGGAAGGCATGACACATAATGAAGCTTTGAAAGTTCATTCGGGTATGCTTCTCGCTAAAAAGGTACGAAACGTTGGAAAGAATAAAACACGTTATACAATAAGATCCCCAGAGGAAGCAGCGTCGTATATGATGGCAGAAATGACATTACTAACGCAGGAGCATTTCGTAGTCTTGTATCTAAATGTAAAGAATGAAGTGCTTCATAAAAAGACCATTTTCATTGGTTCGTTAAATTCCTCGATAGTACATCCGAGGGAGGTGTATAAAGAAGCTGTGAAACATAGTGCTGCTTCTATAATTTGTCTTCATAACCATCCCAGCGGCACAGTTACTCCTTCGCCTGATGACATAGAAGTTACAAAGAGATTGGCTGAAGCAGGTAGTGTTATGGGGGTGGAACTATTGGATCACGTGATTATTGGTGATCATAAGTTTCTTTCGCTTAAAGAAAAGGGGTATATGTGAAAAGTATTCTAAAGGTATATTAATCTATAGACTTAAACAGAACGAGCAGTTACGTGTGATTAATTCAATCACATGTAACTGCTTTTTACTTTGTTTTTTTTGGTAGCTAAACTTAATTACGTATATGACGTAAATTAAAGTTTTTTATTTTGTGATACTATATATATAGTCCTATAAGGTTAACAGAATTTACTGTTTTGAAAAAAACTTGAAATTTGGATGTGGAAAGTGTTTCCGCTATACTCTAACGAGGGTTTATCTTTACCAAAACTGCTATAATAACAAGTATAAATGTACTATTTCTTTATTTTACGAAAGGAATTTAAACTATGATGGACTATTCAGCGGGATTTACGAGCGAGGGTTGGTTTCAGCATGAGATACACATTGTTTTGGCATACAAACAAAAAGGCTTAAATCGTGGAGAAATACTTCATGAAGTAATCGGAAAAAATTTATTTCAGATGAGAAGTGAGTCAGGGATTCGCAAGCGATTTCAAATGGTTTACCGTCGTACGGAAACACTGAGTCCGTCATTAGTAGATTATTATTTAAGTGGCTCACGATTCGATCAAAAAGCTATTGTTCTATATAGCTTTTTAAAAGGGTATCGTTATGCTTATGAATTTTTCCAGGAAGTGATTGTATTAAATTACCAAAGTAATAAATACGACTTTCAATATGTTGATTTAGCTTACTTCCTAGAACGAAAAGAGGCACAATCAGAAAAAATTCTCAACTGGCATCCTGATACGAAAAAAAGAATTGGTGGTATATTATTACGCTTCTTTAAAGAAGCCGAGCTAGTTGAAGTATTAGAAAAACAGAATAGAATAGTACCTCTTCATTTAAGCCAGAATCTAAAACAGTACGCGGAGGAACATGATCCGCTACTTTACTTATTATGCAATCTAAAGGAAGGTGAATAAACTATGACAACCTATAACCGACTACAAACAATGGAGGCTCGTATTAATGAGGAAGGGTTCACAACACCGACGGGAATTGGCAGTGAAATCCCTCATTATATACTTGACTATCCACCAGAAGATGAGCTCATTGTTCGTACCTATGTAGAAAGTCTACTCAAACGTAGTTCTTTAAATATAAAAGAAATTAACTTATTTCAATTTCTTTTAAGTATGTTTGAAGACGACATCGATGAGTTACTTGAGATTGCAGAAGAAGAAGGCTATGGGGAGCTGACGCAAGCCTTACAAACCGTACTAGAAGACCAAAACTTAATGGTTGATACGTTTGTAGAGCGTGTAAATGACGCTGAATTAGTATTCATTACTGGTGTTGGAACTGTACATCCTTTTCTTCGCTCCAGTCATTTGTTGAAGAAACTTTCTAATCATGCATTTCGTAAAGCAATTATACTTTTCTATCCGGGACATTTTACAGGTTTGGAACTAAAACTATTTAACATTTTTGAAAATGAAGATGAATACCAAATAGCGCGTATTTCGTAAGGAGGGAAATCAAGTGATTATTCAAGGAATATTCAAGAAAGATATATTGCGTCCAATTAACGGAGTAGTGCAAGCTGGTCAACTAGATGAAGCAACAATAAAAAATGAGCTTGAAGAGTATGTTGTCACAAAAGAAATTTTAGAAAACTTGCAAACGTTTTATCAAAATTACACAAAAGCATACACATCCCCAACAAAGGATACTGGTGTCTGGGTTTCGGGCTTCTTTGGATCTGGTAAATCGCATTTTCTGAAAATACTTTCTTACCTACTTGATGGTAAAGAAGTAGACAATCAAAAAGCGTATGAACTTTTTGAAGATAAGTTTAATGATGAAAAGTTATTAAACCTAATGATTCGTAGTAATGAAAAGAAATCCGATACGCTCCTTTTTAACGTTGGGTCTGAATCAGGTGCCAATTCTGCGCGGACGAATAAAGAAAGTGTTATCGAAATCATGTTACGAATATTTAATGGTCATTTGGGCTATTCCCATACGTTATGGGTTGCAAACTTTGAAAGACAGTTGGCCAATGAAGCACAATATCAGCTATTTAAAGATAAAATTCGTGAATTATACGAAGAAGAGTGGGAAATATTCCGTATAAAGATGGGGACGCGTCGTAAAAAAGTTATTACAGCGTTAATTGAAATAGGCTACGATGAGGAGTCTGCCAAATTTTTATTTGAAATTACGAAAGGCAATTCTTCTATATCCGCAATAGACTTAGCCAAACTTATTGCTGACTATTGCAAATTGCAAGGTCCAAAGTATCGTCTTATTTTTTTAATCGATGAAGTAGGACAGTATATTGGAACGGATTCTAGTTTAATGCTGGATTTACAAAATGCAGTAGAAGAAATCGGTGCTGCTACGATGGGACAAGCATGGATTATTGTGACTTCCCAAGAAAAAATCACAGCAGCTACGACTGTACATAGCACAAATGACTTTTCTAAAATCCAAGGGCGCTTTGCTACACGCATTAACCTTTCTAGCTCCAATACTGATCAGGTGATTAGACACCGTATTTTAGAGAAGACAGAAACGGCTGAAAAAACATTACAAGCAACGTTTGAGCCAATCGAACAATTAATACGCAATCGTCTGTCATTTGATACAGATACTACACAATTACGTCCTGGCTATCGTACGGTAGAAGAATTTACATCATTTTATCCTTTTGTGCCATACCAAGTGGAACTTTTACAAAAAGTATTAGAAAAAATCAATATCCACGGTGAAGGGGGTACTTCAACTTCACGTGGAGAACGCTCCTTATTAAAAGCATTCCAAGAAGCAGCCATCTTAAATAGGAAAGAAAAAGTTGGAAGTCTTGTAACAATGGCGGAGTTTTTCCCGTCCATTCGTCACTTCTTAGAATCAAGTATTACACAAACCATTTCCCGTGCAGAAGATCGAGCAAGAAATCATGAAAATTTACTTACACAAGATGTAGAAGTATTAAAAGTGCTGTATTTAATCAAAGGAATTGATGGGATTAAAGCAACATCGAATAACATAGCAACACTTTTACTCGAATCTATTGATTCCGATCAAACGGACTTACCTATCAAAGAGTCATTAAACCGTCTAGAACAAGCGATGTTCGTTGAAAAACATGCGGATGGTACGTATTCATTCCTATCAGATGAAGAACAAGAAATCAATAAAGAAATCCGCAGCTTGGAAGTGAATGCAAGTAAAATCAAAGAACAAATTGGTGATTTATTCTTTATGAAAATGTATCCAAAGACAAAGTTTGATTATCGCAAAGACACACAACCCTTTGATTTTAATAAGCGCTTTGATAGTTATGCAAAAGGAAATATGTCTCATGCCTTAACACTGCAAGTGTATGCTGGTTCTATATCTATAACAGAAGCACAACTTCAAGCTGTTGAAGGACAAATGGTGATTTATTTGAACGAAGAACTTATTGCAGAGGCAGAAGAAGCCATTCGTTACTCTGAACAAGTGCGGCGGTATGTGAATTTAAAACGTAACAATAGTACAACACAAGCGCAACATCGTATTTATGATGCAAAACTTGCTTCTACTGATGAGTTTGAACAAAAAGCAGAAGTTTTACTTCAAAAAGCATGTGAACAAGCAACATTTTACATTCAAATGCAGGAGCGCGCATTCCGAGGGAATTTTGAAGCACAAGTAACCGAAGCATTCACAATGCTTATCCAAAACACGTATAAATATTTAGAATATATTGATGCGCCAATTCCTTTCAAGTCAGCTAAGGCGCAATGGGGTCAATTAGCTGAAAGTGGTATTGCATATGATTTACTTGGTGAAACAGGTAACCGCAAGGCTTATGATGAAATGATGCGCTATTTAGAAGAAGTCATTCGTCTACATCAAAAACCGTCATTAAAAGAAGTTATAGAGAAATATAGCCATGCCCCTTATGGCTGGAGTGAATACGACACAATTGGATTAGTGCTAGCATTGATGCAAGCAGGTAAACTACATTTATTAGAAGCGGACGAACGTTTCTTGCCAATTACACCTCAGTTTTATGATAAGTTAGGCAAGCTATCTGAGCGTGATAAAATCCGTGTCATTCCTGAAATTGAAGTAGATCCAAAAATTCGACTTAAATTTACAGTTATTTTCCGTGAATTCTTCGGGCGTATAGATGTTGGTGATTCTTATCAAGATTTCGTGAGGGAAATCAAACAAGCGTTGTCAGAACGTATAGTAAAGCCATTAGCTGAAATCAAGCACAAACGTGATATAAATCGTCATTCTAGCTATCCGTATCCCGGTGAACGGGAAATTAATGCCCTTTCGATGGACGTGCACAAATTACTACAAATTCGTGACCCAGAACAATTAGTACGTGAATTTATTGCATTAGAGGATGATCTGGAAGAATGGACAGACAAAATCGACCAATTAACAGGGTTTTATTTAAAATCGCCAGTTGACCGTTTTGATGATGCGGTAGAAGCATTAACACAATATCAAGCAGACTTACAATATATGCAGTCAGATGCCGTGGCTATTGTGAAAAAGAAAATAACGGATATTTTAACGAAACTTGAGCCATATCTTGAAATACCACAGTTGCCACAGTTAGTTGAAAAGTTAAGTGGTGCTATTCAAACCGAAGTAACAGAACAAAAACAAGCTATTTTAGTGCAAGTACAACAATTTGAGAAACGCATTGCAGATTTACGTGACTATTATCAAAGTAATCCACCTGTACTTGAAGTCATCATGAGTGTAGACGCATCCTTTAAACAAAACAAAGAGCAAATTATGCAAGGTGAGAGCTTAGTCTCGATTCGTATGAAATTGGATCAACTGCGTATGTTAACAGACCAGGTTGAACGAAAAGCGAAGGAAAAGGAACAACGAATCATTAAAACACCTGTAACAGATACCAACAATCCAGCACCAGTAGAGAATGTAAAAGAAAAGACATTGAAAGTTATTTCATCCGCCGATCTTGCAAGTATGATTACTTATAAAAAGATTGAAACGCAATACGAACTAGATGAAGCTATCAAAGAGCTACGTGTAGCCCTATTAAAAGAGTTGAAAGACCATACGTTAGAAATTAACTAATAATTAGGGGAGACAAGGATTTCTTTGTCATCCCCCTTTTTTTAAAAGGAGCGGGAGAGATGAATAAAACAGAGTTAAAAAACTTTGCGATCAATGCACGTCAGGAGTTGTTAAGGCAAGTTAGCTTACGTGCAAAATTATTTGGTATAGATGATAAAACAGCACTAACAATCGAAGTACAATCCGGGCAGCTGTTAATTAATGGAGAACTATACCCTGTATATTTGAAATCCGCATTCAGTTCCCTACAAAAGCAGCTGGAGCAAAAAGGCCATGAACAAGTATTAGAAGAAGTCGCTTACACATGGTTTAATCGCATCATCGCAATTCGTTATATGGAAATACATGACTACTTACCAGAACGAGTGAATGTGTTATCGAGTAGTACAGGTCAGGTAGATCCAGATATTTTAACTGAATTTGAATCAATGGAATTACCAGTAAATAATGAAGAAGTAAGAGAACTACTGAACAACGGAGATACAGAAGGTGCCTATCGAAAGTTATTAATTGCTCAATGTAACGCTTTAAACGAAGTCCTGCCGTTTATGTTTGAAAATATTCAGGATTATACGGAACTACTATTGCCGGACTTCTTATTAGACCGTGAATCAATTATTAATACACTCGTACAAAATGGGGAACTTACTAAAAGCTTCGGAAAAATTGAAGTGATTGGGTGGTTGTATCAATACTATATTGCAGAAGAAAAAGATCGCGTGTTTAAACAAAAATCAAAATACACAAAAGAAGAGATTCCATTTGCAACACAGCTATTCACACCAAATTGGATTGTTCAATACATGGTGCAAAATTCTTTAGGACGTTACTGGACAGAAGCACATCCTGAAGATGAAGACTTAATTGTTAATTGGGATTATTTCTTGAAACATGGTAAGGAAGATTTCAAAGAAAAAATTGCTACATATGTCAATAAAGAATTAAAAGTAGAAGATATTAAATGCTTTGACCCGGCGATGGGAAGTGGGCATATTTTAGTATATATGTTTGATGTTTTATATGAAATTTACAGGAAACGTGGTTATATGGAAAGTGAAATTCCGAAGTTAATTCTTGAAAACAACTTGTATGGTTTAGATATTGATGATCGAGCATATCAATTAGCAAGCTTTGCTGTTGTTATGAAAGCGGTGCAATACAATAAACGTTTCCTGCGCAGTATTCAACGAGAAGGCATTACATTACATTTAGCGTCGATTCAAGAAACGAATAATGTAGCAGATGAAGTGATTGCTTACATTGCAGGAGAAGAACAGGGTGATAATTTCAAAAAAGTACAAGCATTCTTTAACCAATACCAAAATGCCAAAACATACGGCTCCCTAATTAACATTAGCGAGCGCGATACTAAGTTTATAGAACAGAGGTTGCAAGAGTTTGTAGATGCACCAGTTCAAGATTTATTTCAAGCAGATTATCATACGATTGCACTTGACATTCTACCTGATTTAATAAAACAGGCGAGAATCATGCGCAATGAATACGATATTGTCGTGATGAATCCACCGTATATGGGATCAGGAAGTATGAGTAAAGAGTTATCTGGTTTTCTAAAGAAAAACTATCCTGATTCCAAATCGGATTTGTTTTCTGCGTTTATGGAAGTGGATCAATATGAAAAAGATAACGGATTTTATGCAGCGATTAATCAGCATTCATGGATGTTTTTATCTAGCTTTGAAAAGCTACGTGGAAAAATCATTTCGAATAAATATATTGACACGATGTTACATCTAGGACCAAGGGCGTTTGAAGAAATTGGTGGGGAAGTTGTACAGTCCACTGCGTTTATATTAAGGAATAATAAGATGAATAATGGGTTAGGTGTTTATTTAAGATTAGTTGATGAAAGAACAGCTACAGAAAAAAGAGAAAAAGTAATAGAGGCTGTACAAAATCCTTCAGTTTCATATCGTTTTTCATTTAATCAAGAAAAATTCAGCAAAATACCTGGAAGTCCGATTGGATATTGGGTAAGTGATAAAGCTTTAAAATCATTTAATAACAAATTATTAGTCGACTATGCTTATCCTAAACAAGGTTTTGCAACGGGTAAAAATGACAGATTTTTAAGGGTTTGGCATGAGGTAAACTACAATAACTGTGGTTGGAATTTTTCAAACAATGAAGAGGCGAAACATAGCGAACTTAAATGGTTTCCTTGTAACAAAGGAGGTAGTTTTAGAAAATGGTTTGGAAATAATACGTACATGGCTAATTGGCAAAATGATGGATACGAAATGAGAAGTTTTGCTGGTTCTGTTATACGTAACCCTCAATTTTATTTTCAAGAAGGAATGACGTGGTCTACAATATTGTTAATGCTGCATTCAAAGGTCCAATTGTTGACGGGGTTATCTGTCCAAGGCTTGATGGCTATACTGTCCATTAGAGTCTACAGAAAGGAAAAACGTCTTC
>NZ_JADPRZ010000060.1 GCF_017347095.1 Sporosarcina sp. E16_8 | reverse complement strand
TGCGAAAAAACCGTTTAAACGCATCAATAAAAAACGTCGTTTACAAGTAGTTATAGCTTCCCTGATGACCTTTATAATTACGATAATCGGTAGTCTAGTCGTGCAAGATGTAAGGGTTGTTAATCAATTCTTTTTTCCAATAGTTCATGGAATAGTAGAAATAACAGATGATAATGAAGAATGGCGAGGCATTAGTTTCTTTTATGATTCGATTAATACACAAGATTATGTAATATACGATAGCTTTTTTTGGACAAAGGAGGTTATTAATGATGCGAATAGTGAGAGTGTTGTGTTGCTAAGAATAAAAGATGAACAGGGTAATATTATCATTGATGAGTTTCAAATTTCACCTGGCAATAGCATGAAATTTAAAAAATTAAAGAGAAATAAAAAATATTTCTTTGAAATAAAAGCACCCCTAGGACGATATACTATTAATGCAGTTTGAGAAACGAGGAGCTTTTTTTTGTCAATTTGCTGTTGAAACATATGCTGGTTAGTTGAAGAAGAACTGCTGTAATTTGGATATCTTTTTTAAAAAGAGTGTTTCGATAGTCGATTAGTTAAACAAAGGGCAGATTTCGTATTGGGGTTGATTGAATGAAAAAGTTAATTATAATTGGGTTGGTAATTTTATTACTTGTTCCGTTTTATATTGTACAAACAAAAAAACGCTTGTACGAAAATGAAATTGAAGACTTCCTGACAGAAGAGATGTCATACGGTAAGGAAGATATACAGTCAATTGAAGGTAAATGGCATCTTGCAGGGCTGCCAAAGTATTGGGTTAACGTCATTTTTTCAGATGAACCAAATGTGGTGTATATTTATTTTGCTCACAATAAAGAACAGATAGGACAGTATGAATATCATTCAATAGATTCCACGATTTTTTCAAAAGATAAATTAAAGCATTACGAGCCATACGAATGAAATAAAAAGTTGGAGATTATAAACTATTCCCTTTCAAAATTAATTAATTTTATTATCTCTGATAGATTATGATATTTTATGTGTTAGATCGTGAAGGAATGAACTTAAAGTAAAGGGAGCTTTAGTCGAACAACAGGGGCTTCTTAGGGAGCTCTTTTTGCTTGTTAAACTAACGGGGCGGTGTTTGTCAAGATAGTTGTCGCATATTGCTCTTTTTCTAGATTAGCTATTAAGTCGATATAGTTTCGTTTTTCTACCGCGCTTCGCTTGCTCTTCTGTTGATGATGGATCAGAGTTTTACTCTGATCCATCATCAATAGAAGAGGTGAATAAAGAGAGACTGAGGAATATAAATGCTATTCGTAGATATCTTCAATCGTTTATTAGCGGGTTTTATCTGTTCGTAATTTTTGTTTCATTGGATTTAATGCGACTGATTCGTGTGGATTCCAGTTTCTTGTTGATCCTGACCAGCGCTCTGGATGCTTTTGTTTTGCTAGTTGATAGATTTCATGTCGATTTTTTAGTACTTCAATATAGGCACCTGTGTGCCTTTGTTCTGGAGTAACGAAATTTATTCCGCTATGTTGATGTTCATGCGTGTGCCAATGAACGAACCTGGCGGTCCATGACCGCGCATTTTCAATTGATTCGAAGCCATCATACGGGAACTCGGGTCGATATTTAAGTGTTCGAAAGATTGCTTCAGAATGCGGATTATCGTTACTCACTCGTGGTCTGGAATATGAGCTTTGGATACCTAGTTTTTCAAGTAATACTTGAAACGTTGCTGCTTTCATTGGGCTTCCATTATCGGAGTGTAAGACAAGTGGAGCCCCGTGTATCTTTTCACTTATAATGGCTTTTTTAATTAATACTTCAGCGTGAGCGGCGTCTTCAATTCCCCAAACTTCCCAACCGACAATCTTTCGACTGAATAAATCAATGATCAAGTAAAGCTTATAATAGAGACCTCTAACAGGTCCTTTCAACCAAGTAATATCCCAAGTCCAAACTTGATTAGGAGCCGTTGCTAAATAACTTTCGGGTAATTTCGTTTCTGGTCTTTTACTTCGTCCGCGATGCTGCTGCATTTTCTCTTCGCGTAATATACGATAAAACGTTGATTCTGATGCGATATATATCGCATCATCTGCTAGCTTCGGCACAATTTGTGAAGGGGGTAAATCAACAAACTCCTCTTTTTTTGTAGTCTCTATGACAACTTGTCTTTCCTCTTCTGTCAGCTTGTTTATTGGTGTAGGTCGCTGCACATGGGGACGTTGATCTTCTTTTATTCCATCATCCGAAACCCAGCGTTCATACGTGCGAACACTAATGTTTAGTTCCGAACATGCCTTAGCCAATCGCGCACCGTTTAGATTCACTTCTTGGATAAGCTCTACCGCAAGTTCGCGATCTGACGAGATAATCATTCGTCCTCGTGGTCCCCCCAGATCGCTCGGGCCTTTTTTCTTAATAGTAATAAGGCCGCGGCTTCTGCCAACGCTTTCTCTTTTATACGTAGGTCTTTTTCAATCTCGATTGTCCGTCTTTTTTCATCCTTCAGCTCCTGGGAAAGCCGTTTAGTTTGATTCAGTTCACCAGTGTTGGCATTCAGACAAACAGAACGCCACGCGTCAATCTGTTCTTTATATAAACCTTTTTTGCGGCAGTATTCTGCAAGATTTGTTTCATTCATTGCGTAGGTTTCCATCACTACCAGAAACTTATCTTCACTACTCCAGCGATCTGAAGTCCGTCCGTTTCCAGGTGTTGCATTTCCGTCAATACGGGCTTTTTTTCTCCATTGATAAAGAGATTGTTCTGAAACACCTGTATCCTTACTAATACTCTTAACGGATTCGTTATTAGGGGGCATCATTCTTACTAGGACAGCGTCCTTTAATTCTTGGGTATATCTATTCCTATTTTCACTACTCATGTCGCACGACCTCCATCTTTAATTAAATTATAACAGGAGAGTTCTATACGACAACTAGCGTAACAGAGGGGGATTCCTTATTCAACTAACGACGCAGTTTAGTTGAACAAGATTATTTTTTAATTTTAAACTTTTACCAATAGATATCGTCAAACTTACGTATGGAGAATTGTTGTGGAATGTGAAATTTATTTTTGAAAGGGGAATTTAGAAGTGATGAAAAAAGCTATTATTTAAGAGTAGGGTGGAACGAAAATACTGATTTTAAAGGAAAATGTGTGTATGAAAATTAATATTAATTTATGATCCTTTATTCTTTCTTTATCTTGTATCCCTTTATTTCTATTGGCAATAACGCCTAAACTTATTAGGTTTTTCATCGATAATTTAGGAACTCATCCACTAAATATTGTCTTAGGCATTACGTTGATAACTTTTGTTCTTGGAATTCTTGGGTTAAAGGATGTAAAAGAATGGAAATCATTGACTAGAAGTATATTAACTATATTTTTCACAATTTGTTTTTCTGCGGTACTAATTTTTATAATATTTTTTGGCAGTATGCTTAGTTAACCTTCTTCAACTAACGGGTGCTTTACTTGAAGAACATTGAGTTGATTAAACGGCTCTTTTTCTTATTAAACTAAAGGGGCAGTTTAGTTTAATAATATATTTCAACTATAATAAATAAATGTTAGTATAAAATTATAATATTAAATCAATCTGAACTTACGCGGCTGAGGGAGGGCAATATGTGAAAAATTTATTATTAGCAATCTTAGGGGCAGTTGTGGCAGCGGTAGTATTAAGTTTGATAACAAAGGATTTTGAAATCGATGTATTAATTATCCTTATCTTAGGTATTGTACTTGGGTATAGCATTGGAAAGAAAGAAAAAGCAGACTCGAATTAGGGAACTATCTAACTGAATAGGGAAGTTATATTAGTAGTGTTACAATATCTTTTATTAAACTAACGAGTGCTATACTTGAAGATTGTTGAGCTGCTTAGACGGCTCTTTTTTCTTGTTCAACTAAAGAGGCAGTTTAGTTAAATAAGGAAAATCAAAGTTAGGTTCGTTTGAATGCTTAGGAACTTATAATAAATGATATTCGAAATTAGTAGAAAGGAGATAATTAATTGAAAAAAATCGGGGTTATTTCAGGTTTATTTATAGCCGTTATTGCAGTGTTCATATTAATAAATAAATTACATTATCCTTCTCTTCCAATAGATGATATATCTTCAAAAGAAGCGATTGATAAATTGAAGGAATCGGATAGTGAAATAGCTGAAATTGCAGTAGAAGGCAATTCTATTTGGTATATCACAAGTAGTGAAAACAAAGGTATTTCGATTGCTGACGAAAATTTAAAACAAATGGTTGTATCAAATGGATGGGAATTTAAACAGAAAGATGGTGGGGGTATGTTCTTTGAAAAAGATGGAGAAAAATTAATTGCTACTACTCAAATGTGGACTAAAAACTATGTTCTAGTTAAAATTTCAAGTAAATTAAAATAATCTTGAGAAGTTCTTTTATTCTTAGATTTTCAACAATATCATTTAACAAAACCAAAAAAAAAAGAAAAAACCATAAAGAAAGCATCAGCCGCCAAAACTGCATCTTTGGCGGCTTTTCTCCAGGTAAGAAGCCCCTCTATTCTTTCGTCCCAAAAAGCTTCTTCACTTCGTGTATCCGTGTTTTTGAAGAGCGGCGGATGAATAACCACCATACGAATACCGAGAAAACTGTGTAGGGATGCGACAAAGTCTTATCTCTACACATCCAGACATCTCGGTAATTGTATAGAAGTCATTCAATCCAAAGTGATCCAAAATCAATTAAACACGTAGCGGCCAGGGGGGATCAAGTTATTTTCTGGTTACTTTTAGTTAATCAACAGATATGTTTTTGCATTCAACTTTTCAGTTCAATCTTCACAAATGACAAAACAGGTTTATCCCTCAAATAAGAAATATGCCGCACTTGACTCGGACGGTTTCGCCCGCCATTATCATGAATGATTAGCTCAACATCATGATCTTTTTTTTCATAGCCAATCACAGGTACCCAGTGATAATCAAATTCGTAACTGCCACGCCAACGGAAAGAAAACCATTTATCAAACTTCGCCGCAACGGGTCGCCCACTATCAATTTGGCGTATCACTTCATCTATACTACACTCTGCAACAGTCCAGTCGGTGCCTAGGACTTCGCGCATATTACTCACGAAACGCCTTTTTGAAAGTCCGATTTTCGTCCCGCCAAGAAGTTTATACAATTCGTTTACATCATATGGCAATGCATTCGGAGAAATCTGATCCATTAGAACACGAGCCGTCACGGGTCCACAGGCAGAAGCCCGCAATGACTCGTTGATATCCAAGTCATATTGCGATTTGCCATTCACGTTCAGCATCTTTTTCACTAGGCACACCTCTCATAATGAAAAAATCACTTCATCAAAAAGAAGAAAGTGATTTGTCGTTTTCGGTTAGCAAAGTCTTTAATGAAGTTTTGAAGTTTACATAGGTTTCAATTTCCATGTGAATGCCAGCATGTACGACTTCTCTGACTATTCTTGGGTTAAACCCGACGAAAATAGGACGTACGCCCATTAGTTTCAATGTGTTATTCAGTTGGCCGATTTCGCTTGTAAGTATTGTAAAATCAAATTCCTCAACGTCATTTAGATCTAACCCAGTAAAATCGAATACTGCACAAATCGTAGCTCTGTGGTCTCCAACATAATCGAGGACGCGTGTACGAATTAAATTAAAACGATTTTGGCTAGTGTGGCCAGCAATTGGAACAAGAATTGTATTTTCGACAATTGAAGGAATGATTGGTGCCGCTGTATCTAGGAGAACCTTTTCATAGGAAGCGATTTTAGCTTTAAGCTGTCGGATTTCATTTTCGTAGTCCAATTAACGCACCTCGTTACCATTTTACCCTATTATACTTCATATGGTAAAAGGCTGCATGAAAAACGGATAGACATGAGTCTACCCGTATAGATGGTGTTTGAACGCTATTATGCTTTCACGCCTTCAAGGAATTCAGTAACTTGTGCTGGTGATTTTGCGTTAGCGCTATGCAGATGCGCCTGCTTTTCACCGTTCTGGAAAATAAGAAGACTTGGAATGCCCATGACGTCATACTTATCTGCAAC
Organism: Sporosarcina sp. E16_8; assembly: GCF_017347095.1. Classification (GTDB taxonomy): domain Bacteria; phylum Bacillota; class Bacilli; order Bacillales_A; family Planococcaceae; genus Sporosarcina. The sequence goes on along the minus strand of NZ_JADPRZ010000060.1, from coordinate 12,459 downwards.
TTCCGGCAGTACGTCACGGTCGACGTCATACCATGTGTACTCATTAAATTTCTCAACGATTGGATCGATAAACATATCCATGCGTCTGCAGTCAGGGCACCATCCTGCCTGGAATTTAATAAGTGCTTTGGAATCGCCTGCAATAATTTCATTAAACTGTTCAATTGTTGTAATTGGTTTCATAGTATATATTGACCTCCTTTATAGGGACAGTGTACAACGTAATCGCTTTAGTCGGGTAATGATATGTTTCAGATAACCAACAGGGAGGAATGAACTGCAATTCCTCCTCGATGGCCTAAGCCTCCGGCGGATGTCACAAAATTTGGACGCAATTACGTCGTGGCGAAATTGATTAAGATGAAAACTTTTAGATTTAAATATTGCGAAAACTAGCAATATGTTCTACAATAATAGATATAGAAACGGTTTCTATTTTTTTTGCCCAATAAATGAATGAGTGTTCATTCAAACGAAAAAGGGGAGGCTTCGCAAGTGACTTATCAAATTAAAAAAGCGGCAGTTTTAGGTTCAGGCGTTATGGGTTCGGGTATTGCAGCTCATCTCGCTAATATAGGGATTCCAGTATTACTTTTGGATATTGTTCCTGGAAAGTTAACTGAAGAGGAAGCGGCAAAAGGTCTTACGCTTGAAGATGGCATTGTGAGGAATAAGATTGCAACAGGTGCTTTGCAGAAACTATTGAAACAAAAACCTGCACCCCTAACGAAGAAAAGTAATCTGTCCCTTATAGAAGCAGGGAATTTCGAAGATCATCTGGAAAAATTAAAAGATGTTGACTGGGTTATTGAAGTGATTGTTGAAAATCTTGATGTTAAAAAAGGTTTGTATGAAAAAATAGATGCAGTTCGTAAACCGGGTACAATCATTACTTCAAATACATCGGGTATTAGTATTGAAGCGATGGCAGAAGGTCGTTCGGAAGATTTCCAAAAACATTTCATGGGCACACACTTCTTCAATCCACCACGTTACTTGAAATTACTTGAGATTATTCCAGCGAGCACAACAGCGCCGGAAGTACTTGAGTTCATGACTCGTTTTGGGGAAGATACGCTGGGGAAAGGCGTAGTAATTGCAAAAGATACACCGAACTTCATCGCAAACCGAATCGGTACATATGGCCTTCTTATCACGTTGCGTGAGATGGAGAAACGTGGTTATTCGATTGGGGAAGTTGACTCGGTGACTGGCACTTTGATCGGTCGTCCGACATCTGCAACATTCCGTACGCTTGACGTCGTTGGACTAGATACGTTCATGCACGTGGCGAAAAACGTTTACGACAAGACGGAAGGCGACGAGCAAAAAGTGTTTGAATTGCCGCCATTTATGAAGAAAATGATTGATAACGGTTGGATTGGTGCTAAGGCGAAACAAGGATTCTATTTGAAAAAAGGGAAAGAGATTCTCGAGCTAGATACAGAGACATTTGACTACAGTCCTGCTAAAAAGTTGCAAACACCTTCTATTGAAATGGCTAAACAACAAAAAGGACTCGCTAATAGAGTGAAAACGCTTGTCTATGCGGAAGATCGTACTGGTGAAATTTTGTGGAATATCCTGTCACCGACATTGCTTTATTCTGCACAACTGAACGGTGAAATTGCAGATGATATCGTTGCAATCGACAATGCTATGAAATGGGGCTTTGGATGGCAGCAGGGACCATTTGAAATCTGGGACGCAATCGGTGTAGCGAAATCTATTAAGAAGATGAAAGAGGAAGGCGAGAAAGTTCCAGCATTCGTTCAAAGTTTGCTCGATAAAGGCTATGAAACTTTCTATAAAGAAGAAGACAGTGAACTTTACTTCTTCGATGGAGAAGATTACAAGCTTGTTCCCGTTAATGAAAAAGTAATTGACTTGAAACGCTATAAGAAAAAACATGGCGTTATTAAAAAGAATTCAGGCGCTAGCTTAATCGACCTTGGCGATGGCGTGGCACTTCTTGAATTCCATTCACAATCGAATTCAATTGGTCCTGACATCATTCAAATGATCAATTTCGCTGTTGATGAAGTTGAGCAAAACTTCAAAGGGCTTGTCATTGGAAATCAAGGTAAAAACTTCTGTGTAGGTGCAAACCTAGGAATGATTCTTATGGAAGCACAAGATGACAATATCTTTGAACTTGATTTCACTGTTCGCTCATTCCAAAATGCCATGATGAAAATCAAGTATTCGTCAAAACCTGTTGTTGCAGCACCATTTGCAATGACGCTTGGTGGAGGGACTGAGGTTTGTCTGCCAGCAGCACATATTCAGGCGTCAATGGAAACCTATTTGGGGCTCGTTGAAGTTGGCGTTGGTTTGATACCAGGCGGCGGTGGAAACGTAGGGCTTTATACGAAACATTTAAAAGGATTGCCGAAGGGCGTTCATATTGACTATCAATTTGTTGCCAATAAAGTTTTCGAATCAATTGCGACTGCAAAAGTTTCCACTTCGGGAGACGAAGCACGTGAAAATAACTTCCTCGATTTCGCAGATGGTATTAGTGTCAATGCAGATCACTTAATCTATGATGCGAAACAAGCAGCTATTGCATTGTTTGACATGGGTTATAAAGCACCTAAACGTGAGAAATTCCCAGTTACAGGTGATTCGGGTTATGCGACGATGCTTCTCGGAGCAGAGGGGATGTTCCTATCTGGCTTTATCAGCGAGCATGACTTGAAAATCGCGAAGAAGCTGGCGTTTGTTTTATCCGGCGGAAAAGTACCATACGGAACACTTGTTGACGAACAATATCTGTTAGACCTTGAACGTGAAGCGTTCCTTAGCCTTGTGGCGGAACCAAAATCACAACAGCGTATGCAGCACATGCTCGTAAAAGGCAAACCACTGCGCAACTAAGTTTGTATTGTATAGCAAAATGGGTGTTCAAAAAGGAGGATGAAAAGTGCCGAAAAGTGAGGGCAGTCTAAAGTCGCGACGTCCTGTCGCATCAAAGAGGGATGAACTTCAATCCCTCTCCACTGCATGACCTACTTCCTGTAGGCCTCAATTTTCACCGGACTTTTTGAACAACCGATATAAAGGAGGAAATTCAATGCGTGAAGCAGTACTAGTAGCCGGTGCACGGACACCGGTGGGAAAAGCGGGTAGAGGTTCTCTTGTAACCGTACGCCCGGATGATTTAGGAGCACTTGTCATTAAAGAAACGTTGAAACGTGCGGGTGGCTATGACGGCCCAATTGATGACTTAATCATTGGCTGTGCGATGCCTGAAGCTGAACAAGGGATGAACGTTGCACGAAATATTGGTGCGCTAGCGGGCCTTCCTGATACGACGCCCGCAATTACAGTAAACCGGTTCTGTTCATCAGGTCTTCAATCAATTGCTTATGCAGCTGAGCGCATCATGCTTGGTCACTCGCAAGCGATACTTGCAGGCGGAGTCGAGTCAATGAGTATGGTACCGATGATGGGGAATACAATCAGACCGAATGCTCACTTAGCAGAAACGGCTCCACAGTATTATATGGGAATGGGTCACACTGCTGAGCAAGTTGCAGTAAAATACGGTATCACGCGTGAAGAGCAAGATGCATTTGCTGTACTGTCACATAAAAAAGCAGGTGCAGCGATTGCAGCTGGAAAATTCGATGATGAAATCGTACCAGTCGAAGTCGTGAAGCGTTCTGTAGATGATACTGGCAAATATAGCGAGAAGAATTTCACATTTAAAATGGACGAAGGAGTCCGTCACGGAACAAGCGTAGAGGGATTAGCGAAATTGCGTCCGGCATTTTCAGTAACGGGTACTGTTACGGCAGGTAACTCGTCACAAACATCAGATGGTGCTGGCGCAGTACTTGTGATGGACCGTGAAGTGGCAGAAGCGCAAGGATTGAAGCCAATCGCGAAATTCCTGTCATTTGCTGTAGGCGGCGTACCACCTGAAGTGATGGGAATCGGTCCAATTGTAGCCATTCCAAAAGCACTTAAAATTGCAGGGCTTTCTATTGAGGATATCGATGTATGGGAGTTGAATGAAGCGTTCGCTTCTCAGTCACTTCAAGTTATCCGTCATTTAGGTCTTGATATGGATAAAGTGAATTTCAACGGTGGAGCAATCTCTCTCGGGCATCCACTTGGGGCAACGGGATCTATTTTAACGATTCGTATGATGAGTGAATTAAAACGTCAAGGCAAACAGTTCGGAGTCGTTACCATGTGTATCGGTGGCGGAATGGGCGCAGCCGGCGTGTTTGAACTGTTGTAAGAAATTATAAAAAATGCTGGATAACGTAAAAGGAGGAAACAACATTGACTGAATTAAAAACAAACGAACTGATTAAAGGCGGAGCTTTCCTAACAGAAGACATTGAAGCTAGCCGTGTATTTACGCCTGAAGATTTTACGGATGAACAGAAAATGATTGCGAAAACAACAGAAGATTACGTGAAGAATGAAGTTCTACCTGTTGTGGAAAATCTTGAAAATCATGAATTCGAGCACTCTGTAAGACTACTGAAATCTGCAGGGGATCTTGGACTTCTAGGGGCGGATGTACCTGAAGAATATGGTGGCCTTGGACTCGACAAAATCGCGTCTGCACTTATCTCTGAAAAAATGTCTGTAGCAGGCGGATTCTCGATCACGCATGGCGCACACGTTGGTATCGGGACTTTGCCAATCGTCCTTTTTGGAAATGAAGAGCAGAAGAAAAAATATTTGCCGAACTCTGTATCAGGTGACAAAATCTCTGCATATGCACTGACTGAACCAGGTTCAGGTTCTGACGCACTGGGTGCGAAGACAAATGCGAAAATGAATGCTGCTGGAACACACTACGTTTTGAATGGTGAAAAACAGTGGATTACGAACGCTGGATTTGCGGATATTTTCGTTGTTTACGCGAAAATCGATGGCGATAAATTCACTGCGTTTATCGTTGAAAAAGAATTCCCAGGTGTATCTGTCGGAGCTGAAGAGAAAAAGATGGGTATCAAATCATCATCAACTCGTACGCTAATCTTACAAGACGCAGAAGTGCCAGTTGAAAACCTGTTAGGAGAAATTGGTCGTGGACATATTATTGCGTTCAATATCTTAAATATCGGCCGTTACAAATTAGGAGTCGGCACAATGGGCGGATCTAAACGTGCGCTTGAACTTGCAATTACTTATACAAATCAACGTCAACAGTTTAAAACGCCAATTTCTTCATTCAACTTGACGAAACAAAAATTATCAACAATGGCATCTAAGCTTTATGCAGCTGAGAGCTTGATTTACCGTACAGTTGGTTACTTTGAAGAGCGTCAAAGCCAGTTGAGCCTTGAAGAGCAAAAAGATGGCAAAGCAATTGCGGCAGCAATCGCAGAATACGCAATCGAATGTTCAATCAATAAAGTCGTGGGATCTGAAGTATTGGATTACATCGTCGACGAAGCCGTTCAGCTTCATGGCGGATACGGTTTCATGCAAGAATATGAAGTAGAGCGCATTTACCGCGATTCACGCATCAACCGTATTTTTGAAGGAACGAATGAAATCAACCGTCTGCTAGTGCCAGGCACGTTCTTGAAAAAAGCAATGAAAGGCGAATTGCCATTGCTACAACAGGCGCAAGCACTTCAAGCAGAACTCCTTATGATGATGCCTGAAGAAATCGGTGACGAAGCGCTTGCACAAGAAAAAGCACTTGTGAAAAACGCTAAGAAAATTGGTTTGCTCGCTGCTGGTCTTGCCGCACAACGTTTCGGCACGAAGCTAGAAGCCGAGCAAGAAGTACTTGTAAACATTGCAGACATCGCTAATAATGTCTTCGCAATGGAGTCTGCACTTCTACGTACAGAAAAAGCAATTGCGCGTAACGGGGAAGACAAAGAACAACAGAAAATTCTTTACACACAAATCTTCTGTCAAGAAGCATTTGAGGATATTGAAAGAGATGCGAAAGAAACGCTGATGGCAGCTGTTGATGGCGACAACCAGCGCATGATGATTTCTGCACTGCGTAAATTGACACGCTCAAATCCATACAACATTATCGCGAAAAAACGTGAAGCGTCAGTCAAGCTGATTGAAGCGGAGAAGTATATCGTTTAATACGTTTGTTGATTAACGATTTAATTGCATAGAACGCTGGCGAAGAGGGCTTGAAAATCGCCATTTTCACTGGACTATTTTCGGTCCGCTTTCGGCTAACTAATCACGACACTATTACTGAGAGGCAGGTGTGGCTAGAAGTGACTCCATCACTTCTATCCACACCTTTTTAGTTATCCTGTTGTGATTATTCACCTGTCGCGTTCCTACATTAGTTAAGTGGAAAATCCAGTTTCTTTGGAAGAAAAGAATAGAAGAATTTCTATAAAGAGTGTAAGTGCCCGAAAATGAAATTTCTGGCACTCTAGCACGTTCTACATTGCGTTCTTTGCTTACTTTCAGCAAAGATTATGTGGTGCTCTATAAGAAGGTGACACTTCTTTAATATAAAAATAGAAATACTATATAATCGGCACGATTAATTTAGAATTCTATAGAACCTATACTACTTCCCTTGTACGGCGAATGAATCTAGCGAAGGAGCGACAAGTGTGAGCCGGAGTAATGAGACCAAGGAGGGATGCAGTTCAATCCCTCCCCAGTGATCTTCTGGGGGGCTCATTACGGGAGGCCATCACCAAGCGACGAAGCGGTATTGGAAACTACTTCCTAGTAATAATCACAAAAAATTCCCTTGCTTTGCATTTGTTAAGTGCTGGTACATATCAAGACATCCCGGTAATCGTATAGAAGTCATTCAATCCGAAGCAATCCAAAATCACCTATACACGTAACGCCCAATAGGTACCTGGACGTCTTTTCTGTTATAATGGCGAAAATGGAGGCGTTGCGGTATGGGTTTAATTTACTACGGTTATCCGAAGTGTGGAACATGCAGGAAAGCAAAGCAGTGGCTTGAGATGAACAATCTGGACTTCCAGGAAGTGAACATAGCGGAAGCTCCTCCTTCAGCAGAAGAGCTCGGGAAGATGATTGCAGCATCCGAATTGGAGTTGAAAAAGTTTTTTAACGTTAGCGGGACGAAATATAGAGAGCTAAACTTGAAAGACAAATTACTCACAATGACAGATGAAGAGAAAATCAGCTTGCTATCATCTGACGGTATGCTGATTAAGCGACCACTTGTTTTTGGAGACGGTAAAGTGACTGTTGGTTTTAAGGAAGAACAATTCGACAAAGTATGGGCTAACTGATTTCCTTTCTTGTTTTTATCCGAGAAATATGACAGAATTGAAGAGAATGAAACTATTTATTTGGAGGGATACGGAATGAGCACACCAAAAGATCTGCGTTATTCTGAAGAGCATGAATGGGTAAAAGAAGAAGGCGGTAACTACCGCATTGGTATTACACATTTTGCGCAATCTGAACTTGGCGATATCGTATTTGTTGAACTTCCATCTGTCGGCGACGACATCAAAGCGGACGAGCCTTTCGGAAGCGTTGAGTCAGTTAAGACAGTGTCTGAACTTTATGCACCAATTAGCGGTAAAGTAATTGAAGTGAATGAAGGACTTGAAGACAGCCCTGAGTTTGTCAATGAATCACCGTATGACAATGCATGGATGATCGTTGTTGAACCTTCAAATGCTTCTGAACTGGATGAACTTATGTCAGCTGAAGCGTATGAAAAAATGACTGCCGGAGAATAACTAAGACACGGCGCCGATATCTTTTTCGGCGCTTTTTGCATCTCTATATAGAATAGAGCGATGAAGGAGGGTACCCTCGTGTCGGATGATAGAGTAATTATCGTTGAAGGCGGTTCGGATAAGAAACGTTTGGCCCGTATACTTGTTGAGCCTGTCGAGATTATTTGTACGAACGGCACAGTAAGTCCTTATCGGCTTGAAGAATTGCTTGCACCTTACGAAGAACATGAACTATTCGTCTTCGTTGATGCGGATGAAGATGGAGAAAAGACCCGTATTTTATTCAGAAGGGAGTTCCCGGCAGCTATCCATTTGTACACAGAAAAGGTTTACCGGGAAGTGGAGACAACTCCATATAAAGTGTTAGCTACAATACTACAAGGTGCGGATTTCAAAATCCGACCGGAATTTCTAATTTAAAGGATGTAGAATTAATGGAGACTTGGACACGTGAACAATGGGAGATGGCTTTGAAAGAGTCTTCAGTAGCAGTGTTTTATTTATATACACCGATGTGTGGAACATGTGCGGTCGCATCTAAAATGATGAACGTTATTAACGTCATGAGACCAGAAATACTAATTGGGAAAGCAGATTTGAATTATGTTCAAAACATCGCAATTGACTATGAAATCGAAAGCGTTCCTTGCCTTCTTATACAAAAGGATGGCGTTGTAGTCGATAAAATTTATGCTTTTCAGTCAGTTCCGTATCTGCTTGAAAAAATTGATTGACAATTGATGTGGAACTTTGATATACTTCGTCTTAACATTCAATTGAATAGGTCACTCTTATTAAGAGAGGTGGAGGGATAGTGCCCTGCGAAGCCCGGCAACCGTCACGAAAGTGAAATGGTGCCAAGTCACACAAAGCGTAAGCTTTGATAGATGAGAGATTGGACAACGTTTATTTTTTGATAACGTCAAGCCTTTCTGCCCGTCTGCAGGAAGGCTTTTTTATATGGAAAAGCGGAGAGCGCCGGTAAGGCCTTATGACCCGAGCATCTGGACGCTGGAGCTAGACAGAGTTAGTAACAAAACAATTTTTCAGAGGTGAAAATGATGATTCATTTAACGGATATTAATAAACGATTCGGTGTAGGGACAGGCAGTATTTCTGCAGTCGAGAATGTATCGCTTGAAATTGCTGACGGTGAGATTTTTGGAGTCATCGGCTACAGTGGGGCAGGAAAAAGTACGTTGATCCGACTATTGAACGGTCTTGAAATGCCGACATCGGGCAGTGTGAAAATAGGAAGTCTAGAAATATCAGCAATCAAAGGTAAAGAACTGCGGGAAGCGCGACAAAAAGTAAGTATGATTTTCCAGCACTTTAACCTACTATGGTCTAGAACAGTAAGGGAGAATATCGCTTTCCCTCTTGAAATAGCAGGTGTACGAAAAGCCGTGCGTGAAAAGAAAGTGGCGGAACTGATTGAATTAGTCGGTTTGAGTGGTCGCGAAAATGCGTATCCATCTGAATTGTCTGGTGGACAGAAGCAGCGCGTAGGGATTGCTCGTGCGCTTGCAAACGACCCTGAAGTCCTTCTTTGTGACGAAGCGACTTCAGCTCTTGACCCAGAAACGACGGATTCAATACTTGATCTTCTGACAGGCATTAATGAACGACTTGGACTGACGATTGTTCTTATTACACATGAAATGCACGTTATCCGGAAAATTTGTCACAGAGTTGCCGTAATGGAAGCGGGCAAAGTTGTCGAGTTAGGAGATGTCCTCGATGTGTTCCAATCACCGAAAGAACCGATTACGAAGCGGTTTGTTTCCCAAGTGACGGAGCCTGTGGAAGCGAGGCAGGCAATGGCGCATATTAAGGAAGAATTTCCTTCAGGAACGCTTATCAAGCTCGTTTTTGTAGGGGAGAAAACAGAGCAACCCGTGCTCGCAAGTCTCATTCGGAAATTCACTGTCGATGTGAATATCGTTCAGGGGAACATTTCTCATACACATGGCGGAGCATACGGCACACTCATACTTCAGCTCCTTGGAGATTCGGCAATCATTGAGGAAGCCATTCTCTACCTCCATGAAAATGATGTTCAGACGGAGGTGATTGGCAATGATTGAAAACCTTTTTCCGAATGTCGATTGGACTAAGATGTGGGAAGCGACAGTAGAAACACTCTATATGACAGCAATATCTACTTTGTTCACGTTAGTTATCGGACTAGGACTAGGAGTATTACTCTTCCTATCAAGTCCTGGTCAACTGTGGTCGAATAAGTTGGTCAATTTTATTTCGGGGGCATTCGTCAATATTTTCAGATCAATCCCGTTTATCATATTAATTATTCTGCTTATACCGTTCACGAAATTTCTTATAGGCACTATGCGCGGACCAGATGCAGCAATGCCAGCTCTCATTATTGGGGCGGCTCCGTTTTATGCAAGAATGGTGTTGATTGCATTGCAGGAAATTGATAAGGGTGTTTTAGAAGCTTCGAAGTCAATGGGAGCGAAAACGAGGACGATTATATTTAAAGTTCTTATACCTGAATCGATGCCTGCGCTTGTTTCCGGCATTACTGTAACAGCCATCGCACTTGTTGGGTACACTGCGATGGCGGGGATTATTGGCGCAGGTGGTCTTGGGACACTCGCGTACTTAGATGGATTCCAGCGTAGCCGTGAGGACGTTACACTTGTTGCAACAGTCATTATTTTAATCATCGTTTTCATTATTCAATTCATCGGGGATTTCGCGGTGAAGAAATTCGACAAGAGGTAATAGCAGGCTTCACCTGTTAATCATAGACCAACAAGGGAAAAGGGGAGAAATTATTATGAAAAAACTATTAACGGGGATTTTATTAGCAGTACTGGTATTCGCATTGGCAGCTTGCGGAGCGAAAAATGACAGTGGCGATAAAAATGCAAGTGGGGGAGACAAAGTTGTCGATGAAACCGTTGAAGAAACGAAAATCGTCATTGGTGCATCTAACACACCGCACGCAATTATTTTAGAAAAAGCAGCACCGATATTGAAAGAAAAGGGCATTGAACTTGTCATTGAAACATACCAAGATTATGTTTTGCCAAATAAAGATCTTGAGTCTGGAGAATTGGATGCGAACTTCTTCCAACACATACCTTATTTAGACCAACAAGTAATTGACCATGGTTATAAATTTGCGAATGCAGGGGCTATCCATATCGAACCGATGGCTGTGTACTCAACTAAATATAAATCAATCGAGGAACTTCCAGACGGTGCTGTTATTATATTCAGTAACTCTGTAGCTGAACATGGCCGCGTTCTATCTTTGCTTGAGTCAGCTGGATTAATCAAATTGGCTGACGGAGTAGATAAAGTAAAAGCTGAAGTGAAAGATATTGTAGAGAACCCTAAAAATCTTGAATTTGATGCGAATTATGAACCATCGCTTTTACCGCAATTGTATAAAAACGATGAAGGTGACGCAGTTGTTATCAACGCAAACTATGCAATTGATGCAGGTTTGAATCCGGTTGAAGATTCGATTGCAATTGAAGCGACAGAATCTCCATACGCGAACATCATCACAGTAAGAGAAGGCGATGAAAATACTAAAGCAATCAAGACATTGATTGAAGTATTGAAATCGAAAGAGATTCAAGACTTTATTCTTGAAGAGTGGGGCGGCGACGTCGTTCCAGTAAAGTGATTTGATGATGAGAGTGGACAACCGGCTTTACCTGTCATCCAGATTAACATTATAGAAAAAGGGAGATCATGAAATGAAAAAACTTATTACAGGAATTTTATTAGCAGTACTCGTACTTGCACTTGCAGCTTGCGGAACAGGAACAAAAAATGCGAGCGACAGTAATAATGTAAGCAAAGAAGACAATAACAAGAGTGGCGGGGAAAAAGAATTAACTAAACTTGTAGTCGGCGCTTCCAATACACCGCATTCGATCATTCTTGAACAAGCAAAACCGTTATTGGAGGACAAGGGTTATGATCTTCAAATCGAAACCTATCAAGACTATGTGTTGCCGAATAAAGATCTTGAATCCGGCGACCTTGATGCAAACTATTTTCAGCACATTCCTTATCTAGAGTTGCAAATCAAAGATGCCGGATACGATTTTGTGAATGCAGGCGGTATCCATATTGAACCAATCGGTGTTTATTCGAAAAAGTATAAATCACTTGATGAACTTCCAAATGGTGCGACGATATTAATGAGTAGCTCTGTTTCGGATCACGGACGTGTGCTTGCAATGCTTGAATCGAAAGGACTTATCAAACTTGACGAAAGCATAGATAAAACAGCTGCTGAACTGAAAGATATCGTTGAAAATCCTAAAAAAATTAAATTTGATGCAAACTACGAACCCGGCCTAATGCCACAACTTTACTCAAATGATGAAGGCGATGCATTGCTGATCAACTCGAACTTTGCAATCGATGCGGGCTTGAATCCGATTGAAGATTCTATTGCAATCGAAGACGCGGATTCACCTTATGTAAATATCATCGCTGTAAGAAAAGGCGATGAAGATAAAGAGTCGATCAAAGCTTTGATTGAAGTATTGAAGTCGAAAGAAATTCAAGAATTCATTATAAAAGAATGGGGCGGCACAGTCGTTCCAGTAAAATAAGTAGGAAGAAAGCTCCACCGATGATTTTGGACTCTTTGTCAAATGACGTTGGTGAAGAATAGTAGCTAACCATAACTTAGTTATTGTCGGGCTATCCTGGAAGTCAGTAAAGCTGATTTTTCAGGATAGTCCTTTTTCATATAGTCTTCCAGGTA
>NZ_JADPRZ010000059.1 GCF_017347095.1 Sporosarcina sp. E16_8 | reverse complement strand
TTTTCCTTTCTGTAGACTCTAATGGACAGTATAGCCATCAAGCCTTGGACAGATAACCCCGTCAACAATTGGACCTTTGAATGCAGCATTAACAATATTTATGCAGTATCAAATAAGGCAGATGTTCTTTGGAGAGTAAAAAGTTTAGTAGTAGATTATCCAAGATTACCTTATGAGCAAATGGTGATTCATGAGGATGGAATTAGGGCAACTGATTTTTACGGACGTCGTGTTTTTATCTCGAAAAATACAGGGCAAATACTGAAAAAAGATATAGTTAAGTAACACTGATACGATTCGAAGAGCATTGGCTGTCACTAAGTCGTTTACGTTCTGACAATGAAAAAAGAAAATGAATAATAGCGAGTGAAATGAGCGTCACAACAGACTATTGTTGTAGCGTTTTTTTTTGCGTACTTGGTTTGTCAAATTAAGCGAGACAGAATATCCTTATCAACATGTTCGTCCACGTGACTCATGAAACACTCAATGGGTGTCTGGTAATCCAATGATTTTCTAGGTATATATTTTCAACTAATGGTTTTGATAGTATATCTGAATTAGTTGGAATTCCAGATGGGAATTATGGAACAATTGAATATAATTTAGGAGAACCTCACCAATTGTCAATACCTAGATGGGATCCTAACCCTGATTCATATCCATATACAGGTCGAGGATTTACAGGTAGTAAAGAGATTGTTTTACCCGAATATTATCAAGAAGCAAGAAAGTTTTTTGAAGGCGATATGATGTATATTAGAGACAGTAAAGCAGGGGAACCAGTATTCAAATTTTTTTGATGGTCATACAAAATCGTGGGTTGAATTTAATTAAGGTGGTGTTAATGTGGGGAAATATGCTAAATATAATAATAAAAATTATCCAGTAAATCTTCGAAATGATAAATATAGATTAAGGAGCAATGAACATGAAAATGGATTTAAAGAATTAGTTGATCTAGGTGGCAATATCCATCATGATATCTTTATAAAAGAAGTAACCCTGGATGAGATAGACCTTTTATTTGAGTTGAAATATAAAATAATATATAAAGGCGAAGAATATGAACCTTTTGCGATAGGGGAACTAGTAATCGATGATGGGAAAATTTCTTTGTTTAGTAGTGATTATGAAAGTGATGGGTTTGAAAAACAAGAACAGTTTGTTATATAAGGGGGTAAATCAATGAATAGTAGAATATTAGAAATGAAAAAAGTTTTAGAAGAATTATTGGCACGCGTTGAAATTAATTATAATGGGGAGATGAATTATCAAATAAATGAAATTAAAAGAGCTCTTAATAATATATAGTCTGATATGGAGTCATCAGAAATTATAAAAAAACTTAGAATTGTTCAAAAAATATTTATCCTCTTAGAGGAGGGGTATCTGATTTTTATGTTTGGAGAAATGATGAAAATGATAGAATAGCAATCAATAATCCTATCGCGGAATTAGGTGATAAGCTATGGAAATTATTGGAGGAATAATTTGATTAACCCTCAATAAGGCCATTAAACATACAAAACTGTATGCTAATTTAGCGATGTGTTTCTTTTAGGCTATTTTCTCAAAGGATGTTAGTTAATGATGTACATTTTTGTTATTTCATTTATAAGGTGTGGTAGTTCGATTGTTGAAAGACAGTTCAGTTCAATTGAATAATGAAACTTGAAAATGAAAAACTTCAATAAATTAAAATATTTGTACATATCGTTTGGGGAAATATGTATAATTGGTAAGGGACGGGGTGATACCAATGTTGAAAACAAATACAGAAATCGTTAAGGGATATAAAGAAATGAATATTCCTTATACTTTATTGAGCGTTGGAGAAAACTCGAAAAGTTTATCCATCTTTCTTCCGGGTGCAGGATATACCGTTCGAAGTCCACTTTTTCATTACTCAAATGATATATTCTTAAATAAGGGTTTTGATGTATTGCAAGTTAATTATCAATACAATGATAAAGTCTATGCCGAATTTAGTATGGAAGAAATATGCGAAGCAATTAAGTACGATGTGAGAACAGTGCTTGATATTGTTTTACAGAAAACTTCGTATGAAAACTTTTATATAATCGGCAAATCTCTTGGGACGATTGCTATGAGCTCAGAGTTAAGTAGGGATATCTTCGAAGAAGCTAAAGCAGTATGGTTAACGCCATTGATTCAAAGGGATGATGTTTTCGATGCAATGGTGAGCAGTACTAATAGGGGGTTATGTTTCATCGGAGATAATGACCATTGTTACATCGAGGAAAGATTTATTCAATTGGCAAACAACTCAAAAATCATTGCGAGACTCATTCCCAACGTCAATCATAGCTTGGAATACGAAAATAACACAGTCGAATCAATTGAGGTTTTAAAAAGTGTAATAACTGACATTAAAAACTTTTAAAAGCATAGCTAATTGTTACCGCATTCCATATTTTTAGTTCCTGGGTAGGTGTACAAGGTGGAAAAGCTGAAGATTTAGCTAAGTTCTTTGATGAAAAATGGAGAAGTATATCGAAAGAACAAATGTCTAAATCCATTGCTGATTCAGGTATTAAAGTAAAAAAACAAATCAACAAAGTTCGCTTTAACACAAATAACTATAGTATGGACTGGCAGAGAAAGTGTGAAGCGAATTAAGAACCACCAGTTCCTAGACCAGTGTTTTTGAAATGCATTCAAAACGTTGAACCTGAATAGTTCAGCGTTTTTTTGTCGTTAAGAAATCACGTGTGTTGATTAACTAAAATTAACCAGGAAATAACTTAATCAAACACTAGGCGCTTCCTGTACAGTATGTTTGATTGCTTGAATTTAACGACTTCTATACGATTACCGAGATGTCTTGATAAAAGCAGCCAAAGATACAATCTTGGCTGCTGAAGCATTCTCTATAGTTTTGTCTTTTTCACATTTTAGGAAGTGTCACTTTCTTATAGACCATCGTATGATTAGAGGCATAAACATTTCTTAAAGTAAGTAAGGAACGCATTGAACAAAGTGCTAGAGTGCCCGAAATTGTATCTTCGGGCACTTACACTCTCCATAGAATATCATCTACTCTTTTCTTCCAAAACAACTGCATTTTTCACTTGAACATTGTAGGAACGCGACAGGCAACCATTCACAACAGGATGACTGAAAAAAGTGCGGCTAGAAGTGACGGAGTCACTTCTAGCCGCACTTGCACCCCTCAGTAAATCAGTCATGAATAGTTAGCCGTAAGCGGGCCAAAAATAGTCCTGTGAAAATTTAGGTCATCAAGCCCTACTCACCAGTATTTTATGCAAGTAAATGGTTAATCAACAGTCGTGTTATTTTCCTCCATTTTAAAAATCTCCCGATAGTCATAGCCTTTTTGAACATATGAATCAATCGACAATTGAATGATTTCGAAGTCTTTGTCGTTCAATTCCCTTACTACTTTTCCCGGTGAACCGACAACCAGCGAACGAGGGGGGATTTTCTTGCCGGGTGGGATTAATGTGTTGGCACCGATAATACATTCTTCACCAATTTCTGCGTGGTCAAGAATTGTAGATCCCATTCCAATAATCGATCGTTTTCCAACTTTGCAACCATGCAGGATGACGTTATGCCCAACAGTAACTTCATCTTCTATAACGACGGGCGCATCTTCATATAAGTGAATGGTTGAATTATCCTGGATGCTGCATCTATTGCCGATTGTAATTGGCCCCTCGTCTCCCCGTAGGACCGTATTAAACCAAATAGTAGATTCTGCCCCAACTTGAACGTCACCAATAACTTTTGCACCCGGAGCGACGAAAACTGATGGATCGAGATCAGGACTTTTCCCTTTAAATGTGATTAACAAAACTATTCCCCCTCAAATTAGTTTACTAATCTTAATTATCTTTTAACTCTTCTTAGCATAACATAATTGCACAGGGGTGGAAGAAAAATGATATACGTTTGTAAAGTGCTTCAAATTCCTTATCCAATCATACAAGGCGGAATGGGAAATATCAGTAATGCAAAACTGACAGCAGCTGTTTCGGAGGCAGGGGGTCTTGGCACAATTGGATGCGGAACAATGACTCCAGATGAAGTAGAAGAAATAATAGTCGAAACGAAAAAACTGACAAAAAAGAATTTCGCTATTAACATCGCAATCAGTGTTTCACCATATACAAAAGAGTTAATTAATCTAGTCTTCAAACATGCTATTTCCGTCGTTTCGCTATCAGCAGGAAATCCAGCGCCTTATATTCCCGCATTACATGAACAAGGCGTGACAGTCATTGCGCTTGTAGCCTCAGTAAAACACGCCCTTAAAGCTGAGGCTGCGGGGGCAGATATTCTTGTGGCAGAAGGGTTTGAAGCAGCGGGCATCAATTCTAACCTGGAACTGACGACATTTACGCTAATCCCGCAAATAGTGAGGAATGTTAACGTTCCGGTAATTGCTGCGGGGGGCATCGGTGACGGCAAAGGGTTGGCAGCTGCGTTGCTGTTAGGGGCGAGTGGTGTACAAATGGGTACCCGTTTAATAGCGACAAAGGAAGCCCCATTTCATGACACGTACAAGCAGAACCTTGTCAATGCAAGTGATACGGAAACGTTACTTATTGGACGCAGTGTAGGGCGATTGAGACGGATATTAAAAACGCCTTATGCAATGAAGCTAAATGTCTTGGAGAAAACAGGAATGACACTGGAGCAATATGGTGACTTGACATCGGAACAACAACATGTCTTGGGTGCGATCGACGGCGATATGGAAAATGGTTTTATCAATAGCGGCCAAATTGCAGGATTAATTGAAAACATCCCGACTGTGAAGGGTCTACTTGATAGCATGATGGAAGAAGCAGAAAATCAACTGAATAAAACGATTGGTGAATTTAGGAAAATACGAAATAAATAAGGAAATTGAATGCCTTTAACTATAACTAAAGTAGGGGATAACGGATGAAGCATGGCTTAAATATAGGTAGGGAAGAGACGATCGAGATAATTGTGACAGAGGATATGCTTGCTTCGTTTGAGGGAGAAGTTGTACACCCCGTCTATTCAACGGTAGCAATGACATATCATATGGAGTGGGTTTCACGAAAAATTATTCTTCCATTTTTGGAAGACCATGAAGAGGGAATGGGTGCATCAGTTCAACTAAAGCATCTTGCTGCATCTCCACTTGGATCTAGAGTTACTTTGACAGCCAGTCTAATTGAGCTTCGTGATAATAGGGTTGTGACAAAAGTTACTGCAGAAAATCATTTAGGGCTTATCGGAAAAGGTGAAGTGATGCAAGTCATATTGCCAAAGGAAAAAATTGCGGAAAAATTGAGTGAAGCTTCATCCTAAAAAAGAGGTTTTGATGGCCAATCTTAAAGGGGAGAATCGAATGATGCTAGCTGAAAGAACGTCAATGACAAAGGAATTTGAACTCTTCGATCGAATGAGTGAGCATGAGCAAGTCGTTTTTTGTAATGACCCTTCAACAGGATTGCGTGCGATTATTGCAATCCATAACACAACGCTTGGACCAGCACTTGGCGGTTGTCGCATGCAACCTTATGGCAGTGTGGAAGAAGCATTAGAAGATGTTCTTCGCCTTTCAAAAGGAATGACCTATAAATGTGCGGCTGCCGATGTCGATTTCGGGGGTGGGAAAGCAGTAATTATCGGGGATCCAAAAACAGATAAATCACCGGAATTGTTCCGCGCGTTCGGTCAATTTGTAAATTCACTGGGCGGCCGTTTTTATACGGGAACGGATATGGGAACGACGATGGATGATTTCGTTCACGCAATGAAAGAAACCAATTTTGTCAATGGGCTTCCTGAAGTATATGGAGGCGGCGGTGACTCATCAATTCCAACAGCAGCAGGTGTTTTGTACGGTATAAAAGCGACCCATCAGATGCTCTATGGAAATGACGAATTAGGCCAACATATCTATGCGATTCAAGGTCTTGGAAAAGTTGGATTCAAAGTTGCAAGCGGATTACTTGAAGCAGGCGCGCGCATTTTCGTAACGGATATTAATGAAGAGAGTCTGCGGGCAATTGAAGAAGTAGCAACAAAAACAACTGGCAGCGTACAAATTGTTGCAAATGAAGCTATTTATTCGCAGGAAGCGGATGTATTTGTTCCGTGTGCATTTGGTGGAATTATTAACGATGCTACAATACCTCAGTTTAAAGTAAAAGCGATTGTAGGTTCGGCTAATAATCAGTTATTAGACGATAGACACGGAAAATTATTGCGAGATAAAGGGATATTATATGCACCGGATTATATCGTCAATTCAGGAGGACTTATTCAAGTGGCGGATGAATTGTATGGCATTAACCATGAACGGGTACTTGTGAAAACGAAACATATCTATGATGCTATTTTAGAAGTGTATGAGGAAGCTGCGTGTAGTGGAAAAACAACAGAGGAATCGGCGAATGCAATGTGTGAGAAAAGAATTGCTGATCGAGGAAGAAGGAATAGCTTTTACTCAGCACCAGCTAAACCAAAGCGGTCGTTTCGCAATCAATCCTGATTGGAGGCAAGTTAAGTGGAACATAACTATCCTATAAAAAGAATAGTAGATGATAAAGGCTTTCTTGTTGACATGAGTTTTGAACAGCAGATAGATGAGGAATTGGTTAAAAACTTGTACTATCACATGTTGCGAATTCGTACATTTGATAGGAAAGCGATTAATTTACAACGACAAGGACGTCTAGGAACTTATGCACCTTTTGAAGGACAAGAAGCCGCTCAAGTTGGAAGCGCTCTCGCATTAAATGATGCGGACTGGGTGTTCCCAACGTATCGTGATCATGGTGCGACGATAACGTTCGGAAAAAGTATGGCCACAACATTTTTATACTGGAATGGGAGAGTAGAAGGTTGTGTGGCTCCGGCAGATAGAAATATATTCCCGCCAGCTGTTCCCATTGCGACTCAACTCCCTCATGCCGCAGGTGCTGCATGGGCTGAAAAGAGAAGAGGAACACAAAATGTAGCAATTGCTTATTTCGGAGATGGTGCTACTTCTGAAGGGGATTTTCATGAAGGATTGAATTTTGCAAGCGTATTCAAAGTACCAGTCGTCTTTTTTAATCAAAATAATGGGTACGCGATTTCGGTTCCGATTGAAAAACAGATGAATTCTGCAACAATAGCACAAAAATCGGTTGCCTATGGTATGCCGGGGTATCGGATAGATGGTAATGATTGTTTTGCGGTTTATTTTGAAACGAAAAAGGCCTTTGACTATGCTCGCAGTGGAAATGGTCCGACATTGATAGAGGCGGTTACTTGGCGGAAAGGTGCCCATACGACTGCTGATGATCCGTCAAAATACCGTCTTGAAAAACAAGGGGAGAATTTTGTTGACCCTCTTATACGATTAGAATTATTTATGAAAAATTATGGCTACTGGAATGATGAGTGGATTCAGGCTACCCAAGAAAAAACGACGGGTGAAGTCGAAGCAGCAGTAGAAGAAATGGAAAAGTTCCCGCAGCCGAATGTGGCCGACGTTTTCGATCATGTATACGCTGAAATGCCAGCTCAACTCGCTGAACAAAAAGAAGCGTACCTTGTACATCTAGGGAGGCGAGATTAATGACCCAATTGAAAGAGTCGAATCGGAAAAATGAAACGACAAAACTGATGACGCTAATTCAAGCGATTAATGATGGCATGCGTTTGATGCTAGAAGAGGATGAACGAATCATCATACTTGGAGAAGATATCGGTAAAAATGGCGGCGTGTTCCGTGCGACAGAAGGACTCCAGGAGCAGTTTGGGGATGATCGGGTAGTCGATACACCACTTTCGGAGGCGGGGATTATTGGCACGTCAATTGGTCTCGCGGTGAATGGTTTTAGACCGGTTGCAGAAATCCAATTCCTTGGTTTTATCTATCCTGCATACGAACAGATTATGACACATGTTTCACGAATTCGAATGCGATCGATGTCCCGTTTCACTGTACCTATGGTTATTCGAGCGCCATACGGGGCAGGGATTCGTGCTCCCGAAATCCATTCTGATAGTACGGAAATTTTATTCACACATATGCCTGGCATCAAGGTTGTCTGTCCGTCTACTCCATACGATGCAAAAGGGCTTTTGATTGCAGCTATGGAGGATCCCGATCCGGTGCTCGTTTTGGAGCCTATGAAAAACTATCGCTCAAAGAGAGAAGAAATACCTGTTGGGAAATATACTGTGGAAATTGGTAAAGGGAAGATTGTACGTAAAGGTTCGTACGTCACACTTATTGCGTGGGGAGCTATGATTTCAATCGCGGAGAAAGCAGCTGAACAGGCCGAGAAAAAGGGGATTAGTTGTGAAATTATCGATCTGCGAACATTGTATCCAATAGACCGTGACATTATTGCGGAGTCCGTGCAAAAGACAACTAGAGCAGTCATCATTCATGAGGCGCATCATACTGGAGGGCTCGGCAACGATATTGTTTCGATAATAAACGATACCGCTTTCCTATATCTACGAGCTCCAATTGAACGCGTGACAGGATTCGACGTACCTGTTCCATTCTTTACACTAGAAGAACATTATCTTCCAACACCGGCACGCGTCGTTGAAGGAATTGAAAAAGTGCTTCATTTTTAAGGAGGTAATGGCATGCTCGAAGTAAAGTTACATGATATCGGAGAAGGCATGACCGAAGGGGAAGTGATCCATTACTTAGTCAAAGTTGGAGATTCGGTTATGACGGATCAGCCGCTTGTCGAAGTACAAACAGACAAAATGGTCGCTGAACTTACTTCTCCCTGCTCAGGTATCGTGAAAGAAATTCGTATTGAAGCAGGGGAAACCGTTCAGGTCGGAACAAGTCTACTTTATATAGAAATTGATGAAGACATTCGGACTGTACAAAAATCATACGTAGAAACGAAGCCAATTGCTGAGGAGAAAGGAATCCCGGTAATTAATGTAGCTGAAAAATCTCGGCCCATACCTTTTAATCGAGTACTTGCTGCACCGTACACACGTAAAATCGCACGAGACAACAACATAAATATTGAAGATGTCCATGCGAGTGATCCCTCTGGAAGAATAACCGAAGATGATGTTTTTCAATTCTTGAAAGGACAACAAACTGAAATGGAACCAAAGAAGGATGGAAGGGTGGAAGAGGTTAGCCAGGAGATTCCTGATGAAATTCCATTTAGAGGAATCCGGAAAAAGATTGCGGAAAAGATGACGAAATCACTCTTTACAATTCCGCATGTTACTCATTTTGACGAAGTTAATATGACGAACTTATTTAAATTGAGAGAGCAATTGATAGTTGCTGGTGAATCAGTTGGTGTTTCAGCATTTCTTATTAAGGCACTCGTTATTTCGTTGAAGGATTTCCCGATATTCAATGCCGAGCTTGATGAAGAAAACAGCCGAATACTACTCAAGAAAAACTATCATATCGGTATCGCGACAAACACAGAAAGCGGTTTACTTGTCCCTGTTATCCATGATGCCGATAAGAAATCAATCAAAGAGATTAACGAAGACGTCAAGGGATTAACGGCAAAAGCAATAGCCGGTAAATTACAGCCGTTTGAAATGCAAAATAGCACATTTACAGTGAGCAATGTAGGACCCCTTGGTAGTACAGGTGCAACACCAATTATCAACTACCCTGAAACAGCCCTAATTGCTTTCCATAAAACGAAAAAACAACCGATTGTTAATGAGTATGATGAAATCGTTATCGGTCATATCATGACACTGTCCATGGCATTTGACCATCGTGTCGCTGATGGCGCGACAGCCATTGCATTTACGAATCGTTTTACAAGCCTAATTGAACAGCCTCATATGCTGATGATGGAGATGATTTAATATGGTTGTTGGGGAAATCAGTCAGGAAAGAAATCTCATTATCATTGGAGGGGGACCAGGTGGCTATTCTGCTGCTATACGTGGTGCGCAGCTTGGTCTCTCGGTGACGTTAATTGAACAGGCTGAAATGGGCGGTGTTTGTTTGAATGAAGGATGTATACCTTCTAAAATTTTTACACATGCAGCAGGTAAGCGCTCAGAAACAGGCCACTTGCAAGAACTTGGAATTGGGAGTATGGATAACCTATTCGATATCAAAAAGCTAGTTACCTATAAAACCAAAGTTATCAATCAGCTCAGGTCTGGCGTAGAAAGTCTATGCAATGAAAACAAGATTGAAATAATCCGTGGCAAAGTTACTTTCCTCGCAATAGATAGAATAGGCGTAGAAAATGGCCATCAATTCGATATTTTTGAATTTGAGCAAGTCATTATCGCGACAGGTAGTTCCCCGAAAATGCCATCTATAATTCTAGATAAAGGGGAAAGAATTCTATTGCCGCATGAACTATTTCAAATGGAAGAGATACCTGAACATCTTATTGTAAGAGGTCAAGATACCATTGCACTTGAAGCAGCCTCAAGTTTTGCGGCATTAGGAGCGCAAGTCAGTATCGTGATTGAAGATCAAGCAGGTTTTCCATTTGATGAATCCATTAATAAGGAATTAAATCGTTTATATAAAAAGCGTAAAATAAAGGTCCATCAAGAACTTGAATTCATTGCAACAAATGAAACAGAGGATGGAATTACACTAACGTTTCAAACGGATAAAAACGTAGAAGAGACAATACGTGGATCACATCTATTCGTCTCTGGAACAAGGAGACCCAATTTAGAGGCTCTTGGCATAAGCCGCTTCGGAATTGTACAAACAGACGAAGGTTTCATAAAGGTAGGCGGAAATATGCAATCATCGATCCCTTCTATTTATGCAATTGGTGATGTAACAGAAGGCCCCAAGTCGGCAGTGAAAGCAATTAAACAAGGAAAAGCTGCTGTGGCGTCAATTGCAGGACAACAAACAGAAGTCGATCTAACATTTATGCCGGTTGTTGCACACACGATTCCACCAATCGTTTCTGTTGGGCTTACGGAACAACGTGCACGCGACTTTGGATTGGCTATTCGTGTCAGTCAATTTGCACTTGGTGGCAACGGATATGCAACAATCACTGGTAAAAAAAATGGGTTTATTAAAGTTATTTCTGATGCAACCACTGAAATCATTCAAGGCATTCATATGATTGGTGAAGGTGCCTTAGAAATGTCAGGTGCGTTTGTGCAGTTACTTGAAATGGCTGCGAAAGAAGAAGATATTAAATTCCCCAATTATGCACATCCGGGATTCAATGAAGGGCTACTAGAAGCGGTAGAGGGGTTAATCGGACAAGCGATTCATGCTGCGCCGGTAAAAAAGAAAGACTTGTTGACGATCTGATTAACTAAAATTCCAGCTAAGCCACTAGAAAAGCTGAGGGAATGATTCCGTTGAATATCGCTTCGGCGCTTAGGGGATCCTCCCGCCATAAGCCAGGTAGCTTCTGCCACACTCTAATGGCTCCGGCTACCCCTGTAAGGCGCCTGCGCTACGTTTGTAAATTACCAGGAGCATTGAGGAAAACTATGTATTCAACTGAATACTAATAACACAGCTTTTAAAGGGGGAAAAGGAATGAAGAACGGATGGGGAAAAATGTTGGCTGTAATTTTTAGTACTACACTCCTACTTGCAGCATGTGGTGATGGTGGAGAAGTTAAGAATCAGGAAACACCCTCGAAGAAATATAAAATAGGTGTCAGCCAAATTGTTGAACACCCATCCCTCAATGCAGCCTATGATGGCTTTAAAAAGGCTATAGAAGATGCAGGTCTTGATGTGGAATATGATGTTCAAATTGCTCAAGGCGATAACAGTGTTAACACAACGATAGCGACAAACCTTGTCAGCGCAGATGTCGATCTAATATTCGCAAACTCAACACCTAGTGCTCAGGCAGCTGCCAGTGCTACAACGGAAATTCCAATCATTTTCACATCGGTAACAGATGCAGTTGGGGCAGAACTCGTTGACTCAATGGAAAGTCCCGGCGGCAATGTAACAGGTACAATTGATGCGCATCCTGATGCAATTACCAATACAATGAAGTTCCTTAAAGAAGAATTGGGAGCAAAAAATGTTGGAATGGTGTTTAACTCTGGAGAGCAAAACTCTCGAGCTCAAGTAGATGCAGTAAAAGAAATGTTGAAAGATATGGATATGACTGTTGTCGAAGCGTCTGTTGCTACATCCGCAGATGTGAAACAAGCGACTGAATCATTGCTTGGTAAAGTAGATTCGATGTACATCATCACAGATAACACGGTTGTATCTGCGCTTGAATCCGTAATTTCAGTCGCTAATGACAATGAAATTCCAATGATGGTTGGTGAATTTGACTCTGTAAAACGAGGTGGTTTAGCAGCATTTGGATTTGAATACTTTGACATCGGTTATGAAGCGGGACAAATGGCTGTGAAAATCTTAAAAGGTGAAAGTAAACCAGCTGATTTACCCGTTCAAATTCCACAAAAATTAAAATTGATTATGAATAAAGACACGGCATCTACTCTAGGGCTCGACATTAAAGACGAATGGAAAGCTGAGTTTAGTGAGTAAATAGGAGGGTGATTCTACATGTTTTCAGCTGTATTTGGCTCTGTAGAGCAAGGAATCATCTATGCAATTATGGCACTTGGCGTGTATATTTCATTCCGAGTGCTGGATTTTCCGGATTTAACGGTTGACGGAAGTTTTGTTACAGGAGCTGGGGTTGCTGCCACGATGATTATCTTCGGATATCATCCGGTGGCTGCTACAGCAGTAGCTATTGTTGTCGGTTTTCTTGCTGGGTGTGTAACCGGCCTCCTGCACACAAAAGGGAAAATCAATGCACTTCTATCTGGGATTTTAATGATGATTGCCTTGTATTCCATAAATTTACGCATAATGGGACTGACGTCTGCGAATTCCATTGGTCGTCCGAATATACCTTTATTAAATGCCGAAACATTGTTTGTCCAGTTCAAAACATTTTGGAGCCCTTTAGGTATCGACACGGCAATTAGTAACTTTTTTAGCATGCTGGGATTCCAACACTTGCCTTCAACCTGGGGTACATTGTTCATCATGATCATTATCGTTTTGCTCATTAAATTTGTCGTCGATTGGTTTTTGAAAACCGAAGTCGGACTTGCGATAAGGGCTACCGGTGATAATAAGAAAATGATTCGTAGTTTATCAGCTAATACAGACACACTCGTTATTGTAGGTCTTGGGTTTTCAAATGCACTTGTTGCCTTTTCCGGAGCACTGATCGCTCAGTACTCGAAGTTTGCTGACATTGGAATGGGAATCGGAATGATTATCATCGGACTAGCTTCCGTTATTATTGGCGAAGCAATTTTCGGTACGAAAACGATTATGCGAACGACATTTGCTGTCATTGCAGGAGCCATTATTTATAGAATTGTACTTGGCCTTGCGCTTAGAGTGGACTTTCTCGATACGGGTGATATGAAATTAATTACAGCTGTTATTGTAATTGGCGCGTTGATTTTACCGCAGTTCTTTGAAAAAAAGCGAGAGAAAAATAGAAAAGCTAAACGCCATGCAGAGCGGTTAATAGAGCATGAACAGTTGCTAATGAGGGAGGGGAATCCCGTTGCTAAAGCTCAGTCAGATTAATAAGTTATTTAATGAAGCAACACCTGATGAAAAAGTTGCATTGGATCAAATTAATCTCACATTAAATCCTGGAGATTTTATGACTGTGATTGGAAGCAACGGTGCCGGGAAATCGACTATGTTAAATATGATTTCAGGTGCTCTTTCTCCTGATTTTGGTGTAATTGAAATTGCTGCTAATGATGTTACAAAAATGCCCGAATATAAGCGTTCACAAATGATTGGAAGGGTATTTCAAGATCCAATGGCGGGGACAGCTCCTACAATGACAATTGAGGAAAACCTTGCAATGGCCTATTCACGAAACAAAAAACGCGCATTAAAAAAGGCAGTTGATAAGAAACGTCGTGAGTTGTTCCGAGAATCTCTTGAAACCCTTCATCTAAATCTTGAAAACCGATTGAATGCAAAGGTAGGAATGCTTTCTGGCGGGGAGAGGCAAGCACTTTCGCTGTTGATGGCTACCTTTACACAACCATCTATTTTGCTTCTTGATGAACACACAGCTGCACTAGATCCAGCACGAGCTGAATTAATCACAAAATTAACAAAGCAACTTGTTGAAAAAGATCAGCTCACAACGCTGATGATCACTCATAATATGCAGCAAGCGCTCGACCTAGGGAACAGGCTTATTATGATGGATAAAGGGCAAATTATTTTAGAAATAGAGGCCGATGAGAAGAGGAAATTAACCATTCCTAAACTGATGGATGAATTCCAACGCATTCGTGGTGAAAAGTTAACGAGCGATAAAGCATTGTTATCGGTGTAATAATTTGTTTTCGTTTGTGCGTAGCAAAGGAGTGGGACGGATGAGCAGGGCGTGGATTAAAGTGTTAGGGGTATGTGAATTAGTTTCAGTGGATGTGAATATAGTTACGAATACAATCAGGATTGAGGACAGTGTGTTAAGTGCTAATGAAATACAACTCGACATTCCGATTACAGGAACGGTTTTCGGTACGTTGCTGAACTATAAGGGGGCACTTGAAAGACTTGGCGATGCTGTAAATGACAAACCATATAGTGCGCCGCCAATCGCACCTGTTCTGTATATTAAACCCGCAAATACTTTCAACCGATACGGTGCAGAAATTCTTATGCCAGCTGGGATATCAAGACTGGAAATGGGGGCGTCACTAGGGTTGGTCATAGGAAAGCAAGCCATTGCTGTGGATGAAGATAATGCGCTGACTTATGTGGCAGGCTATACGATTGTCAACGATGTCAGCGTGCCACATGATAGCGTTTACCGTCCAGCTGTTCAGCACAAAGCACGTGATGGATTTTGTCCTATCGGGCCATGGATTATCGACCGTCAAGAAGTGGATAACCCAGATGATTTAACGATCCGCGTATTCATCAATGATAAACTTCAGCAGGAAAATTCTACCTCGAATTTGATTCGTTCGGTCACTCGTTTACTCGCGGATGTAACCGAGTTCATGACGTTAAATCCTGGTGATGTGTTACTCGTAGGGGTCCCTGAAGATGCACCCCAAGCCGTGATAGGCGATAAAATCCGAGTTGAAATAGCGGGTATTGGCAGTTTAGACAACGTTATTGTAGATGAAAAAGAATTCAAATGGAGCGGGACGATATGAGAAAAGCACGAATAGCGTATGGGGGTTCCATCCATGAAGCAATTGAATGGGAAGGGCAACTCAAATTAAATGATGGTCGACTAGTAGAAGAGAGCAAAGTAACTTGGCTTACGCCGATAGAGCCACGCACGGTATTTGCGTTGGGGCTTAACTATGCGGATCACGCAGCAGAACTTGCGTTTGCCGCGCCATCTGAACCGCTTGTCTTTTTAAAAGGACCGAATACCTTTATAGGGCACCAAGCCTATACGCGTCGCCCCGCGGATGTTATTTATATGCATTATGAGTGTGAGTTGGCCGTCATCATCGGTAAAACAGCTCGAAATGTCAAAAGAGAAGACGCCTACAACTATGTTAAAGGCTATAGTGTCGCTAACGATTATGCAATCAGAGATTATTTAGAAAACTATTACCGTCCCAACTTGCGCGTGAAAAATCGTGATATGGGTACGCCATTCGGCCCGTGGCTTGTTGATGCGATAGATGTTGCTAATCCAATGAATTTAAAATTGACGACGCATGTCAATAACGAGCTCGTTCAAGAAGGAACAACAGCGGATATGATTTTTGATATTCCGGCTCTTATTGAATACTTAAGTAGCTTTATGACGTTGAGTGAAAATGATGTCATTCTTACAGGGACGCCTAAAGGGTCTGTCGATACAGCCGTTGGTGATAAAGTCGTCACGGAAGTTGAGGGAATCGGACGCTTGGTAAATACCATTATCGGAGATGAATCCTTTATAAATCGATAATGTGAAAAGGAGAAGGATCTGCTTGCCACATTTTATTGTAGAGTACACGGATAATATTAAAGATGAAGCGAACATCGCCAAGCTATTTGAAGAGATTCATAAAGTTTTGATTGCACGAGATACGATTTTTCCGATTGGGGGAATTCGCTCAAGAGCGATTGAATTAAAAGAGTTTAGGGTGGCAGATGGTGCTGAGGATGATGCTTTTGTCCATGCCGTGTTGAAAATAGGGGCTGGACGTTCAGAAGAAATAATAAAAGACGTTTGTGATGCGCTATTTGAAGTGATGAAAGAACATTTCTCGCTAGTAATGTCCAAGCGCTATTTAGCATTGTCAATGGAATTAATCGAATTTAGTGAAGCGGGTACTTATAAGAAAAATAATATTCATGCGAGATTTAACAAGGGGTAAAAAATGAGTATATAGTCGGTACTTAATGAATGGAATGTTCTTCCAACACCGCTTAGTCGCTTGGTGATGGCCTTACGCAATAAGCCCGCCAGAAGAACACTGTCGGTCTTATTGCTTCGGCTCACACTTGTCGCTTCTTCGCTAGAATTGTTCGTTATAAGGGCGATTTTACCGCCCAGTAAACTCCAGATAAGGAGTGCTGTATGTATATATATGCTCCACATTTGTTTTTTTATATCCCCAGGCTCCTGGTGATTGTTAGGTGTGAATTTTTCTATTTAGACTACAGTTTCAATAACTGGATTAATACATTTTTCTTCATTGTACTAGTAATTTCCTTATCTATGTAAATTTAGCGTAGGCGCCTTAAAGGGGTAGCCGAAGCCCTAAGACTGGCGGCGAAGCTGCTCGGCTTAGGGCGGGAGGCATCCCCAAGCGCCGCAGCGGATTCATTGGAAACTCTTTATTTCAATACAGTATAGAATTAACAATTAAATTTCACTTTATCCAAAACAAGGAGGGAATAGAATGGGCGCACGAACGGGGAAAGAATATATTGAAGGTATTAAAGAACGGAATACGGAAGTATGGATCCATGGTGAGAAAGTAGACGACGTTACCATTCATCCAGCATTTAAAAATGTAGTGGAAAGTGTTGCAGGTCTTTATGATTTACAACATGAGAAGCCGGAAAAAATGCTCTATACGTCACCGACATCTGGGGAAAAAGTTGGACTTTCTTTTATCGCTCCTAAAACGAAAGAAGATTTGTTCAAAAGACGTGAAATGCATACTGAGTGGGCAACTTTTTCCGGCGGTATGATGGGGCGTTCTCCAGACTATCTGAACACGAGCATTATGGCTTTCGGTACAGCCAGTCAGTTTTTTGCGCAAGAAGGTGGCGGAAGTGATCAATTTGCAAAAAATGCAGCAGATTACTATGAATATGCACGTGAAAATGACATTAGTTTAACCCACACATTAATTCATCCACAGGTAAATAGATCGATGCTAACGCAAGCAGAGCAAAAAGATCCATTTCTCTCCGCACGTATTACGAAAAAGACTTCAGACGGAATTATTGTCAATGGTTGTCGTCTCTTGGCAACATTAGGTGGTATCACTGATGAGCTCGTCGTATTCCCTTCCACAATAAATAGAACGCCAGGTACTACAGATGATCCCTTCGCATTTGCATTTGCAATCCCTAATAATACAAAAGGTTTAAAGTTCCTATCCCGTGAATCATTCGACTATGGTAAAAGCAAATGGGATCACCCACTAGGTGCTAGGTTTGATGAGAGTGATGCAATCATTTCATTTGAAGATGTGTTTGTTCCATGGGAAAGAGTTTTTGTAAGTGAAAGTACTGATATATGTAATCGTACGTATACCGAGACAAATGCGGTTATACATATGACGCATCAAGTTATTTCAAAAAACGTCGTAAAAACGGAGTTCATTCTGGGTGTAGTCATCAGTATGATGGAAGCAATTGGGATTGATAAATTCATGCATGTTAAAGAAAAAGCTAGTGAAATCATGGTTATTTTAGAGGTGATGCGATCACATTTATATAAATCTGAACACAATGCAAAAATCGATCAATACGGTAATATGACACCGGACTTCGAACCACTAAATGCAGCACGTAACTGGTTCCCGAAAATGTATCAACGTATGAATGAAATCATTAAAATTCTAGGCGCTTCAGGATTAATGGCGCTTCCAACTGAAGCAGACTTTGGCAATACAGATGTTGGACCACTAGTTCATCGTTACACACAAGGTGCAACTATTAACGGTGAAGAAAAAGTACAGCTATTCCGCTTAGCATGGGATATTTCTATTAGTGCGTTCGGGAATCGACAAGCTCTCTATGAATATTATTTCTTTGGCGATCCGGTGAGAATGTCGAATGCCTATTATGATGGATTTGATAAGCAACCTTATAAAGACATGGTTACAAACTTTTTAAATAAAACTAAAAAAGAAGCTGGAATAGTATTTTGATAGATCAAATGAACAAAGGTCTACCTGTATAGTCGGCACTTAACAAATAGAGTGTTCTTCAAACGCCGCTTTTTCGCTTGGTGATGGCCTTACGCAATAAGCCCGTCAGAAGATCACTGGGGAGGGATTGAACTGCATCCCTCCTAGGTCTTATTGATCCGGCGCCTGCAGGATGCGGGTGTGCAGCCTTTGCCGCAGGACGCGGCGATATTGGGCTGCCTTTCATTAGTGTCGCTCCTTCGCTAGATTTGTTCGTTAT
>NZ_JADPRZ010000058.1 GCF_017347095.1 Sporosarcina sp. E16_8 | reverse complement strand
AAAAGGACTATCCTGAAAAATCAGCTTTACTGACTTCCAGGATAGCCCGACAATAACTAAGTTATGGTTAGCTACTATTCTTCACCAACGTCATTTGACAAAGAACCTAAAAAACACTGGAAACCCATCTATGTTCTAACGATGGGTTTCCAGTGTTTTTTTCGGGACATCTGAAAAGTGAAATGATGATGGGTTCCTTTGTAAAGTAAATTCACTATGGCTTGACCTTTCAAGATGTTCCTCTTATACAACATTCCTTAATTTTATTTTCAGACGGGATCTATTGGTTCTTTCCCCGTTAATACAGCTACTAAATTCTCTGCCGCTCGCATCGCCATTGCTGCTTCTGTTCTCGCTGTAGCGGATCCTATGTGAGGGACCGTCACGACATTCGACATTTGAAGTAATGGATTATCTAGATCCACGGGCTCTTTTTCGAATACATCCAGTCCCGCGCCATGGATTTCTCCGTTTTGTAAAGCATGAATAAGCGCTTGTTCATCGACTGTCTGACCGCGAGATATATTTATGAAAACAGCAGACTTCTTCATCAATTTGAATTCCTCTTTACCAATGATTTGGAACGTTTCAGGCGTAAGAGGTGTCATCAACACGATGTAGTCGGCACGTGTTAATAGTGACGTCAAATCGCAATACTCCGCACCATACTTCTCTTCCGCTTCCGGTTTTCTATTCCGATTAAAATAAAGAACATCCATATTAAATCCAAATTTCGCTCTTCTCGCAATCGCTTCTCCAATTCGCCCCATCCCAATGATGCCTAACGTGGTACTATGTACATCTTTTCCATAGATCTCGCGATAATTTGTCGTGGGTTTCCAGCTTCCCTCTTTGACGAATCGATCCAACTCAGTTATGCGTCTAGCAGTGGATAAAATGAGGGCAAATGCTAAATCTGCAACCGTTTCATCCAATACATGTGGCGTATTGGTTCCAATTACATTTCGTTTAGTCATTGCTTCTACATCAAAGTTATTGTAACCAACTGATACGTTACTAATGACTTTTAAATGAGCTGCATGATTCAGTAACTCCTCATCAATCCTTCCAACCATACTGCTACCACCAGTGTATAACCCTTCAACATCAGCAATTTCCTCTAACAGGATATCCCTCGGAGTTCGCCCATCGCCCAGCCACTCTCGAATATCACAATACTCAGCCATATATTCTTTCACTTGTTCAGGTATAGAATATGTTGAATAAATTTTTGGTTTCACTTTTCATTCCCCCTACCATTCACTACCTTCTAACTCCATTGTGCCATAGTTTACAATCACCGGCATGTGAAATTCCATAGTGTCAGGTTCCTTTGTAAGAAACTATCGTGAATCCCTCTTGAAAGAAGCAAGTCCATATAGAGTAGGTACATGAACACATTTATAAAGTATAGTGATATCTATTGATCAATATATATTCTCCATTTTACTTATGATTAACTAAAAGAGCTGTCTTCCTAAGTCTGTAAAAAGACCGTAAAGACAGCTCCCTTTCTTCTTACGATATAAAAAAGGCGTTCAGAAGTTTTTTCATATCACGACTAATTTAGAGGTTGACCTCTCCTGATTCCCTTTTCTCCGTTACTGAGATAAGAGTTTAATTGCTTCGTCTAATGATTTCTCGATTGCAATCGGAGCATATGTAAACCACGGATCTTCACCAATATAATAGACATTATTATTTTTTACAGCGTCGATACTTTTCCACAAAGAACTTTCTTCAATTTGAGAAAGCATACCATCCTTCTCCCGTGTTTCTTCCCCATACGTTAACATGACAATTTTGTCCCCTGCATAATCCGGCAACTTCTCAATTGATATATCTTCGTAAACAAACTCTTCAAAATCAGGATCCTTTGCCAACTTTTCTTGAATGAAAGAAGGTGGAGTTAATTGTAATGATCGATAAAGCACATGGCCAATGTTTCGAGCACCATAAAGTCTAAGTGTATCTTTCTCATATGTCATAAAAATCGATACGACTTGATCTTCACCTATTTTACCAGCAATCTTTTCTCTTCCTTCAGCAGCTTTATCATCTAATCTGGCAATCCACTCATCAGCTTCCTTCTCTTTACCCAAGACATTAGCTACTTCTTTAAATTGAGTAAAAACATCTCCATACATCCATGGAATGACAATCGTAGGCGCAATTTTACTCAGTTGCTCCACTTCTTCAGGATCTGCCGAAATAATTAAGTCCGGTGCCAGTTCCAGCACTTTCTCAATGCTGAATGGACTTCCAACGTCTTCCACTCCAGCTTGTAATTCGCCTAAATAGTTATTATCCAATACATGCGAAGGTGCGCCAATCGGCTTCACACCAAGCGCAAGCATCGCATCTAAATATTGAGTCGTCACTACACGCTGTGGATTGATGGGAATCTCTACTTCTCTCCCGGTTACATCCTTATAAATTCTTGTAGATGTATTCACTTCTTTACTTTTAGTTGATTTTGCTTCATTTTCAGTTTGCTTTGTTTCAGAATCTGTTTTATTAGTTTCTTTCCCGCTACATCCCACCAGCGCTAAGGAAAGAAGCATCATTATAATTAACATGTGAAATAATAGTTTTGATTTCATCTTTTGTTACTCCTTTTTCCTCTATAGTTCAATGCTTCTCGATACAAAGTTAGAAAGACACACTAGTATGCCACAATTAAAATAAGTTAGTTTTTCACTGCATACAAATGTTTGACCAATTCACGATTTTTCTCTTTAAAGATGTCATTATGTGAAGAGACCATTCCGTGCCTATAAGCTTCTGGCGCGACATACTGCTTTGCTTTATTCACAGCATTTGCCGCGTCCTGAAACGCCCCTGCTATTAAATGAAGCTTCCCTTCGTGATTCAAAATATCTCCTGCTGCAAAGAGCCCTGGTACAGATGTTTCACTCATGGGACTGCCTGCAATACTATATTCATTCGCCATTTCTATATCCAATCCACTATTTGCGGTCAACTCTTTATCACGATCATAGCCATGATTAATAATTACTTCATCAACAGACAGCTGAATCATATCTTCACCTTCTCCGTTTACTAACTCCACCTTCTCAATGGTTTCATGGTCACTTGCTGCAATGAGTTTTTGGATTGATGTATTCAATAAGCACTCGACAGAACTATTGAATAGTCGCGATACTTCTGCCTCATGCCCTTTCAACATGTCTTTACGGTAAGTTAAATAGACTTTTTTAGCAATCGGCTCCAATTCATTCGCCCAGTCAACAGCAGCATTGCCGCCTCCGGAAATCAATACGGTTTTCCCTTTAAAACGTGCAAGAGATTTTACCGTATAATGCAAATTGGCAACTTCAAAACGTTCAGCGCCTTCAATTTCCAATTTTGTTGGTTTCAAGATTCCCCCACCAACAGCTAAAATGACTGTTTTGGACAAATGCTTTTGGTTCGTAGATGTCTGAATAACAAAGTTTCCATCTTCATCTTTGTTAATCGACGTCACTTTTTCACCTAATACAAGCTCGGGCTCAAAAGTTAGTCCTTGCTGAATTACTTGTTCAATCAGTCGTTCTCCTGTAACAGGTGTAAGCCCCCCAATATCCCAAATCATTTTCTCAGGATAGACATGCACTTTTCCGCCTAAATAAGGTTGGAACTCAATAATCTTTGTTTTCATTTCCCTTAAACCACTATAGAAAGCCGAAAAAAGTCCTGCTGGGCCACCACCGATAATTGTTACATCATATAATTGTTCTGAATTCATTATAAACGCTCCTTTTTTAGGTTGTTATTATGCTTTGTACGACACGCCAATATTATTTTAGTACCCACTCTTTTTAGTTGATAATGATAATCGTTCTCACTAATTTTAGTATAAGACATAATGAACTCGTTTACAATCCTTTTCTGAAAAAACCATCTAATTTGATGAGTTCTTTGTTGCCCCCCTCACTCACAGCTTTTGTTACTATCCTAAATAAAGCTAACAAAGCATAAAACAACTACTTTGTTAGCTATCTTCACAAAATTACTTGGTTTGATTTTCTTTATTTCTAACAATCAGTATCTCTACAATCAAGTCAATTTGCTCATAAATTGCAATCGGATCATATTGGTAGTACTTGGAACAGAAAAATCCCCTCAAGCTCCAAAATAGACTTGAGAGAATTTCCTCAGGACAAACTAAACACAGTCTTTATCTAAACCGCGTGTCAATTATGATGTAGCTAATTACTTCTACTTTACAGCCTAAAGGTGTTCCCCACGCCTTCTCCCAGCACTTCTATTGATTCCTTTTAACCAGTTCTTCTGCTTGATATAATGCTGATAATGGATCAGAGTTAAAATACTTTTTAATATCAAATTCATACACGTGATTGTTTTTTACCGCATCTAAAGTAGCCCATGTGGTTGGCAATTCTAGCGATTCACTTTCTTCACTTTTCATCACAATTACATATCTGCTCTAATTTATCGCAATATGTTTAGTTGAATTTCCAGAGGCACTTCCCCGCTCCACTGTCAGACTCCAAATTGAGCTTGGTGAAGCCTGCTATAAGCGCCTTGTACATCTAACAACTCAGCATGACTTCCTTGCTCTACAATACCTTCCTCTGTCACAACAATTATTCGGTCTGCGTTTTTTATCGTTGCTAATCGGTGTGCAATCACAAGTGTTGTACGGCCAATAGATAACTCTGTTAAAGCCTGTTGAATTGCAACCTCGGTTTCTGTATCAAGTGCTGATGTAGCTTCATCCAAAATGAGGATAGATGGATTTTTCAAAAACATTCGAGCTATAGATAGACGCTGTTTTTGTCCGCCCGAAAGTTTAACCCCTCGCTCTCCTATCATCGTATCCATTCCTTCTGATTGAGAAAGTATAATATCTTCCAACTGGGCTCTTTTCGCCGCTTCCCATATATCCTCTTCAGAAGCATTGAGATCGCCATATGCGATATTCTCTCGAATCGATCCGTCAAATAGAAATACATCTTGTTGGACAATTCCAATTTGAGCGCGGAGAGAGGCAAGGGTCATTTTTCTAGTTTCAATTCCATCAATCAGTAAAGACCCTTCCTTTATATCGTAAAACCGAGGTAACAGACTACAAATTGTTGTTTTCCCAGCACCTGATGGCCCCACAAGAGCTACTGTTTCTCCTGCACGAATCGTTAGATTAATATTCTTCAAGACATTATCTTTACCTTCATAACCAAACGATACTTCTAGGAACGTTATATCCCCTTCCAAATGTCCGACATCTATTGCATCCGGAGCATCCGGAGCATCTGCTACATCTGGCGCTGTATCTAGCATTTCAGTAAATCGCTTGAATCCATCAATTCCTTTGGGATACATTTCAATAACGCCATTGATTTGCTGAATCGGTCCTAAAAACACATTTGACAGTAGGATAAAGGCAAGGAACTCTCCATACGTCATGTCTTTATTGATAACAAACCACGTTCCACACAGTAGAACAAATAATGTGACAATTTTCATGAGAATATAGCTAATTGATGAATTCCAAGCCATAACACGATACGCAATTAATTTTGAATCGCGAAAACGAACGTTGTTTTCATTGAATTGAGCAATTTCATGATCTTCATTGGAAAATGCTTGAACAACGCGCATACCACTCACATTATTTTCTACACGTGCATTAAAATCTGCAATATCCGTAAAGAAGCGGGTAAATGCTACAGACATTTTCTTACTAAAGTACAAAGAAAGACTAATAATAAGTGGAACAATAATAAAAGTGAGTACTGCTAATTCTGGGTTTATCGTAAACATAATTGCAAATGCACCAGTGAGTGTCATAAGTGCTATGAAGAAATCCTCAGGTCCATGATGTGCGATTTCACCAATATCCATTAAATCGTTTGTCATTCTAGAAACCAAATGACCTGTTTTATTATTATCAAAAAATCGGAACGATAACTTCTGTACATGCGTGAATAGATCTTTTCGCATATCCGACTCTATATTAATGCCCAGCTTATGACCCCAGTAAGTGACAACATAATGGAGAGCCGCACTGATAATATAAATTCCAAGTAACGAGACACATCCCCATAAAATCCAGTTCCAGTTTGAGCTAGGTAACAAATCATCCACTACACGATGGACGGCTAGTGGAAAGGCTAACTCTAGTAACGCAGCAATGACTGCACAGGAAAAGTCCAGAATGAATAGTTTTTTATACGGTTTGTAATAAGAGAAAAAACGTTTTAGCACTATTTATCACTCCTACTGTTCTTATAGCTCTCATATTTTCTATAACAGATTTTCACGGTAACAAATCAATAGCTATATATGTTGATTTGATGAATTCCATAGAATTCGCTACGGCGCTCGCTTATATAGATATCTATCTTTCAACATATATAGTGACAAAAAAAGAAGCTAGTACCGACAGTAAAACTGACTCAGAACTAGCTTCTCCTTTAAGTTACCAGCTTTTTATAAGATTGATTATTTTTCAGCTTGTTTCTTAGCAACGAGCATATCCGCTACTTCTTCCGCTTGCGCTAACACGGCGATCGGATCATATGGCCAAAACCGTTTGGCATCAAGATAGAAAACATTATTCTTTTTGACTGCATCTACAGATTCCCAAACAGGATCCTCTTTATCTAACGTACCGCCATGTGATTGATCGAAAAAGATATAATCACCAGCATAATCAGTCAGTACTTCAAAGGAAACTTGTTTGAATGTTTCTCCAGCATCTATTAACTCTTTTTTAATACGCTCTGGAGGAGTTAACTTAAGATGATTATAGATTGCTTGCCCACCTCTATAGATACCGTCTCCATAGATGTACGAGTCTTTACCGAATGCGCCGAAGATAGAAACTGTCTCTCCCTCTCCCATTACCGACTTGACTTTATCCCTTTGTTGTTGAATTTTCTCATCAAAGGTAGTCAGCCATTCTTCTGCTTCTTTGTCCTTCCCTAACATCTCTCCGATTGCTCTAACTTCCTCGTAAGCATCGCTATATGTTTCGTAGGGAATAATCACAGTAGGTGCCATTTTGGAAAACTTCTCAAATGTACTTTTTTCAGAATCCGCACTAATAATCAAATCTGGATTTAAACTCAATATTGTTTCCACGGCACTCTCACCCGTATCCTCAATACCAGTTATTAAATTCTGTATATGAACGTTCTCAAGATCGCTTTTTGTTGCGCCAACAGGTTTTTCTCCAAGTATAAGTAGTGTAGGTAAATAGCTATCTACAACAATTCTTTTTGCGTTTGTAGGTATCTCAATATCGCCGTGAATCGTTTTAACAATTCTTGTTTCTGGTTGTTCGCTTTCAGCCTTATCATTCTTTGCCTCTTCCGAACCTTTCTTACTATCAGTTTTTTGATTGCTCGTACTACCACAAGCGGCAATCATCATAGCTAACATAACGAGTAATAAACAAAAAAATTGTTGTGATTTATTCTTAAACATTGATATCCCCCTAATTGATAATGATATTCATTATCAATAACAAGTTAATACATTTATCCAACTATGTCAATTTTAGTTGGCGTTGTATTAATATGAACGTGTTACTGAGGTGAATATCTTCACCTCAGTAACACGTATTATTTGGTAAGTGATTCTACAACACCATCAATAATTTGCGTGTTAGCAATCACCCCTGAATATAACCAGCTAGTCTCAGCACCATATTCATAAATATGACCATTTTTCACAGCAGGTATATTCTTCCACACAGGGTCTTTTAACATTTCTGCGCCATTTCCTTTATCACTATTAATCAAGAAAATATGATTTGCATCAAGTTCAGCTAATCGCTCTAAAGATATCGCAGACCAATTTCCTGTGGCTGTGCTTGAAATTTCTTTGACTACACTTGGAGTTGTCAGACCAAGATCACCATATAACACTGCCCCACTAGAGACATTTTCGCTTACGATGTAAAAGTTATTATTTACGAGCCATATAGCAGCAGCTGATTCAGAGCCAATCGAGTCCTGAATAATCTTCTTCGATTCCGTTGCTTTCTTTTCATATACTTCTAATACTTGTTTAGCTTCATCCGTCTTTTCAAAAATCTCACCTACACTTAATAACTTTTCTCGCCAATCGCTATTATTCTCTACTTCAACAACATAAGTAGGAGCAATTTTGGCATATTGATCGTATTTCGATCCTTCAACTTCTTGTGCTGAGCTCATAATAATTAAGTCTGGAGTAAAGCTCGCCACAACCTCAAATGGAAGTTCTGATGGAATCGTTGGTACGTCTTTTAAATAGGCTTGTAGATAATCTTGGAGCCCCGCACCATCATTAATAGACCACTGAGCAGCAGGTGTAATACCGAGTGCAACTAAATTGTCCTCCAAATAGGAAGCAATAATATGTTTTGGATTTGCAGGAATGGTCACTTCATGCCCCATGGCATCTGTTAGTATACGTTCTGTGGAAAGTTCTTCGGTTGCCGGTTTTGTTTCGTTGTCTTTGGTTTGTGTTACCTTTTCACCACTATCGCTACACCCTGCTAAAGATAGTGATAGTACTAAAAAACTAGTCATGATTACATTTCTTTTTTTATAAGTTAACATTTCATCATTCTCCTACTATTCGTTTTTCGTCAAAAAAAATAAGATTAGCACTGCCCTGCAATTGATAGGTAACAAGTGGATGTTTATAACAGATGACGGGTTAAATTAATCTTTCAAACGCGATAGAAGGAAAAGGAAGTACGGCGCCCCAATCACAGCGACGACAATTCCAGCCGGAATCTCTGATGGCTGCAGTATCCAACGACCAAGTGTATCCGCTACAAGGACTAACAGCCCCCCTGTTAAAGCTGCAGCTGGTATTAAAAATTGATGTCTAGATCCAACAAGTTGACGTGCCAAATGAGGACCAATCAGTCCCACAAATCCGATACCACCACTAACTGACACGCTAGCTCCCGCTAATCCAACAGCTGCAGCAAGTAATATTCGTCGCTCTTTCTCAATCGATGCACCTAAACCAGTGGCTGTTAAGTCTCCCAAATTTAGTACGTTTAATACACGTGCTTTTGAAAATACAAATGGAATTAAAACGAGGATCCATGGCAACAAGGACAATACAAATTTCCAATTTGACCCCCAAATACTGCCCGCTAACCACGTAGCAACAAATTGATAATTCTCTGGACTTAAGCGCAGTGTTAAAACAATCATTGCTGAACTAATACCGGCTGCAACTGCCACACCCGTTAGCAGTAACCGCATAGGTGAAATTCCCTCATGTCGTTTATAAGCTAACGAATAAATGATCACTGCTGTTACCCCCGCTCCTAAAAACGCCAAAACAGGTAGTAAAAAGACAGGTGTTGCTGCAGTTGATGGAAAAAAGGATATAAATAACATGACGGCTAGTCCTGCACCTGCGTTGATTCCTAATATGCCTGGATCCGCTAAAGCATTACGGGATATCCCTTGTAACACACAGCCCGATACCGCCAGTCCCATGCCTACCAATACCGCAATAATTATACGCGGTAATCGGAATTCAAATAGAATAAGATGTTGTTTATCCGTTCCTAATCCAAATAGCGTGCGGATCACTTCAAGCGGTGTCAATCGTATAAAGCCCGTATTCATGCTAATCATGAATGCAACGACAATTAGCAATCCTAGAACACCGATGATTATCAGATTTTTAGTCTTTGCCCTATGTTGGGTATGAGTCCTATTATTCTTTTCTTTCATAGTTCTTTTCCTCCTTTTCGTGCAAGGTACAGGAAGAACGGTACCCCAATTAAGGCAATCAATGCGCCAATTGGCGTTTCATACGGTGGATTAATCATTCTTGCTCCGAGATCAGCTAAAACAACTAACAGACCACCAAGCACAATTGAACAAGGTATAATCCAACGATAATCATGACCCACTAAAAAACGAGTAAGATGAGGAACGATTAAGCCAACAAAACCAACTGCCCCTACTACAGAAACAGCAGCTCCGGCTAGGATTAGCACGATAATCATCCCAACTAGTTTAATCGTCTTTGTTCGTTGTCCTAGTCCAATTGCCACCTCTTCTCCAAGGCTTAAAAGCGTTATCGAACGTGATAGTATTAGTGCACCAATCATCGCAACGAGAATCCACGGGGACATGATTTGAAGATGAACCCATTTCGTGCCCGATACACCACCGGCATACCAAAAGGCTAAATCTTGCCCAATACGAAAATAAAGAGCAACTCCTTCGCTAAGTGCTCCCAACAATGCACTTACTGCAGCTCCAGCAAGGACAAGACGCATCGGAGTCAATCCGCCTCGTGACATCGAACCGACTCCATATACGATTCCAACACCTAAACCAGCACCTAAAAAGGAAAACATGATTAGGTACATATATGGAAGGCCGGGCAATAATGCAAAACAAAGTGCAAGCATAAATGCAGCACCGGCATTCAGGCCCAAAAGACCAGAATCTGCGAGTGGATTTCGAGTCATCCCCTGCATAAGTGCACCAGCTACGGCAAAACATGATCCAACTATTGCTGCACCAAGAACGCGCGGCATACGTATTTCTCGAATAATTTGATGCTGCGTTAGATCAGGATCAAATTGAAACACAGCCGTCCAAACAGTTGCTAACTTAATGTCCGCAGCTCCAAATGAAATGGAAAGACCAATCGCAACGAGTAATGCAAACATACCTCCAAATAAAACAACTACCGCCACAATTGGATGTGAGTGTTTCTTAATTTCAGTTAACTTTTCTATCTCGGCAGAAACTTCCGTTGAAGCAGACATACATTTCCTCCCCCACAACAAACTTACAAACGGCACCCTAATTTAAAAAGAGGACTACCGATCCTTCTGACACAATTGATACGATAGGCATATTGGATTATCACTGAATGGACAAGTTGCAATCCTGGCATCTATGTTAAATACGAGCTGTAAATTAGGACAAGTCATCACTTCTTCTGGTGTCCCTACTTTCACTAATTCCCCATTTTTCATGGCAATCATATAATCAGAAAAACGTGATGCATGATTCAAATCGTGGAGTACCATGACAATTGTTCGACCT
The DNA here is from genome assembly GCF_017347095.1 of Sporosarcina sp. E16_8. GTDB lineage: Bacteria > Bacillota > Bacilli > Bacillales_A > Planococcaceae > Sporosarcina. The sequence continues at coordinate 9,226 of NZ_JADPRZ010000058.1, read as the reverse complement.
TCCTCCTCATTAAGTCGCTGTAAGAGGAGTAAAATATCCAGTTGATGCGCTAAATCTAAATATGTAGTCGGCTCGTCGAGAATAAGTATTTCCGTGTCCTGCGCAAGCGCCATCGCAATCCACACGCGTTGCCTTTGCCCACCTGATAATGCTTCAACAGGGCGATCCTTAAACTCATTTAATCCAGTTACGTCTATTGCCCAGTAAATATATTCATAGTCTTCCTTTTTTAATGAACCGAATCCACTTTGGTGTGGAAAACGGCCATAGGAAACCAATTCAAATACAGTAAGTCCCCCTGGTGCATTCGCCGATTGTGGCAAAATCGCCATCTTCTTGGCGACTTCTTTCGTTTCTAACTGATGGATCGCACGCCCGTCAAGATAGACCGCACCACTTTTTGTTTTCAATACGCGCGAAATAGCCTTTAATAAAGTAGATTTCCCACAACCATTTGGGCCAATAATTGTAGTTATCTTTTTTTCAGGAATAGAGACACTTAAATTATCAATAATAAGTGTGTTTGAGTAACCTATTGCAACATGATCCACTTTAATAGCTGACATTATCAGTACTTCCTTTCCTTAAATTTGTCATATCGTTTGATTCAGGTTTCTTTCCTATTTTTAAATTTCCTAAGGACTAGTACCTAGCATATAAATGATAACGATTATCAATCTCATTTATATACTAGATACTTTTTAGATAATTGTCAACAACTTCCGAAGTTAAAGTGAGTTTAGTTTTTTGGGGCTGTATATGATTGTAGTGGACTTTCTGAGGTAGCCTAGTTACGGGAGGAGGTATTCTAAATGATTTTCTGATAGTTGGAATGCTATTAATGATAGTTGCAATATGTCTACATTTTTCTATAGAAGCATTCAGAGTAGTATACATATAAAGTTTTTAATTATTTTTATTCACTGTCATGCTTGCCTATTGGGTACCTGAAATTAAGACGCAAAGTGATTATAGGTGTAAATGACCTATATTTGGAATGGCTCAGGGTAATCCTTCGTAACCGACTACTCTGAGCCATGCCAGTCTTTTCTTTTCTTTTCTTTTCTTGACTTACCAACTGATAATGATTACCATTATCAGTTGGGCTAACTTAATTATACACAATGGAGGTTAATTTTATTATCATGTACAAAATCAACTCAGATCGTTCATCAAGTTCACGATTGTCAGTCATCCTATCCTTGCTACTTCTGCTTATTTTACTCTCGGGCTGTACCTCTCCCAAAGAAGATAATTCAGTAGATAGTATCAAAGAAGCAGCATCCGCGAACACAGCTCAGCAGCGAGTCATTGAACATGCCGCCGGTCTAACCACTATTGTAGGGAAACCGGAGAAAATTGTCGTGCTGGATTACAGACTGGCTGATCAAATGCTGGCCCTTGGCATAAAACCCTATGCTTCCACTACATACATAGGGTCTCTAGAGCTTCCTTATTTGGACAACGATGCATTGTCCGGCGTCATTCCGCTTGGCGACTCCGTTAATTTGGAAGCCTTAGTGGAAATAGAACCGGATTTGATCATATCTCGGGATTCCAAGATTAACGATGATCTGAGTAAAATCGCTCCGACAGTGATCCTCGAAAACTCTGATGATTGGCGAGCTAGCCTTATTAAAATGGGGGTAGTCTTGCAAAAAGAAGAGGAAGCGCAACAATGGATCGAGCAATATGAACAAAAATTGGACGACGCCCGAAAACTCATCGCTGCACATGTGAAACCTGGTGAAACGTTCATGTATTTGCGCATTCAACCGAAAATCATCCGATTATATGGACCAAATCATGGCTTTGCGGAAATTCTGTTCTCGGGGTTGAAACTCACTCCTGCTCCTGGAATCGAAAGCATTGATAAAGCAGAACAAATTTCGCTGGAATCTTTGCCTTCTTTTAATCCAGATCATCTTTTCCTAGAAGTAGGCAACTCCGAAGAAGATTTGGAAGCGCAGACGGATCTAGAGATGTATGCCGCTACTTCTGTCTGGAAAAATCTCACCGCTGTTAAAGCAGGACAGGTCTACAGTGTGCCCCATTGGACCATCAGTGATTATCCGCTAATTAAGGAAAATTCTTTGAATTTGATCGTTAATGAGTTAACAAGCGTGGAGTGACAAAGAGATGCTAAGCTAAAGATAAAGGGGCCACAGTACGCTTTCCTTAGCCATTCACATCGCTTTACATCCTCATGCCAGTCCCCATATTTTCGATTTAAAGGGATTGGTATGCAGGTTGTAATCATACTTTATGCAGTTCTCGAGATTAATTTATAAGTGAATCCGAAAAGTTGAGTATCCTTATTTACTTGCAAAACGAATGGCTCGGCTCATGATTGTAGGGACGACTGATGCATGATTCTCGTCGGGCGCACAATAGAAGGCACATTCCAAACTTTCTTGCTGTGCCTCCTCCAATCGTTCGAATAATTGTTTTGCATCGTCCACCATAAAACGCTCCTGCTCACCTACTGTTACAAGAAGGCGTCTTACCTCGTTTTCTTGCGGTCGATTTAGAAACTCCCCCATATATGGTAGAAGTTCATAATCATTCCACCAAATCGATGGACTGGCAACTAGATAGGTCTGGAATGCATTCGGCTTTGTAAAGAGTGTGAATAACGTGAAAAGTCCACTAAGCGAATGACCAAATAGCGTTTGTTTCTTTTTATTGACGATATAACGGCGTTCAATCTCAGGTTTTAATTGGGATTCTAAAAACTCAAGGAATTTCAGCGCTCCTCCATGCTTCCCCTCCACGTCAAACCTTTTTAGACGCTCCGGATAGTGATAAGCTTCGGCGGGTGCAGTAAAATCATAAAAACGGCGTTTTGAAACATCCTTATCTTCTCCTGAATGTCCAACTCCAACAACAATCGCTGCTTCCACAAGGGTTTTGGGAGCATTCTTAGATTGTAAGCGTACAACGTCCCGTGCAAATTGAAAATACGCGTTCCCATCAAGTACATACACAACCGAATAGCCCTCTTCAGGCGGAGGTGTTTTGGGCAACGCAACTCTAATATCATATGTGTCATCCATTTCTTCTGAGTAGCATAACCAAGCTTCTGTATGATCTAGCGTAACTTCATGTGTAATCCCCATTAAGTTCCTCCTCCTCTAGAAGTACATCATAGCCAAAGCATACAGGCGCCCCGTTTGCAGGGTCGATCATAATACGTGCATCGATATTAAACACTTTCTTCAAAACATCTTTTTCCAGAATTTCTTCCGGTAAACCGGTTGTAACAATTTCCCCATTTCGCATTGCGATTAATTCATGTGAAAAACGGGCAGCGTGATTGATATCATGAAGCACCATGACAATCGTGCAATGATGCTCCTTATTGAGACGCTCTACAATTTTTAGCACTTCAAGTTGGTGAGCAAGATCTAAATAAGTTGTCGGTTCATCCAACAGTAAAATGCTTGTTTCTTGTGCAAGTGCCATCGCAAGCCATACCTTTTGACGTTGGCCACCCGAAAGTTGTGCGATTTCACGATTACGAAATGCAGTGGTTTTTGTAATATCCATCGCCCATTCAATTACTTCAATGTCTTTAGTCGATAAAGTACCAGTGTTTTTCCTTTGTGGAAAACGGCCGTAAGAAATCAATTCTTCCACTTTTAATTGCAAAGGTGCTTCGGGATTTTGAGACAGAAGAGCAAGCTGCTTCGCAATCGCTTTCGTCGAAATTGACTTCATATCCTGATCCTGTAAAAACACTTTCCCACTCTGTTGCTTCAAAATACGACCAATCGTTTTCAATAGTGTCGATTTACCACAGCCATTCGGACCGATAATGGTGGTGATTTTCCCTTCTTGGATTGTCATACTTAAACCGGAAAAAACAGTGGACTTTTCATAGCCTGACGTTAACTGTTCCGCTCGAATTATACTTGCAGTCATCTAGAAATTCTCCTTTTAGGCTTTTGATTTCACCAACAGATATAGAAAATAAGGTACACCGAGAATCGCCACAATGATACCAACTGGGATTTCTGCAGGAGCGAATAATGTCTTTGCAATATAATCGGAAATAATGACTACTAACATTCCGACTGCCTCGCTTACAGGAATGACATAACGATGTTGAATCCTTACAAGCTGTCTTGCGATATGCGGAGCCATTAATCCGATAAAGGAAATACTGCCAGATACGGAAACACAAGCACTAATTACACCCACGCTACAAAGAAGCAAAATCGATTTTTCTTTTTCAATTTGAATACCAAGACTTTTAATGGTAGCTTCTTCAAGCTGTAGATAATCTAGAATATAGGCTTTCCGAAAAATAATTGGCAGCAAGATCAGTAACCAAGGGAGCATGGCAACGATAAACACCCAGTTTGCATTGTAGATACTCCCTGACATCCAAACGGTCGCCATCTCAAAATCACTTGCACGCATCTTCAGCGAAATATACATGGAAAGTGCGCCGAATCCTGAACTGATCGCAATGCCTGTTAAAATCAGGCGCTGCGTATCCAGTTTGCCATTACGCCACGCAAAACTATAAATAATGATGGCAGCAACTAACCCGCCTATAAAACCGAAGATAGGCATGATTAAAATTGAGAGCCAGTTCGAGCTGCCAGATACTGCGAGTTGCATCTGGAAGAAGAACATAAAGAGTACAATTTAAGCCCCCGCGCCGGCATTGATCCCTAAAATCCCCGGGTCAGCCAATCCATTCCGGGTAATTCCCTGAACAACCGTACCCGCTATCCCTAATCCCATTCCAACAAGAGCAGCAATGACAATCCTAGGAAGACGGAAATGGAATATGACCAAGTCGAATTCGCGGTCCGAGTTAATACGAAATAATGTGGTGATAATCTCCTTAACAGACATATCAAAGGTGCCATTCGTCAGATGAATATAAATTGAAAGACAAATGAGAGCAATTAAAGCGGTAATTGCCATAAAGTAACGATTGCGATACTGTTTATGCACGACGCTCGTCCCCTCTCGAACGGATTAAATAGAGGAAGAACGGCACACCGATTAACGCAGTAACGACGCCGACCGGAGTTTCAAACGGGTAGTTGATAAAACGGCTCGCTACATCACAAAGGGCTAAAAAGACACCGCCGATAATTGCAGAACAAGGAATCACGAAGCGATAGTCAACACCTACAAGGAATCTTGTAATGTGCGGGATGATCAATCCGATAAAACCGATTTTCCCTACAAGCGCCACTGCTGTTCCTGTCAAACAAATAACAATCAAAATACTGATTGCTTTCACCCATTTTGTCCGCTGTCCAAGACTAATTGAAATATCTTCGCCAAGAGATAAAATCGTAATAGATTTGGCGATGATCAAAGCAAGTATAAGTCCAACTAAACCGAATGGTAAGGCTAGGATAAGTATATCTGGGTCTACCTTATGAATTTTCGAGTTATACCAAAAACTCATATCCTGTGAAACTTGAAAATATGTAGCGAGAACAGCTGATAAACTGCTCAAAAATGTCCCGATGACTGTCCCGATAATTGCCAATCTGACAGGTGAAAGACCATTGCGTATAAAAGAACCAAAACCAAATACAATCCCCGCCCCAAGAGCTGAACCAATCATCGAAAAGAGGATCAGAGTGAAGTTCGACATGCCCGGATAAAAAATCATACAGATGGTTATGACAAATGCTGAACCATCCGTCACCCCCATGATAGAAGGGGATGCAAGATAGTTTCTTGTCATCCCCTGCATAATCGAACCAGAAATGGCAAGGAAAGCCCCTACAAGCAGGGCAGCTAGTACACGAGGTAAACGGGACTTCATAATGATCGTATGATCGACATTCCCTGCATCAAAATGGATAATCGCTTGCCAAATCGTCATTATATCAATTTCTTTTGTGCCGTATAAAATGGATAATGCAATTGTCAATAGCCGAAAATTCATTCTGCTTCAAACTCACCTGGACAATCGGCAAATAAGCCTTGATATAACTGGGTAAACCGGCAATCCATTGCTGTAGTTGTTTTTCGATTAGCTTTTCGAGTGTAGATTTGGTTTATTTCAGGTAATCTTGAAAGAGCTGGATCAATTGCTTTGCGCAAATCCACTGTGTATTCCTATAGCCTATAACAGTTCCCCACGAATTCGTTCAATCATTTGATAAACCTCTCTAGTTGTATTAAAATAAACTATCCACTTTTCACTAGAAATCATTGTGGAAATCGAGCAGTATATAAGGAGCTCTTCTTTTATGAAAAAGCTACTAGTCACTTTTCTTGGAATCCTGCTACTCACAGGCTGTACAAATGAAAAAACGGTTTCATCTGAAAAACCTGTGCCAGATTCTACTAGCAAGGTAGAAAGTTCAAAATCAGCTACCGAAGAGAATAACAAAATTGTGACCGAGCAAAATGAAAGGCTAATCGACCTACCTGAGTATGCTGTCCTCGTGGAGAAAATTAGCTTAGATACCCATAACGCGACTGTTGAAACGGACAATCCTGGTACTCGCATTATTCTTTTTGAAAATAACAATGGCGTAAAAGCGTATAAGAGCATCTTCGTAAAAAACGATAATCGACTGAAAATCATTAAACTTGACGATGATGGTTTGATTTACAATGACATTGTAAACCGATAAAAAAATACCTTATGCTGCATCGATTTAAAATCGTTACAGCATAAGGTATTTTTTTAATTAGAGGAACTTACCTAATTCACCTTTGCAAATTCGGTTGTCACACACAAAATATAGTGTTATGTAACTCACCACGGCTTTTGACACTAGCTACAAGTGGTTTTTTCAACATCTAAAACGACCTACTCTATTTTGTATAAAAAGCGAAGTTGTTTAATAAACTAAGACTAACTAGCAAAAGAAAGTTTGCCATATCAGGGTATTGATACACGACGAATCAGATAACTTTGATTGGTGTCCATGATGATATAAAACCAGTATTTCATTCAATTGCAATGTATGTAACTAAACATTAGGGGGATGAATGGTGAACGTATCAAAACGAATAGCAATAGTAAATCTCTTGTTCTATATATTTATGATAGCTATTAATTATTCTGCAGGGTCAAATGTGGGGGCTATAGCAAATGAGAAATCTGCGCTAATTCAGCCCGCAGGATATGCCTTTTCAATCTGGATCCTCATTTATTTACTGTTGCTTTTATGGATTGTAAAAGGTTTTTTTGTTCGGGGTAAAAAAGTAAGTGTCTATATCGATCTTCAAGTGTTAATTCCTGTAAACTTTCTATTAAACGGGGCTTGGGTTCTAGCTTTTACGCAACAAAAGATTCTGTTGTCTACAGTTATTATACTTCTCTTATTACTGTCACTGATAGTGATTTATAGAAAAATAAAGCAAAATGTGAACAGGGGCCTCTTTGACCTTATTCCATTCTCTATTTACCTAGGATGGGTTTCTGTAGCAAGTATTGTAAATATTTTCACGTATTTTGTTCGCAATGATATCACAACGTTTCTTGGAATCGAAGAACTAGGATGGACCGTTATTATGCTCTTTTTCGGATGTGCCCTAGCTGTATCGTTTTCACTTATAAATCAGGACGCCTTATATACACTCGTGTTTATTTGGTCATATATTGCGATTTACGTTAAGGATCAGGAAGAAATCATAAACAGGGTCACATTAATTTGTATCATTATTATGAGCGTCACTGTTCTATATGTAGTTATTTCAAAACTTAGTAGAGTTAAATATGAAGTAACAGCTGGGAAATGACCGGTCGGTTCCTGTTTGAAACAACGGTAAACAATTCATATTTTTTTCGTTTCTACGAATGACAAAAAACACTAAAAATCCGTCAATGTATCGATGGATTTTTAGTGTTTTATTGAAGCATCTGTCGTGAAAAGTGAAAAGTAGCAAGCACCCATTAAACCCTGAGTTCTTTTAGAATTCCGCACCGTTTTTAAATTCTTTTAAACGTAAAATGAGATCTTCGAGCCATTCCCTTGTATGTTGTGCCCGACTTAGTGATTGGACCCCTATATATAAAACCAAATTATTGGTCTGTTTACCATAACAGGTACTTACGCATTAATTAGAAATAGATTGGTACAATCGCTTAATAGTGGCGATGTGTAATGCTTCATGGTAAAAACTAAACAAAAATATCTCACCAACTGTGTAAAACGTAATGCCGCCCCGGTTTGTAAACGGAGTTGGCAGATTTTCATGCAATCGTCCTTGAAGAAATTCTTTTATTCTCGTTTCTTGTTCAGTCAAGATCCCGGTAATCTCTGTAAATGATGGAGGTGTTTCTTTCCATTCTGCCGGTTTCGTTCCTGCACTAAAAAGCCGCTCGTAATTTTCCGGAATATTCATCTCTTCACCTAAAAGTCCAAACACGAGCTTTTCCTGCACAAATGCAATGTGCCCAAAATTCCAACGAATATTGTTGTTAAAACCTATTGGAATCAAATCCGCAATTTCTTCTGGATTTTTCATGATTGTTTGATTGGTTATTCCACGCACTGTTTCCATATGTCGCATAATTGTTTGTTCCAAGTAAAAAACCTCCCCTTTTTATTAATCTCTTTACAGCTATTTCGCTATCTTAGCGTTCTTTTCCTGCTTAAAAATGGGAATAGTTCAATAAGGGGGTATTGTATGTTTTGGGTAAATTTCACATTTATTGTGTTGATTGTGTTTGTTTTAAATACACTAGTTAAGTTGCTTTTAAGAAAATTACTCAAAATCCAGAATGTGAAAAGACCGTTTTTTTCTTACAATCACATAAACGAACGGCATAGAAAAATTGATTGGGCTTTCAGAATTACGTCTGCGCTTGCACTTATCGTTACAAATTATTTGGTCATAATTGAAGATTATTCGATATACCTAATACTATATACATCGTTTTTCTACATCGCATTAGATTACACAGTAAGGGCATTTTTTGAGTGTAAATATTCACAGAACCCAATAAACATAGAGGTTCTTCCCCTATCTTCGTATTAGGATTTCCAGCAAAAAAACAATAATCCCCACTGTTACTTGCTGCAACTGTAAAGTTTTCAAGATTGTCAAGCCAAGTGTGTAATGCAAAATAACAGTAAATAGTATTGCAATGTGATGATGCAGAGAATTGCAAAGAAAAATACATACCGATTTGTGCAAGATTTTACGTGGAGAGGCGGGCATGATAGCCTGCATTGGCAGAGCCAGGTCCTTGTGGTGCCTGGCTTCTTGGCTCGTGCATCTTGCC
>NZ_JADPRZ010000057.1 GCF_017347095.1 Sporosarcina sp. E16_8 | reverse complement strand
TGGGATGTGCTCGGTTCTTCTGTTTTATGCTCGGTTGCCAGTGGGATATGCTCGGTATGTATGCATACCTCACCCCGAACGACAAAAAACCGACATCGCTGTCGGCTCACCGTCTTCATATGCAACAAACTCACTTAAACCAGCCCTTCTCCTTAAACCGAGAAATCGCTTCAATTCGGTTCCCAACACCGAGCTTATCCAAAATCGTGGAGATGTAATTTCGCACTGTACCAGGCGTCAAATACAACTCGCCAGCGATTTCTTTTGTCGTCTTCCCTTCAGCAATCAGTCCAAGCACTTGGCTTTCTCGCTCCGTCAACGGATTTACCGTCTCATCCCCATCCCCGTAGGCAATGTCAACGAGCTCTGGTGCGTAAATCCGTCTGCCATCCATTATCGTTCGGATTGAACTGACCAACTCTTCAATCGGACTGTCTTTCAATAAATAACCGCGTACGCCCGCTTTCCTCGCACGTTCGAAGTAACCTGTTCTAGCAAATGTCGTCAGGATAATGATTTTACATGGCTCATCATGTAACGCCTCTGCTGCGTCGAGCCCTGTCATCACCGGCATTTCAATGTCCATTACGCAGACATCCGGCTGATGCTCTTTCACCAGCGCGACCGCTTCTTCCCCATTTTTCGCTTTTCCGACAACTTCCATATCATCTTCCATATTCAATAATGATCCAAGTGCTCCCAGCATCATCCCTTGGTCTTCCGCTATGACAATACGTATCACATCAATCACTCTCCATAATATGTTGTATGACTGCTGGAACACGAATCGATAATTTCGTGCCTTCGCCACCCTCGACTCGAAGACTTCCGTTAACAAACTCAAGCCGCTCGCGCATGCCAGTCAAACCATTGCCAGGCGACGTTTCCCCACCCCTTGTAATGCCGATTCCATCGTCTACTACATTGATGACAAATTCGTTCGGCAATTGTTCAAATGACACACAGCAAGTCTTGCCATAACTATGCTTCACAACGTTTGTCACGGCCTCTTTCAAGCACATACTCAGTACGCTTTCAACGATGGCCGGGATATTAGTGAACGATGGATCCCCTTCAATGGTGTACTCCATTTCAGCTGCCTTCAACATCTGCTTAATGCGAATCAATTCATCTTCCAACTTCGTTGCCCGCATACCCGCCACTAACTCCCGGACTTCCTTCAGCGCTGTGCTGGCCGTCTGTCTTATATCCTGTAACTCCCTTTCAGCAGCTCTAGGATCACGAGACACTAGCTTGCCAGCTAAATCACTCTTTAAGCCAATCAATGATAACTTTTGACCAAGTGTATCATGTAAATCACGAGAAATCCGTTCCCGTTCCTCCACTATAATTAACTCTGAAATCCGTTCGTTGGCATGTTCCAATTGCCCTACCAAGTTTTCACGCTTATTTCGGTTATACAAATTGAATGGCAATAGTACGACACCAATCACCGAGATGAGGATGAAATGAACTTGCGGAAGAAATAAATCGAGTTCGATGAAAAAGCCTACGACAATCGCAATGATTGTAATGGCAATATGTAGCCCGTATATAATGAAGAATCCGACTTGATTGCGAATATTACCAATGAAAAACGCCGTAAAGATGGATAAATACACATAGCCGAATAACAGTGTCATAACGACGGTTATCACAATTTCAAAACTAATCCACATATAAACAAGTCCGCTTTTTGATTTGAATGAAAATCGATACGACAGGAAAAATAAGAATAACAGTGATATTCCAATGGAAATTTCAATGGGCGACGATGACCTGAATATGAAAAAGAATGGAAGAAAACAAAATACTGCCCATGCATAAATACTAAGCCAAGGATTTTTCGGGAAAATACTATACCAACTTTGCATATCTTTGTTTCACCATCCTGTCTATACTTTCCATTGTACCAAATAATGAGATGAAAAAAACAGCCATCCTCTGAAGAGATGGCTGTTTTCACTATTATTTCGAGTCGAAAGTGGTGCGTTTTGGTTTCAAGTCAATTGAAGGACGTGCCGCTTTCAGCATATGCTTCACGTCTTTAAACGCGATAAACCGCATCTTCTCCGGGTCATACAAACGGTAACGGATTGACGACAAACTTTCTTTAATCGTAATCGTTGTTGCCTGATGAAGAGGTGGTGTCGATTCGTGTGCTAGTTCCAAGTTATAATTCGGAACACGTGGTGACAAGTGATGGACATGATGGAAACCGATGTTTCCTGTCGCCCACTGCAACACACGCGGTAACTTGTAGTATGAACTGCCATCGATAGCAGCTTTCACATAATCCCACTCAGATTCCTCTTCGAAATACGAATCTTCAAATGTATGTTGAATATAGAATAACCAAATACCTAGTGATCCGGCAACAAACATAATTGTTCCTTGTATAAGAACAAATGCCTGCCAGCCGATAAGTAAAATCATACCTGTGTAAAGGGCAACAAGTATTACATTTGTTAAATACGTGTTATTACGTTCTTTTTTACGTGCATCCTTACGGTTGAAACGGCTTGAGATTAGGACAAGGAACAGGGGTCCGAAACCGAACATAACGATTGGGTTACGGTATAAGCGGTAACCAAAACGCTGCCATTTCGATGCTTCCACGTACTCTTCAATCGTCATGATCCAAATGTCTCCCGTACCGCGCTTGTCAAGATTCGAGCTCGTTGCATGGTGAATCGAGTGTTCACGTTTCCACTTTTCATATGCAAACAGTGTAAGAACGCCGGTAATGGTACCGACAATATCATTTGTTTTCTTGTTTTTGAAGAATGAACCGTGTGTACAATCATGGAAGATGATGAATGTCCGAATGACAAATCCTGCTGCAATAACACAAATTCCAAGTGTTAGCCAAATCGACACCGACAAACTTTGGTACGCTAAGAACCATAGGATTAGAAATGGTGGGACTGTATTGATAAGCTGCATAATACTTTTCTTTTTATCTGACTTAGCAAAAGGGGCAACGTCTTTGTGTAGCTGTTTTGTTTTTTCTTTAGACATGTTGTGTAATCCTCCTTCAATCTTATGTTCTTTTTCTGATTCGCTATCTTGAATCTAATGATAAAGAACTTTCGGACTTCACAGAAGACATAACTGTCATGAATTTTAATATGACAAGTGTCACTTATTGTGAATTAATTCACAAACAATATCTTGTCCTACTCAACAGAGCCCTGCAACAGGTAACAACATCGAGGCTAACCATTACAGTGATAGGCTGCTAATCGTATTCGGTTTCCTCTCGCACAATTCCCGTTATTTCAACATGCCGCCATCTACTTCTAAAACGGTCCCGTTAATGAAATCAGATTCGTCGGAAGCCAAAAATAGATACGCATTGGCTACGTCTTCCGGCGTTCCTAATCGAGGATAAGGTGTCATCAACTTGATCTGATCCAAGACTTTCTGCGGAATCGTATCAATCATATCCGTTTCGATGAAACCTGGTGCAACCGCATTTACGTTGATACCTTTGCGACCGAATTCCTTCGCCCACGTCCTTGTCATGCCTATGACGCCCGCTTTTGCTGCAGCATAATTCGTTTGACCGACGTTGCCACCCGTTCCTGCAATCGAAGACGTATTAATGATTTTCCCTTTCCCTTGAGCAAGCATCGTCGGAAGGAACGCTTGCGTACAATTGAAGACGCCCGTCAAATTCACATCAATCACTCGCTTAAAATCATCCACTTTTAGCTTCAGCATCATCGCATCTTTTGTAATACCTGCATTGTTAATGAGGATATCAACTTTGCCAAACTGTTCAATAACTTTTGCTGCTACCTCTATGACATTTTCACTATCGGAAACATCCGCCTGGAAGAAAGCGGCCTCGATGCCCAATTCATGTAGTTGTTGCGCTTTTGCCTCTCCGGCCTTTTTATCAAAATCCACAATAGCGATCTGTGCCCCTTTTTTACCCAAAAGTGTAGCAGCAACTGCACCAATTCCATTCGCTCCACCTGTTATGACAACCGTTTTATCTTGTAAACGCATATAAAGAACCTACTTTCACTCGTTATTTAATAGACTATTTGAACAACTTTTATTTTACCATAGTTATTTATATTCTGTAGAACAAAAGTGTATGCGCTGGGGTCTAAACGAAAAGTCACTCTGTTACAGCTTATTTGCAGTATACAACTAAAAAAAACAGGCACTCCCCAATTAGGGCGCCCGTTTCATATTAGTTACTTCCGTATTCCTCTAGGGCTTTACCAATTTTCGATCCACTAATTGAATAATGGGTTGCCTGCCAGATTGCTTGTCCATCTTTCACTAAAAACAATTGGGGCGATTGGTGTTCAACATGCAGATTACTTTCAATTTCATTGGAAACGGGCCGGCTATCTTGTACTTCAAGAAAATATTTTGGTACCTCCACTGCAGATGACTCAAACGCATTATAGGCTGCGGCACTAACTGGACATGTCGTGCTATGTTTTAATACGAACAAAGGATTTTCTTTCGATTGTTCTAACACTTCGTACCACTCAGTAACTGTTTTTAATTCTTTCATAACCTTCAACTCCTTCTATATTAATATGTTTTCCCTTTAGAGTTAGTGGTAAACACTTGCTCATCCGTGGATGTTAACAAAGGGAGCAGTTGGAGCATTCTAGTGAGCTCTTTTTCCGCTACTACGTTCATGCAAGAAATTTGAAGCCAATTCCTTTCGCGCAAATAAGCGCTCTCATAATGGACATTGAAACCGTTCAAAAACAAATTATCGCCGAGCTGAATTGCGGATAATCCTTTCGGTAAAGCAATCGTGACAATGCCATCTGCGGCCCATTTCTCCGACGCCAAAATTGTCAAACCTACCTGTTCAACGGCCTTCCTGACTTTACGTGCACGATTTGAAATAGCCGCAAAGACTTCTGCCGGATGCTCAAATCTCAGTAAAGCTACGTCAAGCGCAGATACCAAGTTGGAAGACTGGGTATACGGAATCCCTCGTGCTTCCGCGTAAATACCTAGGTCAAGATAGCGCGGCAATTTATTACTCTGGACGATTTCTTCATTATGAAATACGAAAGATAGACCTGTATAGCTCAACAGTCCTTTGCCACTAACACCTGTTGCATAGGCGACCCCAGTGAGATCGATTGCCGTTGTCCCAATCGCACTCACACAATCCACAGCCAGTGTGATGTCGTATTGTGAACAGAGATTTTTGAATGAATACAGATCGTTCAGCACACCAGTCGACGTTTCACAATGGACACACCATAACCAACTGTAGCGACCCGAGCATAATGCGTCTCGAATTTCTTCGGCATCAAAAGCAGCCCCCCACTCGATTTCCATTGTGTCGAACTCCATACTGAAACGCTGAGCATGATCAGTGAGTCTCAAGCCAAATTCACCGTTCACCAGTATAAGTCCTTTACCACTGTGCATACTTAACTGAGCTGCAACAACGTCATTCGCAAGCGTACCTGTCCCTTGAAGGATTTGGACGTAATTGGCATCTGTCAATGCGGTCAGTTTGTCTTTCACGCGTTGCAATAGACTTTCGAACTCAGACGACCGATGTGAGAACGGTTCTGCCATCATAGCCTTTCTTACGCCATCAGAAATTGTCGCTGGACCTGGTAGAAAATTGACAAGTGGTTTTGAGATTCTTCCCGCAACGCCTGCTTCAAACGTTTCTTTCGTCAAATACATTGGTTGGAAGGCAGCGTCTGCAGTTCCTGTCAATTGTGCAAACGGTGAAAATCCAAGTTGTCCGTATAACTTCTGTTCTCGAACTGTCCCCGAGATGAGAGCGGCGTCATAGCCCGCTTTAAGGCAATATTGGACTAATGCCTGAGCAAGTCCTAAAAATGCCCTGCCATTTCGATAGTCCTGTTCAATCGCAAGAAGCCTGATTTCCACAGGGTTTTTGGCTTGAAACGGTAATTGATGTTCAACTGGACCAATTTTTCCATCGAGTGAAAATGGGCGTTCACTTCGCATCGCAATCATTCCGACGACACGATTATCTTTCTTGCAAATAATATATGTATTTTCATCGTGAAATTTGTCGACAAGTTTATGTGATTCGTTTCGGTCGTGCTGCGGAATCTCCTCGGCAAACGTCCGGTAATTCAACTCATGAATCTGTTCGAATTCCAAAGCTGTTTCTGCAATTTTATAAACAAAACTCATTCTCTCAACTCTTTTCTGGCATAAGTTTCTGTTTCAAATCAACTCGATGCGTAAATAAAAGAAGTACTGATAACAAACAGGTTGCAATGAATACAGGTATTCCGTATGAAAAAACGAGCACTAAAACCGGCATCAATAGGACCGCACTTAGCCCGGCTAACGTGAAGCTTTTTACAAGCGGATAGAATACGGTGAATAAACCCACAAAAACAGCAAATAATAGTGGATTGAATGCAAGCATACCGCCTATGAAAGTCGATACGCCCATCCCGCCGCGGAACTTCAAGAATAGTGGATATACATGCCCCAACGTCACAGCGAATAATGCACAAAGTTCCACGGCCGCTCCGAAACCAAGCCACTTGGCAACAAAAACGGCCAATGCCCCTTTCAATGCGTCTCCAATGAATGTTGCAATGAATGCTTTTTTTCCAAACACCCGCCCGGCATTACGTGCACCGGGATTTCCGCTTCCTTCTACTCGTATATCCTTCTTAAAAAAGAAGTTACTAATAACCGATCCCATCAGCACATTGCCCAGTATGTACGAGCCAACTACTAAAAGTATAAGTGTCATAATCGATCCTTTATGGTAAATGATAGGTTCTTTCTAGTGTAGCATCTTTCTTGAATATGTATTAATACTTTCAACTTGTCCATTAACATTATTCTTTGTAGCTGTCACTTTAGAGTAGTATACAGTTATAGTTAATTGAAAGGAGTGCATTCCATGCCTGAACTATCAATTCATCTTCTAGTAGTATTTGTTCTTTGCATCTTCTTCGGTATTGCTTTTGGATATATCGCTGCCGCTGTAGGAAACGAATCGATTGCACACTTCGATACTGCCGTTATTGGATTTGTCCAAGGACTGGAAGCACCGTGGCTGACTTCTATTATGAAAGTGTTTTCGTGGATTGGTTCAGGTTTGGTCGTTGCAGCAATTGCCTTGATCGGATTCATCGTCTTATACTTTGTACTGCGCTACCGTCATCAAGCATTTCTATTGATAGCAGTGATCGCCGGTTCCGTCATACTTAACAGATTGCTCAAAATCTATTTCAAGCGAGAACGACCAGAGATCCACCGTATCATGGATGCCAAAGGCTTTAGCTTCCCAAGTGGTCATTCGATGATGGCATTCGCTCTTTACGCAATCATTGCATATATCGCTTGGCGAAATGTAAAAACAACAGCGAGTCGAGTTGTTCTTGTTTTGTTCACCGCCTTTATGATCATCATGATTGGCACAAGCCGCATTTACCTTGGCGTCCATTATCCAAGCGATATAGTTGGAGGATTCGTGGCCAGTGCGCTTTGGGCAACGATTTCTATTTCAGTCTACGCGTATTTCCAGAACGAACGTGCGAGATAAGAGGGACCGCTTCGCATCGAAAAATGGCGTGTGGCGGTCTATTTTTAGGTGCATGATAAATCAATCAAAGCAAAAGCTCTTATTTAATCCATTTCCCGGGAAATTCTAACTACTAATTCTGGTGGCCTTCTGGCAACGTAAACTGTTTTACTCCACAATAATATGCAAAATAATTCCCATTCCAACATATTTTAAGACACTACTTTAATACCTACTACAAAACTTGCTAGCCGAAATACCTGGTTACCTCTTCATCTGCAAGGATTTCTGGCGTAAGTCCTCCAAGTTCAATGTACTCTGTACGTCCATTTACTTTCACAATGAAGACATCACGATTTTTCGAAGGTGATATCGAGTCGGCCCAGATGTTTTGATTTGCATAAAATTCTTTTATCTCCTGCTCGACAGCTAAAGGAACTGGCGTGTTAGCAACAATATGCGAATTAGCCTCCATTACCTGTAACGCGTGTACTTTCGGGTCATTTTGGTCATGAATCTTTTGCAATAACTCAATGACCTCCCCGAAGCCAATAATCAGGACTCCGCAAATCGAATAGGTGAAAATGGTATTCAAAAAAGCAGCTAACCCCATTCCATTGGAAAATGAATCTCCGAACGAAACAATAATTATAAATCCTTGAATAATACCCCATGCAATAACGACCAGCCCAGCTGCTTTTAACGCGAACCCAATACCTGTGCGCTTTGCGAATAATTCACTCATACAAGTCAATCCCTTCCATTTCCAAACTCTTCTATATAACTATACGTCCTTGAATGGAATTAGTTTCAATCAAATTTGGTACAATGAAAATGACGCAAGGAGGCTGTTCTATATGAATTTATTCACAGAACGTGTCATTCGAATCATCCAAGGCATACCCGCTGGAAAAGTCATGACTTATGGTCAAGTTGCCGCAACCGCCGGAAGTCCACGTGGTGCAAGGCAAGTTGTGCGGGTGTTGCATTCAATGAGTAAAAAATACGGCTTGCCTTGGCATCGAATTATCAATGTGCAAGGCAAAATTTCACTTACGGATGGTGACCAACGTGAGTTGCTTGAGATGGAAGGAATTATTTTCAAAGAGAATGGAAAAATTGATTTGACCGTGTACCGATGGTTCCCTCTTGATGTTGAGGGGGGTTGAAAATGACTAAAACACCGTAATCCAAAAATGTGTACTTTTCCTCTATTAAAATTAGTGAAAACTGGTTTATAATACTTTTGTAGAGGGTACTATTGGAATACGGCTTGCCCGTGCTATGAAAATATTAATAGGTAGGGAATGAGAGACATACTTAAAGACTTTAAAGACTTCGCACTCAGAGGAAACGTATTCGATCTCGCCATTGCAGTTGTAATTGGTGCCGCTTTCGGCAAAATCGTATCTTCACTCGTTGAAAATATTATTACGCCGCTTATTGGAGCCATTTCTGGTGGCATTGACTTTTCAGGCATGCATCAGAAAATCGGAGATGCAGATGTTACATACGGTGTTTTCCTTCAATCTATTTTTGATTTTCTCATCGTCGCGTTTGTCATTTTCATGGTGATCCGTCTGATGGCGAAATTTAAACGAAAAGAAGAATCAGTGGTTGAAGAAGCAGTGCCTGAAGTAGATCCTAAAGAAGTACTACTCATAGAGATTCGTGACTTGCTAAAAGAAGGAAAAACGCTATAATATGTACTTTAAAAGAGGACAATCCTGCCATGGGACTGTCCTCTTTTTATTTGAAGACAAACTGATAGTTCACTTCTGTATTTATAGCGAAAGATAGTCATGAACTGTCGAAAGTGGAATTTCTAGAAGTTCCAAAATTTCCAATGGTGATTTCTCTTTTTTAAATAGAAGTTTCACACTTTCCATTTGGCTTTGGATTCTTCCTTCTTCCCTCGCGTCATCCTGATACTGCATTTGGTCCTTTAAAAATATGTCACGGGATAATGCACGTGCACGCATTTCCTTGTCATTACTCATCTGATTAAGCTCATCATACGCTTTTTGGAATGTCGGTTCTTGCATCGCTAATTCCCCCTTCGTTTTTCGATCGCCTTTCAAAAATAGAAGCCACTTTTCCAGTGAGTCTGGGTTTTCCTTCACTTGTTTATTCATTTTCGGCAGTTCAAGAACATGCCTTTCCAAGTGGTCAGTATACGTGTACAATTGATTTTTTTCGATTATATGAAACCTACTTTGAAATTCGTCAAATGGCAAATAAGGGAAGTCTGTGATGACAATTTGGACTGGCTTCGTTAGTTTTGTATACTTTTTCTTAGATTCAAACAGATGATTGTCAGGCAGTTGATCGGGTTCAGGTGATTTATGATCGGTCACGCATGGATATGATCGCTCGCACTCTTTTATGATCGCCAACGCATGGATATGATCGCTCGCACTCTTTTATGATGCCAACACATGGATATGATCGCTCGCAGATAGACATACAATCGCCAAACCAAACAGTTCACCTGGTGCAATACAAGTTGTACGACTACTTCATTCGATGAGTTAACAACAAGATTAACAAAACGAAAAGGCGACCCCATTACCCGGATCGCCTTCCTTACTCAATCTACTGTAACAGAAAGCTCTTTCACGACTAACGAAGGTGAGCCATAACCGCCTGGCCTAAATTTCAGGTCTGACCCTGCCTCTTCGATATCTTTTAAATAATCGAAGAAGTTACCGGCAATTGTCATCTGCTTGACGGCTGATGCAATTTTCCCACCTTTAATATGGAAGCCTGTTGCTGCAAGGGAGAAGTCACCCGAGACCGTACTGGCTCCAGAATGAAGGCCAGATAAGCCTGTGATAAATACGCCTTCTTCCATAGATGCAATTAGTTCTTCTTTGCTCTTGTTACCCGGAGCGATATACATATTCAACGGAGCGATTGTCAGTGTGCTTTTATACGAAGGCTTGCGTGCATGCCCTGTTGTTTCAACGCCATCTTTTTTTGCCGTTTTCCGGTTATGAAGTAGCGTTTCCAGTGTTCCATTTGAGACGATTTCACGTTTTTTGGTCGCTACGCCTTCACCGTCAAAATTCGAACCGGCAATTGCGTCAGGATGAGACGGATCGTCAAGCAGCGTGAATGTTTCGGCCGCAATCTTTTCTCCCACTTTTCCATTTAGTAACGACTGGCCCTTTTGCGTGTTTTCGGCCGAAAAGACCGGTGTAAACGCAGCTAGTAACGACGCGGATGCATCGTGGCGCATGATGATTGGGTATTTCCGTGTCGAAATGGATCGTTCCCCTAGATTTGACAATGCCTCTTCCGCCACTTCTTTCGCAATTGCATCGGCGTCGAGCTCATTAAAGTCGCGCGTCATTTTACTGAAGCTCCCGGTTTTCATTTCTTCCCCGTCTTTGACGACAGCCGAAATATAAATAATAAGACCGTTCTGCTTTTCATTCAATGAAAGGCCTTTGTTATTCTCCATAACACGCTCTTCGGAAAAGTCTTGCAGCATGCAATAGTTGAGAGTGACAACACGCGGGTCATATGCAAAAGTTTTCTCTTCAATTGACTTGATCAGTTCGATTTTCTTAAGGGTAGGCACATGCGCAAGTTCTTCGCTATAAAAGTCATCCTCTGCATATGTTTCACTGCCCTCAAAAATATCCGTTCCGTCATCTTCATCAAGTACATCCGCATTTGCTTTTGCGCTGTTAATCAAAAATGCAATCGAGGCTTCCTCGATTTTTTCCGTATAAGCATAGCCCATTTCCCCATTGTAGAGACCGCGAAAACCAAGGCCACCTTCTTCAGACGTCTCGTAACTATCAATTTCTCCTTTGAAAATCATGACTCGAAATGATTCGGACTTCTTATAATAAACTTCAGCTTCTTTGAAACCAGTGTCCATTGCTTCAGCTAATAGTTTCTTTTGAAATTCGTTGATAGTCATTAATTATTCCCCCTTCGTCCCGCCGACGGTAATTTCACTGACACGAATCATTGGCTGACCGACATTAACTGGCAAGCTTCCACTGATTGACCCGCACATACCAGCCCCGTGTGCCAAGTTATCGCCAACCATGTCGACAAGCTGCAGCGTTTTTGCACCATTGCCAATCAAGGTTGCACCACGGACAGCGCGATCGATTTTACCATTTTTCACGAGGTACGCTTCCGCAACAGAAAAGTTGTAATCACCTGTTGCCGGATTCACAGAACCACCACCCATATACTTCGCGTAAATACCATGCTCCGTCGATGCGATAATTTCTTCTGGCGTCGATTTCCCAGGCGCGATATAAGTATTCGTCATACGGGATGTCGGATTGAACCGATACGACTGGCGGCGTGAAGAACCCGTCGCTTCTGTATCCATACGGCGTGCATTGAATTTATCGACGAGATAACCTTTTAAAATACCATCTTCAATGAGAATGTTTTTTCGTGTCTTTTCGCCTTCATCGTCAACATTGAGAGATCCCCATTCGTTTGGAAGCGTACCGTCATCAATGTACGTCACGATATCCGGTGCCACCTTCTCGCCAATTCGATTTGCGAAGACGGAGTTGTTTTTTGCAACAGAAGTTGCTTCAAGTCCGTGCCCGCAAGCTTCGTGGAAAATAACGCCGCCGAATTCATTGTCG
This sequence comes from Sporosarcina sp. E16_8, assembly GCF_017347095.1. Taxonomy (GTDB): domain Bacteria; phylum Bacillota; class Bacilli; order Bacillales_A; family Planococcaceae; genus Sporosarcina. The sequence goes on along the minus strand of NZ_JADPRZ010000057.1, from coordinate 8,251 downwards.
ATAATGACTGGGAATTTCCCACTTGGACATTCATCCGCTTCGAGCATCGTCACCGCAATACGTGCGGCTTCACCTGCATAATGATTGAGGTCCAGATTTTCGATGAATTCAAAACCAGCATGTGCGCCTGGTCCATAGAAACCAGTTTGCATTTCAATGCCATCGGAAGCCGTCGCCTGAATGGAGAGCCTGCTATAGACACGTGTGTCATCAACGAATTTCCCTTCAGAGTTCGCAATAAGTACATTCTGCTCTTCATCGATATAGCGCAGCGCGACTTGTTTGATGCGCTCATCGTAGTTTTTTGCAATGTCATTAGCTTTTCTCATAACTGCCACTTTCCGTGCATGTTCCACCGTTCGCGGCATTTGTGTAATTGTGTGGATGGGTTGAATGATTTCTTTTTGAAGAGGATGAATTGTGCCGTTCGCCCCGCCTTTAATCGCAAGTGCTGCCCGTTTTGCTGCATTAATTAACCCTGCTTCCGAGAAATCCGTCGTATAGGTATAAATACATTGGAGCCCTGAAAATATGCGGATACCTATCCCGAAGTCGCGACCTGAAATACTTTTCTCGATCTTGCCACTTTGCAATTCCATTGTGTTCACATACTTATCTTCAATAAATACTTCTGAGAAATCGCCACCCGTGGAGAGCGCGGCTTCCAATACGTTTTCAATAATTGATTGCTTGATCATATTCCCAATCCCCCTTCACTGCCTAATTATAGCGAATATTCTATACAATTACAGCATTTACATTACTGATTTGGTATTTTCGGAGAATTAATTCACGAAAAGAAGAAGCATATCAGACGTCTGATTTCTAAATTTTTGTTCGACCATGCACTTAGGGATTATCCTCGCTCCAACAACAGATCCGTCACAATTAGCATCACTATTATTCAGACAATATTGCCTGCCGTTCTCGGTGGTGGTATAATGGAAACAGGATTTATTGTATAAAAGGAGTGATAGTCAATGTGGTTCATATACATCATGTTCGCACTGTTTGCATTCGTACTCGTTGGTAATATCGCAGGTCTAGTTCGTACATTCAGCAGTCATAAATAAGTACATGCAAAAAAGCCCTCCATTATTGGAAGGCTTTTTTACTTTTCATGCAGTAATATCGCGTTTGATGAATGTTGTATAACTGATAGATAGGAAGATCACGATATAAACCGCAAGAACAGCGATTGAAAATGGCATTGTAATGCCTTCTACAATCCGAAAGTCAGTTTCATAGATCGTCAAATCCATATGCGTAAAGACAATGTATTTCACGACTTCATATTTCGCCAGTAGCATAACCAACGTCGAGCCCATGAAGTAGATGAACAACGACAGCCCGATTGCGAGTGAACTAGAACGGAATACACTACCAATCATGAATGCAAACGTTGCTGTCACAAATACATTTGCGAATGACAGGAGCAGCATATAAAGCCCTTTCCCCCAAACAGATACTTCTACGATTTCTTTACCATTCCAGGCAAGTTCTTGCCCGTTGCCGGATTGGAAGAAGATAAACGCACCAAGTATAGAAACAATGAAACCAACGAGCATAAGAAGAGCACCGAATAGCATAACCGTCACATATTTGGACGTTAAAATTTTCCATCTTTTTACGGGACGAGATAACAACATCTTAATTGTCCCTTGCGTAAATTCAGACGCGACAATTCCCGCAGCAACAATGACCGTCAATAAAACAGCGATGGAGCCGATACCACTCGAACTCATAATCATGCCTTCCCTGCTAGTATCGCTTAGCGGTTCAATTGAATTCGCAAGGCGGTATTCAAGAACTTTTACTTTGTCTTCGAGACGTTCCCGTTCCCCATCCACAAGAGTCGAGTTTCCGAGCTGCTCTTTCGAGTAGGTCAGTTCGCCTTGTACAGTCGTTTTCCAATCTTGTTCGTCAAAGTTATTCATTGTATTGACCCATTTCGTCAGACCAAACATCCCTAAAATTGCAAGAATGAGTAGGCCCGTCATAACCCATGTCCCTTTTTTACTCCACAGTTTCATCCATTCATTTTGTATGAGCCTCAGCAATCTGGCCACCTCCTGTCATTTCTAGGAATTGATCTTCAAGCGTCTTGCGATGCGGATGAACTGCAAATAATTGCATCTCATTCTCCGTAATTTGCTGTACGAGTCCTGGAATTTGTGTTTTTTCTGCTTTGATAATAAATCCGTCGTTATGTGCCTCTACAGCAAATCCTTCAGCTTTCAGCATACTTTCCGCCGTTTCAGTCGGGAATATTTCGATATAATAGTGAGATTCTTGCGTTTCAGACATTTCCCGAATATCAACCAATTTACCATTCTGAATGACCGCAATCCGATCGCACATAAGCTCAATTTCAGATAACATATGGCTCGAAACGAAAATGGAAACACCTTCTTTTTCTGCTATCATCTTGAGATACGTCCGGAATTCGCGGATTCCCGCTGGATCCAGTCCGTTGGTCGGTTCATCGAGAATTAAAAATTTAGGACGATGCAGAATTGCCTGGGCAAGTCCTAGCCGTTGCCGCATTCCCAGTGAATACGTCGATACTTTTTCGTGTATACGGTTTTGCATACCTACCTGGTTAATGACTTCTTCAATTCGTGCTTTTGTAACACCTTCTTGCATACGCGCAAAATGCAGTAAGTTTTTATAGCCGGACATGAACTTATACATTTCCGGGTTTTCAACGATAACACCTACTTTGGAAAGCCCAACTTCAAAATCATCAGCGAGTAATTTCCCGTCTATGACTATATCCCCGCCCGATGGCTCCATTAACCCAACCATCATCCGAATCGTCGTCGTTTTTCCCGCCCCGTTCGGACCCAAGAATCCGGTAATTTGTCCCGGATACAATGACAAATTCAAGTTGTCGATAATCTTTTTCTTGCCTATCGTTTTCGATAAATTCTTCAATTCCACTATCGGTTTCATTTCCACGTCAACTTCCTTCCCTAAACAATGACACCATCCATGAAGTAGCATCTTTCCCATACGTATCGCGGATTACGTCAACCGCTTCATGTGCGATTATCCGTCCCCCTCTTAGTACTACGATTTCATCGAGCAATGGTTCCACTTCTTTTAATTCATGCGTCGACAGAAGGACCGTTTGCCGCTCCGGATCAGTAAAGCGGATAAGCCCTTTTGCGATATCATCACGCACCATCGGATCCAGGCCGGAGAACGGTTCATCGAGCAAATAGTAATCGGCTTCACGCCCAAGAGTCACTGCAATTTTGACACGTCCGCGGTTCCCTTTCGACAAATTATTTATTTTCAAATCAAGAGACAAATTCAGAAACCGCGCTATTTCTTTGGCTTTCGCCGGATTAAAATCAATGAACTGAGATTCATAAAACTCAATCAGCTGACCTACCGTAAAATATGGATAGAATAGGTCAGCGTCTGGCATATAAGCAATATTGGTTGCCACTTTACGCGTAATGCGACTTCCGCTGAACGTTGCCCTCCCCGAATCAGGCGTCACCAATCCCGAAATCAGTTTCAGCAACGTCGTTTTCCCACTCCCATTTTCCCCGACGAGGCCAATGATCTTCCCTTGTGGTAAAGAAAGTGTCAGGTCTTCAAGCGCTTTCCTCCGACCGTACTTTTTCGTTATATTCTTGAGTTCAATCATCTTTTCCACCCCGTTCCTGAAGGTGCTGCAGTATTTCAGACTTCGTAAAACCGAGTGCTTCAACACTTTGAATGAATGACGTCACAAGCTGCTCCTTCATTTCATTACGAAGCATAGCGATCTTCACTTCATCTTCCGTGACAAAAGATCCCTGCCCCCTCTTTGTTTCAGTGATTTCCATCTGCTCCAGCTCCTTATAGACGCGTTGCATCGTATTGGCATTCACACCGGCTTCAATAGCATAATCACGAACGGACGGTAATTTCTCCCCTGGATTTAATGTTCCACGAATAATATTGCCCGCAATCAGGTCGATGAGCTGCTGATAAATTGGTTTGTCTGGAAGAAAATCTATGCCCATCATTATAACCTCACTTTCTTTTCGAACAGTATTGACCCGACAACGAAATAAAGTACCGCCATTAAACCATATAGGACAAGGCTGCCGATCGTTAAAATCGTTCCGCTCGGGACAATATAATTGCTTAACATTAAAATATCGACTGTCTTAATCGAGCCGTGCATAGGCCCTATTTCCATTACTAGTTGGACTATTTTCGCGGACCAGACAACTCCCCATCCAATGATCCACAGGTTGAACAAGGCAATAATCACGATGATCGAGAACCAACCAATACGCGAACGGAACACTTGGTACATCGACCAGAAGAAAAAAATGATTGCCATTACATAAATGACATTCAACAAAATGACAACACCCACACTAAGAAATAAAAACAGATCATCTACGATGGGAACCGCCCCATTGCGTGCGTAATTGGAGATAGTTGCAATCGTTCCGCACATTAATAGCGAGCAGCCAATCGTCAAGACTATCAGTGAGCTTTTTGCGAAAACAAGCTGCCGTACTGATGCTGTGGAATGAAGCCAAATGTCCGGACGCTCCATTTCCTTTCCAAGACTATTGAAAAGCAATGATACCGCCATCGCCAAGTGGAGCATGAAACAAAGGGCAATTATCGGTTGAATTGAAGCGTAAAAGTCTTCCGGAAGACCATAAACCAGGCGATTTACTCCCATGTATTGAATCGCACTAGTGATTAAAACAAAGACGATAAGTCTCCATTTCATCAGCGCCCATTCTTTCCGCAATAATCCTCTCCAAGTTTTCATATGATTTACAACCTCACTTTCTTCTCAAAAAGGACGGCTGCAATGATAAACATCACGACTGTAAAGAATAGATCAAATAAAATTTCACCCGTGTAAAAAAAAGTTTCAGTATGATCGAAGTAGATAAAATCCACATCTATTTTCGGATTTTTGATTTTCATTAAATCAATAGGGCCAATTAAAATCAGCTTCTCGTATAGTTCGGAGAGGACAAATAGAGCATATAGCCGAGATGCAACTAGGAATATAATGATCGTTGCAACAATTGAAAATCCCTTTAAATATGGTTTCATCAGCCGATCCATGACCCAGAAGAAAAATCCGATACTCATAAATGTTATCGAAACTGCAAAAATCATGACGATAAAAATACTTCCAAAGAAAAGTAAATCGTCAAATGTAGCCATTGTCGAGCTGAATAATACGTATTGAACCGCAAGAACCGTTGTGGGAATTAACAATCCCACAGCACCAATAAGGGTTGCAAAAAACGCTTTCGCTCCAACCAATTTAAAAATGGAAGCCGTCGAATGAAACCATACATCTGGGCGTTTCATTTCCCTCTCCAACATAATAAACAATGCAATAACCGGTGCTAACACACTTGCACCCGCCCAGATAAAACAGATAACAAGCACCACTTCAAAAACGTGTGTGCTGAAACCCAAAAATCTGACTATCAGATGTGGTACAAATGACATTACAATAATCCCAAGTATCGCACTAGTAAGTAACGGCCACTTCATCGTCACCCATTCTTTTTTCAACAACCCGTTCCACTGTTTCATCAGCGTACCTCCTTCATGTGTCAGTGTATTAGTTACATGGTACACTATATGCAAAGAAGTTGTAAAGGGATTTGTTGGGATAAGTTTAGTAGATCGTTAAATCAAATTACTTTCAACCATGTCAATAAGATTTGCTTATGCCAGAGTTATGGAAAAGGGTATTAGCGCGGCGGTTCAATGAGGATTATACTGGAGATATCACGTTCAGAGGAGTGTTGGATTATGGGCAAATTTATAACAGGTATTGATCATATCCAAATTGCGGCACCACCCGGGTCTGAAGATGGAGCACGGAAGTTTTACGGGGAATTGCTTGGTATGGAGGAAATTCCAAAACCAGAAAATTTGGCAGCACGCGGCGGTTGTTGGTTCCTTTGTGGCTCACAAGAAGTGCATATTGGTATCCAGAAAGACTTCATGCCTGCGAAAAAAGCGCATCCTGGATTTACGGTGAATGCACTTAATCAATTGAAATCACGATTGGAAGAAGCTGATTATGAGATTAGTGAAGAGCCTCCAATCGAAGGACGCTCTCGCTTTTTTACACATGACCCCTTTGGCAACCGGATAGAGTTTTTAGCATTTGAATAAAGAGTGTATAATACATTTAAATTTCACCTCATTATGCAAAAGGATGCACAATGAGGTATTTAATTTGAATCTATCATTTACCGGGTTGCCAGGCCAGTTCCACGAACCCCCCTTACTATCCAGTCACTCCATCACGCTTCAATAATCTCCCTCTCTTGCACATCCAATCGTTCCAGTTCATGCAGCAATTCATCACGCTTTCTCGCAAGTCGGTCTTGAACCTTACGCACATCTCGAAGCACATCGTTCAGCTTACTTTTCGCTTCTGTAATGCGGGAATGAATCATCCAGTCCGAAAAAATATTATCAAAAAACAGATCAGTAAATGTAAAGATATCATTTTTGTTCACTGAGAATGATTCAGTCGCGGCATTCTGGACATCCATCAGTTCCGTCTCAAAATGGCGGAGGGCACGTTGCGCGCTATGGACAAGATCATCGGAGCTATTCATTTCGGAGTATTTAAGAGCCGATATCAGCAAGCCGCCGCCAAGGAACGTATCCCATATCGACAACCCTTCCGCCGCCCCAAGCTTATCCAGTGCCGAATCAAGTGCCCTATTTGCCTTGTTACCTGCATCGCAGGCTTCGTCAATTTCACGCAGCATTGAACGCAGTCTTACCCTGTCATCCGCTATTTTTTGTAGCGTGCCATTCGCAATTGTGTCATTGTATCGAATCCATGTCTCTTTCTCCTTCAGTAAGTCGGCCCACTCTTCATCAATATAGTCGAAGTCTGGATTTTTAATCTTTTCAAGCAATCGGACCGATTCCGCTTCCAAGTCCGTCACTATTTTTTCAGCTTCATTATAATAGAGCTCCGCTTCCGCTGCTTCTAAAATTTCCTTTTCCATTTTTTCATCCCATTTACCTGTCCACTCACTTATCTTATTCATAAAAGAAAACTTTCCAAGCTTCACTACATCCTGTTGTTCTTTTGTCAGTTTTTTATGCAAGTTATCACGTTGGATAATTGCTTCTTTAAGTTTTACCTCCGCGCCCCCGAGACGCCTTGTCACCCGGTCGCGCTCAGTGCGTATCATCGTCAATTTCATTTGTCGTTCGTGTATTTCCTGTCTCATTGACTCCACCCCTTTCTCTGTTATACGAAAATAAGTGGATGAAGTTTCATTTACACATTATATTTTACCCACATGTGGATAACACTCAATTAATTGTCAGAGAAATCACCTTATCCACAGCTATTTATTGATTTCAATGAAGGTTTATCCCCCCTTAAAGGTATATGCTAGAAGTGGAGGTGTGTCCATCATGAAAAAAATACTGTCCATTGCAATTGTTCTTATACTATCCATCTCAGCCTGCGGGAAAGAACCCACAGTTTCTACACTGCACGATCCCGTGCCCGACCAGGAAATGTTTTCATCAGAAGAAGGTTTATCACTTGGATTGGATGAAGATTCATTCATCGGTTCGCCTCCCATCATTAAGACGCTTGTGCGAAACAACAGCTTCTCCGATTACCAGTTGGGCGAGTTTTATCATATAGAAGTAAATAAAGATGGCCAGTGGTATATGATTACCTACTCAGATGCCGTGTTCTTAAAGAACCCGTCTTTCAAAGACTATGGAAATGTGTTGTCAGCCGGCAGTAAAACACAACAGACTTTTTCGGTCGACGCGCTCGGCGTGACATTGATTCCAGGTGAATACCGTCTTGTGAAAACCTTTATTTCAACAGGTGAGCCCATGCACGAACTATCCGTTGCCGCGCCGTTTTCAGTGGAATAAGAAATAAACCTGAACAAAGCATATGAGCCTTGTTCCGGTTTATCAGTGTTTATCCCCAAACTTCCTTCGCCACGTCCACTATGAATTTCAATTTCTCCCGTTGCTGCTCTTCTGTCAGTTTGTTGCCATGATGCGTTGAAGCAAATCCGTTTCTTTTCTTATAACAGGAGCGCGAATGAGCGGACCTTCTTTCATTTCTTATGGCAGGAGCGCGAATGAGCAGACATTCTTCTATTTCTTACGGCAGGAGCGCGAATGAGCAGACTCTCTTTTTTATGGCAGTATCGCAAATGAGCGGACTCTCTTTTTTATGGCAGTATCGCGA
>NZ_JADPRZ010000056.1 GCF_017347095.1 Sporosarcina sp. E16_8 | reverse complement strand
AAGAGCAAATAAGTGCTACTCGTAAGTTATAAAAAAGCAATAAGTGTATTCACAATGAAAAGGTTGGATTGTCATTTACACATAAATATTGACACTCCCGATTAATTTCTAACACATTAAATTCAGTTGTTATGATAGTATCACTTATTGTTTTTTTTATTGTTGATGGAAATTTGAGGAAAAGTGAACAACGTTATTAATCAATCGGGCGCGATTCCTTAACAAAGAGTAGCGCCGATTTTGCATATAAGCGCCGTTTACGGATATATACGTAGCAAAAAGGGGGATGCTTACATGTTTAGATATCTATTCATGTTTATTATTCTTACAATGATTAGTCATTTCATTGTAGATGTAGTTTTTATTAAAGCTATCCAGATATCTACAATAGTTGTAATTTTTACGATTGTTATGGATTACTTTTACAGGGACAGAATAAAAAGCTAGATAGTCCTGCTGGCTGAATATTTTTTAAAAAATTATGAGCGATATTATGTTTAGGCAATAGAAGTGGAAGGCTAGTTGATTTCTTAAACATTCGGGCGCGATTGAGGAATATCTAAGCCTAATTCCTCGCTCAAGATACGGAGGGGGTAGGCTTTTTTCTCAATCAGAGTGCTAAACGTTATTAATTTCCACATTCTTTACATTATCCATTGGTGATTTCATTGCAACGAATGGGAACCTTAGCGGAAATCGCTGGTAAATAACATGGTAGGAGTGGTATATTCTTGTGGCAGAAATCAATTAATCTAATTAGAGGAGGAGAAATCGTAAGCGTGAAATAACGACAACCCGTATGACAGGTGGCCGTTATTTCACGCTTACTTTTGAAACGCCTACTGTTCTTTCAATTTAAAGTTGCACAAAGGTGCTCAAATACTTATTGTTGATTGACCGCTCTTTTTTACTGCCGTAGTAATTAATATATTGGAATACAGAAAAAAATGAAATTTAGGTGGTCTTTATAAATTGGGGATATTTTTTAAGAAAGCGGAAAGAAAGAATAGTTCAAAATCACTTTCTATTTTGAAGAAAATATTGTTAATGACAATGATATTACTTTTGGTCTTGGCATTAATTAACGGTTTTGATACTCTATTTATTAGGATAGCGTTCATCATAGTGGGAGTTTTATCAATTATAGATGGAGTCGAAAGTTATTTTCATAAAGAAGATAAAAAAGTCTATCTCACTGAATTAGGCTTTGGAGCATTCTACTTTATACTAACGTTTATAGTTTGGGAGTAACTTTTTTAAAAGAATTGAAGTCAAATTTACAGAGTTCAGTGGTCAAAAAGTAATCGACATTGAAACGGGCGTTAACTTCATTATACAGTTTGAAAAAGGTGCACTGACAATTGAATGTCCTTGGCGTATTCGAAATACGGATATCGTATTGGTTGGTGAATCAGATTTGCAGACGAATAAAGATGAGTGGGAATCTGTAAAAGATCTTCTATATGGAACGACCATCAAGGACAGTCAGCTATTTGAACACTGTCCGCTGTTGAATGTGCAATGTGATTACCTGTACTTAGATTTGTTTCATGCTAGCATTTATTTCGATGGCTGGACACTTACAAATGAGGAAGACTTCTATATGTTTTCAATGTATGGAGGAACTGTTGATAAATGGAAATAAGGATTATTGTCATTTGTTTCTCAAATGAAAGACGAATAAATTATCTCATATTGTTATTAGGCACGTTCATACCGTGAGTGGGAAGTCACTTAGAATGGGAAGAAGCAAATAGGCACCATAAAGAAGAAAGAGAAGCCGAAGAAGAACGGAACTTGAGAAGCTAAATGATTAGTGAGTAGAATGAAATCCGAAATGAACACATCTACATTGATGCTCACTGCAAATGCATAAGTATGGCATGAGTGTAACTAATAGATTAGCTCTATTTTGTATAAGGTTTTGAAGAATTTTATAATAAAATTTTAAATCAAATATACATCAGTAACGAAAAAACACCATCGGATGAAAGATGATGCTGGATCGATAAACCTTGTTGTATAAAGGTTTTAAGTTACATGAATTTTTCTTCAAAATTACAATCCGTCAATCGACGAGGATACCCGCTTTTCTTAATGCTTCTTCAGCATTTTTAATATATTCTTCATCGTCCGCCATTATCGTATGAAGGTGAATTCCGCCATCTGTTAGTTTTGATAAATAAATGGCATCTGCCTCTTCGATTCGTTTGATGAATTCTATCACTTCATTCCGATTAGAAACCATGATTGAAGCGCTAAGATCTCCATATACAGGATGCTCGATTTTGACATCTTTCACTGTTACCCCATTATCGACAAGGATGTTCAGTTCTTCTATTGTTTCCTCCGGAGTGTGTTTGCAAACGATCGTTTTTTCGAATCTTTTGGGTGACGTCTGCATAGGCATATAAACGTAGCCTTGACTTGTAGCGACGATCGGTTCATTTTTTGCTTTTAACAATGTAATATCTCCGACTATCACCTGACGGCTTACATTTGTCATTTCTCCAAGTACTCTTCCCGTAATGGGTTTTTCTGACGCTTGTAACGTGTCGACGATAAGTCGGCGGCGTTCATCCCCAAGAATTTTTTCTTTCTCATTCATCATAAAACCACCTCATGTAGCCATTTTACCATATTTCGCGACTGAATCGCTGTCCTTGGAATTGTTGTACAACTTCGAAAAGGGGACGGCTCAGCCTTGAAATGAGGCGATTCGTGGGTAAATCAGTAAAAACCGTGTTGAGAGCCCAAAACACAAATTGGATTCCGCAAACGGGTATGTTAAGTTAGTAGTTATGACGTTAGTACTTCGAAAAACTGAGGAGAATTGAAATGATCATCAAAGAAATTAACATTCGAAAAATGAAAATGACTATGAAGACTCCTTTTGTAACGGGATTGGGCACTTTTCAAGAAAAGGACTTCTTGATTTTAGAAGTGAAAGATGAGCTAGGGAATACTGGGTGGGGGGAGTCCGTGGCATTCTCCACACCTTGGTACAGTGAAGAAACACTTGGAACGAATCTACATATGATCAACGATTTTCTGATTCCTATAGTTTTGGGAAAAGAAATCGGACATCCCGACGAAGTTAGTCAATTATTCTCCACAATTCGTAAAAATAATATGGCGAAATCAGCTGTTGAAGGTGCGATTTGGGATCTTTATGCCAAGCGCAATAAAATGACGTTGGGACATGCACTTGGTGGCAAACAGGACAAAATCGAAGTTGGCATCAGCATCGGCATCCATGAAAATATGGCGGATTTAGTTGGAACGGTACGTGGTTTTATCAAGGAAGGCTATAAGCGTATAAAAGTGAAAATTAAGCCAGGTCATGACATTGAAGTGCTACGCGAACTCAGAAGAAATTTCCCGGACGTCCCCCTTATGGCAGATGCTAACTCGGCCTATACACTTGACGATATTGAACTTCTTAAGCAGTTAGATGAATTCAATTTGACAATGATTGAACAGCCACTTGCATCAGACGATATTATTGACCATGCAACTTTGCAAAAACAATTGAAGACAGCTATCTGTCTGGATGAAAGTATTCATTCACTTGAAGATACACGAAAGGCAATCGAACTTGGCAGTACACAAGTTATTAACGTCAAAATTGGTCGTGTAGGTGGCTTAACAGAAGCTAAGAAAATCCATGATTATTGCATGGAGAAAAACATTCCAGTTTGGTGCGGGGGCATGCTTGAATCGGGAATTGGCCGTGCGCATAATATCGCACTGACGACTCTTCCAAATTTCATCCTCCCGGGCGACACCGCTGGATCTTCCCGCTACTGGGAAAAGGATATTATCAGCCCTGAAGTCATCGTGGAAGACGGTTATATCACTGTGCCAACCGCCTATGGTATTGGTTATGAGCCGGATTGTGAAGCAATGGATTCCTATACTGTAGAATATACGCAGTTTAAAGCTTATTGATAGAATGAAAGATAATCTAGATCTTGCTTGTAAATGGATGTGTTTTCTATCGATTGAAATTTGACAAGTAGTGGTGTGTGAATTAAATGATCACGAAAGTAGAATGCAGGAAGTTGACACGTGAGGATATAGAACTATAATTAGTAGAGATTTATCATATAACAGTTGTAAAGGGGAACCGATTTTGTTTACTCATCCTTCTATGGAATCATACAGTGTAGTTGTTGGGGAATACTCTTTCTCAATCATTCTTTTGTCCGTTGTAATTGCGAGCTTTGCCTCTTATACCGCGATATCTATGAATGAACGAATGCAAGAGAATAGTTTCTTCCATCGTAATCTGTGGCTCATATTAGCGTCGATCGCTATGGGATTTGGCATATGGTCCATGCATTTTGTTGGAATGGGTGCATATTTACTCCCCATTTCGATGACTTACGAACCTAGGCTTACATTCTTGTCGATTATACCAGCAATTACAAGTTCATTTTTAGTGTTTTATTTAGTCAACCGCAGGCGGAAATCGATTGGATTCAATCTGATTTCGGGAGTCACGATGGGAATTGGCATTTCGGCAATGCATTATATTGGGATGGCGTCAATGGTATCAGACGCTGTTTATACATATGATTTTACGATTTTTACTGCATCTGTTGCGATTGCAATTAGTATTTCTTTTATCGCAATCTATATTTTTTCTTCCCTTCAGCACCTTATGAAAAATAGGCACCTGAAAATGTTCACTTCGCTCGTTATGGGGTTAGCAATATCTAGTATGCACTATACCGGGCTTATCGGGACTACTTACTATATACATCGTGACAAGATTGATAGTTTGCATGGGGTTCATCAAATGAACATGACCTATCTCAATATTTCTGTTTCGATTGGTTTGGGTCTATTGCTGCTATTATTGCTGTTATCGAGTTTTATGGACCGTTATATTGATTACCGCGTAAATTATTTCGAGTCTTTAACGAGAATTCCAAACAGACGCAGCTTTGAAAAAATGTTAAACAGCCCTACCTATCATGGAAGTCTGGCAATGTGGTATATTCCTGATATTGAAAAGATCAATGTTGAGCAAGGTTATAATTTTGGGGATAAAGTTATTCAGTATTTGGGACATTTATTCTCCCAGTGGACATCATCCTCTATGAAACTTTACCAACTTCAAGGTAAGCGTTTCGTTTTTCTAATCCAGGATGTGGATGGAATCGCTGAGTTTGAGCGCACTATGAATAGGATTGCAGAACAACTTAAAAAGCAGACTGAAATTGATGGCAAATTAATTAAGATTGAAGCGGTCTGCGCAATTTCAACGACGGAAGAGCATAGCGATCCGAAGCGTTTGTATACAGAAGCGCTTGCTGTGTTAGAGCATCCATCGACTCGCTATGACTATCAGGTGATTCGATTTGATAATGCAATTCATACGCATTCATTTGAAGAGGAAATCCTTGGTAGTATAGGTGATGCCATGCGCGAAGGGCAGTTATTTATGGTTTATCAACCTAAAATAATCGCTTGTACAAATGGACTGTCAGGGTTTGAGGCGTTAATTCGCTGGAAGCATCCTGAATACGGTATGCTGTCGCCTGTAACTTTCATACCCATTCTTGAACAAAGCGAACAAATGGAAGAAGTGACAAATTGGATAATTGAGCAAGTTTGTAAGCAGATTGCAGAATGGGTGAAAATGGACTATCGGGTGTATCCCGTCTCAATCAATATTTCAGGCGATTATGTCACTTCACCGATTTTACTAAATGTATTAAGGGAAATGATTAAAAAGTATAAGTTGAAACCGCATAATTTAGAATTAGAAATTACGGAAACGAGTGTAGTAAAATCGATTAAAGATGCAGTAAAAGCCCTTAATACGTTTCGAGAAGAAGGTTTTTCTGTAGCATTGGATGATTTTGGTACAGGTGTTTCATCTTTGTCTTACTTGAAACAACTGCCGATTTCGACTTTGAAAATAGATAAGTCATTTATAGACGATGTACCACAATCTGAGAAAGATTCATCTATTCTAAAGGCGATTCTTGCGATCGGCCGAACGCTAAGCTTGGACATTGTACTAGAAGGTGTAGAAACTGAAGAGCAAGTTCAATTTCTACGCCAAGATTCGGAGTCGTTAATTTTCCAAGGTTATTATTTTGCTAAACCTATGACATCGGCAGAACTTTTGAATCGGTTAGCGCAGCGAAACCTGGTTTAATTTAAATCGGCTTTTACGCTTGACAATTCAGCTAACTGTTGTATGATTGTTTAAAATCTTCTAAAACTTGAACGGTGATGAAGGACTACTATGCGAATCCATGTTGTGAAAGAGATCGGAATTTATCAGCTGGAAGATTCCGTCACGACAATCGCAGAACCTACCTTCGTAGTCTTATGCAAAACATAAGCGCAACCCTCGGCGTTATGGGGATAAGTGGGATGTGTTCACATGCATCCAATTATGGTGGTACCGCGGAAGCTTAGCTCTTTCGTCCTTAATATCAGGACGAGTGGGCTTTTTTGTATTCCACGACAAGATGAAATGGGGGTATTCGAATGAAAAAACAACGGATTGTCGTGAAAATAGGAAGCAGTTCTTTAACAAATGTTAAAGGTGAAATCGATCAAGCGAAATTCAATGATCATATCGAAGCGCTTGCCATACTGCGTAAGGCAGGGCATGAAGTGATTCTTGTTTCTTCTGGTGCAGTAGCGGCTGGATTTGCAAGGTTAGGCTATTCGTCAAGACCCATTACTATCAAAGGGAAACAGGCAGCTTCGGCGGTTGGTCAGGGGTTGTTAATGCGATCTTATATTGAAAAGTTTAGTGTTCATGGAATCATGCCCGCTCAGATCTTATTGACACGAATCGATTTTTCAAATCGCGAGCGTTACAGGAATGCATTTGCAACGTTGACGGAATTATTGGAACGAGGAATTATACCCATTATTAATGAAAACGATACTGTCTCTGTGGAGGAACTGACATTTGGTGACAATGATATGTTGTCTGCACTTGTCAGCGGCATTCTCCATGCAGACCAACTTATTATTTTAACAGATGTTAATGGGCTTTATGAATCAAATCCACGTAAATATCCATTGGCGAAACGACTAGATTATCTTGAACAGATTACAGATGACTTACTAACAGGTGCAGACGATACGGGATCTAAAGTCGGGACTGGTGGCATGAAATCAAAACTGCTGGCCGCGAAAACAGCAACATCACTCGGCGTTTCGGTTTTCATCGGAACGGGAGAAGGCTCGAGTAAACTGCTGACGATTTTACAGGGTGGAGGGGATGGCACCTATATTTCCAATCCGGATATCGCGAAAATTAATACGAACAGACAATGGATCGTGTTGCATTCCGAATCGGCAGGCGAGCTTTACGTGGATCAAGGGGCGGAAGAGGCCATTTTATATAACGGAAAAAGCTTATTACCTGCTGGCGTTGTTAAAGTAAAGGGGGATTTTTACAAAGGTGACGTTGTTGACGTATTTGGCGTCAATGGGATTTTAGGCAAAGGGGAAGTCAGCTATTCGTCGGATGAATTAATAAACACGATTGTAAGCCGGAACAAGTTAAAAATTGAAGAATTAGTTTCATCGAACGTTGAAGTTATTCATCGGGACCGCTGGGCACAACTTTAACTCCACTTAGCGGTAGTCCCTCACATCTATAAGTGGTGGGGTGAATGCAAAGTATGCATTCAATTCAGTGGGGTTTAAGCCTCTTCTGAAAAATGAAAGTCAACCTAAGAACGCCACGTTCCGCAGGCATAAGCTCAATTCAAAATCTGGACGTAAATTTGCCAAGGCGCAATATATAAAGGGGGATTTAACATGAGCGAAGTACGCCTAAAAGGGAAAGCTGCAAAAAAAATTAGTTATTCGTTGGTTAATATTACAACCGACCAAAAGAACGAAGCACTGGCATTAATTGCAGACCAATTAGTGCTCGACCAAACATCCATTCTTGCTGAAAATGACAGGGACTTAGTCGATGGAAAAGAGAAAGGGTTTACTGACGCAATTCTTGACCGCATTCTGCTCACAGAAAAACGAATCAAAGACATGGCTGGTGCGATTCATCTGTTAATAGAATTACAGGATCCGATTGGTGAGACATTGGAAACTATCGAAAAAGACAATGGATTACTTATTGAAGTGAAGCGGGTACCAATCGGCGTTATCGGCATGATTTACGAAGCAAGACCGAATGTTACTGTTGACGCGGCGACGCTCGCACTTAAAACAGGAAACGCCGTCATTTTACGAGGAAGTTCCTCTGCAAAGTATTCGAACATGGCACTTATAAAGTCAATACACGCGGCTCTTGATAAAAGCGAAATCCCGAAAATAGCAATCCAATTAATTGAAGATACAAGCAGGGAAACGGCAAAAGAGCTGTTCCGGCTCAATGAATACTTGGACGTTCTTATACCGAGGGGCGGAAAAACACTTATTGAGACAGTTATTCGCGAAGCGACTGTTCCGGTCATTCAAACTGGGGCGGGTAATTGTCACATTTATATTGATGAAACTGCTGTGAGAGAAATGGCTACTAATATTGTATTGAATGCGAAGATTCAGCGTCCATCCGTTTGCAATGCGATTGAGACAATCTTAATCCATGAGAAGTGGTTTGCACTGTTTGGAAAAGGACTTATCGAAAATTTGCAGGAGAACGAAGTGGAGATATTCGGGGATGAAACAGTTGTTCAAGAATGTGAAAATGTGCAAGCGGCATCCGAATCAGACTGGTCGACAGAATATCTTGGGTTAACAGTTAGTATCAAGATTGTAACTGGCCTTGATGAAGCAATTGCACATATTACTAAATACGGAACTAAGCATTCTGAAGCCATTATCACCAATGATGAAAAACATGCTGCAACATTCTTGAATTACGTCGATGCCGCCGCAGTGTATCATAATGCTTCCACGCGATTTACGGATGGCTTTGAATTTGGTTATGGCGCAGAAATTGGAATCAGCACACAGAAGTTACACGCGCGGGGTCCAATGGGGTTAAAAGCGTTGACGACGACAAAGTATGTCATCCGTGGCAATGGGCAAGTGCGGGTATAAGGAAAGTTTTTTGAAGGATTCGTTAGTAAATCCTTAGAACCAAGGGTAAAGCTCGAAAGTCGCAGGTAAACACTTAGAAATCACAGCCAAAAACATCAAAAACCCGTGGAGTTTGAACACTCCACGGTTTTTTTCAATTCAATTCCAAATGCTGCTTCATGACATCTGTAACTTCCTGTAATTCTGTTTCATCCATAATGTAATACCATATACCGCCGTTCATTCGCTTGCCTTCACCTAATTCAAAATGAATCTGTTCAACTTTACTAGCCGCTTCTCGGTAGTTCTTCTGGACGTCTACCATTTCATCGAACGTCATGTTCGTTTTTACGTTGTCTCCCAAGGCGTTGAAGACGCTGCGGTATTTCAGCAAGCTTTTCACAGAGGTCCCTTCATGTAGAACTCCCTCAATCACCTGTTTCTGACGATCTTGACGCCCGAAGTCGCCATTAGGATCACCTTTACGCATACGTACGTAGGACAAAGCTTCTTTACCGTCTAATGAGATGTCTCCAGCGGCATAAAGAATCGAATCCTGCGTAAATTCGAAAGGATTGTTCACACTGATACCGCCGACTGTATCAACGATTGTTTGAAATCCTTCCATATTGACTTCCATAACATAGTCAATGGGAATATCCAATAGATTTTCAACAGAATCCAGTGACATCTGAATGCCACCGAATGCATACGCATGATTTAGTTTATCTGTGGTTCCATGACCGATAATTTCAGTGTATGTATCCCTTGGTATACTGACTAGCTTTGTCGTTTTTAACTTAGGATTAACTGCCATTACAATCATTGTATCAGAGCGGCCTTTATCGCCTTCTCGTTCATCAACACCCAAAACAAGTACTGAAAAAGGATCCTGTTTGCCCAATGTAATTAATTCTTTACGCTTCTCCGACACTTCCCGGTCAATTGGCTCATACATACTTCTTAATGTTGATGTCAAGTCAAAATAGATATTCAACGCGAAACCGAAGATTATAAGGCTTATCACCGCAATAACCCAGGGCCATTTTCTACGTTTCTTCATTTTTTTTGTATCTGCTCGATTCATTATAGTTCCTCCAGTTGGTGTCATTCGAAAAAGTGTACCAGGATATAGACGCTTTAGATTACGTTCAGGTTTCAATTTTGATTTACTAGTAGGGGGGCGACTTTTATAAGTGCGCAAGAAACATAAAATGCTCCTAATAGCGAAGAAAATCAACCTATATGAGTATACTTCAATCTCGCTATTGATTACAAATGAAGTTCTTTTACTGTTTATATAAATTGAATGTACCGACATTGATGTATATAATAATTAGATACATATTAATTGAATAGAATGGATGGGGCTTATGCTAAAAGCTCAATTAAAATTTGAAATAACGTTCGTTTTATTGATGAGGGCACTAAAATAATCATGTTTGCACATGGATTTGGTTGCAACCAGCAAGATATGAAAATGAACTTATTCAGGAAAAACGTAATGCCGAAAGCCTACAAGAGCTTACAGCAATTATTAAAAGAAGTAGAGAGTAAAAAAAGTGAGCTCGAGTTCATCAACGAAAAACTAGAAGTGTTGGCTTTAACGGACTCTCTTACAGGATTAAATAACAGACGATACTTTGAAGAACAGTTAGTATTCTTCATCGAATTACACAGAGTTACAGGAAGACCATTTTCACTGCTGGCGATAGATGTGGATCATTTCAAACGTGTAAATGATTCTTTAGGTCATCCAATAGGAGATCTTGTCCTGTAAGAAATTCCTTTAAAATTGCAACAATCTGGAAGACCTCACGATATAATCGCTAGGATTGGCGGAGAGGAATTCATGCTATTATTACCAGAAACTAATTTGGAAAAGGCATATACCATTGCAGAATCGATAAGGAAAATAGTTGAGCAAAGCGAATGGTCTTATACCCCTATTACTATCAGTTCAGGGGTATCAATGGTAAAGCAAGGAGATACGCCCACAACACTAATTAGAAGAACGGACGTTGCCCTCTATAAATCTAAGAATGCGGGCAGAAATAAAGTTTCTATTTGTTGAATGAATGCCCAGACCCCAGGGAGCTATAGTATACCTGGGGTTTTAGTGGTTAGTAAAATAGTGAAAAGTGATGTGGAAAACGAGTATTAGTGATAAAATTAACGTGTTGGTAAATGATGCTAAACGATGTTTATAGAAGGGAACTTACGATGAATAATCAAAAGGAAATAGTGTATAAAGAAGTTCTCAAGGACCTGCAGCCAGATCGGATACTTGCTATCATATTTGAATACATGTCAAAAGTATCGATGGAAAATGATTTGGATAAGTTATTAATGATATTAGCTGATTTAGGAAAAAAACTTGTTGTAGCCGACCGTTGCTCAGTCTGGTTACACGAACCTTCGGAACAGACAATCTGGACGGTAGCAGCGCATGGCATTGAAAAAATTATTATTTCGCAGGAAAGCGGATTTGTTGGTCATAGTATTACTACTGGGAAAGTAGTCGTCGTAGAGGATGCCTATTTGGATGAGCGTTTTAATCAGGAAATTGATATTGAATCGGGATATAGAACGTGTTCAGTCCTTTGTATTCCTTTCCATAATTCCAGTGGCGCTGTAATTGGTACATTTCAAGCGATAAACAAAATGACTGCTCAAGGTATCTTTAACGAAAAAGATAGTGAAATGTTGGGATTAGCTGCTACATATGCTGGTAAGTCCCTTGAGTCAGCCATTCTACTAAATGAAATTATTGAAACACAAAAAGAAATGCTTGAGACCTTGGGTGAAATCGGAGAAAGCCGTTCACAGGAAACAGGAAATCATGTGAAACGTGTTGCGTTATACTCTTATCTATTAGCCAAGTTGTCCGGTATTTCTGAAGAAAAAGCTCTTCTTTTGAAACATGCTTCACCTATGCATGACATTGGTAAAGTAGCAACACCTGACAGTATTTTACTAAAACCAGGTAAGCTAACATCGGATGAATTCGAAATCATGAAACAGCACGCTGTCATTGGTTACAATATTTTTAAAAATTCCCAACGTGATTTGCTTCGCACTGCGGCAATTATTGCGTATGAGCACCATGAAAAATGGGACGGCACAGGGTATCCAAATGGTTTAAATGGAGAAGAGATTCATATCTTTGGACGAATTACTGCCATTGCGGATGTTTTTGATGCACTGGGCAGTCACCGTGTTTATAAGCAAGCTTGGAAAATGGAACAGATAGTTGCTTATATGACGGAACAACAAGGAAAACATTTCGACCCGA
The DNA here is from genome assembly GCF_017347095.1 of Sporosarcina sp. E16_8. Classification (GTDB taxonomy): domain Bacteria; phylum Bacillota; class Bacilli; order Bacillales_A; family Planococcaceae; genus Sporosarcina. The sequence goes on along the minus strand of NZ_JADPRZ010000056.1, from coordinate 8,315 downwards.
TACTTGTGCAATTGTTTCTTGATAATCTTGCATTATTTATTGCTATTCGGGATCAGCACAGCGATGTAGGATAGGAGATACTAATGCGAAAAACAATCTATTTTCAAGAAGAACGCGTCATTAATGCACCCATTGGGCAGATATGGTCTCTTCTTGAAGACACCAACCAGTTGAATCAGGAAATTGGCTTGTTTCCAGTCCGATTTTCACCTTATAGCCATAAAGAGGGTTCACTCTTTCGACAATCACGTACAAGAGTATTTGGAGCAATAGAGATAGCCTGGCGCGAATACGCATTTGAATGGATTAAACAGCAATCCTATTCTTTAGAACGTGTTTATACAAAAGGTCCGATTGTACAGGTGCAATGGAAGGTTAGTGTAGAGCCGCAAGGAGAAAACACAACATTGTTAAAACTGAAGGGCGATTTTACATACCGCAATCTAGTCGGCCGGCTTGCCATGAAAATAATTATAATCCCACAATTAAGGAAGACCTTCCTTTACGCATTGCAATTAGAAGGAAATAGTGGGGTAGCGGCTATTCGGCCTCGGCTAAAGCAAGTTGCTGTTGTAGAGAAGGAACGCTTAGATAGATTAACCGCAAAGCTCACAGAGGCCTTCAGCAACGAGCAAATGATTGAACAACTTATACAAACACTTGTGAACGGCAAAGATGAAGAAGTAACGAGTATGAAGCCGCTACAATGGGCAGAGATTCACAAATTTGATCGGCGGCAGACAGTCGAGCTTTTCCTTATAGCTACAAAAGTAGGCGTTCTGGATCAAGAGTGGAGTCTAATGTGCCCCAATTGCCGAGTACCCAAAAGTCAGACAAATACGCTGAGACAGTTGGATAATACAGTGCATTGTGATCTATGCGGAGTAGATTATGAAATCGATTTTGATCGCTATGTCGAGATGCTCTTCTCAGTTAACCCGAGTATCCGGCAAACGAGTCAGGCGTTATTCTGTGTAAATGGGCCACTGAACTCCCCCCATGTCGTTGCCCAATTTCGAATTCCGAGCCATTCATCAATGGAGCTGGAATTGCCAGATTGGGATCAAAAACTGCGCTGGCGTGTATTAAAGTTTAATTATACAACAAGCATATATGAAGGAACGGATGATGCAAAGTCGATACTAACACTTAAAGAATCTGGATTTGCTGAAAAAGAAGTGGCTAAAACACGCTTAATGCAGGTGGAAAACCAAACAAGTCAGGAATTTGTTCTGGTCCTAGAAGAAGTTGATTGGGACCGATTTGCACTGACTGCAAGGGAAGTTACTTCACTTCAACTGTTTCGGGAATTGTTTGCGACGGAAGTATTATCCCCAGACCAACAGATTGGTGTTGGAAATATGACCATTTTATTTACAGATTTAAAAGGGTCAACCCAACTTTATGAATCTATTGGAGATGCCCTTGCTTATTCAAATGTGAAAAAACATTTTGATTTCTTGAGAAAATATATTCAAGCTAATCATGGCACCATTGTTAAAACAATTGGCGATTCTGTTATGGCTGCATTCATTCAAGACAAGGATGCTTTCAATGCTGCTCTTGCGATTCAGAAAAACATTCATTTGTTAAATGAAAATATATCACAAGCTGTGCAAGTGAAAATCGGTTTTTACACAGGTCCTGTTATTGCAGTTAACGCGAATGAAATCCTTGATTACTTTGGGCGTACAGTAAATATGGCGGCACGGATCCAGCAGCAAAGCGTGGGTGGTGATATTGTCATCAGTGAACATGACTATCGGGATTTACTAGAGTCAGACGAATTTTCGGTACTCGACCTGACGTTAGAAATCGAATCTCTAACCAAAAAATTACATGGCGTAGATGGAGATACGCGATTAATACGAATACGATTATAAATCGTTTGAAAATGGCTTCGGGAGGTACGGCATTGGAAGATAAAACACGATTAAGACTCGTTTTGACGGGGATTTTATTAGGAATATTAATGGCTGCAATGGATAATACAATTGTAGCGACAGCGCTCGGTTCGATATTGGGAGACTTAGGCGGTGTGGATAGCTACATTTGGATTACGTCTGCTTATGCAGTAGCTGTCTTGGCGGGGATGCCGATTTTCGGAAAGTTATCCGATATGTATGGACGAAAACGGTTCTTTTTATTTGGTATCATTGTTTTCTTAATTGGGTCTGCTCTATGTGGACTTGCACAAACCGTTCCACAGCTTGCCGTATTCCGGGCGATCCAAGGAATTGGCGGAGGGGCATTATTGCCAATAGCATTCACAATTGTTTTTGATGTATTCCCTCCTGAACAGCGTGGTAAAATGACTGGCCTTCTTGGCGCTGTATTTGGCGCTTCAAGTGTTCTAGGCCCTTTGCTTGGTGCATGGATTACGGAATCAATTAGCTGGCACTGGGTATTTTACGTTAATATTCCAATCGGCGCGATTTCTTTATTCCTGATCATTCGTTATTACAAGGAAGCTGCACAACCAATCAAGCAGACGATAGATTGGCTCGGAGCAATTACACTTGTCACGGCTGTCGTCAGCCTAATGTTTGGGCTTGAGTTGGGCGGCAAAAAGTTTGAGTGGTCATCTTGGCAAAGTATCTCCCTCTTTAGTATATTTGTTGTCTTTTTCATTGTCTTCATATGGGCTGAAACGAGAGCAAAAGAACCGATTATTTCATTTTGGATGTTCAAGAATAGACTATTTGCATCATCCCAGGCGCTGGCTTTTTTATACGGAGCGACATTTATTGGTTTGACGATATTCATTCCTCTTTTTGTACAGGCCGTATATGGTGGGTCAGCCACTAATGCAGGAATAATTCTTATGCCGATGCTTCTTGGCTCGGTCGCTGGGAGTGCACTTGGAGGGATATTGCAGACGAAAACATCATATCGCAACATCATGGTGATTTCGGTTATCGCCTATTCAATCGGTATGGTATTAATGAGTACAATTACACCTGATACTTCACGAATAGCTCTATCCCTATTTATGGTACTTGTCGGATTTGGCGTAGGGTTTTCATTTTCATTACTGCCCTCTGCGTCGATGCATGAAATGGACTATCGCTATAGGGGATCAGCAAACGCAACGAACTCGTTTTTCCGCTCGTTAGGCCTTGCACTAGGGATTACAATTTTCGGTGCGATTCAAACGAAACTACTAACAAGTGAAATGGCCGCTGGCTTTGCAAAGATTGGTGGAAGCGGGCAGGCGGGTCCGGAATCACTTGGAAATATCCAAACTGTATTTCAGCCTGAAGCACGCGCAAACATCCCTCCAGATATATTGGACGTAATAATAAATGCAATGTCTACATCGATTTCGGCCACGTATCTCTGGTCACTCATTCCGGTAGGGATAGCAATCATTGCTGTTTTCTACATGGGCAATGAAAGACTTGATATAACTAAAAAACAGTAAACATAAAAGCTGTCACATCCATTTTATATAATGGGCATGACAGCTTTTCTCTAGGCTTTATAACACTTTTCAATGCAATTAGAGCCGTTTGAAGCGGCTGGTTTTCTTGGGTTTCAATCGTTGCATTCTGTCATCCACTTCTCGTTTCAATTCCGTAGTTTTTCCTTCGTCTACTTGGAATGAAGTGATTTCATCACCCTGGATTTCTACTAAAAACCATGTTCCGGCTGTGCTGTCAGAAGGGAGTGCGGGTATGTCGACATGGTATTCTTTCTGTAATTCTTCAACTAAGAGAAGTGCTTTTCCGTTGTCTGTGAACCGATCAAGATATGCTGAATACATAATTATCCTCCTATGCACGCAATGCCTTGCGTGAGAATGTCGGCAATACGTGCAGGTCCGATGCCTTTAATATGACTAAGATCGTCAACGGATTGGTAAGGGCGGAGCTGGATTAACTCTTGTGAACGAGCAGGACCGATGTGGATAATACGCTGTACCTCCACTTCACTTGCCGAGTTAACATTTACACATGAACCACTTGAAACTGGTTGTATTTCCTTTTCGGGTTCGGGTGTAGGGACCACTTCAGTTTCTGCAGGCGGTGTGTTTTCTATAGTCCCTTGGTTATTTGTCTGGACATTAAACGTCTTGCCATTGGTCTCTACAATAACTGTTCCATGGACATCTGTTCCATAAACCAGAGCACCGCTTTTTTCAAGCCGATTAATCGTTTCGATATGCGGGTGTCCGTATTGATTGTCATCGCTTGCCGAATAAATCGCTATATCTGGTTTAACCGCATTTAAAAATCTGTCAGTTGTTGAAGTTTTCGATCCGTGGTGACCAACTTGTAAAATATCTGCCTTTAGGTTTGCACCACTAGTAAGCATTTCACTTTCAGCGTCCTCCTCACCGTCGCCAGTAAAGAGGAAGGAAACTTCGCCGTATTGCAAACGAATCGCAATCGAATTGTTATTTGTGTCGCCTGACAGCGATTTCGGATGAAGAACTGCAACCTCCAGCGGTCCTATGTCAAATACATCGCCAACCTCCGGCTCATAGTAATCTGCATTATTATTTTCAATTGCAGCAAGTGCATTAGAGAAAACTTGGGAGCTTGTAGTTTCGCCATTCATCCATACTTCTGATACATCAAATGTATTAATGATTTTATCCAGTTGCCCGATGTGATCTGCATGGGGATGTGTAACCGCGACTATATCAATATTTGTTATGTTCTGAGATTGAAGATAGGACACAACCTCTGTGGAGTTCCAATCCCCGGTATCGATGAGTATTGCGAATGCTTCGTCACCCTGACTGTATTCAATCAATGTGGCGTCCGCTTGACCAACGTCTATGTAATGAACTTTCATCTTCGAGAGCGGATGTTTATGTTGTTCAGCAGGATCTGTGACTTCATCTTCAACCACTTCGCTCTGTTCTTCTTGTGCTTGTTCCTCGACTATCTCTGGGTCCCCATTTACTATGTCCGGTGTAGGTGACTGTGTCGTACCCTGCCCACAACCTGCAAAAATAAGTATTCCTGCGAATAAATAAAGACTGGTTAACATATTCTTAATCATTATTTCTCCTCTATCATTCGGATATTTTCGTACTAGTATAGTGTAGCAGACATAGTCGCTGTGGATAACACTTTTATTGTGTAATAAATTATTGAACCTTCATGCCGTAATCAACCATTCACTCTTTGTACATGAACACCCAATAATTTCACCTGTTATACTAGTTCATCAGCCCTTATAATAGAAGTATATTCTAAAAGGAGTTGTCGTAGGCTTGAAGCTTATTTCGAAGTTTGCAACAAGGATTATGGTTCTTGTCCTCTTAGTCACTGGAACAGTAGCAAGTGTGGGGTGGTACTTCTTTGATGCAAATAAAGGAATCGCAGTATCGTTTTCCGAATTTGAAAATACAATTCAAGCTCAAAACAATCAAGTTGTATCGCTTAAAGAAACGTCTAGCGGAGCATTGTATTTGCAGACGAAAGAAGGGCAATACGTAACTCAAGTTCGTCCGGATAGCCAGTTAGTTGAACAATTAGTCGGAAAATATAATATTTCATATAACTATTCCGATCAAAGCCATTTTGGTAGTATATTGATGGGCGGATTGTTCATTGTGCTCCTCATTACATTCATTGTGCTTCATAAAAAAGGGAAGATTGGCGTCGGTGCTTCTTCCATGAAAAATAGCGCATCTAAACCGACCCCTTTACCCGATATTACGTTACAAGATATTGGTGGGCTTCCTGAAGAAATGAAAGAAGAGATTTTACAGACGTTATCCATTGTAAAAGATCCGAAACGGTCGGCCCAAGTTGGTATTCAGCCGCCGAAAGGGATTCTTTTATATGGTCCACCCGGTACGGGTAAGACTTTACTTGCGCAAGCAATAGCGCGCGAAATAGGAGCAACTTTCTATTCATCCAGCGGGTCGGCCTTCACAGAATTATTTGTTGGCGTAGGTGCTTCGCGTGTACGTTCTCTGTTTGAAAATGCAAGAAACCAACGACCAGCAGTCATATTTATTGATGAAGTCGATGCACTTGCAGGTAAACGGAAAATACATGGTGGGGAAGAATCAGAAAAAACATTAACGGAACTTCTTGTTCAGCTGGATGGCGGAAATAATAACGATGGTGTGCTATTCATTGCAGCAACGAACCGAAAAGATATGTTAGATGAAGCTTTTCTACGCCCAGGCCGAATCGATTATTCTTTCCAAGTACCTTTGCCTGATACGACTGGAAGAAGAGAAATCATTGATATTCACACAAGGGGCAAGCTATTGGCAGATGAAGTCTTTGCTTCGTTAGATACTCTTGCCGAAAGTACATCAGGGTTTTCGGGAGCTGAACTGAGTTCTCTCTTTAAAACAGCGAGTAGAAGAGCAATCCGAGAGGGACGTGAACAAATCGCTAAGAGTGATCTTGATTTTGCAATCGACCGCACCATTCTTGGAAGTGCCTCCCGTTCAATGAACGACCCAGAGACCAAAAGAAGAGTAGCCATTCATGAATCGGGACACGCGCTAGTCGCTGAAATAACAAAGCCCGGTTCAGTAAGGAAAGCAACGATTATTCCACGCGGCCAAGCACTTGGGTATGTAGCACCGATTCAGAAAGAGCTTCACTTGTCTACGTACAGTGAATTATTAGACCAAGTCAGTATGATCCTTGCTGGTGGCGTTGCCGAGCGTATATACCTTGGCGAGCATAGTATCGGTGTAAGTGGCGATGTCCAACAAGCGAAGGAAATCATAGAGCGCATGGTCGACACGGGTTTATTACAAGACGGTTTCACGTTAACTTTCAATAAAAGCGAGAAAGAAGCGAAGATGCAAATTCTTTTTGATGAAGCGCTTCGCAAAACAGAAAGCCTCATTCAAGGACACGGGTCAGAATTTGAACAGTTGGTGGATCTATTAATGCAAAAGGAAACACTGGACGGTACAGAAATACAACAGATTGTTGGCAGAATCGTAGCCAAAATATAAGTGTATTGAAACAAGTAATCAACTGGAGAGACATTAGTCTCTTCTTTTTTCATGGTTTGAGAACCAATAATATTAGTGTTCGGAGTGAGCATATATCTTTGTTGACCAAGCATAAGCCAATCCATACCAATCATATCTGTTGAACAACAGAGCATAAGCTAATATAAACCAATTATATCCCGAAATATACCATATTACCTCGCGCATGAACCCACAAGTTTGTTCTAATTTCCTCTCGTTTCTCCTACAGTGTAACAAGGTATGGAAATGGGGGAGATTAGCTTTGTTAATAGATGGGGTGTTTTCAGGAGGGGGTTTGAAGGGGTTTGCGTTAGTCGGGGCTTATCAAGTGCTTGAAGAAAAGGGGTATCGTTTTCACCGAATAGCTGGTACGAGTGCGGGCGCAATTCTTGCCAGTTTCATAGCAGCTGGCTATTCGGCTAAGGAAATTGAAGTGATGCTAGATGAACAAGATTTCCAGGTACTTCTTGATCCGCGTAAAACCATTATTCCCTTGCCGTTAATGAAATGGTTTCTACTGTATTGGCGCCTTGGTTTATACCAAGGCAAGGCATTAGAGAATTGGTTTTTAGAAAAGCTAGCAGCAAAAGGTGTCTATACATTTTCAGATTTACCACCGGGAAAACTGAAGCTCGTTGCTTCGGATTTAACGAATGGAAAAATGATTGTGCTACCCGACGATTTGGAGGGCTATGGAATTTCAGCAGAAACTTTTCCAGTTGCTCGTGCTCTACGCATGAGTTGTGGAATTCCATTTTTCTTTGAACCGGTGCGGTTAAATGTAGGGAAAGCCGAGACGATTGTTGTGGATGGGGGGGTGTTGAGCAATTTTCCTATGTGGATATTTAACGATGAAAGTGGAAAAACAGAACGTCCAGTCTTAGGCTTGAGGCTAAGTCGTAGTCAAGAAGACATGCCGGGACATAAAATTGACAATGCCTTAGATTTATTTGAAGCGCTTTTTTCAACGATGAAGAATTCGCATGATGAAAGGTATATTTCTCGAAAGCATGAAAAAAACATCATTTTCATCCCAGTCGATGACTATAGTGCAACTCAGTTTGATATGGACCAGGAAACAAAAGAGGAGCTAATGGAAGCGGGACGCAATAGTACGGTTCGATTTTTGAAAACATGGTGAAAAATACCGGGTCCAAAACGATTTTGAGTCGTTTCGGTACCCGGTACTTTTTCTATAGCTAGTTGGCTGACCATTCAGTGTGGAAATGTCCTTCTTTATCAAGACGTTCATAGGAATGTGCACCAAAATAATCGCGTTGAGCTTGGATAAGATTGGCTGGCAATGTTTCAGTACGATAACTATCATAATAAGCTAATGCACTTGAGA
>NZ_JADPRZ010000055.1 GCF_017347095.1 Sporosarcina sp. E16_8 | reverse complement strand
CCGCCATAAGCCAGGCAGAAAACCACTGCCAGTCTTATGGCTTCGGCTACCGCTGTAAGGCGCCTTCGCTGGATCTACTTTCGTATTTTACTATGTCACTAAAAAAAGTAATGAGGACAACGAAAACGAGCCATTCCACGATGAAATCGAGGAATGACTCGTTTTATTGTTGTATAATGAAGGGACTAATTCTAGGCGGTGTCCCGATGATTTCAAATCAAGAAACATTAAACCTCAGCCCATTTATGGCGATTTACGATATAGTTGTGCCCAAAGATAATCAGCTCCGTCAAATCAATGACCTTGTTGATTTTACTTTTGTGTACGAAGAATTAAAAAATAAGTATTGTCTCGATAACGGCCGCAATGCAGTGTCGCCGATTCGTATGTTCAAATATTTATTATTGAAAGCGATCTTTGAGCTATCGGATATCGATGTCGTGGAACGTTCTAAATACGATATGTCGTTTAAATATTTTCTTGATATGGCACCTGAAGACTCGGTGATTGACCCTAGTTCCTTAACGAAGTTCCGCAGACTTCGTCTTCAGGATGTAGGTTTATTAGATTTGCTGATTCAAAAAACGGTAGAAATTGCATTGGACAAAAAAATAATCACTAGTAAAACCATCATCGTCGACGCTACACATACTAAATCACGTTATAACCCAAAGGCACCGATAGAGTTTTTAATGGAGAAATCGAAAAACGTACGTAAATCTGTATATAAAATCGATGAATCCATGAAAGAAAAGTTCCCAGCTAAAACAACTTCTAACGAAGTAAAAGATGAATTAGCTTATTGTGAAAAAATCATTTTAACGATAGAGAAAGAAGCCCATCTTGTCAATATTCCAGCGGTCAGGGAGAAGTTAAATATATTGAAGGAAGTTGTAGAAGACTATACAGAGCAGCTTGATTACTCAGCGGATCCAGATGCACGTGTCGGTCATAAAACAGAAGACTCTTCTTTCTTTGGCTATAAAACGCATATTGCGATGAATGATGAACGGATTATTACAGCGGCAATCGTGACGACTGGTGAACAAAGTGATGGGAAGTATCTGCAAGAGTTAATTGAAAAAAGCCAAGCTACGGGCATGGAAATTGAAACAGTTCTTGGGGATACGGCTTACTCTGAAAAAAATAATATTCACTACGCGAAAGAAAAAAAGCTTCAATTAGTATCGAAATTAAATCCGCAAATCACACAAGGTGGTCGTGCGAAAGAAGATGAATTTGAGTTTAATAAAGACGCGGGGATGTATGTGTGTAAAGCAGGCCTTATGGCAATTCGAAAAGCACGTCAAGGGAAGAAGAATGTAGGGAAGAACCAACGGGATATCTATTATTTTGATATTAAAAAGTGTCAAGCCTGTCCGTTTCGTGAAGGTTGTTATAAGGATGGCGCGAAAAGTAAAACCTATTCCGTAACGATTAAATCGACTGAACATAAGGATCAAGAGGCGTTTCAAAATAGTGATGAGTTTAAAGAAAAAGCGAAATCACGCTATAAAATTGAAGCGAAGAATAGTGAGTTGAAACATAGACACGGGTACGATGTAGCCACATCCGCGGGTCTATTTGGTATGCAGCTACAAGGAGCAATGGCTATATTTGCGGTCAATCTCAAACGGATTAGGACGCTTATGAAGGAATCAGAGTAAGGAATACGAAAGGAAAAGACGCTATTTCGTTCAATATCGAACGGAATAGCGTCTTTTTTAATTTAGTCTCACTTACGGGATTTAAAAACGTAAGTTTTTCAGCGGCCTCTTCGACTGAGTGGTGTTTGTTGGTTATTTTAGTTGTTGTTTGTACTCGGTATACTCCTGATGAAGGGCTGTAACTTCACTAGATTCAGCAGGTGTTAGCGAGCACCAGCCATGTTGAAATTGTAGATCATACAATTTCCGATGTTGCTGCGATGTTTCTTTCATCATATCAAATAGTAATGAGTAGAACTTTGTATTGCTCGCTTCAGGCATAGCAATTGCGTAGGAGTTACACATGTTTTTTTCCGTCGCTAATGCTGCGCTTAACAGATCAGAATCATTAACCGTGGACTTTTTTGAAAGCTGTGTTTTAGGATTTTGAATCTTTTTGGAAGAAGTCATTACACATTACCCCCGTTTTCATTAAGGATAGTTAGCAAATTATCATAGTGCGTCAAGTGCATTTTCCCTGCTTCTTCAAATTGCCGCTTCAAATCAGGCAGTTGGCAGTTTTGGGTGGCTTGTCGATACTGCTTCACTGCTAGCAAATTCGAAGTTAGCATATTTTGCAAATAGCCGATATCTGAAGTTGACACCATCCTTGGGGGCTCAAAATAAAGTATCTTCTGTTGTTCTTGCTTCGGTTGTTCTGGCTTCGGTTGTTCTGGCTGTGGTTGTCCTGCCTGTTGCATTTGTTGTTGTTGCTGTGGTTGTTCTGGTTGGTGCATCTGTTGTTGTTGCTGTGGTTGCTGTGGTTGCTCTGGTTGCTCTGGTTGGTCCATCTGTTGTTGCTGTTGTTGCTGTGGTTGCTGTGGTTGCTCTGGTTGGTGCATCTGTTGTTGTTGCTGTGGTTGCTCTGGTTGTTGTGGCTGTTGCATCTGTTGTTGTTGTTGTTGTTGTTGTTGTTGTTGTTGTTCTTCTTGTTCTTGCTGTTGGATCTGTATCTGCAGTTCGAGTTGTTGAAGTTGGATTTGCAGTTTTTTTAGTTGTTGAAGCTGTTGTTGTGATTGCGCAGACTCCACACTTCTTAGCTCCCTTCAAACAATTTACCTTTAGTATGAATCTTGCTTCATATATTATACCGTCTGAAGTAAAAATACCCGGCTATGAATGAGTCAATTCAGAATCGAATCAGGTCCTGGTACCATTTATATAGATTGTTGCTAAACAGGAACACGCTCCGGTTTACGTCTCATATAATATAAGTAAGGGGAATTGGTATCGGAATCTGACCTTAATTGAACCCACTCAATGTATGTAAACATCAAACAATTCAATTCTGCATGGTACGCATTATGATGGAAAGGAGTAATTTAAGAATGAATCCGTTATTTTCGATTTGGACACAGCCGACTAACACAATTCGATATATTGTCGATCATAAATCAATGATGTATTCATTTATGCTGATTTCCATTTCCTCGCTTATCAATAGCATTATGGCATTTGCAGACTTAGGCTTATTTAACGGTTTGTCATTATTAACAACACTCGTTGTCATTCTTTTTTCCAGCTTACTTTCAGGGCTTGCCGGCTGGGGAATTATCATAGTTGCGTATACGTGGATTGGTAAATTATTAGGCGGAACAGGAACAATGCGTAAAATGGGCCTTGCGTCCGGAGCCAGTGCTATACCTATAATTTGGACAGCGCCTATAGGATTCATCGCAATTTCCCTCTACGGACAGCAGCTTTTCGCTACACCGACCGGCTCATTAGGTACAAATATGTCTGTAGGCTTTTTCTTCTTTCAAACATGGATTATGTTGGCGATTTCTATCTTCGGACTAACTGTCGAAAGTAAGGCAATTGGAATTGTTCACAACTTCTCTGCATGGCGCGGATTTGGCACTCTATTGTTATTTATGTGTTTTATAGTCGTTATTTCAATCATTATCCTTGGGTCCATATTTTCAATTCTTCTTCCTAGCATTTAGTTATCATTGAAGAGAATGAAAAAGCCATTCTGCTACGAATGGCTTTTTCATATTTAATTCAGAGGTTGTCTACCTTTTAAAAAACTTCAGATTTAACGACAAACTTCTATGTTTTTCACCAAAAAACGCTATTATTCTACTAAATTCGATTACATTAAATCTTTATTACTTTTCTAAACGAATAAATAATCCTATATTTTTCTAGATGAATTGCATTAATTTCAACTAGAAAAATCAATAGTAAACTTAATTTCTCTTTGGTGCTATTGAATTCTCAACTTATATTCAGCCCTTAATATCCCTCTAGTTTCGGTATAAGATTACGCTTCGACTCCCCCCCCTCATTATTCTTAAATAATTGTTCCTATCCTATAGAATATTATGACATGTTCAATTCTTTAGTTTAGTAGTAAGCTAATAGTTAATGGGTAAATCTGATTCCTTAGTTCTACATATTTCCACGTAGCTGCCTAAGTAACCAAGCACTATTTCCCCCATTTCCAAAGACTTAAAACAGAAGAATAGAGAAAGAGGTTAGCTGGATGAAAAAAATCTTAATGGGCCTGCGAAACATTAAAACGAAATTACTTACATCTTTTGCAATCGTGTTAATTATTCCTGCAATAATTATTGGAGCACTCGCTTATATGTCGGCCAAAGATGCGGTTAAATCTGAGATATTGGCAGGTTTCACTGAAAATATCAACTTATTAAATACAACGATTGACAATACTATGCAATTGAAAATACATGATATAAATACTTTTTCTACAAATATAACATCAAGGCTATACCAGGGAGATAGCAGCCCTGAACTACGTGGGAAATTCGCCCAGTACGGAGAGTTACATCCGGAAGCCGAAATCATTTATATAGGTACAGACAAAGGTTTATTTATACAAGAACCTGATGTAGGGATTCCTGCGGATTACGATCCTAGAAAAAGACCTTGGTATATAGAGGCAATGGACAATAAAGGTGAAGTAATAATTTCAGAACCTTATATCTCAGCTAGTACAAATGAAATGGTTGTTACCCTCTCTCAAGTAACAAAAGATGGCTCTGGAGTTGCAGCAGTTGATATCAACCTAAACCATTTACAAAAAGTAACCAATCAAGTAAAAATAGGTAAATCAGGATATGCCGTTCTAGTAGACAAAAACAAAAGATATATTTCACACCCTACCGAAGCAGCAGGAAACGAAGTAAATATTGACTTAGCCGATAATTTTTTTGCACAAGAAACCGGACAGTTTGACGCTAAGTTCGATAGTGAAGATAGATTAACGGCTTTTGTAACCAATGAGTTAACCGGTTGGAAGCTTGCAGGATCTATTGCCACCTCAGAGATAAATGCTGCTGCCTTACCGATTCTACAAAAAACTGCCTTGATTATCTTACTCGCAATTATTATAGGGGCAGTAGCTGTTTACTTTATTATTAACTCCATCATTAATCCAATCAAAGTCCTAAAAGAAAAAGCGATTACAATAAGCCAAGGCGACTTAACACAATATATCGATGTACAAACTAACGATGAAATAGGACATTTAGGACAAGCATTTAACGACATGCAGGAAAGTCTCAGAACATTAATTAAAAACGTTGAAAAGAGTGCTGAATTAGTAGCTTCCTCCGCTGAAGAGTTATCCGCAAGTGCTGAACAAACAAGCGACGCTACAGAACAAGTAGCAACTTCCATTCAAGAAGTTGCACATAGTGCTGAGATGCAAACAGACGGTGTAGAATTCACGGCACAAGCATTATCGGCAATAACTATTGATGTCACACAAATTGCAGAAAGTTCTACAATGGCTTCTGAACTTTCCTATCGTGCAACGACAGAAGCTGAAATAGGTGGTCAAGCGGTTATAGATACAGTTAATCAAATGACATCGATCCATAAATCTGTTATTGAATCAAATACAATCACCAAATCATTGCATGAGCGATCTAAGGAAGTGCGTTCGATTTTGGATGTAATTACAGATATTGCCGGACAAACAAACCTCCTTGCTTTGAATGCGGCTATTGAAGCTGCAAGAGCTGGTGAACACGGTAAGGGATTTGCTGTTGTAGCTGATGAAGTTCGCAAACTTGCAGAACAATCTCAGAACTCTGCAAAAGAAATCCGTGAAATCGTGGAAGGCATTCAAGTAGATACAGAGAACTCCGTCGAAATCATGGAACGTATTACGGAAAATGTACAAGAAGGCGTAGATGTATCAAATGAAGCCATCGAGAAGTTCAATCAAATTATTCACAGCATGAAAGAAATCACACCTCAAATGGAAGATGTCTCGGCCACTGCTCAACGGGTATCTACCGCTGTTCAAGGGGTCACTATCACGACAAATGAAATTGCAAGCAGCGCGCAAGGAAATGCAGCGGCTTCCCAAGAAGTAGCCGCATCTTCAGAGGAGCAGCTAGCTTCGATGGAGGAGATTTCTTCATCAGCCGAATCATTATCCTATATGGCAGACGAATTAAAAGAATTGATTTCCAAGTTTAAATATTAATAGACCTTAGATTTTATCATCAATTAGAAGCTTAACTTTCTCTTGTGTGAATAGAGAAAGTTGAGCTTTTATCTTTTTATACGATCTAGCGTATTCGAATCTACTCACTGTGTATTTAAATTGACGGTTCGAAACATCCTGTTCAACTGCATTCCAATTGCTATCCAAACTGTTGAAAGTGTCTAGCGAGGACTGTATAGTGATAGAAAAGAGATGTAGATAATTTACTAGCCAAAAATGGAGATGAAGTCTTAATGGAAATTCTTTTATATGTAAGTGCCCTCATTGCGTCCTTATCCTTATTGCTTATTGTTATTTTTGTTATCATCACATTGAAAAGCGCAAAACAGACCATAGGAGAAGTTTCGGAAACACTGAAGCGAGTCGAGACAAAGCTTACAGGCATCACTGAACAATCCGTGCAATTAATGGAAAAAACGAACCGAATTGCCGATGATGCAGAAAATAAACTACAAGCATTGAATAGCTTATCCACCTCTGCAAAAAATCTTGGAAACTCCACAGAGCATATAAACAAATCGATTCTTGCGATTTCAGATGAAGTTGCTACTCCTCCTGAGAAATATCGTGATTTAATGGATAAAGCGACTGTTCTAACTGAAACTGCGGCGCGGGTTTATTACCGTTTTCAAAAGGAAAAGCAGAAAAATAAATGAGGTGATTCAATTTGGATTGGTTAGGTATTGGTGTACTCATCATCGGAATCGTATTTGCGATACTCGTCATTATCTTATTGAAACCAATTAACAAGTTAGCGTCTCTTCTTGATAGTCTTCAACAGACAACAGACCGCCTGCCAGAGGTATTGGACGATGTATCAAGCCAAGCCTCAACCGTGCTGCAATCAAGCAACGCAACGCTAGGTAACGTCAATGGGCAAGTACGTGAAATTAGTCCACTATTTCACGTTATCGGAGATGCAGGAAAAGAAGCAGAAAAGTTCACATCCGCCGTTCTCGTTAAAACAGCTACCTTAAAACAACAAACTGTTGGTGCAAAAGAATTTGTGACAAGCAAAAAGTATGAAGGACTCTTTGGTCTTCTGTCATTCCTGTTCTTCCTTTTCCAGAAGAGACAAGAAATCTCAGATACAATGCCTAAAACTAAATTAAATAAATAAAAATCGTGCGGAGGGAATTTTAATCCCTTCACACGATTTTTTCAATTTGGAGATTTCCCGTTACTAGCAGCATCTTTTGCTTCTTCTCTCATCTTATCAATAGCAAATTTACGTTTCTCACCTTCACTGTACAAGTTTTTCCCAAGAGTTACACCTGACTGTTTTTTAGCCCCTCTGTTTTTGCTCATCGCATAGAATCCGAGGGCCGCGGTGCCATATAAACCGCCCAATCGCTTATCCTGCTTGTCCTCGTCCACTTCGCTCATTTTCTTCTTAGCAGAAGCAGTCAAATCGACAAGTGATGATGACAATATCCTTGTAGACTCACCAACATCTCCAACGATATGGAACAAAGGCGTTAACGTTCCAAGTTTTTCATTGACATCAGCAAGTGTATTATTGCTGTTTTGGATTAAGTCCCCCGTCTCCTTTAGAATGCTGTCCAATTGAGTTGGTAGTTGTTCAATTGTCTTATCAACACCATTTAATATAGAAGCAACATTATTCAAGACGCGAGCTAGATAAATGGCAAGTAGCAAAAATGCAAGACCAATTAACAATACGCCGATTCCCATCAGATCCATATCCATCCCTCATTTCATTTTTTCAATCAAGCACGTTTTCCACGTTGCCAAGAAGTTAATAGGCTTGCAGCGAATTCGGAAAACTGGATGATACGTACAAATGGTTTTATCCCCGATAGTGAAGAATTTTGCGCATAGCGCTCAGTTCGTAAAGCCAATTCTTCACTCAATTGCGAGGCTGAATCCCCAACATGCTTGACGGTATAAAAAACACTATTTAATGCCAGTGACTTTCCTTCAATATCTGTTGCCGTAGCTTTTGTCTCAGTAATCGTCCGTTCCAATTCAATAACCGTCTTATCTAGCTTATCTTCAAGCTTGCTGACAGTCTTTCCAACAGTTCCAAGGATACCTGACACGCGTAGAAGCAATTTCGCGAAGTATACTGAAACAAGCGCAAACGCGATTGCTACGATAAATACACTAATATGTATAAAAGCCATTTACCAACAGCTCCTTTCGACTCATTTTACACGACATAAGCAATGCACATATAACAGATCAGATGAAAAATTTCCTTTCATCCGCAAATTCTCCGTTTATAAAAGTACGCTCGACGAAAGTAATGCTTTGGTCATGACCTACTAGCAAAGCAGTAGACGAACGGGTTCCGTAGGTAGGCATTTTGATGAAGAGCGGTGACAGCTGCCGTTCGAGGTCCAAGCCCACCCCCGTATTCGGCAATAGCGGATCTGACACGACTTCAGTGTCAGAAATGATGTCAAACAGAACATCCGTATCAATGATAGCGTTTGCCATTACATAATCACGAAGTTTAGTTCTTCCCTGCACCACTTTCGGCCAAGCAGTGTTCAGCAATTGATTACTCAAACCATGTGTCCCTGCAGATACTTCCAATATTTCTGCTTGTTTATTGGAAAAATAGAATAAGGAGTCAACGTCACCAACGAGAATATTGAATCCAGCATAATCATCTTTTCTCTCTTTCAACTTTTCAAGAAAAACTTTAGGTGACACGTTTCCAGCTAAGAAATCTGTGACGATATCACCCCGTGTTTTTTTGTCGACACTAACTTCTCTCGGATTTCGATAGTTCGTCACTGCTGCAAATCTGCCTAATTTAGTTACACCAAACCAAGTTCCCATATGCACTAAATCACGTCCTGCCAATATATTTGGCTGATCCGTCCAATATTCTGCGGAAGCTGTCGGACGTTCGTAAAACTCATCTCGGTTCGCGGCAACAATCAGCTTGTAGGTCGGATGGTCATCGTAATGAAAATTAATCAGACACATATTGTCACGTCCTTTTAGCATCTAGTATACATTGAAACAATAAACAGTTTCATGACAATGAAGTAGACCATAATTTTCAAAAAGCCTTTTCATTGAGTAACTCTGGACATTTAGCACTAAATTGCGATATGACTTCATCCATATCGATTACGATTCGTTTCACATAACTATCTCCTTTGTTATTCGTCGTGAACTACCGGACATTTGATTAGCATATGTCGGCATTCAGTCCTATTCACTGTTTCTTCATATTACACCATTCAATGATAAATATCATAAGCGTCTTGGTGAATGTCGTTAACTCCTCAATACTAATCTTTTCATCAACTGAATGTGCTTCTTCCAACTTTCCAGGACCGTAAATAACAGTTGGAATTCCTGCTGCCCCTAGCCATCCTGCGTCTGTCACTGATCTAGACATACCGATAATTACAGGACTATTTTCGGTTTTTTCATGACATTGCGCAAGAAGTTGAACAGCTGCATGGTCCGCATTCATTTCAAGTGCTGGGAAAATTTCTCCGCGTTCTTCAATCATCGATTTTCCTCCCCAGCGATAGTGAATGGGATTGTCTCTTAACCACGGATCCGCTTTTGCAACATGGTTCAAATGTTCTTCGATTTCATTTATTACAGATTGATAGGTTTCATTTGGATAGAAGTGAACGGTGATCCAAAGCCGACATTCATCCGCCACAAAAGCCGCATGCCTTCCTCCTTCTATAACTGCCGGATTAATAGTAGTGGTACCAGGTGTAAAACCCGGATATTGTTTTGTCACAGCCCAGTGACGCTCTAATTCTTGCAGCCCAGCAATAACCTTCATCATCTTCTCGATTGCACTAGCCCCTTTAACGGAACCGCCTGCATGAAGCATACTCATTCTCATAGCATCATGGAAAACTTCCTTACTTTTAATCGTTATCCAGCCGGTTATCACACCACCTTGACCATGAATTTGACGATCACTGCCATCTACTACAAGTGCGAAGTCTGCCGTATAGCCTTTTTCCATACACGAAAGCGTTCCAGCTTCTCCTGCTTCCTCCCCAATGACCGTTTGGATTTGCAAATCGCCTTTAAGTTCAACACCCAGTTCTTTTAGTAATTTCACAGCTAATAAAGTCGCCGCCACCGCACCTTTCATATCAGATGTTCCTCTTCCATATGCATTGCCATCTTTTTTCGTTAGTTCAAAGACAGGCACAGTCCACTCCGTTTCATCCCCCACTTCCGCAACGTCAATATGACCATTAATGAGTAAGCTGTTATACAGGTTTCCATCTGTCCCCTTTTTAATGCCTACCACGTTCGGATCGCCAGGAAATACATCCCAACTAACCGTTTCAAATTTTTCTTGTTTTAAAAAGTCTTGAATATACCCTTGCACGCCTGCTGTATTTCTTGCCGGTGGACTAACTGTCGGAAAACGGACGAGATCCGCCAGCAATTGCAATAATTCCTCTTGACGTTCATCAACTAGGTTACTAATTCTATTTTCCATTTTAATCATCCATCCCCTATCCATATTTTTGGTAAGTGAATCTATAGAGCCGCACTTAACAAATAGATTGTTCTTCTAACACCGCTTCTTCGCTAGATTTGTTCGTTATATGGGTAAGGTATACCACCTTGTTAATTCTAAATATGTAGTGCCGAATATATATATGTTGAAATAAAGAATTCCATTGAATTCGCTACTGCGCTAGGAGATGCCTCCCGCCCTACTCCAAGCAGCTGCGCCGCCTCTTCTTAGGGCTTCTGCTTCTGCTCCCCCTTCCTTCGCTCAGTTCATTATAGGAAATTCATTTGTTCAACATATCTACATTGGAACAGAAAACAGCCGCTTTCCATGATCGGAAGGCGGCTGTTTTCTACGCATATAAAGACATTGATTGTAGGGTTTCAGCTGCTTCCCTACGCTAGAATGAACTAGATCAGGTTCGAAGGGTTTACATACTTGATGTGTCTCAGCCTAATCGGCTCCCCTAGCAGATAGCTATTTAATTTAATAAACTTAATAATACACTAAGCCCCTACAAAACGAAATTTAACTGAACTAATATAAAAGTTCCATTGCACTAGTTTGTAGACCTTTTTTATAGGTGTTCCAACTTAAATTAATGAACAATCCTAAAAAAGGTATCTGGCAATAACACAACATCTTTCAAAAAGGAATTTACGTAATAACCTAACATATTAAATTTCAATTATTGCACTCTTCCATATTCATCGAAATACAAAATAAGGAAGCACAGAACCTTTACATAGGTTCCTCCCCTTCCTATATTCCATCTAATTTGTTGTCATTTTAATTTAATTGTTATCAAAGATATATAGACCACTGGCAGAATAGCCGTGAACAACACAAGTCCATTCCAACCGGCCGCTTCCCATAACGGACCAAGTAATGTACTGCCTGCCGCTACACCGATATAATAGGAAACTAGATACAAGCTAGAAGCGCTTCCTTTGTGATGCGTCGCTTGACTACTGACAGAGGTTGCCGTCAGTGAATGAGCTGTGAAAAAGCCAAGACATGCTATGCAAAGCCCGACAACAATTGCAACTACTGACGCACTCATCGACAGCATTATTCCGAATGATAAGATGAACACGCCCACAATTCTAATTTTACGCAGTCCATACTTACCTGCAAACCAACCTGCAAGCGGTGAACCTATTACGCCAAGACCATACGCGAAAAATGTATAGGAAACAGTTTCGAGTGAAAGTGAAAAAGGTGGGGAGGTTAAATGGAACGGTAAATATGTCCATATCCCCGTAAATGATAGTTGCAAAATGATTCCTAGACCAAATACCAGTAATAGAGAAGGGCTTTTCAAATGGTACAAAAAACCCTCAATATCTTTTGAAAAGCTAGATATACTCGGATTAAAATTACGTGATTTTGGAAGCACAAGCAACACTATGCTGAAAATAATCACCCCTGCAGCTGCAAGAATATAAAATGCAGCTTCCCAAGAAAGACGTTCCGTTACATAACCCGTCAACACCCGGCCCATCATCCCACCCAGGGCATTGCATGAAATATAAAGTGCCATTGCAACACCTATAAACTGCTTATGAATTTCCTCACTTATATATGCCAGCGCCGCGGCCGGAACACCAGCAAAAGCGAAGCCTTGGATAAGCCTAAGAATCACGATTATAAGAAATGAATCAGTAAGCGGCATAAGTAAGAACGGAACGACTGAACCAATTAGTGAAAGTTTAATATAAATCACTCGGCCGTTTCGATCTGAGAAGAAACCAAGTATTATCAGTCCAATAATTAGTCCTACTGTCGTCATTGATAACGACATGCTTGCATATGAAACTGATATATTAAATTCTTCCGTAAACAACGGCAGTAGAGGTTGCACCGAGTACATTGCAGCAAATATGAACATCGAGCCAAGTCCCAAGCTTAGTACAATTCTCCAAAACCGAAAATCCTTTATTGTGTATCCTGTGTAAGGCAATGTTTCAGTCAATCTACTACTCCATTTGCTCTGGAAGCCAGAGTGAAAGTTGCGGGAATATGATGACGATAATAAGTACAAGAATCATTAATATGATAAAAGGAATGACGCCTTTCACAACCGCACCAAGTTTTTCTTTAGAGATGCCACTCACGACAAACAGGTTAAGGCCTACTGGTGGTGTGATCATTCCCAACTCCATATTAATTGTCATGATGATTGCAAAGTGAAGTAAATTAATATCAAAATGAATTAGCATAGGTAATAAAATAGGCAAAGTAATTAGGATAATTGAAACTGCTTCCAAGAACATACCCATGAAGAAGAATAAAATATTAACAATAATTATGAACGTCCATTTATTAACATTACTTTCAGCTATCCATGCACCTATTTCTTGTGGGATCTGTGCATTTGTCAAATAGAGTCCAAATAGACTCGCCGCTCCAATAATCAGGAAAATCATTGCAGTTATATTAATAGATTCCACAATAATCGGTCTAACATCTTTCCAGTGAAGTTCCCGATAAATAAATACGGAAACAATAATGCCATAAAATACAGCGATGACTGCGGACTCAGTTGGCGTAACTACTCCACTATATATACTTCCAAGAATAAGGATTGGTAAAAAAGCGCCCCATATTGCTTTAAGCGAGCTTTTTCTCCGTTCTATCCAAGTTGCTTTTTCTCCTTTCCCATATCCCTTTCTCTTCGCGTAAAAAATAGCTGAAGCTATTAAAACGCCAGTGAGTAGAACACCTGGGATAACTCCCGCCATAAAAAGTTTTCCGATTGATACTTCTGCTGTAATTCCATAGATGATTAAAGGGATACTCGGCGGGATAAGAATCCCTAGTGTACCGCCCGCAGCTACAAGTCCCATTGAGTACTTTTTATCGTAGCCAGCTTTAACCATTGCCGGAATCATAATTGAACCGATTGCTGCAGCAGTAGCTGGACTAGAACCAGAAATAGCCGCAAAAATCATACAAGCAAGGATTGTAACAACAGATAAGCCTCCAGGTAAATGTCCAACCCATGTTTTTAATGCTTCAATCAAGTACTTGGAAATTCCTCCACGAGCCAGTAATACACCCGCAAGAACGAATCCTGGAATTGCCATCATTGGAAATGAATCCAGCGCTGTAAATATTCTCTGAGGAACCATGGTCATATTAAAATCAATTTGCACCAAAACTACCATTGTTGATAAAGCGAGACTGATTGCAATCGGCACTCTTAGAACTAGCAATATAAAAAATATACTAAGCAATAGGATTATCATATTGTTCGTCCTTTCCTCGTACCAAGTTGACTAGTCTCTCTATAAAGCGCAATAAGAATAGGGTTCCAGAAATCGGCAATATCAAATAAATAATCCACATCGGAATTCCAACGTCTAAAGAAACCATTCCTGAATGAAAACGACTATCGACTAGAACAGCACCGTAATATGTATAAAGAACACAAAATAAAATACATACAGAAGTCGAAAAAAGATCAACAACTTTTTTCCACCCTTTGGAAAGCTTGTCGTAAAGAATATCGACTTGGATATGGTGATTGTATTTTAATGCAACAGAGAATCCTAAAAACACTCCCCAAATTATTGTGTATCGAACGACTTCTTCAACCCAAGCTTTTGGTTCGTTAAAGATATAACGCATGATGACACCATAAAATATGAGGGAAATTCCCGTAAAAAAGAACGTACCTGCAGAAACTTCTTCAAATAGGCCCCAAAACTTTTTCAAGTTTTTCATTTACTGCACCCCTTCTTCCCTTTGTTTAGTATGAAACCCTTGAACTCGACTTGTAAAAATACACGGGTGTCGATCAAGTTAGCAGATCGACACCCGTGATTACTTACTTCAGACTTCGAATACCTTCAATCAATTCAGGAGTGATTGTATCACCAAATTCATCATATACAGGTTGTAAAGCTTCTGCGATAGCAGCACGCTCTTCGTCAGTCAAATCAAGAACTTCAACTTTTCCGGAGTTCTTGATGTTTTCTAGACTTTTTGCATTTTCCTCATCTGCAAGTTTCCATTCGAGCTCTGTTGCTTCTTTAAGTGCTTCTTCTACTTGTCCGCGGATATCATCCGGCATCTTTTCCCAGAATGGTTTGTTAACAAAAACCCCATAGTCCAAGCGTCCATGCTCACTAAGCGTCATATATTTTTGTACTTCTTGGTATTTTTGTGTGTCAATATTATTGTACGTATTTTCTTGTCCATCAACTGTTCCTTGTTGCAGAGCAGCGTACGTTTCACCAAAGGAAATTGTCGCACTTCCAGCACCAAGTGATTGGAACTGTGATTCCAACACTTTACCTGCCTGTGCACGGAATTTTAGTCCTTTAAAATCTTCAGGTTTTTGTAACGGATGTTTATTGTTTGTAAAATGTTTGAATCCATTTTCCCAAAATACTAAGCCCATAATATCATTGCTCGCTAATTTATCACTGTTCAACAAAGTCTTTGCTACATCACTTACGAAAAACTTCTGTGCGTGCTCTTGATTTTCAAATAAGAATGGCATGTCTACATACTGCCAACGTGGATCTAATTTAACCATTTTTGTTACCGATGGAGCAATCATTTGAACATTACCAGAAACGAGTGCATCTAATTCATCGTTATCCCCATATAATTGAGAGGATGGATATACTTCAACTTTTGCTTTGCCGCCTGTTTTTTCTTCAACTAACTCAGCAAAACGATTAGCTGCTTGACCTTTTACACTATCAATTGATGTAACGTGTGAAAACTTGATAATAATCGGCTTATCATCTTTTATCGGCTTTTCTCCATCAGATTCACCAGTACTTCCCCCAGAACACGCTGCTGCAACAAGTGCGATCAAACCGATAATACTAATCATAAGCAGTTTTTTCATTTTTCTTTTCCCCCTACTGTTTGAGTTTTTCTCTCTTAATTATCAACTATTTCCTAAAGTCACCCTTATTTCGATGCTTAAGGTGAATCTTTTCGGAATTTCGGAAGTGAATCTATATACTCAGCTCCAAACCGTTCTATATAATAATCATAAACCGGTTTAAAAGCATCTCCCCATATTTGCTGTTCTTCAGGCGTAAGTTGATAAATTTCGATGCATTGGCAACTTTCCAACTCCTCCAACTTCTCTGCATCTAACTTACGAGCTGTTTCCCATTCCCATTCATTCACTTCGACTAATGTTTCCACGATTAATTCTTGTACTTCTGCCGGAAGTTCGCCCCAAAACTGTTTGTTCATTAATAGCAAGTAGCCCAAATAACCATGGTTGCTAACAGTCAAATAATCTTGTAGCGAATGCAGATTTTTACTCGTTATGTTGGATAGGGTATTTTCCTGCCCATCAATATCCCTTTTTTCCAGTTGTTGAAATACAATATTAAAATCAATCATTTTAGGGATTGCCCCCAGTATGGAAAATTGTTTAGAAATAATTTCACTCGGCATAATTCTAATCTTTAAATTTTGGAGATCATCTGGACTATTAATTGGATGGTCACGATTACTTATTTGCTTGAAACCGTTATCCCACATAGCTAACATTAAAAGTTCTTCGCTATCCAATTTTGAAATAAGGTCTTTCCCGATTGGCCCGGCCATATAATCATGCACTTCTTCATATGTATTGAATGCAAAAGGCAGATCGATTACAGACCATTCTGGAACAAGTGAAGTCACTTTTGATGTTGCAGGGGCGATCATTTGAATGTCCCCTTTTAAAAGCGCTTCCATTTCTTCTCCGTCTTTATATAAAAATCCATTTGGAAAAACCTGGACCTCTACATACCCTTTACTGCGCTCTTTTACCAACTGGGCAAACTTACGAGCCGCCAGCCCCTTTGGAGTATCTTCTCCAACCACATGGGAGAAACGAATTACAATACGTTCTTCTTTACTTAGTTGCTCATAATCTACAGGTAAAGTAGTAGACTGACAGCCAAATAAGCTAAGTAGAACGAACACTCCGATAAAAAAAGATGACATCAGTTTGTTAGTGCTAGTTATATACACTTCATTCCTCCAAAACAATTAACATTCCGACAACTTAACTTTAAGTCATTTTTCTAATAATTCAATATAAAGAGTATATTGGACATTTTGGTCTTTTTGGTTTCAGGTTATTTCAATGAATAATACTTGGTTGGTCTACCGACATTCCCATATTTCATCTCAATATGAACTTTTTCTTTCTCCGCAAGAAAATCTAAATACTTTCTAACTGTTACTCTTGCCATCCCGACGTTTTTCGCTAATTGCTCCGCTGTCACAGGGCCCTCTTCATCCACTAACCTAAGGTGAATTTGCTTCATTGTCATTTCATTCAACCCTTTTGGCAGCTCCACCCCTTTTCCGGTATTGCCCAGCCATTCATCAATGTCTTCCTGCCTCAATTGTTCTAAGCCGTTTATTTTTTTCGCCATTTTGTAATAATCTTGAAGAGATTTTTGAAAACGTTCAAATCTAAAAGGTTTTACCATATAGTCGACTGCACCCAAGCGCATTACTTCCTGAATTGTAGTGGAGTCCCGAGCCGCTGTAATCATAATCACATCACTCGGATGTCTACCTGATCTAATTTCCGACAATATCTCGAGTCCCGAAATATCTGGCAAATACATATCAAGTAGCACAAGATTAGGGTTCAAATTTTTAATTTGCCTTAAAGCATCTTTCCCATTCGCTGACTCGCCGATAAGAAAGTATCCAGTCATCTTTTTCAAAAACTCTTTATTGACATCTAATACCATTGGATCATCTTCAACAATAAACACGGAAATCTCAGTCATTTCTTTTTACCTTCCCCGCTTTTACAGTCATAGTTTTTTTTGAATCAGATTGAGAGTCGACATAAATTTCACCCTTGTTTGACTCAATAATCTGCTTAACCAGCGCTAATCCTATTCCTCTTCCTTCCTTTCCTTTTGTACTGTAGCCATACTCAAATATTTTCTCCGGCTGTTCCTGGAATCCGTCCCCATTATCTTGAACTTCAATGAATAATGAGTTAATATCTCCCTGCAAAAAAAGGTTGACAGTTCTTTCTTCCAGTATTAAACAAGCCTCCATGGCATTATCAAGCAAATTCCCCAAAATTGTCACCATGTCACCACTCGAAAATCCATTCATTATTTCTGATAAAAATGAGTTTGCATCAATGGTTAAAGTGACACCCAATTCCTTAGCACGGGATCTTTTCCCCAACAGCAACCCTAAAACAGAGTAATCGGAAATGGAATCTTTTAAAAACTGAATGACATCCTGTTCATCAGATATTTCATCGATAATCATGTTCAATGCATCTTCTGTCCGATTTAACTGTATTAATCCCGCAATACTATGTAATTTGTTCATATACTCATGATTTTGTGCCCGCAGCGTATCAACAAGAGTCTTTATTCCCGTCAACTCCTCCGCAAGAATATGCGCTTCTTTTCGATCAGTCATCATCATAAGAGAACCTGCAAAACGATCTTGAACTTTTATCGGATAAATCCGCACAAGATACATGGTACCGTGACAAAGCAAGGGTCGATAAATAACTTCGTTACCATCATGGAGTTCATTGGCCAACCAACTATCCGGAAATAGCTCATTTAACAGGATGGAATCACCATGGAAATTGGTATATTGCTTCGCTAAACGATTCATGAAAGTAATCTTCGCTTGCGCATCGATTGCGATAACTCCTATATCCATCGCTTGCATCATACTTGAACGTTCTTCGACCAAACGAGCAATTTCGTAGGGCTCAAGATTAAAGGTCTGTTTTTTTAGATGATTTGCGATAAAAAAGGAACCAATCAAACCCGTGAACAGCCCCCAAAACAAAGATAAAAGCATATCACTGCGATATTCGATAATCAAACTTTGAATAGTTGGAGACAGAATACCGACGGTTACGACGCCAACTTGATTTACCCCTTCTTCATTCATTATCGGCACAAAAGCACGAATAGCATATCCCAATACACCTTCAGCTTTGGATAAGTATTCATGTTCAGCTAGTGAAGCTTTTTCATCTCCTCCTTCGAAAACCGTTCCAATCTTACTTTCAGAGGGGTGAGAATAACGGACCCTCTCCATATCAAAAACAACGATATAGTCAACATCCGTTGCTAAACGGACCCTTTCCACAATTGGCTGAATGATAATGGAACCATCATTTTCTCCCACATAACCTTTTACTTCTGGTAATTGTGCAACAGTTCGTGCGATGGCAATCGCCCTTGCTCCTAGTTCTTTTTCAAAAGCAATTGATATATTATGAATCATAATTGAGCCACTAATTACGACCGACACAACAACTAAAATGAATGAAAAAATGAACATTTTCATTCGCAAAGATATTCTACTCATAATTTCCATTTCATCTCGTTCCTTTACCCTTTGTTAAAACGGGAGACTACAGCTTGATGTTCTATTAAAAAAAGAGCACCTGCATGGTGAATAGTAGCTGAAATTTGCCTATAAGTAAAGAGCGGATTTCTGAATTGCGCTATAATTATACAATTATTATTACTTTTTATTCAATAGCTGTTGAATAATTTTTCAGAAGTATAACTCTGTAATTCATATAAAAAACGTCCTCCAACAAATTGCTTTGATGGAAGACGTTTTATGTTTAAATTATATTTCATTATTACACCAATTCAATAATTACGCAGCTTTAAGACAAACCGGAAGTCTCAATTAGTTATAGTGCATCCGTTCGTTCTTCCCCGTCAGGAAGATATTGTGATAAGCCAATATCACGTAAACCATTCTTTATCTTAGTTGTAAAACCTAACTCTTCATTCGATAAAAACGATGCTTTGGAAGCAATCATTTTTTCTAGTAAGGGTAAATACGTCGGATCAATATCTTCCCAAAGTTTGTATGAATTTATTAAATCCTCTAATGTCAGATGCTTGTAATCATCGCCTTTATAGTCGTGCATTGGAGAAATACGGTACCAAATATCACCGCTATCACGAAGCCAATCTTCTTTATCCGTTGCAACCGCTGTTTGAATAGCCCGCGCTGTATCTAAATACTTCTGATCATCAAACTCATTATAAGCCATGAGCAAAATATTCATACCGCCCAACACATGATTCATAGAGGCATGTGTCGTTACTTGCTGTGCAATCGGGAAGTAATCGGAAATGTAGTAAGACGTGTCATTCACAGGAATGAAGTTCCCTTTACTTTTCTGCGAAACAAGTAAGTCGGCATAATTGCGCAACGGTTCTTTCGCATTGTCGATTCCAAAGTCATCGCCACTATTATAGTAGAACAATGCAATTTGTTCATTAAAACGCGTATCAATGAATGGAGCAGTTATGTCATATAAATCTTTCAAATACGTGCTCGTAACTTCAGTTTCCCAATAATCTTTGTCCCCCTTGAAATTCTTCAAGTTTACAAACGAGTTATAAATTAAGTTCTCAAAATAACGATCTTCTTGCTCATTATATAAAACTAGCGCACGGTCTTCTTTTAATAAAAGTAAGTTTCGTCCATAACCTTGTCCTGTATCAGGCATTGGTTCTGTCGTTGTCGCCATTTTATTGTATGGACCGCCCGCCGTGTACCAATTATTACGTTTTTTGTAATACTCAGCTGACTCCTGCATCCAGCTTTCCATATTTTCATCATTTTCAAATAGTTGGTCATCCGCATTCATATACCACTGATCTACAATATCGTTGCCTTTTGAATTTAACGTATGCACGGACAGTAAGGTCGTTCCAACCTGAGCGTAGGATAACGCCTCTTTTTCGCCGAACAATTGACGCATGTAGCTGTAGCCATCATTCTCATACTCTACTGACAATTGTTTTGATAAATAAGACTGTCCGACCATTCGCTCTTTCACGGACCCATCTTGCTTTACTAAATGCAGTAAGCCGGTCGGATAGGATGTTGTATCACTGCCGAAAACATCTTTATCATTACGTTTAATCTTATATTTGTCATAACGGTTTAGTTCGAATGAAGCTACTTCATTTTCCTTTTGAATAACATCTACCGTTACTGCAGATTCAGCAGGATTATTGATTTTCGAAAATAAGAAGTAATCGCCATTATCAAATGAGCGAACTGTTAACTCAATGGTCGCACCTTCTTCACCGATGTCATATGTGTAAATATTATCTCGTGAAAATGAGTTATCGATTCTCGTATGATTCCTGAAAAGGATGTTCTCTGTCGATCTTATATAAATCGGATTTGCATCAAATGATACCTTCATTAAACGTAACTACTTAGGTATCTATGTTGATGTAAAAAATTCTACCAACAACGCTTGGCGCTTGGGGATGCCTCCCGTGATAAGCCTGATAGAAAACCACTATCAGTC
>NZ_JADPRZ010000054.1 GCF_017347095.1 Sporosarcina sp. E16_8 | reverse complement strand
GAGTGATGCTAGTACTTTCGGGTGTCTTGAACAACTCATTGTCAAGGTCTCGAATATCCGCTGTAATTGTTACATCTGTAGCTGTAAGCGTGGTAGGACTTGCTGTTAAGGAAATAACAGGAGCCAATCTATCGATATTGGTTATTTTGATCACTTGAACCGATATATTACCAGCTGCATCTTTTGCATAAACGGTGAAAGTACCGTTTTCACTTACTTCAAAACTGGCGCCAAGAGTGGTTCCTGATGAGGCAAAATAGGTTGCATCATGAGAACCGACAGCCCATTTTTTTTCAGATATACTGCTATCGTCTGCAATATTCGCTGTCACGATAATATTTTTATTGGTAGGTAATGAAATATTGGGTGTTAATGTAATAACAGGAGCTACCTTATCAATATTACTTATCGCGATTAATTTAACAGACTCATTGCCAACCAAATCCCTAGCGAATACGGTGTATGTACCACTATCCATTACTTTAAATGATTTACCCGTAAAGACATTTCCGCTATCTGAAAAATAGCTAACAGGATGATTTCCCATTGCCCATTTTTGTACGGGCACATCTTTTTCATAATCAAATGTTATTGCGTACTGATAAGTATCCGTGTACGTTCTTGTATCTGTTGCAGGCTTTGTCACATTACCCTGATAACGCGTTGCAGATAATCGGGTTGCCATTCCTGCGTAGGTTACAGTGACGTCTTGTCTATATATATTCGTTTCAAATGTATACCAATTTCCTGAAACTATTTTTGAAATGGGAATATAACCAACAACGCCTCCGGTGTTATATCTATATGTTTCGGGGAATTCAAAATTTGTAATCACTCCTGACCAACCAGAACTTACATGCACGTTGTAACCACTTAAAATATGGCTAACATACTCCTGTACTTCACTAGTTTGATATGCTGTTAAATTTCCTGTGTAACCTCCCGAATTATAGTAAGAAGCTGATTGATTTGTTACAAACCTCGTATCCGGCGGCGTGTAACTCCCTCCGGTCACTTCACGCCTTATCGGAACACCATCTTTCATCTTCACCGTCACTTGACCTCCATCGACACTAACCACCTCAACGGTTCCGGTATCAACTGTGACCTTATCCATCTTTTTCATATGAGGGATTTTAAACGTTTGTGTATGTGTGCTGTTTGTACCTTCATCCGTTTTTAATGTCGTATTCTCAACATCTTTAATATCAGCCGATATCGTAACATCCTGATTCGTCAGAGCAGTCGGATTAGCTGTTAAACCAATGGTTGGAGGAGTAGTGTCTCCTTCATAATCAAACATCACTTCGTATTGATAATAATCTTGGTATGTTCTTGTATCTGTAGCAGGAATAATCTTCGTACCTTTATATTTTTGTGTGTAGTTATATGTTCTGGTGTCCTTTGCGGGTTTTGTAAGTGTTCCATATGGAGCGAAGTAATTTCCATAGTTAGGAAAACTTGTTTTTTGACCTAAAGACACCTCAGGAATTTTATAGAGTTCTTCGAAGAAAGAACTGTAGTTACTCCAGTACCACTTCTGGATTACTAGATTACCACTATAGCCATCTGGGTCAATAAAATATACAGTATTATTCGGCGTGTTTCCTCTAAACTGCCAATTTATACACCCTGTATAGTTTCCGCACTCTCCCACCTCAAAGTGAGTATACCCAAGTAAACCATAACCGTTTCCGTGCCAATTACTCTTTGTTCCTCCTGGGTCATAGCTTCCTCCAGTTTGCACTGATGTAGCGGAACCATCTTTGGATAATGTGATATTATTTTTTGTTATATTCACTGGAAAGCTACCTGTCGTATTAGTTCGGGTATCTGATTCAGTTTGAGTTGATTCTGGTGTATAGGTCCCACCGGTTTGTTCTTGCCTTGAACGAACTCCATCTTTCAACCGTACTGTCACTTCTTCCCCAACGACACTAAGTACTTCGACATTTCCTGTATTAACCGTTGAGCCATTTAATTTCTTTAACCCAGGAATAGTAAACGTTTGAGTTTGGGTACTGCTTGTACTCTCGGTCGTAACAAACGACTTCGAATTTCCATTATCATTTTTTTTTGCTTCTACTTTTTCTCCCTCTACTTCTGCAGCAGAAACAGGAGGTAGCATTGGTAACACGGATATCAATATCATTTGAACCGACAATAGTAAATACATAACTCTATTAAATCGTCCCAGCAACTTCTTCTTTTTATTACCTCTATTTTTTCTCATCATAATTCTCCTTTCAATTTTTATTCAAAAAAAACCGCCATATCGGTAAGCGATATGGCGGTACCACATATAATCAAGGTTTTATAGTCGCCCCATCTATTTCTTTATAATTCGAAGTGACAGAACTTTGGGTTTCCCACATGTTCACCTTCTTGGAATCAATCATTAAAGAGGATTGCTCAACGGGTATTTGTGGAGCAACTGGCACTTGTTCAGGTTTGGGACCCTCCACACGTCTAGTCCCTGCTTTCCCTGGTGTGAGCTTGCCGTCCATAGAAACGAATTTCTCCACTTCAACCATGTCGTTTTTCACATCTGGCGTCCTACTTCCGAGATTCGCCGCTTTTTCAAACTCAGCTGATTGGTTCGGAACTGCTGGTTTACTGTTGCCTCCATTGACTACTTGCGTACCAAGGTCCAAATTGTCACAAGGTTTAATGAAAACATGATCTTCAATTTTTACACTGTGTTTGGAACTTGCTGTGGCATGATCTTGATTAGCTACAATTACTTCTCCGTTAGGTAAGGCATAGTTCCCGAACACTGCATTATCAAAAGAATAGACGTTCAAATGTCCGATTTGCCAATAGCCAATGGAATAATTATCATTAAAATCTAGAGCTCGTTCAACGACTTCTTCATGATCTTCATAGTCATAGCACGTTTTATCAACTTCATCGCCTTTGTCATTGATATAAGAGCAATCATATGAATATCGCGTTCTCCACTTTAAATGATAACTTTTCTTAACATTGATGGTATAGCCTACACCACCTGTCATATTGACATATCGATAATCCGTCAAGTATTTTTCTGATTGACCCCATACCTTCAAAAATTCAGAGGAAGGGATACCATACTTCTTGACATCGAATTCCGCGCTTTCTTGTGATTCCGTTATTTCACCGTTGGGATCTGCTATTTGCTGTATTTCTAGACTGACTAACTCGCCGGATGGATTAACGTTTACGTCTAAGCTGCATGTTCCTGCAGGAGCAGATGGCGGCTCAGTCGGATTACAATTATCTCCGCCTACTGTTACTGAGACTTTTTGGGTTGCGAAACGTTTAACGGAATCTTCAACCTTTAATTCAGCTGTATAGTTACCACATTCAGTTGGTACCCAAGCGCCAACATTTTCTTGATTATATCTCCCTGCATGTTCCTCATGTGGCTTGTCAGGATTTGCAGTAGGCTTGGACGAATGAAAGCTGAGGTCAGATTTGAATTCTTCGGCACCATCTTTAGTTATTGTTATGCTTGCGTCAACGGCTGTTCGTCCTTCCGATACATATTCGTATCCATTAAAGGAGAAATTAACAGTATTACCTAACTCCACATTGGTCGATGTAGCTTTAAATTCTTTGATATCTGGCCAACTTGTTCGAACAAACCGTAGCCAGGTTGGGTTTACTCCACTAAATGAATCAGAAGCGTTAGCATTATCGGCAACACCACCAGAGTAATAAGCTAGTTCAACAATGTAGTAAAAGTCACCATACTTGTAGCCATTTTTACTATTTGTAATACCATGGACCGGTAATTCTCTTTTCATAAATTCAGGATTTCCGTTATAGACTGTACGCATTACGGAATCGGAAACTCTTTCTATTTCAATAACGTTCCTTGCCGAGTTCTTACCGGGAAGTGGTACAAGATGATAATAGGCCTGCCCCTGTTGCGCCCGGTTGATAATG
Source organism: Sporosarcina sp. E16_8 (assembly GCF_017347095.1). Lineage (GTDB taxonomy): Bacteria > Bacillota > Bacilli > Bacillales_A > Planococcaceae > Sporosarcina. The sequence continues at coordinate 17,110 of NZ_JADPRZ010000054.1, read as the reverse complement.
CCAACCCACGGATCGTAGAAAGAACTATTCAGCCCAGGCGCATAGGAGCTACCACCAATTCTTCCATCGTACATTGTCGGGTACCGCATCTGCCCCAGTATCGGATTAATTCCGATTGTTTCATCAGCACGACCATACGTAGAACTACCACCCTGCGGGAGTAATGGAGCGAGTAGTTCTACTGCCCCGCCATTATAAAATGGCAGTGAATTGCTTGCTGCGTCCGCTTCTGTCTTAATAAGTAAAAGTGGTAAAAGTAACAAGAGCATCAGTGGTAGAATCGCTGTTTTTTTTATTGACTTCAAAAAAAATCACCACTCTCCATCTTTCACTTCTATCCATAAATAATTCAAAAACGCGTTTGCTCCCACTTTCGCCTCATATCCATTTGCTTTAAATATTTCTCCATTCCCCTGGAATACGCGTTTAGCTGGAGGTTTATGGCCTTCGCTTTTTAATGCATTATCGGCTTCTTTAGCCCGAGTTCTGATTTCATCTTCCAAATCGAATTGAGGATACATCATTTCAAATAGATTAATAGCGGTATCAATAGAAATTTTGTTTGTGTAGTCAATATAAAATCCTGTATGACCATCATTCGAGCTAGTAATTGTTAACTGCGGGTGGTTATTGGGTAACGAAGACACGTAATTATCTTCCATTAGTACAATGTTTCCGCCTATATTCGCATACTTTAAACCCGTACCTTTTACAATCGCTTGACCATCCGTCAATACTGTTCTCAAATCATCGGCATTATACGTGTTACTATTCGTCATTCCTTGCTTATAGGTAGGATTATTAATCTTAGACTGGAATAAAGGATTATTTGTAATGGATTTATTAAAGTCTTCCAACTTCATGGACGATGCTGGCACATTGGGTTTTGATTCAGGTATCGGCTTAACCACAACATCATCCTTCATGTTCATAGCGCGATGCATGAATACCGCATAGTGTGCGCGAGTCAGTGACTCAGCAGGCTTAAAGTAACCGTTGTCGCCTGTTGTAATGCCGTTTGAATAGAGAGCACGTACATATTCATTTGCTGAATGATTTTTAGGTACATCTGGGAAATTGAATTCTGTCTTTGGTTTCAAGTCAAAAGCAATTGTTAATACTTTTGCCATCTCTGCACGTGTTATAGGCTTATTCGGATTGAAATTCCCTTTATTATCTGGCTCGAAAATACCAGCTTGTTGCAACTTTTTAATATCCAAGAAATACGCATTCTTTTCCGTAATGTCATTGAATTTCACAAAATCTTTTGTCGAAGGTAAATCTTTAGCTCGACTAACAAGTGCTGCAGCATGTTTTCGTGTAATTACCTCATTCGGTTTGAACGCCCCGTTTTCATAGCCACTAATGATGTTCTTATCCCGCATTTCATGAATGACATCATAATATGGACTATTCTTCGATACGTCAGTGAATGGATTTTTTACAACTGCATTCGCCTGTATTGGTGCAATAATTGCAGGTATAACAATTGCGGATGCAAGTGTAGCGATAAATAGATTGTTTTTCATTTCTTCTTCCCCCTTGAATAAAGTGATTGATTAACCTAATCTAATTATCTCATATAACGTGAAAGATGAAAAAAAGCCTAGGATACCAAACACGTCTTGCTTATACGATTCATACCGAACAGGACCTATAAATTCCGTATGAAGCTATAAGGCACCTCCTAAATAAAAAAAGGAAGCACCTCGCAAGGCCTGTAAAATTACAGGCTCTCGCTGAGGTGCTTCCTCTGGATAACTATTAAACTCTATATGCATTAATAATAGCATAGCTTGAGAATATTGAAAACCCCGAGTAATGGATTACAGTCTTGTATCTTAAATAATATGAACCAATAACTGAACATTTACAGTCATTGATTCAAACAAGACTTTTCAAAGTACCCAGCTTTAGCAGCATCCTTCTTTGACGGATAAATTTCAAGAACTGAGTAATTGAAATTGCATGATTCTGCATAAAATATCTTTTGACTATTTACCGTTGTAGCGTGGAACATATCTTGCTTAACTAAGCGGCTTCCCGCTAGTGCGTATTCATTGAACGTGCCTCCCCCTCTTTCATAGGGGTAGCCCTGAAAGAATGCAATTACACTGACATCATCAATGGTGTTATACCAGTCTTCTTGCGCTATCAGAGGCAATGTGAATGTATAAGTAATACCTAGACTTTTCGTGTAGACATTATGCTCATTTATTCGATAAGCCAACTGATTTTGCATGGTATTAACGATTGTATCCCGGCGAATCTTGTCAAATGTGTCAGCATCCTTCAATAATTCGATACTGATCTCTTCATCATTGAGTAATTCACGACGGTCTCCTTCTATCCACTCATTAAGACCTGCATCAAAAACAATTACATATTCATCTAATGTGAATTTGATAATATTACCTTTCACGTCACTATAGGCAAAAGGTATTTTCGGCAGCCAAACACGATCGAAGAGTGTTTCATTCCCATTTATATATTTTTGATAAACGTTCAATGAAAAACCATCATATTCGAGTACGCCAAAAACGGGTATATAACGTCCCAATAATTCTTTTGTAACATCATCTTCGGAACCGAAGTTTAATGATAATGTATCAATAAATGTTTCAAAGGCGGGTTCTTTATTAATTCGAGAGAACTTGGTGGAAGAATAACCATATTCGTAATTGGGTTTTGCATTCAATCGCAATTGTTCCACCGCGTCATGCGTAGCAGCTGTCATTGCCCATTCATAACTATTATTAGCCTTTGCAAACGTATTGGTATCTTCCGCTCGCCATTGTGCGAAAATGAAGAGTGGAAAGACAATAATAAGATAGAATATAATCATATTGGACATCTTCATTCAAGATCATCTCCCAGGACGTAATCTTCATTCAAGATCATCCCTCCATAAGGAATGGAAATGACAACACCGTTTCCCCTATTCCCGCCCGTTAAGTAATCAAAAAGCAAACTCGCTTTAGTTCGTGTCATATTCTCTACATTCACATTAAAGGTGTCTCCAACAGTCATGAGATATTTACGATCATTTTTCGGCTTTTTGTTCGGCTCTTTATACAGGTAATCCAAAATTTGACTTTTGAAATATTCATCTTTAGTTACGATGTATTCATCTTTAAATGTTGCAGGATTAGTTGGGTCCTCATAGACTGGTGTATAAACTTTCTTCTGATGAACATATTCAGTCTTGTATAGATAAGAACCTATCTCCAAACTTGATTCAAAATCCTCTACCATCTGGGGTGATATGTACCCTTTCATACGAACATTATCTACAAAATTTGTTACAGCTTGAAAAGCTACTTGATATGCAAGGTCATCTTGTGCCTTATACGATTGGTAGACAGGAATAAAAATAATCATAATAACTAATAGGATAACTACAAATACTTTGGAAAAAGCATTCGGCACGTTTATTACACCTCTTTCCGATAGAAGCTAATTTCACTAACTTTACCATCAGTATCAACTTTTACTACCCATTCATAAAGTTCCCTAAGTGATACGACTGACCCTTGATATAATCGTACGTCTTCATCAGTTCGAAATAAAAAACCGTCCACGATAATCGGAATATTATCCTCGCTTAGCTGATAGAGTTTAGCGACGACCTGTGCCCCAGTGAACGGGACATCTTCTGGAATATCTGTCTGTTCCACAAAAACGGTAGCTGCGGATGGTACAAGCTTGTAATGATCCGGCCACTCGGTCATCGACCAAAATGTATAAGCTAATGCGGTCATCGTCAGGATTACCGCTAAGGCATTCCCTAAATAGGTATCAATGGATTTAATCATAGGAATTGCGGGAGTGATAATTGATTAAATACTCCCTTCCCTCCTTCTTGACGGCTGTCGTCACTTATTCTTGTTCAAAATTACGATGTTTACCGTAAGAATGGCGGGAGTGGTCACAAAAGAAACACTCCCTTCCCTCCTTTTATACGTTTCGTAACTTAATCTTGTGTGAAAAGAATCGCCCGGATAACGTTGTTACTGTCACGCTCAACAGTTGCTTTGAACATTCCGCTTGGATTTACGTATTCAGGGTCTGTAGAAGTATTCACCTTTTCTGGAGTGATTCCACCTGTTGAAATACCGCCTGCTGTTGTAAATTTATTGTAGTACCAAGTACCAGCAGTGTTTTTGCCTGTCTTGACATTGATTGCGATGTTTCCAGAAATTCCCTCTGCTTGAAACTTACGAAGGGCGTTCACAACTTGGGAACCAGAGATTGTCGTATTATCATAAATAAGATATTTTTGATCCTTCAGTTCTGTTGTTGCAGATGAGAAATCAGTTGTTGCTGCTTTAGCTGCCTCAGTAGCAGGACTAAAAACGTTAACAGATATACCAATCAATGCTAGGGCTAGGAATAGTGCCGCCCCAAACATTAGGGCAGTGGCTGTACTTTCTTTCATAAATAAATTCTCTCCTTTTAAATTAAAATAATTGGTCTAAATTTATTAATCGACTCAGTGAGACTCCACTTCATTCACCTTGACCAAACTTTAGGGCACGGATAACGTTGTTGCTATCGCGCTCAACTGATGCTTTGAACATACCGCTTGGGTTTACGTATTCAGGATCTGTAGAATTGTTAATAGTTGTCGGTTTTTTACCATTACCATCACCTGTGATACCAACTATTTTGTCGAATGTGTTGTAGTACCATTGTCCTAGCTTGTTTTTACCTGTCGTTACATGGATAGCAATGTTTCCAGATTCGCCTTCAGCTTGGAATTTACGAAGGGCGTTCACAACTTGTGAACCAGAGATTGTCGTATTGTCGTAAATAAGATACTTTTGATCCTTCAATTCAGTTGTTGCAGACGAGAAATCAGTTGTTGCCGCTTTAGCGGCCTCAGTAGCAGGGCTAAAAACGTTAACGGATATACCAATCAATGCTAATGCTAGAAATAGTGCTGCCCCAAACATAAGGGCAGTGGCTGTGCTTTCCTTCATAAATTAATTCTCTCCTTTTTTAACTAAATTTTCGATTAGGTACAAATCCATGTGTCATTTACTTATTCTTGTGCGAAATACAGTGCACGGATAACGTTGTTGCCATCCCGTTCAACAGATGCTTTGAACATACCGCTTGGGTTCACATACTCTGGATCAGTAGATTTGTTTATGTTTGTAGGCTTTATTCCACCAGTACCTATGCCGGCTGTCGAGAATGTATTATAATACCATTCGCCTAGTTTGTTTTTACCAGTCGATACATGAATCGCGATGTTTCCAGATTCGCCTTCAGCTTGGAATTTACGGAGGGCGTTCACAACTTGTGAACCAGAGATTGTCGTATTGTCGTAAATAAGATACTTTTGATCCTTCAGTTCTGTTGTTGCAGACGAGAAATCAGTTGTTGCTGCTTTAGCGGCCTCAGTAGCAGGGCTAAAGACGTTAACCGATATTCCAATTAATGCTAATGCGAGGAATAGTGCTGCCCCGAACATCAAGGCAGTGGCTGTACTTTCTTTCATAAGCTAAATCTCTCCCTTTCATTTAGGTTTTGTTCTTATATCGACAAGCTCTTCCGCTTGGAGATAACACCAGGCTAGGATAATAGAAAACTGATTGAACCGATTCATATACCGGATACTATTTGCCTCGTAAAGCGCAGTATGTTTTGAGAGAAATTCCAATCAATGCTATTCCGACTAATAAGCTGCTACCAGCTTTGAAAGCTGATTTGGACTTCCGCTCACTTCTAAGTTGCATCTGCATCACCCCTTTCAAGGAAATACCTGTTGGTTACAATCGCGTTAGCATGTCCTTCGATTCCACGACACTTGAATAAATCAGAGGACCAACTAGGTAGAGAAACGTTAAAGCAGACATTGGAGCCCCAGCAAGCATGTTTGCCCAAGAACCCTTTTCCTCCAGTGAACGTTGATTTGCTTCTGTTCGCTGTTCAAGATAAAATTCACGTTCCATATCAATGTCATCAAAGGCTTCTTTGATGGATATTCGAATTAACGAGAGTTTCAATCGTTCGATAATCTGATTAAATGGCTCGAAACTGATTTGTTCCCCTAGTTCGTCAAGTGCCTCCTCAGGACCAGAATCATATATTTGAAGTACTTCTTGCAGCGGATCTTTGAATACCACTCCAAACCTCTCAAGCCATGTAAGTATCGAATAGACGCTCATCCGTTCAAATTCCTTTAAAATACTGATAAGAATAAGGTATTGGTGAACCTCGTTTTCCATATCCTTGGTGCGTAACAAGCGCTGGAACTGAAGAATCCAAACAGGAATCATCCACATCATGCATCCAGCTAGAATGGCAACAAGTACTTCCCACCATTTCAAAAATGAATTTTGGACGACGAGCCATTTCTGACTAATTCGGTCCGTTGCTTGTTTAATTTTTATGTCTCTCACATTGTCAATGCCAAGTTGAGCTGCAATGTGCGCTTGTAATTTTTCACTCGACAAACCTTCCATTTCTCTCATGTCTTCGATAATTTGACGATCAAATGCCGTTTGTTCTTCAAACACAGCGTAATCCTCGTCAGTAACGTTCCCGGCAAATAATGTAGCGGGAACCACCGAATATAAAGTTGAATGTTCCTGGCGTTCATGTGCGTACCAAAAGCCGATAGTTAGCAATAGAAAACCACTAGTAGTTAACAACATGCGATGAAGTGTCAACCACTCGATTTTTAGGGGAGAGTTTGCATCTTTCAAAAGCTTTTTCAACTTGAAATGTTCTTTGGAAAAATAGGTCGGTGTAAATCCATTCACAATAGCTTTGAGGAATGGGACCTTTTCAAGTGTCCACTTTTCCCACTTATACCGTTTAGTTGTCGCTTGATACTTGGCTTCATTAATTTCTCGCATTTTTCGAATTAAAAAGTAGGATAGTAGTGATATCCCATATACAAGCACTTCTGCTAGAAAACCAACACGAGACTCGTAGAATGTTTTCATTACAGGGAATGTAGAAATTGCCCAGTTTTGTATTGGAAGAGCTCCAAAAATCGGGATGAGCGAAAGAACAGTTAACCCTCGCATTTTGTAAGTTAATTTCGACCGATACATGATCTCAGAGTTTAGTTCTTGGTTTACTCCTGTTAGTCCCTTCAAAAAAGCACTACCGCGTTCGTTGATTACATCTCCTTGATCTTTGACGAGAACAGCAAGTCCAGCGATGATTTTCAAAAATCTAGAAGGGGCAACTTCTTCATACTTTGCCAGTTCCGCTTCCGGATCAACATTCGTTAGAATATGGTAAATACGGTCTGCTTGTACCCGCATTTCGGGACCAGCATGTTGAATAGATTCATATACTGCTTCGTCAACCATCTTCGATTGTTGGTAAAAGTAGCGAAACCGATTATTGAACTCTTTCAATTGATTTAGAAGTCTTGCTTCTACTCGATATACGAAGAAATCGAGCATGACGCCCGCTAAAAAAACAACACCCAGAAAAACCCAAAATATAATAAGCCAACTTGGGCGTACTATTAGTACCGCTAAAACAATCGTAATAATCAATGTTGCAATCGTAAATACAATCCGCATTACTTCTTTTCGTAAGGTGTATTCATCGTAGACGGAAAGGGTTTCAATCCGCATACGGATTCGCAAAATGATTCCCTTTAATAAAGGCGTTTTTATCGACTGCGTATATGCTGTCTGCGCGTATTCATTTGAATTCACTTTCCATGTCGATGAAGTAGCTCCGAAATCGAAAGGATTCGTACCTTTACCTTTGTTTGAGCGCTTTTTCCCTATGATGTAAATACCTAGAAGTACTACAAAACCAACGATTGCGATATAGGTCAGCCACTGTATCATGCGACATCCCCCCATACCTCTTTCACAAAGGTGCGGAATGCCTTTTGTTCATCCAAGGATAAATTACTTTCGATATCTTTTTGTCGTTCATGGCTGAGTGGTTCACCCGCTACATACTTACCGTCCACAAATTCAATAACGTTACGAGCTTTGTAATGCTTTTGTGTTTGTCGATTGAAAAAGCGGGTTGCAGCGAGCAAAAACGCATCCATTTTCTCCTCTTGTCCTATGTCTTTCGAGAGAATATCTGTGTCATCTTGGATTGTCTGAACCGGCACACATTCTGTAATCCGTTCAATATATCTGGAACCGTCATAGTCTTGACGTAAGTGAATATCAAATTCTAAAACACTCACAACCTGTTCTTCTGCAATTGCTTCATTAGAAAACGTATTTGTTTTTAGTAGCGAGTTTCGTATACTATCAACAAGAATAGAGAATGTTTTCGCATGGTGGGTGAAAATTGTAAATAAACTTGCAACCTGCGCAGTTTGAATCATCCATGCAGCAACCGGATCGGTTGCCACTTCCCCCAAGATGTTGACCGCCCCATCCGTTTTCTTTTGTAGATCCAGGCCATCTTGTCCGCTAATATTATCCGTTTCTTGAAATGATAAAATGTTTCGATCCGGGTACAGGGACCGTAAGTTCAGCTCAAAACTAGTTTCTTGGATTCGCAGATTCAGCGCTTTGTGAATATGTTCTATTAATGCCATTAACAAAGTCGTTTTCCCGCTTCCTTGTCCACCAGTGATGGCTGTAACCCGATTTCCTTTTATCATATATTTCATTAAGGTAATCGGTAATTCAGCATTAGGGTGTGTAATGAGTTGTTCGAGATCAAGGTTTTGCATATCATACTTTTTCCGAATAAAAAACGCCCATGATTCCGAAAATTTCGGACGAACTACCGTTACACGTGAGCCATCATGCATTTCGTTAATAATGTATGGCTTAGATTCGGACAATTGTCCTGGAAAGTTGTACTTATATGAGTTTTGAACGACCCTTCTAAGCTCAGCTTCATGTTCAAATTGTAAGAAGGAAAGGTGAATGGATTTTCCTTTATACATTATCCATACACTGTTGAGCCCCGTTTTACCGGTACTAAATGAAGAAATCATTTGTTCTTCATTGTCAAAGTTTTCCATTCTCGGGGGAAGTCCTGAAACGCCACCAGATACCCCGTCAATCGAAGCATCCCGAATATCATCAATGACACCGAAACCTTTAAATTGGGCATAAATACGTTGTACGACAATGCGTACTTTATCCTCGTATCTAAGGTATTTGACCTTTTCATTGTAAATTTCGCGAATTTCCCTTTCCTGAATTCGATATCCGCCATCGTCTTTAGGATTAGCAAGACCGTATTCTTCAAGCAATTGACCCAGGCCATTCTTTCCATGTTCTTTTGTATACAGGAATAGAAGAATGTCAAATACATCACGTCCGCTCAATTGTGAGGGAGTATTGAAAGGAATCGCCCAGTTAATGTTTTCTTCATTAAACCCATAGCTCTTTTGTAAGAAATCATACATAAACTCTCGTACATAGGTCTTGGAACCAAAATCGCCGGTATTACAATTCTTAAGAGCCTCCTTAAGTTCTTGACGGCGGCGGTTTTGCCGATTGAATTCCTCTTCGGATAGACCAAGATTATATAAATTCATTGTCGTCAGCTCAGTTAACTTTTCCTTTACATGTTTCTCAATCTTCGGTATGGAATAGTGTTCGCGATCACTGAGTTCTGAAGGTCCTTTTTGCTTGCTACCTTGCAACACTCGCCATGCAACAACAAAAAACACAATACAGATTAACATAAGAATGATGGAAGCGTTAAACCAAAACGTCATGACCAATCCTCCGAACGTGCATAGCCCAGTTTTTTCAGCAAAGCGATGTTAACATCTCTAACTGAGTCTATAAACGGATAGAGCAAGTCACCTTTTTCAACTCTCAACATTCTAACAAAAAATTCTGTAACAGATTCTTGGTTCACCGCATCTCTAAATCCTGTTGCATAAGGAATAGTGAATATGGGAACTTTCGATTTTAGCTGTCGTTTGATATTTCTAATTGAATAATTTGCATTTAGATCATACAGGCCGATAAGAACGAAATAGGGCTTGTCCTTTAATTCCTCAGGTATATCATCAAAGAACTTTTCGATGATGTACTTATTTTGAGGTAGATTAACCAGTACAAAATCAGCATTTTTTAACAATTCAACCGTCGTACGGTCCTTGGTTCCAGCCTGTACATCAATCCACACAAAATCATATTCCACCTGTGCAGCGTGTAAAATCACATTCAACTTCTTCCCATCCGAGTTGTCCCCTTCTCTCATGCTGCCTGAAAGGTAATCAAGGCGGTTCTTATATATCGTTTCTGTGTAATTAGGAACGTCTTCAGGTTTAAGTAGTTTACTTTTCACTAATCGTTCTAAAGCAACTACCCCTCCATCTTCGAAACCAGGTTTTTTCGAATCACTATAAATGGAATCCATCGTTGCATAGGATAGTTGTGCATGTGTTAATAATGAGCGATATGATTGATCTAACGACAGCATTGACGAAAGGGCAATCGTATGAGAGGTTGTAGCGCTTTGTCCGTGAACCGGTGACCAATTCACAATAGTTTTACCCATTTTATTTCTCCTTTCCAAGAACCCTTGTTGCTAGCTTCACTTATTAAGCATTTGTGCTTTCAAGTACAGTTGACTTTATTTGTTTGGATTTTGAGCGAAAACTGAAAAACGATGGTTTCACAGCATCCGATACATCTTTGATATGCATTTCATATAGTGCTGAAACGATCTCAGACAATAACTCTTTGTATTGCTTATTTAATCGTCGGTACGGAATATCTTGTTCATGCTGCATATGGATACGAAGCTCATCACTAAAATCATCTGGTTCGAATAGGTAATTCATTGAACGCCATGCTACATCTACTTTAAGAATGGATTCAAAATATGCGGCATCCATTTTGTATTTTGACTCAAATGTAATCCGCTTCAGCTCGTTACTTTCGCTTGTACGGAATAATGTTTTTAGTAATTCGACATCTCTTAATTGATGGGCCCGGTCAAAATCTCCTACATAGAAACGTTCATCGAAGACTGGCCATTCCTGTTCCAATATTTCCGTTGTATCCATGTCAATTAGAACCACATCGTAATTAATAGATGTTTCACCTGATTGTTGTAAAGAAGATTCAATTTCTAACCAGTTGTTCGTTCCGTACAAAATGTCGACCCCCTGAAAATCAAACAGGCGTTGTTGGCCCCCTTCGCGTACGTATCCATGGCGGTACCATTCGTTTCGTGTGTTATCGACAATCAAGACGCGTTTGTCAAGTTGAGTTAAGACGTGACTGAGGTATATAACAAAATCAGTCTTATTACGGGTGCCGATAAACTGCATTAACTTCATTTTCATTTAGCATCTACTCCTTCTTTGAACGGATCTCCAATCAAATCATTTTCAGTCGGTTGATCGAACTGATTAAGGGCGTTTATTTCACGCTCTTTATCGTCTTGCTGTCGCTGGGCTTCAGTTTCGGCTTGGCCTTGACGAAGTTTTTGACGTAGTTCTGAATTCATTTCATTTAGACCAGACTCTAGGCGGGTTCGATTCTGCTTTTCAAGGTTAAGCTTCGCGATGTTAACGATGTTTGGCGTTTCCTTAATCAACTGAAGCACGTTTGATTTAACTGGGTATGTCATTTCAGAAGCTACTTGCATCGGACCATCTACATATGGAAGTGCGTATATTTTTGCTTCCTCGATAAAGGCATCCACAATGGCAGAACTCATAGAAAGAATTTCTCCTTCATCCATGTTCATCCAAAGTGTTAAACCAGCGGTATCTTTAACTTTTTTCTTAGATAAAAGAATATAATCATCCCCGTTCGGGAACTGAATCCTAACATCGACATAATCCTCATTTTTCAACTTTGTTGGAAGGTCAATAAAGGCATACTCAGTTTCCCGGATGTCGTTACCAAGTGCTTCTTCTTCATAAACCATTGACTCGACAAGGACAGTGTTTGCTTTCAAATCGGTCCGGGAAAAGTAATCAATTGTCTTAATTTCGATAAGTTCCAATCCGTCCTCTGATTTTGCTGCCGCTGATAGTGTGACCTTTTCCAACAGGTCTTCTGTTATCAATTGACCACGGTCTACATCCTCTTTAAGTGCGTAGCCCTCTTCGTTTTGAACGACGGTTTCATTTAATACTTTTAGTTCAGACCGGTACTGTTCTGCTAACGCAAGTTCACTAGCTTGATTTTTCGTGTAGAGTAAATATCCTCCTACTGCAGCGAGAACCAATGTAACGCTAGCTCCAAGAGCGCCTGCCCACAGTAATTTTTTGGTTCGTAATCGAATAGCCAATACGTTTGTTCCTCCTTTTATAAAATTAGAAAAGCACTAATGACAATTAAAGTGAGCGTTATACTTATCACACTGGTCCCGATTAAAGCGCTTTTGGTAAATTTCTTGCCATACCCCTTTATAAATCCGGATAATAAACTTTCTGTAAACATTTCTGCGTCTCTACTCGGCTTATAAGGATCGGTATGGGTCGGAATTGATAAAACTGTTACTTCTGGGATTCTTTCTTGCAAATCTTTCACAACGCTTGGTTCACCGTGAGGGACTAGATAAAATATGTCATTTTCGTTGAAATGTTTTCTGCGAAATTCTTCAATCCAATGAAATTTCCATTCATGGCCCGAACATAATACACCTCTCACGTGGGCCCTTTTAAATTCCTTCTCAAATTCCATGAGATCTAAATTCCCTAAATCCAAAACTAAAAATTCATATATCGCATAGAGTTCTTGCATAGAATCCTCTCCGCGATATTTGAAATGTTCAATCCCATTCATCTCAAAACTAGGTTCGGATAAGATTGGACGGTTTTCACCTTCAAACAATGAATGTATCCGATCAAAATCTTGCGAGGCATTTGCTTCTACCAAAGCAACCATATGTCCTTTTTTCTTTAAAGCAGACGCAATACTAATTGCTGTATGAGTGGTGCCGAGATGTGGGGCCACACTTCCTAGAGCGATTACTACAGTGCCAATGATCGGGTCGTTAGTAATTACCCTAGACTCATCATCGAACCATTCTTTGATAAATTCTTGAGGTTGCTCCATTTTGACCGAAGGTTTACTTTTATCACGACCAGATTCTGACCAATGAAACTTTTTTTTCACTTTTTCATCCAATTGAGCAGGTTGTATAACCTCAGTCTTCTTTTCTTCCATCTCAGCTTCCGGTATTGATTCGGATTCTCTAAAGTCGACGCGAACTGTGGTCTGTCGATTAAAACTTCGTCGCCAGGGAATAGAATCGTCGACCATTCGATGTCGCATTACTGAAGAAAATGATGCTGGTTCCAAAAATGAATGAAGAAGTAAGGGAATAGAAAGTTTGGCTGCATCTTTTACAAAGATATTGTATATCCCCATATCTACCAATTCAGCATGCACTGGATGCCCCTGTCTTTCGGAAGATAATACCGAAAACACAATGCTCGGGAATTTCTCCCTGGCAACAAGTAGAATATCAACTAACAATTCTAAGTTACGGTTGCCCAATTTCGTTGCAATATCAGTGGATATTAAAACACCACTGACTGTCGGATTTCTAGCTATCATATTTATCAAGTCTTCTTCGGAACTTACAATATCAATAATTTGAGCTTGACCATCGGCTTCCATATTCCCCTTTAATTGTTTAGCGAAATCAACGTTGTAAATCGCAAAAATCAACTTCACTGCAAGAAATACCTCCTTTTTGAAGATTTGAAGACAAAAAAAAGCACACACTACGGTTAGTAGTGCGTGCTTCGCAAACTTTGGGCTGTTTTCTATTAAGCTGAGTTCAATATAGCATAGTCAATTTATGTCTGCAAGTGCCAATTTCATCTTACGGAAAGTCTTTTGATATTCCCAAACAATATCCTCGCCACTGTTTATAGTTGGGAAAAGAGGTATTTCCGACCACATCATATCTGCAGTTTGAATATCCTGAATCACTAAATGTTCGACCAGCGACTCCGGTATTGGGAAAAGTGTTGGTGATTTTATCGTGAAACTCATATTTAGTTGAAAAGTAAGTCGTGCAAGAGAGTCTGTAATAAAGGTAATGAATTTACGTGATTCAGCTAGAACAGGGAAATTGACCATTAATCCATCTAATTCAACAAATAAGTTTATCGGACGAGGATCAACGATGAACGCTGTGTATAGCCAATATGCCCATGCACCAATGAAAAACGACTCCAATAATTCTTCATTTGTTTCTCCTTCTATTTTATATACAAAATCTTCATCAACACTAATATTCCATTTTACGTTCTCAAGTTTTTGCAAATGAGTGTTCAATAACGATTTATCTTCTGATTCCTCCATATTTTGTATAGATCTGTAATATCCAATAAGTGGACCTTCTGCATGTGCACGGAAGCTCCCTAACGGCACGAATTCACTTCGCTCCTTTTGGTGAATCATAGATATTAATGAAAAATACATCTGAACCCATTTCATCCGGTCGTTTGAAAATGGATTGTTTTCACCTGGAGATGGAAACTCTTCAAAATGCAATATACTCAATGTATCTGTGAAAGCTATTACATCGCTCGTTACACTTGTAGACATATGGTAGTTGACTTCATTCTTTTCTCTTAACTTTTTCTTTAAAAAGTTAATTAGTAGAGAGTCCTTTTCTTTTGTAATAATGCCCAACCTCGCTTGCGCTTCAATGCTATGATTCCACACAAATATGCCATCTTCATTTTCTGCAATTTTCACCATTACCACATCTACTCCCTTCACATATAAAAAACACACACCTCAAAGTCTTGAGATGCGTGCTTCGCATAGTTACCCCTGTGATTTTCAGTTATCTTCAAAATCTAATGTAGCAGTTTCACTTATTTTTTTCAACTTAATTTGCTGCTCCAACAATGCCGTCTTTTCTACTTCGAGTTTCCTCTTCTCTGATACTAGCTTTTCTACTTTTTCTTTTAAATTAACTTGTAATTTAGTTACTTGAATTTCATTGGGTTCATTTTGCAAGCTAAATATCTTTGTAAATATATTCGGTTTTATGGTCGGATGGCTTGTGAGAACTTCCATTTGAGTTTCAAATAATTCTATTTGATTTACAATACTCCGCATTTTTATTTCCCACTGACTTAACCCATTCTCAATTTGCATTTCTATCAATGAGTTTTCATAATGGTTTTTATATCTTAATAACTCTTGACTCATTTTGGGTAAGATACTTTCTAAAGCCTGCTGCACTTTGAGCTCTACAATTCTTTCTGTACTTTCTTTTTCCTCTGCTAAACCATTTTCATTCACGATAGTTTTCTTACGGAACTCTCCCCTACTGTACTGAGTTTTAGTTCCTATTATAGTTGCGATTTCTTTTGGCTGCTGACCATTATCTCTCAATACCAAAATTAATCTTAACTGAAAAATGGCGATATGGTCAAACGAATAATAACCGTTATCGCTTTGAGGTATTTGAACATACTCTTTCAAGTCATGTCGATTGAGTAAATTTATGATTGTTTGATTATTTGTCACGTTTAACATTTTGGCGACTTGTGTAGTTGTATAATCAATGCCCCATATAATACTTTCTAAGAACTCTTCATTTTCAAATACACGGTTTTGTAAGCTAAGTGTTTCTATATGTCTCCATAATGGATCATCTTTGAAAACCCTTAGAAGCTCTTCCTTTTTTTCTGACGAATCCAACAGCTCATCCCCCTTCAAACGTTGTTCTTACTATGATTCTAACCTATTTACCATCTCTATTCAATCTGGATGATTGACTTGATTCAGTTTGATTCACTTAAAATCAAACTCAATCAAAACTAATCGTATTCAATCAATACGAATGTGATTGAAAAATTTAAAGCAAGTCAAAGCGGTAATCGGTATGTCTAGAACCGAGAAAAATTTCGATTTCACTATGATTGAATACGATTGAATGTGATTTAAAGTGATTGAGTTTAATTTTAAACAAATCAAACTCAATAAACCAACTTGATTTGGTTTTCTGAACAAAAAATACCGATTTGAATATGATTGAATACGATTGAATATGATTGAGTTTGATTTAACCCAAATCAAACTCAATAAACCAACTTGATTTGGTTTTCTGAGCAAAAAAAGGCCAATTCATTAACTTTCTTCATATTTGTGTTACCATCGTGATACGACCATGCATCGATTGTAATACTTTAGTATTACAATCGATGCATGGTCCGGTAGCGGTTGTATTACACTTGTCAAAAGATGTACTTCATACCTGTCTTTAACCTCTAAACCACTCCTCGATATGGAACCGTGAGTAGGGAAGTGAACTTTCAGCCCTATAAGAGAATTCATTTCTATATACCAATTAATGATGTTGTTTTTCATATTCAAAAGGGTGACATTGTATTAAGAATGGAACCCAGAACAATACACGGGTTCGATAAACTGCTAAATTATAATAGAGGTGTAATGTACAGTAGAGTATACAACTCAAAGGGGCGATAGACTTGGACTTACAAGAAGGTAAATATGAAAACAGACTAGTAGCATTTATTGACATACTAGGATTTAGCGCTTTAGTACAAAAGAGTGAAAGTGATACATTGTACGCAGAAAAATTATATAAAGCTTTAGATAATGTGCAAGAGGCAGTTAAACAAAATGAAATAAAGCAATCGACCGAAAACTCAGCACTAGAAATGGCTCAATTTTCAGATAGCCTTGTAGTTAGCTTGCCTTATACTAACTCCGCGAGTTTTTTTAGTTTTGTTATGAAGCTAAACTTAATACAAAAAACCCTTGCCGATGAAGGAATTTTGATACGTGGGGGTGTATCCGCAGGTAAACTTTATCACAAAGGCTCTATCTCCTATGGTCCCGCTTTCATTAGGGCATATAATATTGAAAATGGATTGGCTGATTATCCGCGAATCGTTATTGACCCGCAAATTATAAATTTAAAACTCCTACCCGAGAATGAAGATTTAGAGGATAGTATATTTCAAATGGGGTTTCATAATTTCGAAGGAAATAGAAACCCGATAGTTTTAAAAGATGTCGATAGTTTATATTATATTAATTATTTATATGGAATGTATGAAGAAGAAGAGATAGTGTTAATGCTGCATTCAAAGGTCCAATTGTTGACGGGGTTATCTGTCCAAGGCTTGATGGCTATACTGTCCATTAGAGTCTACAGAAAGGAAAAACGT
>NZ_JADPRZ010000053.1 GCF_017347095.1 Sporosarcina sp. E16_8 | reverse complement strand
AGCTAAAATCGACTTATTGGCCTTCGGCAACTACTTTAACGATGAGAGAAGCCAAAAACGTTTAGGGTATAAGACACCTAAAGCCTTCTTGGAAGCGCACTTGTTACCTCAAAGCTAGTATTTAACTGCGTCCGATATATAGGGGGCAAACCACAGCGTACCTAACACTAAGATTAATACAGAAAGAAGCCAACCAAATACCGAGGTGGTTGACTTCTTATTTTAATTTATGCAATTGTAGTATGGTTCAAATAATTAAAAGACGTACCCTGAGTTCAGCCATTAGTGTGTGGTGCACAGGCAGGCACCACAATTACTTCAAATAAAACGACGACCCATCAATCATCTCAACATCGTCCCTATTTTTAACCTCTTTAATAACGTTAAAAAGAGCTTCATCCTTCTTTTTCGCCTCAATCATACAATCGATTTGAGGAACCGAACCTTTGATTTCCTTTAAAAAACTGAAAAACATGTCCACATCCACATAATCTGAATGGTGACGGAATGCGTCCTCACTTTTTGGACTAGAGATATGCATTTTGATTGGGAGGGGCGAGTCCTTCCATGTTGCTACTACACGGTCCCAATTATCTTCCCACTTTTCATGACGATGGTGAGCCAGATGATGATGAAAATCAAATACAAGCGGAATTCCTAACTTTTCACATACATAAAGCGTATCGTCCAGTGTAAATGAAGTATCATCATTTTCGAGCATGATCATCTGTTGAATATGCTTTGGGTAATCAACCCAATTTGCAACAAATCGGTCCAAAGACTTTTCTGTTTCTTTATAGTTGCCACCGACATGGAGCACACAACGATGAGTCGAATCAATGTTCATTCCCTTTAACAATAAATAATGCATAGTTAAGGTTTTTAATGAATTCTCCAACACCTCTTTTTTAAAGGAATTCAGAACAACAAAATGATCCGGATGAAAATCAATTCTCAGCTGATGTTTTCTAACAAACTCCCCAATTTCGTCCAATTTCTTTTTTAACGGCTCCATATAATTCCAATTAGGAAGTTCTCCATGGTTCGCCAATGGAATCAGTCGAGAGGTTAAGCGATAAAAATGAATTCCATTAAATACATTATGTTTCAGCAATCTATGTGTATTTTCAAGATTAGCCAGCGCAATCCTTTCCAATTTGCGAATCGCCGCCTCACGATCCCCGATCTTTTGAAACTGAGCAAACGTCATTGTTTTGGATGGAGAAGCATTTTTCAGTTCCATACTCATCGCAACATATCCTAGTCGTACAATCGTCATTTTACCACCTCATCCATCAGTATGAAGCTAATGTGGTGACAGTAGACATTGTTATGCCCTTACGATTAAACTATCCTTCTTGCTTTTCAAGTAGATTGCATAGGTAGTATAAGCAGGAAAATTACATCCAATTTTGTGATCCAGTTCATATAGATTCTCTTTTTGTAGATACGAATCCGAAGAAATCCCCACTCATTGATTAATTGACGAGAAGTGCTATTTGAATGATCTAATTGTATTGGTGCGATGTTAAATAATTTAAATTCGATAATTGTTCTAAAAATACAAATGAAATTGTTCTAAACATTGGTTTAACAGACTTTGCATTTTTTATACAATTGCAGTAAACCTTCTAAATTGTTCATTACAGGTAGCTGACACTTGAGTAATTCATGCGGGAATGGAACGAGCACTCTTATTTACGACCAACACACTTCATCAATCTCATAATCCTGTGAAGAGTCTGTCTCCCCTGTTAAACACGAAAAGCATCCTAGATGGGAGACCGCACTACCAATCGCCCATATCTCCTGACCACAATTGGTACAAGTCGCTCCCTTTTTCTTATCCTTGACAGCCTGTATAAGACTCTCCCTCAAGTGAACTGGGTTTTCTTCCGGATTATTCTTGCAGTGCTTATTCACAAATTTTTCTATTGAAATTGGTACCATTGATATTCTCCTTTCTTATATCCTGGTTTTCTATTCTACTGTAAGTCCTTAATTTCAAAAATCTGTTAAGAAATTTCTAATTGGTGAGCCAGTGCTACATCATGTTTAATAAATGCGCCCGATTACGGATAAACTAAAAGTTTTTTCTGAATTAAGTGACAAGAAGTGATCATATTAAATAAAAAGGCAAAAGTGAAGTTTTTCACTCTTGTAAAATGATAAATATTTGTATTTGAATATACATATGGATCCATATCTTACTGTGATGCCCTTGTCTATTTTTCAACAATTGCTTGTTTCAATTAGCTGGATGAAACCTGACTGATCATATTGATTTAAAAGATTTTGTGTAAATGCACTCGGTTTTCCACCGTCAATTGCAGCCATTCCAACTGTAAACTCTACTTGTTTTTGGCGTTCTATACTTATGTTTTCATTCATAAATAACACCCCTTGCTTATTCATATATCCATTATATCAGCTTTCATTTATATGGAGATAGTTCGAACCTTTCATAAACGTATATGATGAATACAAAAGTCCGTTTCTAAATCAAGTAATCAGACACATTCCTTTCTTACAAACAATACACACATTTAAATAATCATACAAAAAATAAAGAAAAACCGCATAGCTATTGATTTATTTTGTAGTATCATACAATTGCATTGTATTCACTAAATAGTGTCACGTACAGTTACCTGAAATTTAGTTCTAATTCCCTGCTACCATCATAAAATAAATGGATTCGACCTTCAAAATACAAATAAAGGGGACAAGAATATGTATTCCATTCATTTTTACGAAGGTAAAACCTATTTACTAAACAAGGCGTCAAGAATCATACCTTCCGTTAATGAGAATGTGAGAATTAAAGGACGTAACGGAAAAGTGAACAATGTTCAGGAAATGGGGGAAAATAGATATTTTGTGTTGGTCGAGTTTGAAAAAATAGTGGATAAAAGTATACCGGCTATGAACAATTTGAAAAAGAAGAAATGATGATAGATTCCATTAGTCGAAGAGTCAACGATATACAAGTACTTGGTGACATTTAATAGAGCCCTTCTCCAAGTTAGCAATGACAATACCTGTGGAACGCCCACATTTCACAGGCTATTTTCCTAACTGATCCAATTCAGCTTGGATTCCGTGACTTTCCACTTAATCCTGGTTGCCCACTTACATAAGTTTGCCATTAGTGCCTGTTGCCTGTGCACGAAAATTTCATGTTTGTTTCAACAATCGGTTTTGTTTCATTTCATGGAAGGAACAACCCAGAATTGTGTTTGGATTTTGTGATGCACAGGCAGCCATCACTCATTTATTGCATGGTGCACAGGCACGCATTTCCACTTATAAACCAAAAGCCCTCCGACCGATTTTGCACAGGCAGAGGACTTTTATTTCGTATCTATGCTGATTCAACAGAATGGCATCACCGCTTTACATACGCGTTCAGGTGAATCATGCTGTAACACTTTCAGAATCAGCTGATCACGCCAACGCCAAGTAAAATACCGAGTACAAATGAAATGACCCACAGTGTCCAAACGCCCAGACTGAATTTATGGAACTGGTGTTTTGCTTTTTCATCACCTTTGTTATACACCCAGACAGCCCATAGAAAGTGAAACGCCATTAACACAAGAGCTGCGCCGCCTGTAACCTGATGAAGCCCGAATGTCGAGTCGCCGTCCTGTGTTGCAATGCGGTTCATCAAAGTGGTGCCGATCGTATCGAACACCAGGCCACCCACGAAGAACATTAAGTGCTTGAATTGAATCGTGCCGCTCATCTTTTCTCCAAATACGCCGATACTGTAAAAAATTAGTGCAACCACCATTGCCGAAGAAGCGAATATCAGTAACGTACTCATTTAGCTCATCTCCAGTCACCTTTTATAAGTTCATGATAGTCCAGTAAAGTGAACGGAAGGTGAACGGGAGTTTACAGATAGGTGAGTCAGTAACGCGTGCACCGCACAATTATAAACCAATAACAAAACTGAAAAACTCAAAATTTTAGTGTGTGGTGCTTGTGCACGAAACTTTCTTGTTTCAACAATCGGATTTGTTTCATGGAAGGAACAACCCAGCATTGTGTTCGAATTGTGTGGTGCACAGGCAACCATTATTATATTCGCTGGTGTGCATTAAAAAGTATTTTACTCATTTAAAACACTCCCGTTTGAATAATTATCTTCAGTATACCTAGACTTGAACACGGAAAAAACCCCGAAAGTCACTTTTTTTAAAGTGTCTACCATTCGGGGTTCAGTTCACATGTTGTGATTGGTAACTTTTACTTTCACTCTATTTTGTTTTGAAGAGAAATAAGTAAACATTTCCGCTACAATTTCGGGGAGTGGCAGTCAGAGCTTCAATATTGCTGTTCGCCTAGCATTAATAGTCCACCACATTTGGCACATAAGTCCACTTTTTATTGTCGGCTAATATGCTCATTTCCACTTCTAAATTGCCACCTAAATAAACATTCTGTCCTTTTATGGAAATGACCATTGCTTGCATGATAGGGTCACTATCATTTCTTTGATACACATCGCCGATTTTAGGTATATATGTGTTCGGTAAATCGGTTACTACCTGTAGTGATTCTTGGTTCTCAGCCTTTTCTACATTTGGATGTTGTAAGTCAATAATTATTGCACCATCCTCAAGTCCAGGCACCATCACCCAGTATTCATGATGTTTGATGCCATTTGACTTATTACTAATCACACCATTTTTTTCAATCGATGATACCATTTCTATTGCATGGAGATGGTGATGGTCAAGCGAGTCAGGCTTTGGATTGATTACTAAAATGTAATCACCAACTTTAGCCTTGACGTCTTTATGCAGTGTATAACGTTTTTGATTGTAAACGAAACTATCTAAATGTTTAGGTTTATAATAATCAATATCTTTCGCTGTAGCGAGTTGTTGTTCAAAATCCTCCAGGCGAATTAGGTGAATAGACTGTTTGAAAAATGTTTTTATAGAATATACTTTATGCAATTTATTTTGATAGTAAATAAATTGACCTTTACGAACGTTTATTAGCTTCATTTATATTCCCACCTCGCTAAAATTTTTTACCTATTCTCAATCACTCGGTTTGCTTGATTGTTTTGTAAAACGATATGACCATTAAAATAAGAATAATGGAAAAGGGAAGTGCTGCAATAATGAGCATGTTTTGAAACCCGTCAAGCCCACCAGAGTACATGACAATTGCAGCCATCGCTGAAAGTATCAGTCCCCAAACAATTTTCACTAAGTTTGATGGATTTAGTTGTCCACCTGTACTAAACATAGCAAGTACAAATGTGGCTGAATCGGCAGATGTAATGAAAAATATCGCAATCACAATTACCGTCAATATAGATAGTATCATACCTAGTGGATAATATTCATACATGCCGAATGTAACTGTTTCTGTAGCTAATTTGGAAAGCTTGGCAATGCCGTGTTGTTCTAGATTCAATGCTGATCCACCAAAAACAGCGAAAAAAATAAATGTCACGAGCGTAGGGGCGATTAATACACCAATAGTAAATTGTTTGATTGTACGCCCTTTTGATACACGCGCAATAAACATTCCAACAAATGGTGCCCAAGATATCCACCATGCCCAATAAAATATTGTCCAGTCGTTAATCCATTCCCGCTGATCTCCGTTTACTGGTTTTAATTCGAAACTCATTTGAATAAAGTTGCTTATATAATTACCGATTGTCGTTGTAAACATGTTTATAATATACATCGATGGCCCAACGATAAATAGTGTGCACAGTAGTAAGGCCGCGAGCCACATGTTAATCGTACTTAAATATTTAATGCCGTTTCCAATACCTGACCATGCGGATACGATGAAAATGACGGTGGCTATTACTAAAATAATTAGTTGAAACCAAAAAGCTTTTGGTGCGTTAAATAAAAATGTTAAGCCACTATTGATTTGGGAAGAGCCAAATCCAAGTGTGGATGCAACGCCAACTACTGTTGCAAAGATAGCAAGTGTATCGACTAATTGCCCGATTGAACCACGCATTATTTTTTTGCCGAATAACGGTTCAAGTGTTGCGCTAATTAACCCAGGGGCACCGACACGAAATTTAAAATAGGCGAAGATAAGTCCGACAACAGCATATAATCCCCAACCGTGGAATCCCCAATGTAAGGAAGTGTATTGAAGGGATTCCAAAATTGCTTGCTCTGAACCTGGCACAGCATTTGGTGATTTAATGAAAGCGTGTGAAATGGTTTCTGCTGTCGTAAAGAACATAAGCCCAATTCCCATACCAGCACTAAATAACATCGCAAACCAAGCAGGCAAACTGAAATCTGGTTCATCATCATCTTTTCCTAGCTTGATTTTACCAAAGCGTGAGAACATCATATAAATACAAAAACTAATCATTGCAATGATGACAACCATATAAAACCAACCAAATTGAGTGTAAATAAAACTAGTCACGGATGCGGTTAATTTATTTAAATGGTCAGGGGCAAAAGATCCCCAAAGTACAATTGCAATACATATGATGACAGCATACCAGAATACTTTTGTAATATGCAACGAGATCCCCCTATTCTTCACCGTTAATAGGATGGGCAATTTTATCGATTACCATTCATTAATCGATACTGGCTTAAAGGCAATTGTAATACAAAGCGCAGAGTTTGATATTTCATCATTAATACCTTTACAAAAATAGGGTTTTTTCACTAGGCAGATCCGAAGAGCTCTTTAATAGTTGGATGTAAATCAAACTTTTGTGCCCATTGCCTAGCCTCCTCGAGCGATGCAAAGCCTTTGTGTGGAAAATCTGGTCGATACTTGAGCGTTCGAAACATTGCTTAGCGGAGGTAAATTAAGGTTGCCACAGATAGTGAAGATTAATTAATAAAAGCGACCTACCCACAATTAATTCTGTGGACGACGGCTTTTTCCTTGAATAGGTATAAAGATTATTCATTATTGAATAATAAGCGTCAAATAACGGCCACCCGTATGTATCAGGTGGCCGTCAAGAAAAGATATCATGAAGGTGCTATTGTTTTTCAATCTGATATTTTACTCCCTCGTAATTAACAAGTATATTAAAGTCATGTTCTTGATTGAAAGCATCAAGTTCGGCTTGAGTATGCTCTCTGTATATAGTTCCAAATGAAAGAGTATATAAATAACCATCGCTTAAAGTTTCAGCAAGAGTAAGAGTATCAATTGGCCCTAAAGACTCTTTCAAAGGGGAGTTGGCATCAATTTCAAATTCATAAGACAAATATTTTTCTTCAGGGATCTTTTCTTTTGAAAATAAAAATAGTTCATACCTCACACCTTTTAGGACCACTTCTGAAGCAGAATCGTTAAGATTAAGAATTTCACTCTCAATTTTATTAATTTTAAAAGGTATTTGATAATTCACTTTGTTTTCTGTGTCGGTCACTTTGCTAGTTACTTTTTGTTCTACCTTTTCTTGGAGTACACCGCTGTTAGTATTTATTGTGTCTTGAGAACAAGCAAATAAAAGCAAAGTACTCATTAAAGCAAGTAAACCATATGCCTTCTCCATTTTTTCCCACCTTTCATTACTTCCCCATTTTGCTTAATATTATAGTCGAAATAACACCGTTTGGATTTTCTGAACGGTGTTATAAAAATCTTGGTTTAAATTAAATATTAATTGGTGAAGTCTCTACTATAAGTAATCGCTTTTGGTTTTTTTACACCAAATGACTATTTTCCTCTTTTTAAACATGATACCCTCCTTTAGTAGTGGCTTCTTATCCAATATAGAGTAAAATGAAAGGGAAGTATACAGGATAATATGCAAAATTGTGACATATGGAGTTGAGTCTTATATGGATGACTTAGGAAAAAAAGTGTCCTATTTTAGAAAATCAAAGGGATAAACGGTAAAGGATTTAGTGTGTGGTGCCTGTGCACGAAAATTTCATGTTTGTTTCAACAATCGATTTTCTTTCATTTCGTGGAAGGAACAACCCAGAATTAGGTTTTAATTGTATGGTGCTCAGGCACGCATTTCCAATTTTAGACCATATTGAAAAGTTAGACAGTAACAAACATGATACTAGTGGATTTATCTATGTGTTATTGGTAATGTAAAATAATAATTGTTTATTTCTGCATTTCACATTATAAATGCTCGACATTGATAGAATATCGCCTTACATTTAGAAGAACAAGCTACGATTCACAGTCGGAGAGGAAGAGTTTGGAATGAGCTGGATTATCGAATCATTTAGGAACACGTTTAACTTTAGTGGAAGAGCTAGAAGAACGGAATATTGGTTATTTTATTTATTTACAATCGTTATTAGTTTCATAATGTCCATAGTTGACATCGCATTGGGTCTTGACTTTTCGGATGAATTAGGTGTTTTCACATTAATCTTTTTACTTATTATTTTAATACCGGGTTTATCTGTAACAGTTCGTCGTTTACACGATAGTGGTAAAAGTGGTTTCTGGATTTTGTTAAACTTTATACCACTCATCGGTAATTTTATCGTCTTTATACTCACACTTTTGGATAGTCAATCCGAATTGAACCAATATGGACCCAATCCAAAAAAGCACTGAAAATCCATAGTATAGCCAACCAAGAGTAAACCTGTACAATGGGTTTCTTCATGATCCTAAGGTAGCTGTTTGAGACAACCGGTAAACAATTTACATACCTCCTAAATTGCAATAATAAATGCAACAAACTTGAGTTTCCATATATGTCAGACTAAGTCGCGAATTTAATAAGCTATATTAACGAATGAAATGGGGACTTCTGGTAAGGAGAACGTTCCTGCATAACAGTATTGCACAGAGTCACAGCGTAGCTGCTTGCCATAGACTGTAGTTATGAATGAGGATAAATAAAAAAATATGGGGCTTCTCAATGTCACGAGATTGCCCCATACCTTTATTTAATAATAATGAACTAACTTACAAACTCGTCAAAATTTGATAGATGGTTCTCTCTCTACAGAAAGCTTTAAATAAATGGATTACTTCGACATCCAAGTACCATCTCTATTGTTATCACTGAACCCATGAATTTCACCGTTTTTGTCATTAATGACCAATCCCTGGACGCTCCCATAATAAGACGTGTTACCAGTATGTTGAACATCAAGCCCAAGTTCTTCAGGATTCTTTAAAAATACATAATCCTGCTCAACTTGTAAAACATCTTCGTTAAATTCTAGGAACGTTCTAGGATCTTCTACGGATTCTTGAATCGGTTCATTAAACTTAATCGTTTTTACTAACTGTTGAGCAACCATGGACGTAATTCTTCTTCCTCCAGCGCTGCCAATACCTATCGCAGGAGACCCGTTTTTGGTTAATATCGTCGGTGTTGTATAACTAAACGGCCGTTTGCCAGGCTCAGGTCTGTTTGGTGAATCTTCACGATTACTAAAGTTTTTTAGTTGATCATTTAAGAAAAAGCCATTCACATATTCTCCTGATCCAAATAAACTACTTAGCGTATTCGTTACGGATACCATCATACCATTTTTGTCCACTACCACAAAGTGTGTCGTGTCTCCATGATCTTCAATATCAGCATCTGACTCCAAGTTCCTGCGATATTCTTCAGACAATTCAAGCCCATGGACTTCGGATGCGAGGTCATTGATATGATCTTCTGAAATCATTTCATCTGTGGGGACATCTGTATAGTTAGGATCCCCAATATTTTCTAAGCGATCACTGTAACTTATCCTATTGATCAACCCCATCATTAACGAAAAGGCCAAAGGATTATCTTTGGTATTTTCAATTTGTAATGACTCAGCCATTTCTAAAACTTGAAGTAACATAACACCGCCAGAAGGTGGAGGTGGAACTAAAACTTCATAGTCACCGAATTCACCTTGTAAGGGCTCTTTGACTTCAACCTCATAGGATTCCAAATCATTCTCTTCTATTTTATCTTCCTGATCGCTAATTTCATTTGCAATGTCTCCTTGATAAAAGGCACTTGGGCCGTTCGCTTGAATATCTTCCAACGTTTCCGCCAGTTGTTCTTGTACCAATACTTCTCCCTGTTCAATAGGTTCCCCATCAGGAAAGAAATGGTCTAACTCGGGCAAGTGATCTGAATCTGCTTCTAATGCATAATGGAGTGTTTCAGAAACCGTCACACCATTTGCAGCAAAATGGATGGACGGGTCAATGAGCTGTGCCATATTCATTGTTCCAAAATCTTCATGAACTTTGTACATACCTCGAACAAACCCCGGTACCCCTATATCACTTGAAGGCAATGTATTTTCCGGGGCGGTTTCTCGGTAATCATAAACAACTGGGTCTTGGCCATTATCTGGGTGAATTAACATCGTTCCGCCTCCGCCAATTCCTGATCCATACGGCTCCGCAACCCCTAAAACAAAACTAACTGCTATGGCAGCGTCAACAGCATTACCGCCTTGTTCTATTATCCTCATACCTACTTCCGTTGCAATGGAACTATCAGATGATACACCATAGGAGCCTTTTTCCTCCTCTTGCGTTGTATCATTAAGGGTCAAGTCATTATTATCTGTTAATTGAGGCCCGCCACTACCACTGACATTTAGTATGATGAAAAGTATTAGAAGCAAACCCAAACCTATAATAATGTAAAAACGCTTATTGTAAAAGAAACTCTTGTTGTTGAGCATGATCGGTCACACCAAAGCAATTAAAAAGAGGAGGACAGTAATGATTAGCCCCATCCCGGTATCCATGCTTGTCCTTTTTTTGTGTCCTTTGACTGTTACTAAAACCCATTGTTTAAAGGTCAGTCTCGGTTGTGTTTGTTTTGTTTTCTTTACCTCTTTTTCATAGCCTACAGTAGCTTCCATTTATAATTCCTCCTTAAATAAAGTTTGATAAAACAACTGCCCCAAAGGTAGCTCCGCTAAGCAATAATGTACTTACAACTGTAGGTACAACTCCTTGTTTTTGAATGGTGTTTGCAATCAGTCCAGGAACAATAATCCCTATAGCCACCATTCCACCGACTGCCTCAGGAATTAAATGTCCGGGAACTCCAAAGTCGAAAACTGCTTTCATAATAATCCCAGTGGTTATCATCGCTGTAAACTTTCTTCTTCCATATAGGATCGTAAATTTCGCAATAACTTTCATGACAATTAAATATGTCAAAAAAGCGGCCATAAACGTAACAACAATACTTACTGGAGCGGTAAACATCATGGCAATATACCCCGGAACGACTAATCCAGCTGGAATAATTCCTGTAAATTCTGTATAAAATAAGCTTAAAACAACTCCGACAACTATGGCCAGATAAATATCTCCGGTGTCAAATACAAACATTTTTCAATTCCTTTCCCTCTAAGCAGTTTCTTTTGTTATTTTCATTTGCTCAAGTTGAGCTACAAGCTTATCCGCTCCGCCATGAATATTTCCGATTCCGTAAATGCTTTTACCGGATAAGAATGGTTGGAGTGCTCGTACAATTTCATCGGTACTAGCATTTTCTAAATTTAAAAGGTTTCTTGCAGGGAACTCCCCTTTTTTATACGCATCTGCTATGAGCCCCGTGCTGTCTCCCATTACAATCAGTGTTTCTGCTTGTATATATGGCAGAACTTTCTTGACAAATTGTTCAGTACGATCCACTCTATCCGAACGAGTATTCATAATAACAACTGGCTCATCTGTAGGATAACTCAGTTGTTGCACACGCTCCCATATATTGAGTGTGGACGTAGGGTCATTAGCAGCAAACCCATTAACTAAATAGCTAGGATTATCCACATCACCAATTGGAAGTATCTGCATGGCACCTGGATCCGGCCAAGCTTTTAACATGCCTCTACATGCCGTTTCATGATTGATACCTAGAATATCGGCAACGGCAAGAGCTAATGCTGCATTTTCCGGGAATACCATATACTTGAATTTTTTAAGAAATTCTTCGGAAATTACAGAAGTGTCACATATATGTACCTTCGTATTCCGTTGCCTAGCCATTTGCTTAAAGTGAGGAACATAGGGACTTTCATTAATAATCAGGTCGCCGTTATAGGGAATTGCTTCAGAAAATGAATCTGCAACCTCTTTTAATGTCGGACCTAAAACATCCATATGATCTTCTAAAACATTTACAATTAACCCGATATTCGCCAGTAATAGTTGTTCTTGGAAAACTATTTGATAATCTGGCTTTACGGCCATACACTCACACACGAGAGCATCAGCTTTTAACTGAGAAGCTTTACTTAAGACTCTTCTTTGTTCACCTATATTCGGACCTTCCGCTCTTCTCTTAATAGGGACCTCTTGGGAATCAAACCAGTAGAGCATTCTAGCATCGGTTCCAGTCGTTTTTCCAACTGTCTGATAGCCTGCCTCTTGTAAAACGCCTGTTATCAATCTAGTAACAGTTGATTTACCTCTAATTCCATTTACATTTACTCGTACTGGGATACTTGCCATGTTTTTGTCATTAATTTTTTTATCCTTAATACCAAAGAACATAGCTATAGAAGCTATTAACAGGATGAGTAAAAATTCTTCTAACATTTTTCCACCTCGACATCAAATGTTTTAATATTGATCATGTTTGTGTTGTCTACCCCCTTTTTTAAAAAAATGTCGTATTAAGTCGTATTAAGTCGTGTTAATAAGAAATCTCCCACTTTCTCAACCACTGTTACTATAACAAAGGAATGTTAAGATAACATAACGGCATTGTAAACATTGTCACATTTGTATTACATACGTGACTTTCTTGATCCTTGTTTATTTCACAAATTGTGGCATCCCTTTAAACAACGCCTTAACATCACCTTTTTGATTGAGCGATTAATCTTAATTACTGATAATTGACTTTGCAGCTTTACTATAACGGACATTTTTTGACAGGATAATAGTTTTTATGACTCATTTAATAAAATAGTATTAATTAATACCCTAAATAACTAAGGTGATTTAGTGGCATTAACATAACTAATTGTAACTATTTCCCCCTCGATGCAGCCGAATTAAGCTAGATTTATACTATTGATCAGATTGTTCAGCCGCATATGCATCGATAGTAGAGGTTTTCATAATCCTGACCCTGCAAGCATGTGAGAGTCATCGATGATGAGATAGATAACAATCTATTCCTTAAACTTTTTATGAAGATTAAACTGTGTTTCGCTTTCTTAATCATCCTCTATAGTATGTTGTTCCGGTAAATAGTTCCAAACACTTATATGCGCATCCTTAATCGAACCATTAGCGATCGCTCTAATGGCGGCCATCATAGCCACTTCCCCTTGATTAATTAAATCACCATTGCCTTTTTGCCCTAAAATAGAGGAAGGATTTGGTGAATCAGTAAGTCCTCGATTTTCAAAAAGAAGGGTTGGAATGTCATAATGTACTGCAAAATGGTTACGAGCAATGGATGTTTGAGTACTATCACTACGATAGTATGCTAAATTGCTATACCCCTTTGGCTCTACCGCATCATACACCACAGCCCCTAGTTTTTTTGAACTTTCGAGAACCTCATCGGTTACATCATTATTTGTCGGATAAAGCATCGCACCAGAAACAAACTCTCCATCATCAGTCGCTCTATTCGCAATTTGGTGATGAAAATCGATGGCATAATCAATTTTATATTTATCAAGTACATTCTCGTGCAACGCCTTTGATTCCGGTTGAGACAATGAATTATGCGTTCGATTTAAATTAATCCCATTAGCGTTGTTACGAGTTTGTAAACCTCCGTGGTGAAAATGGGAAGTATCCCAATCCACATCCCCTTCGGCACCATCAACGTTTAAACGTGGGACAAAGAGAATATTGACCTTATCAAGCAAGTCTCTCACTTCCTTATTATTGGTTGATAGCTGCCGAAGAACATTAATAGCAGATTCTGTAACTAGTGATTCATTCCCATGCTGTTGGGTCAAAATTAATAATGTTGGTGTATTTGCGTCGTTTAGATTATGCCCAAACTTCGCAAGATAAAGATCACGTCCTTTTACAGATTCGCCAATCACTTCTACAGTGATGTGCTCGGCTTCCCGATCAACTTTTTCTAAAAAGCTAGACATCTCTTCATAGTTGGTTAAACATTCGGTTTTTATATGTTGATTTTCATTTACAATGGGCACGTTACTAGTAACGCTAGCAGATTCATAGAATGACGGTGCGCTGCTACGACATCTGTTTACTCTTTTCCTTTTCATGTTTAAAACCATTCCTTTCGCTACGGTCAAGGCACAAAACACTTTGAAATATGTTTGCGCCTTGCTTTTTTTATTATTCTAAACTTATAGGAATGCACAGTTAACTACAAATCCGCGGAGGAGAGTGGGGGCATTGATGCAGAATAAGCGCTTCTTTTTTCCCGCAGATTATTAATCTATTTCCAAACATTAATAACTCCAGAAGCTCTACCCCCTGGGGGAAACTCCACACCACACACCCTAAATCGTCATACTCAATTTCATCACGTGCTTCTTGTTTCTTCACCCTTAACCATTTTGCACTTCCTACTCCAATAAGAAGCCCAACTATTATTCCCCATATATGTTACATACCTTTTATAAAAATAACTACATCCTTGAGGAATGTAGTTATTTAACACTATAAGATTCTTGTTCCACAAAATTGCCCTTTAAAGCAATAGAGGGCGCAGTTTTATTCCAGATTTGCGTCTGATTATTGCATAAAGCAGGGATTTCAGATAATTCATAAGTCAAAGTGCTGATAACGAATCTTTCACCGATCATCTGCCGTCTCAACATTTGAAATCGTTCGTCCTTCGATCAATCGATTTATCCAATACTGTTCATCATTGATTGTTCGGGATACGATTTCACCATCAATCACAGTGATAAATGTTCCATCTCCTGCGTAAATACCTGCCATCGTAGGAACTGTTCCATATTCTGAAGTTGAAAAAAACATGAGATCTCCCAACTGAAGCTCCTCAATATGAAGTTGATCTCCATATTCACGTAATTCTTCCACATTGGATGGAAGATAGATACCTGAGGCTTCTGCATATATCTGCTTGATAAATACCGCTGACGTCTCGTCAAACGATTGGCCGACATATTGCTTAGCCAGCTGTACTTCTTCGCTAGCCTCAACTTCCGTATCATACGTTCTCGCGCCTATATAACGAGGGGGCCAATAATCACTTGTTGTTAAGTCAATGACGGTAACACCGCTAGAAGCTACCACTGCAATTATCTGATTATTACCAATATAGATCGCTGGAATGATACTTGTGCCTTGGAAAAAGAAAATGTCTCCTGGCTCAGCCTCGTTCCTTGGAATTTCTGTCCCCTCTTTCCATTGCTGTCTTCCATATCGCGGCAGGTCATACTGCCATGCTTGGTTGTATACGTATTGGACAAAACTGCCTGTATCAAACCCCTCATCAGGTGTCGATCCTCCAAGAGTGTACTCAGTTCCCAGCAGTTGATAAGCTTCATAAACAGCATCGTTATGATATTGAATAGCAAGATCTTGAAATCGCTTCGCACCAGTAAAGTGATCCCGCCAGTATTCGCTCATGTACGAAATAGTCGTCTGACCTTCTTCCCCTGTTGCATGAATAATATAATCTTCTCCTAAATAAATCGCAGTGTGAGAAATACCTTCCTGCCATGTCCCTGAGAAATACAGGACATCTCCTGGCTGAAGTTCTTCATCCAGATCAATGGATTCTATATCTATCCCCTCTGGCAGCAATGTCTCACCAACTTCCCACTGCCGATAACTAATTCGGGGCAAATAGACATCCAGCGCCTCACGAAAAACGGTTTGGACGAAAAATGAACAATCAAAGGCATCCAAGGTACTGCCTGTCATTAAATAAGGTGTTCCTATATAATTCATTGCTTCCCTTACAACGGAGCTATCATGATCCTCATAAGTTTCCGGGTTTGATTTTCCCAATAGCTCGTCTGTATAACGAGCTGCACCTATATAGCGTTCTGCATAGTAGTTATGATAATCTAAATGCCTTTCCTGTACCCCAGAGGATGTAGCTATCACAAACTGGTCATCTCCTGAATAAATACCTGAGATGATTTCCTGTTCGTCGTTTTCAAAAAAGACAAGGTCCCCAGGCCGCAATTCATCCCTGCCGATACTCATACCTGTTTCCAGCTGAGGTGAAGAGCGTTTGGAGAGCCAGCTCCCTGTCACATCTTTATACACATAGTAAACGAAAGAACCTGAGTTAAATCCTTCTTCCGGGCTATCTCCTGATCGATTATACGGAGCCCCTATTAAGTCTCGAGCTAATTCAACGATTTCATTTCCAGAAGGAGGAGATGTATCTTCATCGCTGTAACGTTTGGCACCCTGATAAATATCTGACCAATAGTCGCTTGTCACCATATTCCAATCGGAGATCCCTTCACTCGTAACAATCACAAAACGCCCATTGTTTATGTAAATCCCTGACATCAAATAGGTTCCCTGAAAAAAGACAACATCTCCTGACTGAGGCTTATCAACATCCTCTCCCTGGATCCATTGATCGACAGCTGATTGCGGAAGAGAAATACCTTTGGCCCCCTCGTAGATATATTGTACAAATTCGGAAGTGATCCACCCTTCTTGATTTCCCCCCAATCCCTCCAGGGCCAATGCAGCAGCAGGATCTGTAACATTATCTTCTGTAAATCGGGCAGCTCCCGCGTAGGCACCCGACCAATACTCGCTTGTTACCAAATTTCGTTCAGAAATTCCATCACTGGTCACAATCACAAAACGGCCATCATTAATATAGATTCCCGACATCAAACTGTTTCCCCGAAAAAAGACGACATCCCCTAGCTTTAACTCACTGTGCTCTACTTCCTCACCAATTTGCTGCTGATCTACAGCATATCTCGGCAAGGAAATTGACTTTGATTCCTCATAAACATATTGTACAAATTCAGAAGTTAAAAAACCTTGGTCATTTCTGCCAACCATATCCAATGCAAGTTCAGCAACCGGACCACTCCATTCCTCGGCTTCCGAAAAAACCGGGCTCAATGCGAAAAACATCAATACATAACGCTGTACCTGCATCTACATCTCCTCCATCCCTACCTTTAAATTTCAGATGTTTTTCATTGCCACTATAAAGATACCCTTTTAAATAACCATAAACCTGGGAGGAGCCTTTGGTTCATGGATTGGAAGTTATTTTTACTATAAATTTAATAGTGAAGTCGCTTTACTCATCGGAACAGCTTTGCCTATAATCGCCTCATTCGTTCATTTTATAAATAATAAAAAAATCTATCAAACACCAAAAGTCTTAGTGTGTGGTGCACAGGCAGCCATCACTCCAAAGATGTGTACAGTCTTTGCGACGGTAACGTGGCGATTTCAATTCACTTCCTTGAAGCCATTCGTCAAAACTGGCTCTCTCCTTTTATCTATTACGGTGTATTTGACGAGACGGACTATAGTGGGTTGCAATGGAGAATTAATTCGTATGACGAAGAAGGGTTATTGCGCTTACAACTACGGGCTGACTATGCAGCTGCTGTTTTACGTGCCTGGGAAAAAGAAAAAAAGTAGAACTATCGGCTTCTGCTCATCTGTTAAGCAAGCTGTTCACCTAAGTCAGCATTTCAATAAGGCAGGCTATAAACGATTGCATTACACGGTAAATCGGAACGTAACGCAAGACAACATGCACGGAAACGCCTTGAAACAGGGCAACTCGACGTCATTTTCACGGTCGATTTATTTAATGATGGCGTAGACATCCCTTCTGTTGACACGTTACTATTTGCACGTCCAACTGAGTCACTCACTGTATTTACGCAACAAATAGGGCGCGGCTTACGTCTTGCCAACGGAAAATCACATTGTGTCATTATTGATCTAATTGGAAATTACCCCAACGCAGATGTTAAATTGCGTGCCTTTACAGAAGACGGCGAGTAGCCAACGTCTTTGAATTCAATCGCGTTACATTTGCCAAAAAACTGTGATTTAAGACTAGATCTTGCTGTAATAAATCTCCTTGAAGAAAGGAATAGAAAACGTTCACCTCGCAAACAAAAACTTGTCGACGCATTTTTAAAATTAAAGACGGATCAAGGCTTGCGCCCAACTTACTTGGAATTCCACCTAAAAGCAGACGCTGATTCCCGATTTATCAGACAGGAGTTCGGCTCCTACCCTGGGCTGCTTGCATATGCAGGGGAATTAAGTGACATCGAACTAGATGTCTTTGAAAGATATAAGATGATTGTGCTGCATTATATACTTTCGCGAGGACAAGATAACTGGCTAACGCCAGTCACTTCCAAGCAAATCGCACCTTATTTCCATCGCTATTTCACCGAAAAAGACTATAGAATACGAACAGATTTCTCTGTTCAACAAGGGAAAGAACTTCGTACCTATAATGAAAAGAAGATCACTTCCCTGCTCACCCGCATGCCCTTGTCCTATTGGAGCGGTTCGTCAAAAGGGTTAGTTACATTTCAAGATAATGTCTTTACAATACGTGTGACTCCTTTAGCCGAGCATGCAGAAATTCTTTTCCGTTGGACTGAGGAGATTTGTGACTATAGATCGCATGCGTATTTTGAGCGGAAGTCGAATTTTATGGAGTGAATTTTTCAAAAAACTAGGTGACTGTAACAAAAAGTGATTAGTAATTCATATCTACGAATGAACATGTAGAATAGACTAGATATGCTTAAGCATATCTAGTCTATATTTTGCAAAAATAGCGGTACATAGAATTAAATAGTGAAATATAAACCAATTTGAGCAAGATTTTACATGAGGAGGCGAACATGATTGCTTGCATTGGCTGTGCCGGTCCTTGTGGCGCCTGGCTTGTGCATCTTTCCCATAGAAGATTCATGTAGTTCAACTTGGAATCTGCAATATCTTTGCAATTCTCTGCACTTAATACAGGCCGCTCTCTCTTAGTCCGATTGTGGCTCTATTTTCTGTCGCTATTAGCACTCAAACTTGGCAGAGCTGCTCTATTCAATAGGAATATTCACCTGCAATAAATACACATGGATTCAGCATTCCACCATGTCCTCCTACACCTGCACACAATAGTCAATCAATCTACATCTAGAAAAAAAGGTATCTGGTACTAACACAATTCGGAATGGATTCAGAACCAAGCACCTGAAATACGTCTCTACTTTATGAATTATTGAATCTTATTGAAAAAATCTTCAACTTTATCGACTTGAGATACAAGGTTAGGTATATTTCTAAATGAGAGGTTATGTAAACTACTTTTTAGATAGTAGGTTATTTCACCTGTTAATTTGTTTAAACGTGATTCGAGACGTGCGTTAATAAATCCCGATTGTTCAACTATCGGATTTTCTTTTAAGAAAACAGCAATTTCATTCGATTTAACTGTATACAAAGTGGTGTCTTTTCTATCATTTGAATATTGCCCAGCTAAATAACCAACGATTGTTTTTCCCTGGATTAAGACCGACGAAATAAAGAAATCACTTAGCGGATTTCCTTTTTCAACTGAGTAATTTTCTTTTGGTATTTTAATTAATTTCTCATAGGACTCAGAATTTGGCATCACCACTTTTACCCCTTCAAAGACTTCAAAAGTCCCCAATGATTCAATCTCTTCTAAGGAATAATATACCTTTTTATCTACATGAATTATTTCTTCAGTACCTATTACTAACTCTTGTGTAGCTTTATTTTGCTTAGCAGACTCAAAACTATCGTTAATAATTTCAGCTAAAGATTCCTGAATACATTTTTGAACTAATGGTCGTGCCGTGTTGATAAACTGTTGCGTCACTTTAAAATTAAATCGTTCTTTTATAACGAATTTAATGAAATCATCATTCGGATTTTCAAAGATTTCTTTGATAACAGACTTGAATGATTGAGTATACATGAGTGATTCAGCCAAAATCTTTATGCTTTCATAATCATAAAGATTTTTAGAGAATTTCACCAACTGGTTGAAATCATCCTCAGTATAGTTTGCTATATGAAAAATAAAAAATGGTTTGGAATCCATAATATTTGTATTGTTCATGTCAGTGAAAAAGTGATATTCTATCCCATTTGTTAAAATTCCAAGTCTTACGTTAGGAAACGTACTAAAATATCTACTAAGTTGCGGAGCATTTTTAGTAATAGCGCTGTTTATCGATTTAGCTTCAAGAAAAATTTTAGGTTCTCCATTAATAGATATAGCATAGTCGACTTTCTCATTTTTCTTATGAAAATCTGCTGTAAATTCTGGCGTCACTTCTTTCGGGCTGTATGTATCGTACCCGAGTCCCCTTAGCATAGGTAGTATCAAGAATTGCTTAGTAGACTCTTCATTTGTAATCAAATCTTGGTGATCATCTACTACTTTATTCAACATTTCCAACGTTTCTTTAAGGTTCAATTTACAAACTCCTTTATATTCACGATGAATGATATTATAGAAAACCATCTGCTTAGTATACTTTTTCGTCTACACGGTAAATTAGTTCGAGGTTCTAATGGACAAGTAACTAATGATGAAAGTCTTAAAAAGGGGTACCTGTGTCAGACACAAAGGCGAACTATTCACACGTTCAAATAATGATACATAAAATAAAGAAAAACCGCATAGGTATTGATTTAATTTGTATAAATATACAATCGCATTGTATTCACTGAATAGTGTCAAGCACAGGTACCTAAAATTTACCCCGTCAACAATTGGACCTTTGTGTGCAGCATTAACACTGTAGTACATAGCCAATTTCATTATCTAGAATATGTTCTAAAAAACGAGACGATGGTTCGTTATATATAATCAATTCAATCCGCCCCTTTTCACAAGAACTTTTCCCGCAATTTCCAAATACAATATAGTGTTATCAAATACAATTGACTTAGTTTATTAGTAATTAGTCCCATTTTACATAATTTTACCACAGTTACCAACCCAACTCCCAAGAATACTCAAATAATTCTTTTTTCCGGATTAGTTTACACTAGAGTGAGGGGTACCCACTAGCGTTGCATAGAATCCAGTATAAACATTCTTTTTCATTTTTTACCACTCTCTTCCGGTTTTAAAAATAAAAAAAGGAACAGGTCCGTAAAGAC
>NZ_JADPRZ010000052.1 GCF_017347095.1 Sporosarcina sp. E16_8 | reverse complement strand
CATAGTTCCCTTTTTCTCTAATTTACGTTGGACATTAATTTAGCAATCATTGGACAATGGTTACCGTCAATCGATGGACATTAAGCCGTGTCAGTAACACCTGAACAATTGGAAGGGAAAGGAGAATAGGCAATCAGGCATTCTCGAAAAAGACTTTCTATTATTCCTATGCAACTTCCTTGCTATTTTTAATAAAACCCTCCAGCATCTCTTGTATTGCCACATACATTCTGCACATAACTTTTCATGCCCATCTCATTGAGTCTCTTTTCATCTGTTGAAAAAAGCAGTTCTGTCTGATCTATTGCATTTTTTTGTTCTCAGTATCTACAGTTGTAATATGACCTGAATACTTTATTTTATTAATATCTACATCATTACCTACTGATTCTTTGAGACTTTCCTACTAAGCTCAAAATATGTGCCACCACCGGATATAATTAATGTATTATCATCTTTTATGAAGAATATAGAAACTTGGCCATTTGAATCTGAAACATTAATTTCTGTAATAGTAGGTGCTTTAATTCCTAAAAGATCAAAAGGGATACGATATTTTGATACGAAATCACTTTCCGTAATAATCGTTTTGGTGTAAATAGGATTGGTAGCCACCTTTTCTATATCTGAGGGCTGATCTCCAAAATAACTTGCTTTATTAGCTGTAAAAGTTAAACTTTTCCCTACTAAACTTTCTGCATCCTCTTTACTATAAGTACCTACTCCATAAGCTTGAACTTGATTAATAATCCACTCACCATAGTACGACTCTGAAGCACTTTGATTAGGCTTAGTTATATCTCCAGGGTTAACTTCCTCTTTAGTTTCAGTATCATTATTTGTTTCATCGTTTGTCACAAAACTGCATCCAGTTAAGCTGATTAAACCAATAAAAACCATTACGACTATCGACAATAAAGTACTACTCCTTCTATCAATCTTATTCATTATAATCTCCTCCTAAAATTGGTTGCATAGAGTAAACTGTATGTTACTAATTGGAAATATTTTAATTTTTAATCCTTCCCTTTATTGGATTCCACGGTTAACCCAAGCCCATATTTCTTCATAATTTACGGGATGAAATAAAGTCCTATACCGTCTATTTTAAATAGAACATTCTATTAGTATATTCTATAGTAACCAGTTAAACCCTTTAAAAACCCTATTGTGGTCCTTGTCCTCTACGACAAGTGATGCAGGACTCTTTTGAGTCAAAGTATATGTTCTTATTAAACTAACGGTTGCTTCTTTAGTAAAATAAAGACAGTAAATATACGCAAAAAAACGCTCAGATTCGAGCGTTTTCATTTGCCATTTATATTGTTAATTTGCTGTGGAAACATATGCCCCGATTAGTATGAGATTTACATAGTCATTGGCCCTTTTCAGGTCTACCAAGGCGCTTGCGCTTTTCTATTTTATTAATAGCTGATGGCGACGAAGTTAGTTGCGCTAGTTGCTGTGGAAGTATTGATAGCGACAAAGCTACCTGAGCCATTCGCTGTGAATTCAAGTACTCCATTTTTATATTTTGCTTTTAACGTACTAGTTGAATGTAGATCACGTACTGCTACTTTGTTGTTCTTGATCACTTTGGATTCGTCGATTGGAAGAACAATTTCAATTTTTTCATTGAATTGATTCAACGCGAATCGATTATCGCCAGTACCGCCCTCAAGTCCAAGCATAAAGTTTTCCGAGATGGCATCAGCTATAGAAGATGCATTCGCTTCGCTTAACGTGATTGTAACGTCACCGCCAGCTTGTTGCGTAAGTTTCTCGACTGCTTTTTTGGAGAATAGAAATGACGTTTCTCCCCTAGTGACGATTAAGTCTTTCTTGGATTGAATAATTGTATTTAGGATTGTTGAGTTGAACTCAATTGCGATTTCTTCTGTATTTGCAGGTATTGCGATGATTATTTCTTTTGCTTTTTTATCGTTTACATAGGTTGCAATTTCTGCTTCAGAGACACTATATTTCAGCGCTTCTGGCGTCTCTGGTACTTCCGGTACTGCCGCTGCTTCGACCTTTACGAAAGTTGTTGCTGTGTCATTGCCGTAAGAAGCTGTGATTGTTGTTTCGCCAGCGCCAATTGCACTGATTTGACCTTGCTGAACATCGATGACAGTTGAATCGAATCCACTATATGCAGCGATTTCTGTCACGTCTGTCGGTGTCGCCTCGCCGTTTTTCGTTTCAATCGATTGAACTGAAATGCGCGAAGTTTCCCCTACTACCAATTCCAGTGCTGCTGGATTTGTGATCAATTCTGTTGTGACAATTACTTCTTGTTCAACAATCGCTGTGACCGTCGTTGTGAAGTTCGGATGTGTTACCGTGATGACCGTCTCGCCCGGTCCGACTGCTGTGACTAATCCTTTATTCAACGCAACGACTTTAGGGTCCGCAGATGTAAAGGTGGTATTTGCTGTGACGTTTTTCTCTGTGAAAGAGCCGTCCGCTTTTGTTGTTTTTTCTGTTACTGTCAATTGGTCAGTTGCACCTGCTTTAAGTGTGACACTGTTTTTATCGACTGAATAGGTGATGATGTCTTGTTCTACCCCTTTCACATCAAGGTAAACAAGGATTGGATCCTGATTTGGAATCGTAACTAGTACTTGTGTCTTACCTGCTGCAATCGCTGTGACAAGTCCTTTTTGGACTTTTGCAATTTTATTGTTGACGACTTTGAATGCAGTTGTTGCTGTGACGTCTTTTGTGCTAGTTTGTCCTTTCGGAGTCAGCGTTGTTTGTGTCACTTTCAACTGTAGTTGGTCGCCGACTTGCATTTTCATGTTTGTTTTATTTACTTTGTACGTGATGATATCTTGTGGAAGTTTCACTACTTCAATGTAAACGTAGATGTCTTCCTGGTTTGGAATCATGACGCGCACCTGCGTTTTACCTTCTGCACGTGCTGTGACGAGACCTTTTTGTACCGTTGCAATTTTGTTATTCACGGCATTATAGCTGCCGTTTCCTGTGACATCTTTTTCGGTGACTGTGCCATCTGCTTTTGTCGTCGTTTGTGTGACGTAAAACTGTTCAGATTGGCCAACACCCAGTGTCAGGTTCGTTTTGCTTACTGAATATGTGACTTGGTCTTGCCCAGCTTTCGCTGCCACTTTGACTGAGATTGTTGCTATGAATTCTTTGTAGCTTACTGTGATTTCTGTTGTACCTGCAGCAACAGCTGTTACCTCGCCGTTTTTGACTGTCGCAATTTTTTCATCGGCAGACGTAAATGATGCTTGTGCTGTAACGTTTTTGTCTTCTTTTGTTCCGTCTGCTTTTGTTGTT
The DNA here is from genome assembly GCF_017347095.1 of Sporosarcina sp. E16_8. GTDB lineage: Bacteria > Bacillota > Bacilli > Bacillales_A > Planococcaceae > Sporosarcina. The sequence goes on along the minus strand of NZ_JADPRZ010000052.1, from coordinate 19,339 downwards.
GTTTCAGTTACTGTTACGTTTTCTGTGCCGCCTATTTGCAGCGCTAATTCTTCTTTATCCACAGAATAGTTGACGCCAGTTCCGTCATTGACTAGCACTTTTTCTGCGGCATTGCCTGCAGCGTCAACATATTTCACTTTGACACTATTTTCTTTCGTTAACGTGCCAACGTCGAATGTAAATGATCCGTCTTGTTCTAATTTAACAGGCCCGGACGATTTCACCGTGTCGTTTTCCATCACTTCAAAAGTTGCTTTGATTTTAGTGTTTATGTCATACCCTAAATCATAGTTTACAAGTTCAGCTTGGTAGTCCACATATTTATCGATAATTTTACCTGTTGCTAGTGTACCTTTAAGTGCTCCTTCAATTGTACCCGCTTCAGACTTCACGACGACCGGGCCAACATAGCCGCTAAGAATTGCTGGAGAGCCTGAAATTGTTTGTCCTGTGAAGTCAATTGTGTAAAGGCCATCTGGTATTGTTGTTTGAACTGCACCTTCTGCCCATGGTTTGTAATTTCCTGCCACGTTGAGCGTGTAAGAACCGGCCGCAAGCGACGTACCTGCATGTAAGTAGCCGATATAGCCATCTTCATATTCTCCGCCTTCAGGATCCATGATATCCCACAGTTCGATATAGTTAGTTGCTACGTCGCCTGTCAGTTTAAATGACAGAACAGCTGAGTCTTTTATACCGTCATTGTTGAATGAAAGATCTGTTTCGGTGATTACAAAGTTTTCGAATGCAGAAGCCGGCGCTCCGCCAAAGTCCGCTGCGAATGGTAATGAAACATCAGTGCCTCCACCGTTAATGTGAATATAGCCTAGAATTTCAGAACCTGGCGAAGCGTTTGCTTTTTTGGAAGCAGTCAATGTAACCTTCAACAATTGCTCGCCATTCAATGTGAATGATGATTTGTCGACCGTTACTTGTGCATCTTCGAATGATTTCGTAACATCGACTGTTACATTGTAATTACCTCCGTTACCTTTCATATCTTTTACAAGAATGTCTTTTGTTACGGAAATATTGTTTGCTTTGATTGATTGAGGGCCGAATGTGACTGTCCCTTTATTATTTTCGACAATCTTACCGCTTGCATCCAACACAGCCTCATCTATTGCATAGGCAAGGATGGTCGGATGTGCTGCTGCATAAGCTTCCACACGCCCTGCACCTTGGGACATGACGTCGTATTTGGTCTTGTCTAAAACTTTTGCACTGTTGGATAGGGCGACTTTCACGTCAAATGCACTCCAACCTGGATTTGCTTGCTTAACAAGTGCAGCAATTCCTGCAATATGCGGTGTTGCCATGGATGTACCTGTTTTTCGAGAGAAAGCTTCTTCATAACTTGCAGCTGGAAAATCTGCTTTGTACATTGGAATGGTTGACATGATATTTGTTCCAGGCGCACTAACGTCTGGTTTGATATCAAAGTTTGGAGTGGATGGTCCACGTGAACTTGATTCATTCACATCGTCTCCAATGGTCATTGTTTTATTGAAGTTACCAAACGTTACTTTTCCTTGTCCACTTTTTAGAGCTGTGCGAATTGCATCTCCGTCTGTGAGGGATAAGTCGTACGTTGGAATGAATTCAAATGCATCGCCAAGGAAAGTTCCTGATGCATTCGGAGTATTAGATCCGCTAGTACTATTGTGTATGATCACGGCAATTGCGCCTTCTTCTTTTGCAGCTTTGATTTTATCGACGAATGCGATTTCACCACGTGCCACGAGGGCTACTTTTCCAGTGACATCGATTCCTTCATAATCTGTTTTCTTCCCAAGCCCTGGTACAGCAATTACGTCATATTCACCTGACAATTGTACCGCTGTATCTTTGCCAAATGTAGTTCCCATTAAATTGATCGTTTTTGATAATTGATAGTCTCCGACTGTTACATGGACGTTGCTATCAAAATGCGCTTCTGGATTCGTTGTATTCCCAACAGCAATTCCAAGACGTGCTGTCGACGGAGTACCCATCGTTCCACGTTTCGGACCTGAGTTTCCTGTTGCGATTACGGAAATTGTTCCAGCCATCATTGCATTATTGATGGCGAATGAACCACCGTCAGTTTCAGAGTTTGCTCCTCCACCAAGTGACAGATTGATAACATCCATCTTTTGTTTGACTGAGTCTTCAATTGCAGCGATGATCCCCGAAGTAGATCCGCTACCGTAAGCCCCTAGAACGCGGTATGCGTAAAGATCTACTTTCGGTGCAATCCCTTTCACTCCGTAAGGATTCGCTCCGATTGCAGCAATTGTTCCTGCAACATGCGTACCATGTGATGTGTAGAAAGCGCTTCCAGTTGCATTAAATTCAGGCGTCCCTGCTGGTCGTTCAACAGGTGAAGTTTCCGATGCATCATTGTCTGCGCGCGCTTTTGTATAAGTCGCAGAGTTTGGAATGAAGTTCTTGCCGCCTTTATAAATGCCGGCAAAGTCAGGGTGATCTTTGTCAATCCCTGTGTCGAGAACAGCAACTTTGATCCCTTGTCCTTCAATTCCTTCCGCCCAAAGCTGCTCAATTCCTAAGAATGAAACGCTAGTGTTCATAGTCGCATCTACCGTTCCAGATGAAACTGGAGCTTCAAACGCATGCACTTCAGTATCCGGTTCAATTAATGTAACCCCTTTGATAGCTAGTAACTTTTCAAGATCTCCTGCTTGTACAGTCGCAGAAAAACCATTTAGTACAGTATCGTACGCGAATTTCTCAGTAAAACTAATATTTTTAACTTGCATCTCTTTTTTCATAGCTGACTGCTGTGATTTAACTTTCTTCCTCACTGCCGTTGCTTCCATAGCAGTAAACGTTTTCCCCGCTAACTCTTTAATCCCCTGTTCAAGCGCAACTGGCTTTTCGGATAAATGAATAATAACTGCAACTTGTCCACTTCCGGTTAAGCTTTGTAAGTCTTTGTGTAACTTAGAGCCACCATCCAATAGATTTAATTGCTCGGCGATAGCCGCTTTTTGTTGCATGATACTTTCGTTGTGATTATCCGGCTTGAACGGTTTTGCCTTTTCTACATTTGCTGAAACCGAGAATGGTGCCAGCAGAGAAAGAACCATTGCAATAGCTAGAAATACGCTGAAAAACTTTGTAAAATTACTTTTCTTCAAATCCCATTTCCCCTTTACCCTTTTATTCACACCTAATTGAATAGTGCGTCATAATGAACCTATCATATTACTAATAGATTTAATAGGATACAAAACGTGAATTTCTGGGAAAATCATGCGTTAGTGGAAAAATCGTTCAAAGGGACTTTGTAAGAATTAATTAAGAGTAGTCCACATGGTTTATGGATAATGGTGGAAATAATACAATGGTCCTAGCACACTAACTTCTTTATTTTTGATACAGTTGACGACCAATCATAAAATAACCTAAAGGAAACCACTTGGAGAAGTTTTGAAAATTACATGCACTTCAACGTGGGAGACCGATCATATATCACGACCAACCGACTATATAACTTGTAAACCGATCATATCGTTTGCAAGAACAATCATATATCCTACACGACCAATCATATTCGCTGCATGATCGATCATATGTACGGCTCCCCCCCGTTAGCCTCCGAACCACAAGCAAAAACCACCCAACTGGAATTGGGTGGCTGTCTACTTTCATATACCTTTAGACGATTGAGGGAAATGGTTCATTCAGTCTTAAATAGCTACCATCATGAAGGACAAGGATTTTCCCTTCATTAAAGTAATCGTTGTAGCGGTTCGCTTCTACTTCAGGGATACCCATGCCGATAAGTGCTCCGGCAAGTCCGCCAACTCCCGCACCGGCAGCCGCGCCGGTAATGCCTGCCACAATTGGGCCAGCCGCGATGATTGGGCCAACTCCTGGTATTGCGAGTGCACCGATTGCTTCCGTTTCTGTATCATAATAGCCAACTACATGTCGTGTAACCATCTCCTAACGCCTCTTAGTATTTTTCAATAAGCTATTTAGCTAACTAGTATAGAAAATCCCCTTTCTAGTTCTTCTAAAACTTTTCAATTGCTACATCTAACAGTTTCATAACGAAAGAATAGTGGAGCGTCAAAAAACCCCGAAAATTTCGGGGTTCTGATATTACCTTATTAGTATATATTTCACGTAATTTCTCCATCCAAATGCTCTCCATTGTTTTTTCGAAGGTAACTCGGTAGGCAATGACATGAATATGCTAGGCGCATATCCGTACGTAACAAGTGCGGGTTCATAAACAACTACATCTCCAAGATTGAGACCTTGCGATACGACCGCCCGGGTTTTCCATGTGAACGGTGTCGCAATGGCCACTTGCTCGGCACGACCTTCTTTGTTAATTATCCATGCATATGCCGTTTCTTTGTATAAGTCATGAAGCCACTTTTCTTTCACTGAAATGACATCCAGCGCTTCATTGACAATAACGATTGCATTGACATTTGCTCCAAACGGCACCGATTGATCAGTAGCATCTGTCACTATTCGTACTTCATAATACGATAGTGGGTTCTTCACTTTCGTTTCGTCGAGTGCTTTGTAGGCTTTGAGCCACTCATTGTCGACTGCAGGCGCCTCGGAAACAGAAAGAACAGTTCCTTCTACTGCGTTTTCGATGCCATTACCTTGGATTAAGACCTGATCACCATCTTCAATTTTCTGCCACTCGTCATTTTTCGCATATGTGACAATCACTTTTTGTGAGCTGAAAATATCAATTGAAAGCATGGAACCGGTACGAGTGACCTTAGAAACCACACCGTCTACAGGGCTGATTAGAGCAGGTCTCCCTGGATTTTGTGACAATTGCGCCTCAACAACCGTTTGTTGGCGCTCGATTTCTGCGAGATCCTGTTCTGCCCCGGCGATGGCCTGTGCAAATGATCCGTCCTGCTTCACATCTACCTGGACATCAACATTTAGCCCAACTTCCACTTTATCGTCAGTTGTATTTCCTTCCACATTTTCTTTACGATTCACATTCGAAGAACTATCCGATTGAGCTTTCTTCCGCTCAGACTCAAGACCCGATATCATGCTTCGAACGGATGATGTCTGTTGTTGAAGAGCCTCGAGTTCAGCTTCCCATACTGCGCGCTGTCCTTCTGCACGTTCTGTTTGTAGAATGGCGATTTCATCCCCAACTGTAACTTGGTCGCCTTCTTTAACTAGCCATGAATCTACCGTATCGTCATTACCCACATATACTGTATAGGTTTCTTCGGGTGCAACAAAACCTTCTTTTGCAAGTTCCTCCCGTTGATCACTGCTTGTCATACGTTCATAGCGTTCGACATATACTGATTTGGTGATGATGCTTTTATCGGAAAATAGCAGATAAAAATTCACTGCTAGAAATGCACTGATTGAGACAGCGACAGCAATATTCATCACTTTATTCACTACCTACACCCCCTTCTACAAAGGAATGGAACAAGCTTTCCAGAGGAATATATCCAACAGCCGCTACTATGAGTGCCATCGCTACATGAATTCCTATAAGTATCCAAATAAATCCTTTTCGTTCAATCTTGCCCGTATACGCGCGGATAAACCGTGATTGAAGTGCAATGATAAGTGCAGTTGTCACTGTCAATTGATTGAGAAATAGGATGATATACCAGGAATCAAGAAATGTTATCGCAAGCGGTCCAAATGATAAGAACGACACACTTGTCGTTGCACCCTTCATTGTAAAGACAACAAGGACAACTCCTTTTTCAAGCAATAGAATACCTGTCACAAGTAGTTGTAATGGTAATAATTTTTTAAACGGGATTGCCGTCAATAGACTTAGTAAGTATGCAAAACCAAAGAAATGAAACGCCATATAAATGAGTGCCCATAAGAGTGCTCCAACTACTGATACATAGCGAGCAATTGTGTAATCCGTTGTGGTCATTGTGGAAAGGAGTGCTGTGATTGACTCCGTATTCATCCCCCATATATCACGAATGACGAATAAAAGAACACCGAAAAAAGCTACGAATAACACGCGTTTTTTGAAGCCGCGCATTGAAGAGTTTTCAAGTTCGTTTGCCAACTGATGTGGATTCGTCAAGAAATGCCAAAACTTAAAGTCAAAAAACATTACGGTAATCCCTTTCTGCTAACTATTGCTGAATTTGATGAAGTCATCTTAACCTCTATGATTACTTTAGCAAAAATTGAGAGATTTGCAATGTTTGGATGCTAGCAAGTAATGTTTTTTCACTATTATTCTTACTAAATAAGTTATAGAAACCTATTAAACATGTTTAAGATGCGGATGGAGCCTGGAGCTAGTCACTATTCTAAGTCAAAAAGTATCACTTTCTTCTAAATAGAGCCGATTCATAGGGAGTGAATAACGGCTTATTTCCCGGGAAATCGACAAAGGGGCGAATAGCTGTGAATAAAGAAGGTTTTTCTGCATTGACATGGATTGACTTTCTGTTTAATATGACAGGTTCCACCATTTTAATTGTGGCTCTATACTTCATTACAGACAAAACTATATAGGCGGCATTTATCCAGATAAGAAGCCAACTATTCAATCGTTCCAACAGACTTAAGAATATCGTGTACATATGCCTTTGGAGAGTGACGAACTGGACGTAAGAAAGCGATCAAACAATTGAATACCTAAATACACTGAGCGAAGATGCCTTGACATTAAAAAAACACCTACCGTTAAACGCTAACGACAGGTGTTTGTTAAGTTTTTCTTTTCAATTTTGCTGCAGTCCTTCCGTCAGTTCATTGAACATTTGTATGTTGTCTGTTTCGAGTGCATAATCAATCATGCGCAATCTGTTATCGGCTTCCAGATGTTCAATGATACCCGCCGCTTCAAGCGTTACAACTTCCGCCGTCTCTACTTCTGCTTCCAGCCCCATCGTTCCTTCAAGAATAGTGGTCAAATGGATATGAAGATCTGAGATAAGGAGCAATTGATAGAGCGGTAATCGAATAAATCGGCTCCCCCGCTGAAACACGAATACTTCCCCGAGATTTTCGACTTGCAAACTCTTGGTATTAATGACGATTTCTTTTCCCTCTGATGGAATGAATTGAAATACGTCCCCCCCTTTAAGAATGGAAAAGTATTGATAAGCAAACACCAATCGGAGATGGAAATCTTCTTGACTCGTGAAGAATGGTGTCATTCGTTGAACTGATAGCATCTTTCTCCCCTCCAATATTGAATATTCTGATTGTTATAAGTCTATCACAAATGTGACTAGTATGTGAACAGTTTTAATAAATTATTATTATAGTATGCCAATCCTCTAGATATGTTGCCGCAACACATAACTTCCTTTTGGTCTTTCCATTACAAATGACATCTTTCTCGGTTCGAAATGAAATTGCAGTGATGATAACCATTCATATATGCCATAGTTTACATCTCTAGGAGAATTCCTCTTTCTCATGAACACTATTTTGTTACGCCTAAAGTCGAGCAGCACAAACTGAAATTCCATTGTACCGAACGCTACCGAACGTAAATATAATATACGTTCCACAGAATCGTAGATAATATGATTAATGGCGGGCGTAATCGTGCATGATAACGGGGTAATGCTTTTTTGAAATTCTTTTTTATGATAAAATTGAGACTCTAAATCAGATACGTATAAAACAATCCTCTCCAATTTCTCACCCATTTCCCAGTTTTTTTAACGACGATGCTCTTAACTTTGATACGTAAACAAACAAAAGAACAAGATATGGAATGACTTCATTTCCGCTCACTGGAGAAAAGCGGTATAATAGAAGGAATGCTTTTCTTAAGGAGTGGTCCGATGAATATGACTGTCGAACGTGTATCCTACTTGCACGAAAATGAAATAAATGAATTTATGAATACAATTAAACATACCCTACGGCCAGATATAGAGCGTAATGCACTCGAAGTCAGACGTGCTGTGGCTCTTGTCAGAAATGGTGCCACCAATTCCTATAAATATGCGCCATCTGAAGGCGCAGTAATAGCGACTCTCCTTGGCGTAGAATCGGAGAGCATTCGCCTTACTTTCAACAAAGCAGATGCGAATTGTACGTGCGGATACGCTGGCTGGTGTTCGCACCGGATTGCAGTCGTGTTTCATCTTTATTCACAACACCATTCTCTGAGCGATTGGCTCCACGAATGGCGCAGAACTGAAGCTGTGCAGATGGCACTGACCATCTCTGACCGTACCCCGGATGCGTGGATTGACGTTCTGACACGCTTAACTCAACCACTTCGAGCAATTGAAGTAGCAGAAAATCCGGGAGTATTCATCCATGAATCTTCTATAGTTGACCAAAAAGCTACTCCGCTTATTCCGTTCGAATATGAATGGAAACCTCTTTTTGAACTCTATTATCGATTACATGTACTGGATGCCGGATGGATCTATGTAAAAGGCCATCTCGGTGGCGAACCGACTTCTTTTTTCTATGGGAAGTGGTATGTGCAAAACTGGCTAACGGAACAGCTCGGAAAGCTGAATGATAGCGTCAATGCAATCGGAGCAAAACCCAAATTGTTTGAAGCAGATGCTTTCCATGAACGAGTGAAAGATCTCGTTCGAACATTCGCTCTTGAAAATTCCGGGTTATTCCACGAACGATTCCAAGTCTATCGCCTTTTTTGGCAACAACTATTTCCGTTTCGAGCTGCGCGGGACACGGAACTAGCGATTCTCAGGAATGAAGAATCAGAGGAAGCTCGAATTTTCATAGCCTTTTTCCACTTAATTCAAGGAGAACATGATGAGTTGGCAGAACTCGTTACACATGTAACAGCTACTAATGTTGCTACATGGCTACCGCTTGCAAAACTAGCGGAAAATAACGATGAAACCGAGGCCCTAGCTATAATTATGCACGCTTTATTGCCCTTCATCGGCGATTACGTAAGCGAATCGGTTTTACTTTCATCTCGTCCAGCTTTCGTGCGGAACATCGATGGTTTATTCGAAGCGGCAGATTTCTCGGAAGAATTACGTGAAAGTATGTTTGCACAATATGGAGAACCCGGCATCGATGTTTACGCAGACTTTCTGGTTGAACGTGAACGTTTTGGCGAATGGGCGGCTCTCATGCATAGATACGGCGTTTCTTATGACGGCGCAGAAGCGGGTGGCCTAAAAGTGGCAATGGCTTCTGATCCTTCAGCCGTCTTGCCTCTACTCCATACGTTTGCTATGGGATTCATCAAAGAAAAAAACCGTCACAGTTATCGACGTGCCGTCAAATTGTTTAAACAAATGAAAACTGGTTCGAAGAAAAGCGGAAAAGCTGACTTTTGGAATCAATATATCGATACAGTGCGTGAAAAAAACCGCAGACTACGCGCATTGATGGAAGAAATGGAGAAAGGGAATTTGAACTTATGACCGGAACATTCACATTGAACCGCCTTTTTCGTATGAACATCCGCTTGATGGAAGACGGACTATTTTCCATTGCCGCTGAGGATGGCAAAGGGTTGACAGTCACGCCAGATGAGCTCGTTTCCTTCCTGTTCTTCAACAATGAACGTGCACTGTACGGGCTACTTGCAACTATGGATGACGAAGCTGCGTATTTACAGGCAGACCAGCTGCTACAAGCTTTTTCTGTTATGCACCCCTACGTTACGTTCGTTGGACTAACAGATGAAGACGATACTCAGCTTTCTTCCATTCGAGAGGCAACTAACGCCTGGACCGATCCTAATCTATGGAATTATGCAGAAGTTGACGGCAACACGATTCGTTTTGACGGTGGCAAAGCCGGTATTTCAGAAGGGGCTGCAGCTGTTATCAGCCAAGCAGTCAGTAGCAAACTTGCCGCATCTGCTATCAACCCCGATCTGCTAGCTTCACTGCTGCCCCATTTACGAATATATGGCTGGCCGGGCGAATCAACTTCCACAATGCCAATCAGTGTTGCTTTCCGCTTAACTGAACCAGAAGCTGAGTCAGATACGGAATGGCTTCTTGAAACGGTTATTGTCGGCGAACGTGGTGCGCATTGGACACCTGCCGCCCGGAAAGTGAATTCATCAGCTGCTGATGCCCTTCCTGCTAAATGGAAACCATACGCAGATGAAGTTGTACAAAAGCAATCCGAAATGACATCATTCCTTGGCTCTGTAGATCTTGCTTCCAGCGAAAGCTTTTTGTCCACACCGATGTCTGATCCGGAAGTACGGACATTCATTAAAGAAGATCTTCCGCTACTTCAATCGTTCGGCTATCCTGTCATCCTGCCTGCATGGTTGAAATCGGTGACAGAATCTAAAATGCGTATTCGAACTAACGCGGGCATACAATCGTATAAATCCGCTACAGGCTTGGATGAAGTACTATCGTTCGATTGGAATTTCTCACTTGCTGGTAACCCAATTGACCGAGACGCATTCCGCAAACTCGTGGACGAAAACCGTGAATACATTCGCTCTGGTGACGAATGGTTCCACATCGATCCTCTTTGGCTCAGAAAAATCCGTGATCTAATGGATCGCGCAGATTCCGGCGAGTGGACTGTTAAAGACCTGCTCTTCCAAGACGTGCCGGAAGAGATTGTTCCTCTTGAAGAGGACGAAGATATTGATGACCCACTTTTTGCTTTCACGATGCACCAATCACTTCGGGGCTATATGGAAATGCTAGCCGATAAAAAAGGGCTTCCCACAGCCGGTATTTCAAAAGATTTACTTGCTGAACTTCGGCCATACCAGGAAGACGGCTATAACTGGCTTATCTTCATGCGTGATAATAGTTTTGGCGCATGCCTTGCCGACGATATGGGACTTGGCAAGACAGTTCAGCTCATTACCTATTTACTGAATATCCACGCGAGACCTGATACAGATTCGCCGTCACTCATCGTTTGTCCCACTAGTGTTCTCGGCAACTGGCAGAAAGAGATCGAACGGTTTGCACCGACCCTTTCTGTCCATACACATTATGGTCCACTACGTGCGAAAGACGAAAGCTTTAAAGAACTAATGGCTCAACTGAAGCCCGATGTCGTTCTTACAACATACGGTACTGCTTCACAGGATGGCGAGATGCTAGCAGAAACGGAATTTGCCAGCATTACACTGGATGAAGCGCAAAACATAAAGAACATGCAGACAAAACAGTCCCGCGTCATCCGTAAGCTTCGCGGCAAGCATCATATCGCACTAACTGGTACACCGATTGAAAACCGTTTATCAGAGCTGTGGGCGATTTTCGACTTTATCCACAAAGGGTACTTTGGCAGTTTCCGCAAGTTCACGGATAACTTCATCATACCGATTGAACGTGATGATTCTGAAGCGGATAAGCGGCAGTTACGAGCAAAAATCCGGCCATTCCTTCTACGCAGAACGAAAAGTGATCCCGATTTACAGCTAAATCTTCCTCAAAAACTTGAGCAAAATGAATATTGTCCTTTAACGACTGAACAGGCTGCCTTATATGAAAGTTTCCTTGAAGAGACGAAATTCAAGTTGCAGACACTTACTGGTTTTGAAAAGAAAGGCCTTATTTTAAAAATGCTTAGCCGATTAAAACAGCTTTGTAACCATCCAGCCTTGTTCTTGAAAGAGCCGCACGCTCCAGCAACACAATTGCTATCTAGATCCAATAAACTAGATTTAATTGTATCAATGGCAGCTGAAATTGCTGCTAATAAGGAACAATGCCTTATCTTCACGCAATACATTGGCATGGGGCAACTAATTCGCCAATGCTTGTCTGAACTTCATGGAATCGATGTGCCATTCTTGACGGGCAGTATGCCAAAAGGTCAGCGTGACCGACTTGTCGAGGCTTTCCAAGAAGGCGAATTCCCTATTTTCATCTTATCGTTAAAAGCAGGCGGAACTGGATTGAACTTAACTGGTGCAAACCACGTATTGCATGCAGATAGATGGTGGAATCCTGCCGTTGAAAACCAGGCTACTGACCGTGCCTATCGCATAGGCCAGACAAAATTCGTCCATGTCCATAAATTTGTGACGATTGGAACGATTGAAGAAAAAATTGACAAGATGTTGGTTGAGAAAGCCGCATTGTCCGCGGATCTCATTCAATCAAGTCAATGGCTGTCTGATTTATCCGAAACCGAACTGGACGATTTGTTATCGTTTGACAACTAAATTCATGCTATATAAGAGGACTCCAGAGCCGCCAGTGCACTGGGGTCTTCTTAGTTACCAGTGTCGAATTCACTTACACACGATCAGCAAATGGAATAATATGTACAGTTCCGAATTTCCTCTTCCTTTCTAGGTCTTCAATTCGATTTAGGCGATTGTTCTGATTGGCTATAATACTGATCAATTGTTCAATTTGCATTTCCATCCGTTTCACGTCCTTTTCAATTGTAATCATGTTCCACACTCCCTTCTCTTTGTAGTCTGCTTGTGTGGATCCCGTCGGCTGGAAACAGTCTTCCTTCCCGGGACCCCCATTAGCATGTTTTCGACGTAAGATATCCGACCCCATCGGATATTAGCGATATATTTCCCTTATTTTTCGCGCGAACAGATGCCCTGAGCATCTGTTCGCGATACTTTTCTATTACTATTACTCTCACTCTAACCGAACATGGGCAGAACCCCTTCTGTTGACATGTCCGGACATTTCTTTTCCTCACATATAGCCTATTAGGGCCTACGGGATGTAGGTCACGCAGCTGCGTTCCGCTAAAGAGGCTTTGCTTACTACCTATCCATTTTCAGTTGTCGGTATGGCCCCGGTTTGTCGTCCGGCTAGTCTGTCCCCTCCTTTTCTCGACCATTCCCTGGCTTTTTATGTATCATTGTGCCTGGTTAAAAAATCGGTAATCCTTCTGTTTCACGGTTGGGCAGATTGAAATGCTCAGCATCACTTTTTTCCTCTTTCGGCAGTGTCATACTACCTACCTGTTCACTATACAAGTTGTCATTGGTGCGTTTCTTCGTTAAAATGAACCGTATATCTTCACCTATCACCTCTGTTACATAGACTCTACTCTTGTCTTCACGTTCGTAGGACCTAGATTGAATACGCCCGCCTACACCGATCAAAGATCCTTTACCGCAATGTTTTGCAGTATTCTCCGCCGCCTTCCCCCACAGCGTACAAAGTACAAAGTCTGTCTCCACTTCTCCTTTTTGGTTTTTAAAATTGCGGTTCACGGCAAGTACAAAGCTTGTTTGTACCCTTCCTTCTGATACTCTTCTCAGAATTGGATCTTTTGTGATACGTCCAACTAGTGCAACTTGGTTCAATCGATTTCCTCCTCTCTCGTTTATTAATCTCATCTTACTTGGTCCATTCTACTTTGTGCAATGTTACATATTTCAATTTTCAGTCTATTTTGAGCTATAAAAACCCAGTTTTGATTAACCACTCAATTACTTTTATTCGTACAAATGGCATAACCGTAAGCCGTATTTGAATTTAACCGATTCGCTCATAATTTAATTTCGCCATGTTTTAAGTTAGTCTCTGAAACTTCTGCCTATGTTATAATAAAAGGAAAAAGATTGAGGTGGATACCGATGAAAACATTCAAAATGTTGTCTGTCGGAATATTACACGAAGAAAGCATGCTGGATTTTCCTCTCATAGACGGAATTATAATCAACCAGGAAAACAGTCACCGTATGTGGATATTGGAGATGTTCATTGATAAGGTACATCAGCCCGTCTTTGAAAAGTGGATGGCTGATGAAGATTTACTTGAAGTAAAGGTCGTCATTTCTTATCCCGAAAATGAACCAGCTGCTTTCCGCGTCGCTATTAAAGGGGTTAAGCTAATTGGTGATAATGTCTCAGTGTTAATGAAAGGCCGCTTGAAACGAGCACGTGCGCAGTATGCAGAGCAGTTGTTGGAAGAATTGATTGGCGAGGGGCTGGGTGGCGCTGATTTGCTGCAACGTTTCGAGTCCGATATGCGCTCTCGTCCACGTTTAAAAATGGATCAGGAAAAAGCGGATAAATGACTTCGTGCTGCCTGGAATACGGGCAGTTTTTTTGTTGAGAAAAGCGCAAGGCGGCGTTTAGTTGCGACTGGGGCCAAACGCACGGGTCATAAGTCAGCCCGGCTGTGCGGCAAAGAACGCCGCTTCTCCGGTCCGTCTTATGCCTGTCGCGTCTGGGCGGCGCCCTGCGCTTTTGAATTCAAAAAAACCGCCTCTAGTGTTACGAGGCGGTTTCCGCACGGCTTGCGGTTAACGATTGTTTCCGTTCATTTTGTTCTGATCTAGATTTTTGTCGCTAGTTGTACCAGTTGGCGTATTCGTTTCTCCATCATTTAAAACGCCTTCATTCGGAGTCATGTTGTTGTTATTTTCGATAACTTCGTCACGTACTCCATTGTTATTAATGACACCGTCTTTCACATCGGTACCATTCTCAAGACCATCCATATTCGGTCCTGTTTGCCCGTCGTGCACTTCAGGCGTTATGTCCCTCGTCCGATCCTCCACTTTTTCCATTGGAGTTTCGTTGTTATTCGGAACTACATCTTTGTTTCCACAAGCAGTAAGTACGAGTCCCGACATCAGAACAAGTGGTATCGCTTTTTTGAACATGAAAAGATTCCCTCCTCTCCACAAGCCGTCTATCACACAAAGCTGTATGATACTTCGTAGCTTTGCCCGAAATGAGGGAACTATCCATTTTTCTTTTTTAAGCTTCTAAATATTTTTTAAGCAATGTGTCAACGTATACAGCTTCAGCTTTACAGTCATACTCGTAATGAGTATCAAGCTCTTCCTGCATGCTTTGGATTGCTACAATCTGTTCTTCAGACGGCGGCTCACTGAGGATGCGGGCGATGATGTCATTGATACGCTGCGCGAGGTCTTCATGGAATTCCGGATTTATTTTCATGTCTTCCGGAATTTTCGAGTACCAAAGCGCTTTTACGGTAATATATTCACGCCAGCTGGCGATATAATCATCGATACTGAATTTTTCACCGGACCACTCAATATCGCTCATGTATTGTTCGAACGTCTGTGTGATGGACCTCGTAATACTACTTTTTAAATTTGGAGAAAGATCTTTAAACATAACGATTTGTTACCTCCCACTTTAGAAGTGCGTTGTAACCGCACCGTAATGACCATTGTAACTAAACTTTAAGGCGTTCGCAAATTTAATTCCCATTTTTTGAAACAATAGGACCTAAAGCAAACGTAATTTCTGTTTCACACGCGATTTCTCCGTCAACCGTTGCGATGGCTTTTCCTTTACCAATCGTACCGCGAAGTCGTGTGATTTCCACTTCGAGTTTTAGCGTATCGCCTGGCGTTACTTGCCGTTTGAAGCGACAATTATCGATACCAGCAAAAAAGGCAAGACGGCCTTTGTTTTCTTCTTTTAGCAATAAAGCGACTGCACCGACTTGCGCCAGCGCTTCCACAATAAGAACGCCTGGCATAACCGGATAGCCCGGGAAATGTCCATTGAAGAAGTCTTCATTGATTGTCACATTTTTTATACCAACTGCTCGCTTTCCCTCTTCGACCTCAAGAATCCGATCTACCATAAGAAACGGGTAACGATGCGGCAAAATTGCCTGTATCTGTTCTGCTGTTAGCATAGCCATCCTCCTAACATTGTAATGTTTTTTTCTATTCGTACAAAAGAGTGTTTTACGACTCTTTCCCATTGATGATATCCAAAATGTGGGTCCAAGTTTCTTTCTTAAAGACATCACTCGAATCCCCATCACCAATACTGCTATAGCCTATAAGAGCTCCAAGATAGACTGCACCGGCTAGAAGCAAGAGAACAAGTATCACACGAAGCCAAATTGGAAGGATACGAATTTGCACCCAAAATTGCTTTTTGAGTGGAGTTTCCTCTACAGGCTTATTTTGCCGTCCGCGTTCTTTACGAGTAGACCGAATTAAAGGTGGTGCGTTCTCCTTTTCCCTCGACTCATTCGAATTCAAGTTGGTTCTTTTTTCATCTGTCATATTCAGTACTCCCTATTTGTCCAGTCCTCAGATACCTACCGGATGCAGGTAGACTAGCCTTTTCGTCTGTCTCATGCACTTCAGAGCCGAACGTTACTATTTTTAAAAAAACTTTTATCGGATGCCGTTAATCAGACCAAGCATCTGGTCTGCAAGCGTCACTGCCCGTGCATTAAATTGATAATTACGCTGCACACTAATGAGATCCGTCATCTCTTTCTGAGAGTTAACATTTGATGCTTCAAGAGCCTGACCTTCCAATCCGATTACGTTCCGTGCAGCCCCTTGTAGCTCAGTTAAAACTTGTTGTTGCGTGACACCAAGATCCGCCAAGTTTTCAGGTAATGCAAAATTCGTTGCCGATAAACGCTGCATCAAATTTGGTCGTTCCATCACCGTCACAGCCAGTTCGATTGTCTGCGTCGTCCCATCTGCTTTTGTCAGTTGCAAATTTCCGCCCGGTTTAACTGTATAATTTGTAACATTATCTGAAAATGTGACTGGCAATCCTGCACTGTTTGCAACCGGATAACCCTCACCATTAACAAGCATCACTTGTCCGTTTGCAACTGGTGAAACGTAGAAATTCCCTTGCCGTGTATAAACAGTTTGTTCCCCGCCTCCGTCAGGCATAAGAACGTTGAAATATTGTTTTGGTGTCGTCAGTGCAAAATCAAGTTCGCGGCCCGTCGTTTGCAAGGACCCTGCTTTCCAATTCATCTGCGATTGACCAAGTACAGCACCTGATCCGTAGCGGATACCGACGGGTGATTGACGCGGCGCAGTGTCTGCTTTATCATTATTGAATTGTTGGACTAACATTTCTTGGAATTTAGCATCGCTCGATTTATAGCCATGAGTCGAAATGTTTGCGAGGTTATTCCCGATTACATCCATTTGACTTTGCAATTGACTCAGAGTATTTGTTGCTGTCGTCATTGTGCGTATCATGCATCCCGACCCCTTTCGAATGGCGTGTCATTAATTGACGCGTCCGACTTCCGTTACCGCTTTTTCCATGCTGCGGTCATAGGCCTGAAGAATTTTTTGATTGGCCTCGAATGCACGGTATGCAGTAAGCATGTCCGTCATCGTTCGTGCTGCATCGACATTCGAACCTTCGAGATAACCTTGCTGCATCGAATAGGTGACGCCTGCCGTGCCGTTTGCGGCTGCAAGGTTTTCGCCGCCTTCAGTCACGAACATGCCATTTCCCTGTTTCAGAAGCATGTCAGGGCGCTGCGCGAATGAAATACCAAGTGTTGCGACAGCCGTGTTACCCTCCATAATTACGCCTTCATCCGTGACACGGAAATCATCATTTTGCAAGGCAATCCGCTGCCCATTATTATCAAGAACATATGCGCCACCTGCACTAGTCAAAAACCCGCTAGGATCAAGTGTGAAATTACCGTTCTTTGTATATTGTTCACTTCCACCCTCATTTTCAAGTCTGAAGAAGATGGCGGACTGAGTCCCTGTTTCTGCATCAATCGGTAAGCGGCCGTCAATCAGTGCGATATCAGTCGTCAGCTCAGTTTCGCGCAATTGTCCCTGCGTGAATAATGGCAACGTCTCCTGCGTATAAACGCCTGTCGAAACTGAACCAACCGGGGACAAGCCCTTCATTTGAAAGCCGTTTTCTGTTGGGATATTTGCCGTGTTAATACTCGACATATACATTTCGGGAAACGAACGAATCACCGATTGGTCCGCCTTGAAACCTGGCGTGTTGGCATTCGCCATATTGTTCGCCAGTATTTCTGTTCTGCGTTGCTGTGCGATCATCCCTGATCCGGCTGTGTAAAATCCACGGAACATACGCCCACCTCCTGTTACTTCACTATTAGTGTTGTTAACAATTACCAACGATTAGAGATTTTGTCCATATTCTCCAATAAAATGCCTGTCCCAATTGCAACGCAATCGAGTGGATTATCTGAAATGAACACGGGAACTTTCAATTCATCAGCGAGTAATTGGTCGATGCCGTGCAATAACGCACCGCCCCCAGTAAGAAATACGCCACGATCGATAATGTCAGCAGACAATTCAGGCGGTGTTTTTTCCAAGACATTTTTTGCTGCATGGACAATCATATAGATTGATTCTTTCAGTGCAACAGCGATTTCATCAGAATGGATTGTGACTGTACGGGGAAGTCCCGAAACCATGTCACGTCCCCTTATATCTATCTGTTCTTTTCGACTGCCTGGGAAAACCGTACCAACATTGAATTTGATATTTTCTGCAGTCCGTTCTCCGATAAGCAATTTATAATGGTGTTTAATATATTGTGTAATATCGTTGTCAAAAGTATCTCCGGCTACAGTAATAGAGCGTGATGTAACGATGTCTCCCATCGATAAAACAGCGACATCCGTTGTACCCCCACCGATATCGACAACCATGTTTCCACTCGGTTGGAAAATATCCATTCCAGCTCCGATCGCTGCAACTTTCGGCTCTTCTTCAAGATAAATTTTCTTGCCGCCCGATTTTTCAGCTGCTTGTC
The DNA here is from genome assembly GCF_017347095.1 of Sporosarcina sp. E16_8. GTDB lineage: Bacteria > Bacillota > Bacilli > Bacillales_A > Planococcaceae > Sporosarcina. The sequence goes on along the minus strand of NZ_JADPRZ010000052.1, from coordinate 893 downwards.
GAATGGCTTTCTGTTCGACGCTCGTAATGTTTGTTGGACAACAGATAAGAATTCTAGGTTTTGAAAAAAATCCTTTAACGTCCAATTTATTCATGAAGTGGCTAAGCATAGCTTCCGTAACGTCAAAATCAGCGATAACCCCGTCTTTCATAGGTCTAATCGCAATTATATTGGCGGGCGTCCTACCAACCATTTGTCTTGCTTCTTCTCCGACTGCCAGTACTTTATTTGTATTTTTATCAATTGCCACGACTGAGGGTTCGTTTAAAACAATCCCTTTTCCTTTAACGTGTATTAAGACGTTTGCCGTACCAAGGTCAATTCCAATATCTTTTGTAAACATTGTTTCTGTTTCCCCTTCCACCTGCATCATCGGATATTCCCGTGTATGTATACGCTTCTAACTAACAATTTTACCATAGTTAACTGGCAATGAATATACTTTAGAACTAATAGAAAAACGGAAGGCGCCGTCCAGCCCCGACAGGCACTGAAAGGCATAAAGAAAAAGGCGGTCTTTGCCTTTTATCTTCGAGTCTGAAGTGACCCAAGCGTTTGGCGCCTGAAGCCTAGACAACATAGAAAAGCGAAAGCGCCTGTTCAGCCCCGACAGGCACTGAAAGACTCGAAGAAAAAGGCGATCTGTGCCTTTTATCTTCGAGTCTGAAGTGACCCGAGGGGCTAGGCGCTGGAGCCTAGACAACATAGAAAAGCGGAAGGCGCCGTCCAGACGCGACAGGCATAAGACGGACAGGCGAAGCGGCGTTCTTTGCCGCATTGTCGGTCTGGCTTATGACCAAAGCGTTTGGCGCCTGGAGCCTAGACAACATAGAAAAGCGGAAGGCGCCGTCCAGACGCGACAGGCACTGAAAGACATAAAGATAAAGGCGGTC
>NZ_JADPRZ010000051.1 GCF_017347095.1 Sporosarcina sp. E16_8 | reverse complement strand
CAATATACTTATAAAAAATGACGTTAGTGAAGATCCTCCTCATCTCCCTTTAAAGGGATGGGGATTTTCTTTCACCAACGTCATTTATTGTACAACCAAGAGAAAGCTGTCGGTGGGGTTACAGAAGGTTTATTGGTGGCCGGGGATGTTGTTACATGGGAGGCAGTTCATTTCGGTGTAAGACAAAGACTGACTGCTAAAGTAACGGTGATGGATAGACCGTATATGTTTGAAGATATTATGGTGAAGGGAGCATTCCACTCCTTTCACCATATTCATGAGTTTATTGAGAAGGATAATGGCACTGTGATGATTGATAGATTTCAATATAAATCACCTTATGGGTTGATTGGTGTTATTGCAGATAAGTTGTTTTTGGAAAGCTATATGAGGAATTTTATTATGAGTCGAGCAAGAGCTCTGAAATGTATTGCAGAACATGAGTAGGAGCTGCAATATGTTTCAGCAAGAAAAGTTGACTTGCTAAAATTGTGATGGATAACCTAGTGGATTAAGTGTCTAAGGAAGTGGAACTTAGGCGTTATTAATTGATGCGAGAACACACAGCCGTTCAAAAATTAAGCCTAAACAAAATCGCTCCTTACCGCCGCAGCGGAAGGAACGATTTTCATAGAGGGAGACCTGGTGATACTCTTTTTTGGTTGTCTATTGCAATTGCCTTGGTCGGTCATTGGGGATAGGTCACAAAGTAAATGGTGACAGGTTATTGGTTTGCCTGCAATTTAAATTGGATTAGTCCCCACTCTATGCCCTGGAGAGGAGTCTCACCTTTCCAAGGGTATTAAAAGTACTTCGTATCGTCAAACACTAAGACAATAGAATAGTTTTTTGCATTAATAGAATTAGATAACTTATGGGCATCCTTTTCTGCTTGTAATGATTTTAACCGATAGTCCTCGGGATCGAATAAAGCGACACGGTAAACGATGGTACTTTCAGAGTAGCCATACTGAATCACTTCTTTTTCTGCCATGGACAGTTCTTTATAAAAGCGGGATTTGGCACGTAGTTGTGTAGCTAGTTCGATTGCTTCTACAATGGCAAGTTGCTGCCCATGGAATTCTAGTGTGTTATCGATATTGGCACGATACATGAGACGATCAAGCACTCTACTATCTAAACGGACATCATCTAATTCGGTTTCCACAACGTTAAGGGTACGTGGTCCTAGATCAGGAGTGTTGCCCTTTTCTACAGTCGTAAAGGCGACGCGTCTCATTTCATCTTCTAGCTCATGGATTCGTTTTGTTAAAATGCTTTTTAATTTCACAGCTTCAGCGAGTGTTATGTTGCTCATTTGTTCATCCTCCCAATTATAAATATTGTCAGTCTACTCTAATGGAAGTTTGTCCTTCGTGCAAAATATATGAACGAACGTCTCCACCGCTAAGGCTAGTGAACATGTTCCCACATGCTGTTGTTAGTTCAAACGCTTCAGTAGCAGCCATGGACGGGCGTAGGAAGAAGATATGCAGCGCGTCTGTCGTATCTTCTGTTACAGCGCTGCGTATAGAATCGACAAATGGACTGCCAAATGGGCTATAATCATCTTTTAACAATAAAATATTTTGTAATGAATTAAAACGACCATTCAATCCATCATATCCATCATCTTCTGTTCCGGAAGTAACGGCTACATTGCCGACAATCTTTTCGAGGTCGTAGATGCCTATTGGAATTTCATGTTGCAGGGAAAAGAAGTTATTTAAGTCCACAGCATTGTGGAATGGATCGATGTAGTTTTGTTTCTTAATGCGGCGCATAAGTGCTTCTGTAGAATGGCGATATCGATTAGGGTCTGCGCCAAGTGCTTTCCATACAGTGCGCCATTCGTTAATGCCAGGGAATTCGGTTACGGGTTTGTTCTCCAGCTCAAAGAAAAGTTGCTCTTGGAATAATTGCAATTTTCCTTTAAGCATCTGAGGCGATTCTGACACTGTAATTTTGGTATAATGGTTAATGCCCAATTTTAATCCGGGTACGGCAGCTAAAAGCTTCATATCCATTTCGATAATCAATGACTTCACCCTTTATATAGTTTAATTCAATAGTAGCATAGTGGAGGCGATACAGTGTGAATGCTGTTCAATTGCAACAGGCAGTGAGGGACTATGCGAAGTCAATCGGCATCGATAAAATTGGTTTTACAACAGCTGCCCCGTTTCGCGAACTGAAAAATCGCTTGAAGCGGCAGCAAGAACTTGGTTATCAGTCGGGTTTCGAAGAAAAAGATTTAGATAAACGGACGGAACCTGCTCTATTGCTTGATCAAGCAGAAAGTATTATTGCTATTGCTGTAGCCTATCCGTCCAAAATGGTGGATTCTCCGAGGGGAAAAAAAGGTGAGCGACGGGGGATTTTTTGTCGTGCATCGTGGGGGACAGATTATCATACGGTTCTTCGTGAGAAGTTGAGACTGCTTGAGGAATTTATACTGGAACATGCACCTGCAGCAAGGGTTCGCTCGATGGTGGATACGGGTGAGCTTGCAGACCGTGCTGTTGCAGAACGGGCAGGGATCGGCTGGTCAGCAAAGAATTGTTCAATCATTACGCCGGAATTCGGTTCGTATGTTTACCTTGGTGAAATGATTACCAATATCCCATTTGCGCCGGATGTTCCGATGGAAGATGAATGCGGGGATTGCACACTTTGTCTTGATGTATGTCCAACAGGGGCTTTGATTCAAGGAGGGCAATTAAATGCGCAACGTTGTATTGCTTTCCTAACGCAGTCGAAAAAGCCGATCCCAGAAGAATTTCGTGCGGAATTTGGTAATCGGGTGTACGGGTGTGATACATGTCAAACGGTGTGTCCGAAAAATAAAGGAAAGCATAATTTGCATCAGGAAGCTTTCCAACCGGATCCTGAACTGGCCAAGCCGCTTCTTCAACCGATTCTTAGGTTGTCTAATCGTGAGTTTAAACAGAAATTTGGACATGTTTCTGGATCCTGGCGCGGGAAAAATCCGATTCAGCGAAATGCGATAATTGCACTTGCACATTTCAAGGAAGAGTCCGCGGTACCTGAATTGATCAGTATGTTAGAGAACGACCCGAGGCCTGTCATTCGTGGTACGATTGCATGGGCACTTGGTCGAATTGGTTTGGAAGAAGGATATGTAGCGATAAAGGAAGCATTATTGAAAGAGGAAGATCCGGAAGTGCGTGCTGAATTAGAAAAGGCAGCGGATAACCGGATAGAAAAAGTTTAAGTGGAGGAAGTGCTGAAATGGCTATACATGTCGCATTATTTGAACCGCAAATCCCTGCAAACACTGGGAACATCGCGCGGACATGCGCAGGAACAGGAGCTAAACTTCATCTCGTGAAGCCACTCGGGTTTTCGACGGATGACAAAATGTTGAAACGTGCGGGGCTCGATTACTGGGAGCATGTTGACATTACGTATCATGAAGGAATTCGTGAGTTATTTGCGGCGAATCCCGATGCTCTATTTTACTTTTTGACAAAGCACGGTGAAAGTACTCACACTGCATTCGATTATTCTGATGGTTCGACAGATATATTTTTTGTTTTTGGTAAAGAAACAAGTGGACTTCCTGAAGACATTTTACAGGAGAATAAAGAACGATGTCTACGAATCCCGATGAACGACAATATCCGATCGCTTAATTTATCGAACACGGCGGCGATACTTATATATGAAGCGCTTAGGCAACAAGCTTATCCAGGATTGGTATGAAAAAACGGGACAGCCTATAGGCGTGTCCCGTTTTGTTCAAAGAAAAGAAAGTATAAGCTTTGTCTGCTTAGATCGGAGTCTAGACTCCTGGCGCTTTTCTAAAGTTATTTTTTTAGGCCAGGTATCTTAACCTTGCCAGGTTTATCATCGTATCCGCCAGTGAAAATTGCAGATAGGAATGCAAAGCAAACACCTAAAATTAGAAGTATTGTCATGTTAGGTACCTCCTGTAAATTCATTAGTAGCTTCGTTAAGTATACCCTATTTTTAATGGAATTGAAACGACAGTCAGGAAAAATTGTGACAGAGCTAAGAAAAATGAAACTTTGTGCTAACTTGTCCGTATATAACATAACGACTTAAATAATATGGAGGTAGAATATAGTATGAAGAACTATTCAACAGGAATGAAATGGGTCACAGCAATTGCAGAAGGCTTTCTTGCAATCCCGATCATTGGCGGAGTTTTTGTCATAAGCTCCGGTTATTCGGCGCTTGGTGTAATGTTCGTATTACATGCAATTACTTTACTGCTTTCAATCCGAGATATGCAAGGCAAGGCAGCATCAATACTGGGTCTCGTGACGAGCGTAGTAAGCGCCATTCCGTTCATCGGCTGGTTCATGCACCTACTGACTGCAGGAGCGCTCGTACTGTCAGCTATCACTTCTAGAAGCAGAATCAATATGTGAAAAAATGCCCTTCCGAATACAAACGGAAGGGCATTTATAAAATATAAGAAACTATAAGTTTTTCACCTAGTAACGGTGTCTAGACTCCAGGCGCCAACTCCTCGGGACATAAGTCGGTCAGGCTATTCGGCAAAGAACGCCGCTTAGCCAGCCCGTCTTATACCTGTCGGAGCTGAACGGCGCCTTGCGCTTTTCTTAATGTGGTAAATAGAGCAGTTGATAGGTGAAGAGTACTGCGAAAATATACAACAGGATAGGAACTTGTTTCCCTTTCCCTTTGACAACTTTTAATAGTGGGTATGTGATGAAACCAAGAGCAATTCCTGTCGCAATGCTAGAAGTGAGTGGCATTGTTAAGATAACAAGAAAGGCTGGGAATGCTTCATCGAATGAATCCCAATCAATATCTTTAACTGCTCCAATCATCAAGCTTCCAACGATGATCAAAGCAGGAGCGGTTATCGCAGAAACACCTGATAATGTACTGACGAGCGGACCGAAAAATGCTGCTACAATAAATAGAATGGAAACAGTCAATGATGTCAGTCCAGTCCGGCCGCCTACAGCAACCCCAGATGAGGATTCAATGTACGCTGTTGTCGGGCTTGTTCCGAACATGGAACCAAATGTAGTTGCTACAGAATCTGCAAGTAATGCTTGACGTGCACGGGGAAGCTTATTCCCTTTCATCAGGCCAGCCTGTTTTGCGACACCTATCATCGTGCCGGTCGTATCGAACAAGGTGACAATAAGGAAGGCGAAGACGACGCCGTACAAGCCGTTTGAAATTACATCACCCACTGCTGTAATTGGATTCCAAACGAGAATACCTTCCGGTAGTTGTGGGAGTTTCCATAAAACCCCTTCAAATTTCAGCTGACCTGTAAAGGCTGCGACAATTCCTGTTAGAATCATTCCGATGAAAATCGAGCCGTAGATATTCAAGGTCATAAGTATAACTGTCACAAGAAGACCGAACAAAGCTAGTAGGACGGGTGGGGAAGTTAAATCGCCAAGCTTAACAAGATTGGCCTCATGTGGAGCAACGAGTCCAGAAAGACGCAAGCCGATAAAGGCGATGAATAATCCAATTCCAGCGGTAATTCCGAGCTTGAGACTCTCAGGAATTGACTCAATTAACTTTTCACGGAAAGATGTCATGGATAACAGAACAAATAATAGTCCAGCTACGAATACTGCAGAAAAAGCAGTCATGTAATCGAGTTGTCCGTCAGATGCGAGAACAACCGATGTAAAATAAGCGTTCAATCCCATTCCTGGTGCAATGGCAATTGGGTAGTTGGCGAAGAGAGCCATCCATAATGTACCGACAACAGCAGCGATAATCGTCGCGATGAACACTTGCTCGAATGGTACACCTGCATCAGCAAGAATAATTGGATTGACAATGACGATATAAGCCATAGTCAAAAAAGTTGTCATACCGGCTAATACTTCAGTTTTTACGGTAGTATTGTTCTTTTTTAATTGAAACAACGTAATTCTCCTCTCGAAATACGAACGAAATGATGTCCATGTACAATAATATTCGTTTTTAGAGTAAAATTCAACTCTGAATTCTAATCCGGTTATTCGTAATATTCGGATGCCGCTTGTACAATTGAAATATAAGCGACGAAAGGGGAAATATACAATGTCAAAACTATTCAACGGAACAATTGAACTCGAAAATGGTGTGAAAATGCCACAATTAGGGCTTGGTGTTTATAAGATGACGGATCCCGAGCAAACGGTCGAGGCAATTACATATGCAATAGGGACTGGGTACCGTGCAATTGATACGGCAACAATCTATGACAATGAAAGCGAAACAGGTGAAGCGGTCCGTCACTCCGGTGTTCCACGAGAAGAGCTGTTCATCACTTCGAAAGTCTGGAATACCGATCAGGGCTATGACGGGACACTCCGCGCATTCGAGACTTCATTGAAGAAACTAGGCTTAGATTATTTGGATCTTTATTTGACACATTGGCCTGTGTCGGAGAAATATGTCGACACTTATAAAGCGATTGAACGGTTGTATGATGAAAAACTGATTCGCACCACGGGTGTCTCCAATCATCATGCCCATCATCTTGAAAGGATCCTCGTAAAAGCAAATGTCGCACCAATGGTGAACCAGATTGAACTCCACCCGTATCTGACACAGGAACCGCTTCGTGCGTTTTGCGAAGCGAATGGAATTGCTGTTACATCTTGGTCACCGCTGGCACGCGGCAAGTTACTTGCAGAACCAACGCTTCTTAACATCGGCGAACAATACGGTAAAACACCTGCGCAAGTCATTATCCGGTGGCATTTGCAAAATAATCTCATCGTTATTCCGAAGTCAGTGACGCCTGAACGTATAAGAGAAAATAGTGAAGTTGCAGATTTTGAACTGTCGAATGAAGAAATGGCATCGATTAACGAACTTAATCGCGATGAACGTACGGGAACTGACCCGGATACGTTTTAATTTTGAAAAAAGAAATGCCATGGAGAAATATTCTCCATGGCGTTTTTCAGCTATTTTTCATTTCGACAAGCGTCTGTTCTTCTGTAAATGGATGGATGAACGACACTGCAGTTGCCGTTAACCGATAATGACCGTCTTCCGTTTCACTGCCGTCATATAGTGTATCGCCTGTAACTGGATATCCAATATGCGATAAATGTACACGAATCTGGTGTGTTCGGCCAGTTTCAAGATCAGCTTCTACGATGGACGTCTCTTCTTTACGTTCAATAAGCCGGAAGTTTGTAACAGCGGCTTGTCCAGACATTGAGACAATTCGTTTGGCTGGGTGATGGCGGTCTTTTCCAATCGGAAGTCTAATTGAACCTTTAGGTCGTTTCAAGTAACCGTCAACTTCAGCAGTGTATTTCCGCGTGATGTCGTTATTCTCAATCATACGGTCGAAGAGTGCTTTTGCAATCGGGTGCTTCGCAACGAGAACAACACCCGAAGTTCCTTTATCAAGACGATGGATATGCTCGGCATAATCCCCGCCATTGTTTTTAACATAGGCCATAACAGCATTCATCAGTGTACCTTTATCCTTTGGACCATCGGGATGTGTTGTCATGCCAGCTGGTTTGACGACTGCTAGGATATGCTCGTCTTCAAAAAGTACGGTAAGTTCAACTTGTTCATCAGCAATATACGTAGAAGCTGCATCAGGGAAAGTAAACACCAATTCCGTACCTTTCGCTAGAGGTAAGCGCCAATCGTCTACGGGTTCGCCGTTCGAATCGAGTACACTCTTCGCCATACGCATAAGGTGGACCGTCTTTTTGCCGCCTTGCCATTTATCTTTTAGTAGATATTCAACCGTCATATTGTCTTCTTGTGTTTTATAATGAAATAAAGCCATTTAAATCATTCCTTCCTATCGTGGGCCTACAGGATGTAGGTCATGAAGCAGGAGGGATTGTACTTCATCCCTCCTAGTTACCGCAGGACGCGGCGAACTTAGACTTCGTTCTATATTATTTGCCTTCGAATTCAGTGAAAAATGCACGGATAGTCTTTTCCGATTCTTCCTTGTTCAAGTTATCGTATCCGGCTATCGATCCAACTTTTTCTCCGTTTTCATAGTGGACAAGTTGTGGCCATGATAGGATTTCATAATCTGTCCCTTTACCAACTAAATCGCCAAATTCCATCATGTTGTATTGCAGTACATCGGCACCCATTTCTTTTGCAATCGGCATCATAACAGGCGTCATCTGCATGCAAAATTGACATTCGGGATGGAAGTAGTAAACTGTTACGGATTCGCCGGCTTCGATTTTTTTGAACAGGTCATCTGGTTTGACGATGTTGCTGTAGTTTTCATTGCCAATCAAATCAATTGTAGATTTTGAAAGCTTGTCCGTTCCATATGGATTGTCTTTCATTTTTGTTTCGTCCGCTTTGTTTGATAAAACGACAATGAGGATGAAGACCGCTACAATAGCACCGCCAATGATTAATAATTTTTTCAAGTTACTTCGACTCCTTCTGCCATTTCATCATGAAAAGGCTTGTAATTAAGATAATTAAAAATGCCGTAAGCGCCAAGAATGGAATTGTAATAAATCCAAGATAGTTGATGTACTGTCCGGTGCAAGATACATTTCCACAAACCGGTGCGCTATCGCTCAAAAAAGTGAGTTTTTGGATTCCATAATGATAGAGGGAGATACTTCCACCAACAATCGAGAAAACAGCTAAAGTCAAGGCAATTCGTGCATTTTTCTGGAACAGGGCAACGCCTGAAATAAGTACGATCGGATACATTAGAATCCGTTGGTACCAACAAAGCGTACAAGGCTCATATCCGCGCACTTCCGAAAAGTATAGGGAACCGAGCGTTGCGACAAGTGAGACTGTCCAAATAACAATGAGACTGTTCTCCAGTCGTTTCTGCATACAATCATCTCCTGCTTGGTAAACTACATACACATTAGATTATAGGGTGTCGTATTAAACAAGTAAAATATTATTAACTGTAACAGCACTACGATATAATGAAGAGAAACAGGTTGGGAAGAGGTGTTTCGAATGAGTGAAGAATTTGATTTGTCTACGTTTGAAATAAGTATGGTCATTCGTCAGATGAAGTTTGAGGATATAGCAAGGCTTTTAAGTATGCAGGAATTGTGTTTTCCAGGCATGGAACCATGGGAAGAGAGTCATCTAAAAAGTCATTTGGAGATGTTTCCAGAAGGACAATTAGTTGCAGAATTGGACGGGGAAATCATCGGTTCATGTTCAAGCCTTATCATCAACTTCGATGAGTACGACGACCGCCATACATGGGATGATGTCACAGACGAAGGGTATATAACAAACCATAACCCCGACGGTTATAATATGTACGGCATCGAAGTTATGGTGCATCCAGGCTTCCGTCGTATGAAGGTCGGGCAGCGTTTGTATGAGGCGCGTAAAGAACTTGCAAGAGAGCTCAATTTGAAGTCGATTATCCTCGGCGGGCGGATACCGAACTACCATAAATTTGCAGACGAAATGTCGCCGCGTGAATATGTAGATTCTGTGTCGCGCCATAAAATCTATGATCCTGTATTGACGTTCCAGCTAATGAATGACTTTACGTTGATGCGGGTCAATCCAAACTATCTACCGGACGATAAAGCATCGAAGAAATATGCCACGCTAATGGAGTGGAATAATGTTGACTATAAACCGCTCACGAAGCGTCATTTTAAGACAAGCTATCCAGTACGGATTTGCGTCGTCCAGTATTTAATGCGCAAGATTTCTTCCTTTGAAGAGATGGCCCATCAGTGCGAGTACTTTGTGGATGTCGCATCTGATGCCAACTCCGATTTCGTCGTCTTCCCGGAAATATTTACGACTCAGCTCATGTCCTTTTTGAATGAACCATCACCGAGTCAAGCAGTGCGTAAAATGACTGAATTTACGCCGCAGTATATTGAGTTATTCATGAATCTTGCCGTACGTTACAACGTGAATATCATTGGTGGATCTCACTTTGTCGAGGAAGAGAATGAAGAAATCTACAACATCTCGTATTTGTTCCGTCGCGATGGTTCAATCGAAAAGCAATATAAGATTCACATTACGCCAAACGAACGGAAATGGTGGGGAATCAGTGCTGGAGATGCGGTTCGTGTATTTGATACAGACTGCGGGAAAATCGCCATCCAAATTTGCTATGATATTGAATTCCCAGAATTAGCACGTATCGCGACGGATATGGGTGCTAATATTATCTTTACCCCATTTTGTACGGAAGATAGACAAGGGTATCTACGCGTTCGTTATTGTGCACAAGCCCGTGCCATCGAAAATCAAATTTACACAGTTATTTCCGGCACGGTCGGCAACTTGCCGCTGACGGCAAATATGGATATTCAATATGCACAATCAGCTATTTTCGCTCCATCCGATTTCGAGTTTGCTAGGGACGGTATTGTAGGAGAAACGAATGCTAACTTAGAAATGGTACTTATCGGAGACGTCGACCTCGAGATATTACGTCGCCAACGTCAGGACGGAACGGTGAAGCAACTGAAAGATCGTCGTCATGATGTGTACCATATTGAGTATAAGAAGGATTGATAGAAAAAACGCCACGCATACCGGTAAATTCCGGTGTACGTGGCATTTTTTGTAACATAAAATGTATTATCTGACGTACCAGGGATCCCATGGTGGAGCTATACTCGTTTAAGACGGTGATAAAGCAATTCAACGCGGTGATACCAATCAATAAGCATATCAAAAGCAGCGTTGATCTTGTTAGTCGGAAATTTATCGACTAACAGAACAGCCCCTCTTATATGGCGACTCTTTTCTTATTTCTTCTTCGAAGGATGATTCCGCATACTTTTCGTTATCTTTTTCCACTTAATCCGTTCTTCGGCTTGAGCGGCGGCGTCCATTTTTCGTTCAAGGAAGGCCAACTCTTTTTGGAGTTTCAGATAGCTCGCGTAGCGGTCTTCAGGTAAAGCACCGGAAGCAAGTGCCTGTCGTAAGGCACATCCGGGCTCATTGTTATGCTGACAGTCGTTGAACTTGCATGAATTTGCAAATGCTTCTACGTCTTTAAAACCTGAATCCAGACTCTCGCTGTTGTCCCACAGCTGAAATTCTCTCATCCCCGGCGTATCAATCAGTACACCGCCACCAGGAATCTTAATAAGTTCACGATGGCTCGTCGTATGCCGACCTTTATCGTCATCATCACGGATATCTTGAACAACCATCGTTTCACCGCCGCAAATGGCGTTTGTAAGAGATGATTTCCCTACACCTGAAGAACCTAATAACGCAGCTGTTTTTCCGCCTTCTAACAGCTCGGTCAATGCGTCAATTCCTTCGCCGGTTACATTGCTCACGGCGAAAACATCAGCACCCATCGCAATATTATGTGCTTCTTCAATGTAATGGGAAGGATCATCGCATACATCTTTCTTCGTCAGCACGACGACAGGGCTTGCACCTGAATCATAGGCGGCAACGAGATACCGCTCGAGTCGTCTTGCGCTAAAGTCTTTATTCATCGACATGACCAAGAAAACGATATCGATATTGACTGCGATAATCTGTTCGGCAATCGTTGTGCCCGCAGCTTTGCGTGAGAACAACGATGTTCGCGGTAAAATGGCATGGATGATTCCGCGTTCTTCGCCGGGCATTTTCTCCACTGCCACCCAATCCCCGACAGCAGGGAAGTCGCGTCGCTCATCAGCTTCGTACTGCATTGCACCCGAGCAAACAGATAGCCATTCACCTTCAGCCGTGACAACTCGATACATTCTTTTATGTTCAAGTGTGACACGTCCAGGCATGCATTTCTTCATTTTTAATCCATTTTTTATAGCATCCCAATTCGCTTCATGGGATAAATTCCAACCGTACTCGTTTAAATTAATCAATATATATTCCTCCTGTTATGTGCGTACTAGAAAAGCGCAAGGCACTTGTAGCTAGACAATCAAAAGCCGTGGGTCCTTTGATCGGACACCACGGCTTTCACACGCATAACAGAATAAGCATGCTTATGATAAAAGCACGGCAGGTGAAAGTATGGGTCCGATCAAATTAGCAATAGGTACACTGATAATAGCCATAAAACTTCACCTGCTTTCTGTAAGATGAATTAATAATAACAAGATGAAAGAAGAAAGTCAATACGGATTTTTCAGGTTATTCAAGGTGGAAGACAACGCTATGCGAAGTTCACAACGTTTTGCCGGAAGTAAGCAACGTGCTAGCCAAAGTTCACAACGCTTTTCCAGAAGTAAGCAACATACCGACAAAAGTTAACAACGCTCCGTCAAAACTTCACAACATCCCACATCAAAAAGAGCGACCTCCACAGAAGGAGGTCGCTCTTAGTTTAGGATTCCATTGACAATTCCGAAGTATCGTCAGTTTCTTCCTGTTCATATTTGATGACTTCGAGGTAGAGGATATGATGGCCATCTACATCTTTGACGATGAATTCAAATCCTTGTTCAATAATCTTTTCGCCTTGAATTGCTTCGAAGCGTTGGGTCATGATCCAGCCACCTATGGTATCGATGTCCTCTTCGTTAATAGATATACCGAGAATGTCATTTACATTTTCGATTCGCATCTTCGCGTCTAAAATATAATGGTTTTCCCCGAGAATTTGTATTTCTGGTACTTCATTCATATCGAATTCGTCTTGAATATCACCGACGATTTCTTCTAAAATATCTTCGATTGTTACAAGACCGGAAGTTCCTCCATATTCATCCATTAGAATCGCCATATGAATGCGTTCACGTTGGATTTTGAGTAGAAGGTCGGCGATTGGTATCGATTCAATGACATGTATAATCGGTTGCATATAATTGACAACAGTCTGATGGCCTGCTGTTTCAGGCTCCTTAATGAATGCAGTCAATAGGTTTTTCATGTTGACTAGACCAATAATATGGTCTTTATCGCCATCCGTGACTGGGTAGCGTGTATATTGTTCAACACCCATCACGTCGAATACCTCACGTAATGTCATGTCTTTTTCGATCGTTATCATCTCTGTCCGGGGGGCCATGATTTCATTGGCAATCCGGTCATCAAATTCAAAAATCTTATTGACATATTTATATTCGGCCTGGTTAATTTCACCGCTTTTTAAACTATCCGATAAAATCATCCGAAGTTCTTCTTCTGTATGTGCGACTTCTGATTCTGAAATCGATTTAAAGCCAAGCAGTCCAACGAAGAAACGTGCAGAACCGTTCATACCTTTAATAATAGGGTACATGAGGCGATAAAATAAAATAAGCGGTTTTGAAAATGACAACGTAATGGCTTCCGCTTTTTGAATCGCGATCGTTTTAGGAGCCAATTCACCTATAACAACATGCAAAAATGTTACCGATGTGAATGCGATAATGAATGAAAGGATACTGGCAGTACTAGCTGTCAAATCGTAATAAGTGAATATTGGTTTTAACATTAGTTTTACAGTTGGTTCCCCTAGCATCCCGAGTCCGAGAGCGGTAATCGTAATACCCAATTGGCAAGCGGACAAATATTCGTCCAAATTACTAATTACCTTTCTCGCAGTTACGGCACGCGGGTTACCCTCCGCCACCAGTTGGTCAATCCGTGTTGCTCTAATCTTCACAATTGCAAATTCACTCGCAACAAAAAATGCGGTGAGAGCGATCAAGACAGCAAATGCTGCCAATCGTATGGCAATATCCAAATAATTACTTTGTTCCGAACCCAAATGAGGGGGAGAACAAAGTGTACACCTCCTATAGTGATAAAATCCTTAGTTAACTCTATAATAATTTATTTTCAAGAAAAAAACAAATAGATAACCTTGTCTATCGTTTGTTTGTAAGGAAGTACATATGGAAATGGATAGTAGAAATTACATAGAAGTCGTTCTAGCATCAATGAAATTAGGGTATTTTGGGATATGTATAAGAGCTAGATTATAAAAAACCCTTGGTCCCAATTTCACTAGTGGTTGCTATCATATCCGATTGGAAGCATTCATATCGTTAGCAAGGTGGTCGAAGTGATTATATTTTCAAAAAGTATTGACAACTTCGAAATGGAAATGATAACCTACAAGTAGTTAGTTACTCGAAATAGAAAGGGAGGTACGGGAAATGAAAAAAGTAGACGTGTTTCAAAACAATAATAAAATGAATCCGTGCCTATCCGCATTTTAATTTTCAACACTAAATAAACCCGGATCGGTGCGCTATGCCGTTCCTTTTTATGAGCCCACGCTTATGTTAAGAAGCGTAGGCTCTTTTTTTGTTTTAATCTAAAGAGAATTCGGTGTTTCCACGCATTGCGTGCAGCATATAGTTGGACTAACTAATAGGAAAAGGAGTGTTGACGATGTTAATCATCAAACAGCAAAGGAAACTATTGAAAAAGGAATCTCTCGAAAGCGGATAGTTGGAAGAGAAAAGGGAAGAGGGTTGAATGACTAATGTTTTCAGTACTATTTAAATTAAAATGGTTTTTTAAAGAGAATCGTAAGAGGTACACAGTTGCGCTCATTCTGCTGATGGTGACGAATATTCTTGTTATTATTCCACCTTGGCTGATTGGGCAGGCAATTGACTCAATTTATACACAGACGTTGACAGCCAGATTGCTCACTATTTTCATAGGTTCCATGTTTTTAATCATGCTATTCAATTATGTGAGTAACTACGTTTGGCAATACCAGTTATTCGGTGGAGCTTATGTCATCGAACGGCAATTACGGGGAAAGCTTATGCATCATTTTCTGAAAATGACCCCGACCTTTTATGAAAAAAATAAGACGGGCGACTTGATGGCTAGATCGACAAATGATTTACGGGCAATTTCTGAGACGGCTGGTTTCGGTATCATGACGCTTGTGGATTCGACGCTCTATTTGATGACACTCGTCTTGACAATGGGCATTCTTGTGTCGTGGAAATTAACGCTTGTGGCGATTTTACCGCTCCCGATTTTGGCGTTCATCATGCAGGTTTTAGGAAAGAAAATTCATGAAAGATATATGACGGCACAGCAGGCGTTCGGTGATTTGAACGATAACGTCTTGGAAGCGGTCGCGGGTGTAAGAGTTGTTCGTGCTTACGTTCAGGAACGTGCGACTGAAAAAGGGTTTGCTGACATGACGGAAGATGTCTATCAGAAAAATATGCATGTCGAGAAGATTGACGCGCTGTTCATGCCAATTTCGAAAGTACTGACAGGGCTTACGTATATGCTAGGACTCGGTTATGGAGCTTACCTTGTATCCATTGGAGATATGACTTTAGGTAATCTCGTAACCTTTAATGTCTATCTTGGGATGATTGTTTGGCCGATGTTTGCAATCGGCGAGCTGATTAATGTCTTACAACGTGGAAATGCGTCACTCGACCGGGTGACAGAAACACTTGATTATGAGGAAGATGTGAAGGATCCTAAACAGCCTGTGAACATTGAACAACCTGATAGCGTAGGTTTCCAGGATGTTACATTCACTTACCCGACATCGCATTCGGTCAACTTGGATGCTATTAAACTCCATTTGAAACGTGGCGATACGCTCGGGATAGTTGGGAAGACTGGAAGTGGAAAGACGACGTTTGTTAAACAGCTGCTGCGTGAATATCCATCCGGTGAAGGGGAAATCGTCTTCTCAGGAGTACCGATGCAGTCGATGACGAAAGATCAGGTAAGGGATTGGATTGGCTATGTACCGCAGGATCACGTTCTGTTTTCACGATCAGTCAGGGAGAATATCTTATTTGGACGCCCTGATGCGACTGAAGCCGACATTGCGGAAACGATTCGCCTGTCCTATTTTGAAAAAGATCTTGAAATGCTTCCAGAAGGACTTGAAACGCTCGTCGGAGAGAAGGGTGTTGCGTTATCCGGAGGTCAGAAACAGCGGATTTCCATTGCACGAGCACTTGTGAAAAATCCGGAAATTCTTATTTTAGATGATTCGCTTTCTGCGGTCGATGCGAAAACGGAAGCGAAAATCATAGAGAATATTCAAACGGAGCGTTCTGGAAAAACGACAATTATTACAACACACCGTTTGTCAGCTATTGCGCATGCCGATTGGATTATCGTACTTGACGATGGGCGTGTTATTGAAGAAGGAACACATGAGGGCTTACTTGGAATGAACGGCTGGTACAAAGAACAATTCGACCGCCAACAGATTGGGGAGGTTGAATAATATGAGTACCGGTAAACGATTACTCCATTACGCACTAGATTATAAAAAATTGTTACTGACAGGTATTATTCTTCTCGCGTTCGCAGTAGCAGCGGATCTTATGGGACCGATGATTGCTAAGGAAATCATTGATGACCATATTGCGGGTGCTCCTAGTGGGGGCATGGATTTCGCTCCCATTGCCAAACTGCTCGCCATCTTTTTCGGGCTTGCAGTAATCACTGCAATACTCAGGTATTTCCAATATTTATTGATGCAACAGGCGGCAAACCGCATCATACAGAAAATGCGTAATGATCTGTACGAACATATTCAGACTTTGCCAATTCGGTATTTTGATAATTTGCCCGCTGGAAAAGTTGTCGCAAGGATTACAAATGACACGGAAGCGATCCGTAACTTATATGTGACGGTCGTTTCACAGTTTGCAATCAGTGGGATGTACATTACAGGAATTTTCATTGCGATGTTCATCTTGGATCCTAAAATGGGTGCTATCACGTTATTTGTCTTACCAATCCTTTATATTTGGATGAAGGCATACAGAAAATTCGCTTCGAAAGTTAACCATGTCATTCGCGGAAAAGTGAGCGATATGAACGCGATGATCAATGAATCAATCAATGGCATGACAATCATTCAAGCATTCCGTCGTGAAAAGCAGATGGAAGAGGAATTCAGTGAGTTGAATGATGAACACTTCCGCTATCAGAACAAACTGCTGAAAGTGGAGGCGGCAACATCACATAATCTTGTCGACATTATCCGCTCGTTGACGTTTGTATTCTTTATTTGGTATTTCGGTGGTGCATCGATTTCCACAGAAAGTGTCATTTCAGTTGGGATGCTGTACGCATTTGTTGACTATATTACACGGCTGTTCAATCCGGTGACGGGTATTGTTAACCAGTTCGCACGACTTGAGCATTCTCTTGTTGCTGCGGAGCGCGTATTCAAATTGCTGGATCGCGAAGGGGAACCGGTAAGTGATGACAAAATTGCCCGGTACCAGGGAAATGTCCGTTTTGAGAATGTCTGGTTCGCTTATAAGGATGAAGAATATGTCTTGAAAGATCTTTCATTCGGAGCAAAACAGGGAGAAACGGTTGCACTAGTCGGTCATACTGGATCGGGGAAAAGTTCAATTATGAACTTGCTGTTCCGCTTCTATGACGCTTCGAAAGGAAAAATTACGATTGACGGACTGAACATCAGTGACATGCCGCGCCAGACGATTCGTGATCATATGGGCATTGTCTTGCAAGATCCTTACTTGTTTAGTGGGACAGTCGAGTCGAACATTAGCTTAGGTGATCCGCGCATTACACGCGAAAAAGTGCAACATTCGCTTGACGCAGTCGGTGGGGAACTGGTGTTGAAGCATCTGCCTGGTGGAATTGACGAGCCAGTTGTAGAGAAAGGGAGCACGCTTTCTTCTGGACAGCGCCAACTCATTTCATTTGCACGTGCGCTTGCGTTCGATCCTGCAATCCTTATTCTGGATGAAGCGACTTCCAACATAGACACGGAAACAGAAGAAATCATCCAGCATGCGATGAACGTACTGAAAAAAGGGCGTACAACGTTTATCATTGCCCATAGGCTTTCTACTATTAAAAATGCTGATCGTATTTTAGTGTTAGATCGCGGCGAGATTGTTGAACAAGGCTCACACGATGAATTGCTCACAATTGACGGGCAGTACGCGCAAATGTATAAATTGCAGGCGGGAACCTCGGGTAATCCGAAGGTTGAATGACAATAATATGACGAAAGGGACTTCCGTGTAAGTGGGGAGTCCCTTTTTTGCACCGAATACAATTATTCACCAATAGCGTGGAGAAGAATGCATTGTGCCAGTTACTGACACCATTCGTGCCCTTCGAATTGTGGCAGCAGCTGGCACCGCACATTGGGTAGCATGTGCCGCAATAAAGTACTCACTAGGGGCGTGAAGGTACTAAATATAACTTTCAACCCGCTTCGACGCTTAGGGGATGCCTCCCGCCATAAGCCGGACAGCTTCGCCGTCAGTCTTATGGCTTCGGCTACCCCTGTAAGGCGCCTGCGCTAAGTTTACATCGGTATTCAAGCATCCACCAGAGCATGGGGGAATACATTGTGGCAGTAACTGGAACAGCACATTTACGTAGTTGAAAAACTATTCTGAAAGACGTATATTTAGAGTAACGAAGTATCACGTACGGAAAGTTGGAATAGCATGGGGAAATGGTTTGCGGATTGGAAGATGAAAATCTCTTTATTCAATAAAAATGTTAGGCTGTTCATGCTAGCGAATGTGCTTATCCAGATTGGGATGGGCGAATTTATGGTCATGTACAATCTCTATATAAAAGAGCTAGGGATGCCTGAAACCATTAACGGAAAAGTCATTTCCATGACGGCGTTGGCATCGGCAATTATGCTCGTGCCAGCTGGATTTCTAAGTGATAAGTTCGGAAGGAAATGGATGATTGTTGGCGGTGCAATTTTCGGAGGAATGACATTGTTTTACCGTAGCGTTGCCGTTGCTGAAACGCCAATTATTTACGCAGCATTTCTGACGGGTTTATTCATGGCATTTGTGCAGGTTTCGGGTGTTCCATTCCTTGCCGAAAATTCTAAGCCCGCTGAACGGGTCCATATGTTCAGTATTCACTTCGCGCTAATGACGGTTGCGAATGTCATCGGTAGTTTGCTAGGTGGCGTTATTGCAGACGTACTGGAAGTCTTCTTGGCTTTCAATGCAGCTGATGCGATTCGATGGGCTCTACTGACGGGGGCAACCATTTTCATAATTGGTTTACTTCCTTTATTTAAACTTCAAAACAAGCCGCCTGAATCGGTGCAAGTGAAGAAAACGTCCTTTGAACCTGTGGAGGAAGAAATTGAGAAAGTCGACAGCAGTTTCAGGCGGAATATCATTTTGATTTTCCACTTCTCATTTGCGAGTTTACTGATTGGGTTCGGTTCAGGTCTTGTTGTACCCTACTTGAATTTATATTTCTCAAACCGATTTGATGCCTCGAATGCGTATATTGGCCTTATTTTATCACTCGGATCTGCGATGACGGCGGTAGCTATGCTTATAGGTCCGGCGCTAGTGAAAAAGGTTGGTAAAGTGAAAGCACTTATCCTGTTCCAAATGCTATCGATTCCATTTTTACTATTAACCGCTTATACGACATCGCTGTTGTTAGCGTCACTCGGATTCCTTATGCGCCAGGCACTTATGAATGCGGGCAATCCGATTCAAAGTGCTATTGCGATGGAAATTGTTGCTGACAAATACAAAGGGCTTGCTAACTCCGTGAACCAAACTGTGTTTAATATAGGATGGGCAACCATGGGGCCTGTAGCGGCGGGCCTTGTTATGGCTAGTGGTTCGTATTGGGGCTATGCCTATGCGTTCACAATCACAGCAGGTCTCTATGTCGTTTCGTCGACTTACTATTACTGCATTTTTGGTAGAAGAAAGCTGTCGCAAAAGTGAAATGTCGGAAGAGTCTGATTGGTAAGTGGTATAATAAACAAAAAGAGGTGTTCTTATGGGCGTTACCATTGTAGCTGTTGTTTCCATTGTATTGGGGCTCGGAGGTATGGTGTTGATTGGATTTGCAATCTACAAGACACTTTTTAATAAGAAGAAGTCAGAAAATATGTTTACGCCTTTTACGCCTTATGACGATATGACGAGGGGAACAAATGACACGAACAGTAATAAGTACTTGGAAGAAGATACAAGGCACGCAGTTGGCGTAGAGGAAACGAGAAATATAGAATAACAAAACTCCCTGCATATGAGATGCAGGGAGTTTTGTTATTCGCCTCTTTTGAATTGCGTCTCTTTCCAAGCATTTTGCTCGTTTGGAACTCGGCTTTTATCTTCAAAGACATTTTCAGTTTTCTGGTCTTGTACTTTTAACTGTTCCTGTTCTTTACGCAACTCTTCAGGCGATTTTTCTTTAGTCATACTGTGCCTCCTTAATACGTCATGAAGGACAGTATTCCCGAAGTTTTCACGAATCAATCATAGACATGGAAAATCATCAATTCATGAATCATTTTTTTCAAATTGTCTTCTTCAGGTGGCGTTTCTCCTGTCCAAACAATGACACCCTCAGGTAAATAGTCACCGGTGTACCTCGTATTACGGAAGAAAAACGAGAATGTCCAACCCGGTAATTGTGTATTGTCAAACATCGGTTTAAAGCTGAAATGTTGCAGCATATGATTACTCCTCTCATAAGACGCTACCCGACCGCATAATATCAAGAAAAGAAAGCGAAAGGGTGCTGACTTGTTTGTTGATAAATTAAAGCAGGCCATCGAGGATGAGTACAAAGATTATTATTTTTATAAATCAATGCACGGCATGACGAATGATCCGCTTTGGCAAGACTTCCTCAGACATATGTATGAAGACGAAAAAAGCCATTATGAAATGTTTCAACAGCTCTATTATATGATGACGGGGACATTTGTACAAAACCCAAAGAAACCTTTACCTTGTTATAACTTAAAAGACTGTGTTCAGCGGGCATTGGTGAATGAGCTTGAGGGAGTTGAAACGTATAAGGAAATGCTGCTGACAGTTCCTTTTCAGCAGGCCTACAATCCGTTTTTCATCGCCATGCATGATGAAATGGAACATGCTATTCGTATGTCGACAATGTATAACGCACTTAGATAAGCCTTTGAGTTTTTCCGTTTGGTTGAGTTCTGTTATAATTAGGGCTTAATGATACGGAAAAAGGTGAAGCAGTTGGGTTTCTTATGGACATTGTTATTCATGGCTTTGATTGGCGCACTAATCGGTGGATTTACAAATCATCTAGCGATTAAAATGCTGTTTAGGCCACACGAAGCGAAATATATTGGGAAATGGCGTGTGCCGTTTACACCAGGATTGATACCGAAACGGCGCGATGAACTGGCAATGCAACTTGGTAAGACAGTAACAAATTATTTATTAACACCGGAAACGTTCCGGAAGAAATTATTGACTGATGACATGGAGAAGAAAGCAGAGAGTTTCCTCCAGCAAAAACTTGAGCAGCATATACTTCTCTCTGATAAAACACTGACTGACTGGCTAGATACTGCCGGTGCGACGAATGTTGCAAAGAAAGCAGAGCGGAAAGTGTTGGAAGTACTCGATACCCAGCTTAACGCCGTTCGTGCAAAACTGACGACGGGATCGGTAGAAGAGGTGCTACCGCAAAAGTGGCGGGTGGAAGCAGCAGGACGCATTCCAGCCATAACAACCTACATTCTAGGCAAGTCGGAACACTACTTCGAATCAGATGAAGGAAAAGCAATGGTCGGTAAAATGATTGATGATTTCCTAGCATCAAAAGGTACTCTTGGAAGCATGGTAAATATGTTTTTTGGAGAGTCAGAATCGCTTGTTGGAAAAGTCCAGCGTGAAGCGCTGAAATTTATCGCTGCACCGGGGACATATGATCTTGTGAATACAATTATACTTAATGAATGGGAAAAGCTTCAAAAGCGTCCCGTTGAGGAACTTCTTTCAGGATTTGATTGGGATGGATTGTTCGATTCGGTCCGGTCATATGCGTTGAAAGAACTTGTATTGGAAGACCGTCTGAATAAGACACTACATGATTATTGGCCTGGGGGATCGGCATGGACAGCTACCAATGTAACACCGGTGCTGATTCACTTCGCATTCAAACAGGCAGAAGAACAAATGGAAATATCGCTCCGCAAACTGAAAATAGATGATATGGTTAGAGAGCAAGTCAACACGTTTCCGGTTGCAATCTTGGAAGATCTTGTGCTTGGTATTTCAAGGCGCGAGTTCAAGATGATTACCGTACTCGGGGCATTGCTTGGCGGTTTGATCGGAATCGTACAAGGCCTTATCGTCTTGGCAACAAATTTATCTTAGGGGGACTATACATGACAGTGAATATTTACGACGATTTAAACAAATTGGAAGCAACGTTCAGAAAGACTGAAGAGTTTATGGAAGTACAGCAAGCGGTAGTAGAAGTAAAGGCAGATGACGATGCACTAGCGTTGTTCAAAAGTTTCCGTAAAATCCAATTGAGCCTTCAGGAAAAACAGATGCAAGGTGAAGAGCCAGTTGCTGAAGAACTTGAATATGCTCAAAAGACTGCACAACTTGCGCAGCAAAATCCTAAGATCATGAAAATGCTCGAAGCAGAAATGAAATTGAGTGGCTTGATTGAAGAAGTAAACCGTGTTCTCATGAAACCAGTACAACAATTATACGAATCCATCTAAAAACCGGCCTAGGCCGGTTTTTCTTTAATGATAAGAGAGTATTAGTTTTTTTGACGTAGGGTATTGTCTAGGTTCAGGCGCCAGCCGCTCGGTCATAAGCAATCGAGCTAGGAAGGATTGAACTGTATCCTTCCCGAGCAAAGAGCGCCACGTCGTGCCTGCAAGGATGCAGGTTTGCGGTCACAGCGACAGGACGTCGCGATTTTAGACTGCCTTCCCCAAGATCGACTTATGCCTGTCGCGTCTAGAAGGCGCATTGCGCTTTTCTTATTGTCTAGCTCCAGGCGCCAGCCGCTCGGGTCATAAGAAATCCAGCTAGGAAGGATTGAACTGCATCCTTCCCGGGCAAAGGGCGCCACGTCGCTGGATCGACTTATGCCTGTCGCGTCTAGACGGCGCCTTGCGCTTTTCTTATTGTCTAGCTCCAGGCGCCAGCCGCTTGGGTCATAAGCAATCCAGCTAGGAA